>NZ_VXKP01000003.1:0-354307 GCF_008711455.1 Francisella sp. XLW-1 | reverse complement strand
GGCTCCGGCCAGGTGAAAGTAGGTAATCGCCATCTTATTCAAATATCAAAGACTTATCGTGATAAGCAATACAAAAAGCCTCATAAATATATGGGGCTTTGTGTTTTTATAACTAACAAATTTAAATACTTATGTCACCTATATTAAACAGCAACTTTCATCTATAATCTCCTGACATTTATATTTATAACTTATGTACTATGATTCTGTCAAAAATATTTGAGCAACAAAGAATTCCTACTATGGAATTATCTAAAGAAATAAGAAAGAAAATTTGGTTAAATAAATTTATTAAATCATATTTAGTCGTATTTATAGGCTATCTTAGTATGTATATGATTCGTAAGAATTTTAATATAGCTCAGAATGATATGATTCAAGATTATGGTCTTTCTTTTACTGATTTAGGACTGATTGGTTTGGGTTTTTCAATTACTTATGGTCTTGGTAAGACTGTGACAACTTATTACTTTGATGGTAAAAATACTAAGCAAGTATTGCCTTTTATGCTTATATTATCTGCAATATGTATGATAGGCTTTGGCCTAAGCCTAGGCAGTAGTACATATAGTATATTTCTTATGATTGCCTTTTATGCTATGAGTGGTTTTTTTCAAAGTCCGGGAGGCTCTTGTAGTTATTCTACTATCACTAAATGGACGCCTAGAAATAGAAGAGGATTTTTTTTGGGACTGTGGAATATGTCTCATAATATTGGTGGAGCATTAGCTGCGGCTGTAGCACTTTTTGGGGCACATGTAGTCTTTGATGGTAATGTGGTTGGTATGTTTATATTTCCATCAGTTCTTTGCTTGATTATTGGTTTTATTGGATTGAGGGTTGGTAATGACTCTCCTGAATCATATGGTCTTGGACCTGTTGAAGAAATATTTGATGAACCTATTAGTGAAGAAGATGCTTATGTTAAAAAAGTACAAATTTCAAAGTGGGAAATTTTTAAGAAATATGTGGTTTTTAATAAGATAATCTGGGTTTTGTGTTTTGCAAATGTCTTTCTATATGTAGTTAGAATTGGTGTGGATCAATGGTCACCTGTTTACGCTCATGAAGTTTTGGGTTTTACAAAAGAAACTTCGGCATGGAGTTACGCATTATTTGAATCAGGAGCTTTAACTGGGACATTATTATGGGGATTACTATCAGATCTTATTAATGGTAGACGTGGATTGACAGCCATTATATGTCTTATAGCTACTATCATCTTAATTTTCTTATATCAGTCCGCTACTAATCAGTATGTATATTTAACGGTTATGTTTCTTTTAGGATTTTGTGTGTTTGGGCCACAGCTTCTTATAGGTGTAGCTGCTGTGGGATTTGTTCCAAAACAGGGGATTGCAGTAGCAGATGGTATAAAAGGTACTTTTGCTTACTTGCTAGGCGATAGTTTTGCTAAACTTGGCTTGGGTATGATTGCCGATAAAAAAATTAGTCTATTTGGATTTGATGGTTGGTATGGAACTTTTATAGCATTATATTTAGCTGCGATTGTATGTTTCGTGCTAATGATGTTTGTAGCTATTGCAGAAGAGAAAAAAATTAAAAGAAATAAAGAGTATTATTCTAAGGCATAACTAAATAGAGATCTAGAATATACCATTATTATTTTTAGCTTCTTTTGGAATAGGTTCCATAAGCTCCCAATGTTCGATAATCTTTCCATCTTTTACTCTAAATGTGTTAATTGCAGCTGTTCCTAAATCTTTTTTTGATGAGTAAAAAATATTTTCTAATATTACATAATCATTACAGGAAAATACTTTTCTTGTCTCAACCCGTGTAAATACTTTTTTATCACCAAGTCCTTTAAGATAGGTAATTAAACCATCTGGTCCATCCTCTGCTGAAGGGTAATGTTGAATATATGTTTTTCCTAAATATTTAGAGACCTCATCTACACTACCTTTATTAAATATTACATTTAATACAGCATTCTCAAAATCAATTACAGTGTTAACATTTTTTTCATTATATTTACATTTGATAATATTAGATTTAGGTATTATTTCTGGTACGGGATTATCTTGTTTATTTGCTAATAATATTGTAGGTATTAGAGTGGCTAATATTCCTAATGATATATACTTCCTCATACAACTCTCTATATTTATTAAAGGGTTAAACCTTTTATTTGTTGCTCAACTTGTTTTAAAGATTTTTCTCGTGTTTCAGCATTTAAATCAACTCCTTCAGCACAGATCACAGTTATATCATTTATACCAATAAAATTAAGAATTGTTTTTAAATAGTTTTCTTGAAAATCTAAAGGTTTTGCAGCTCCTTCACTATAGATATTTCCTTTACTAAGAACAAGGATAGCTTTTTTATTTTTTACTAAGCCTTCAGGTCCATTCTGTGTATATAAGAATGTTTTTCTTGCAATCATTATATTATCAATCCAAGATTTTAGTGTTGAAGGGATACTAAAGTTATACATAGGCGATTCAATAACAATAATATCATTTTCAAAAAGCTCTTCTATAAGCTTGTTTGAGGTAGCAAGTCTATCCTGATTATTATTTGCCATGGCATTAATAAAGTCTGGATTTATATGTTCTACAGAATTATCTACAAGATCTCTCTCTGAAACTTTCACCTTGTCACTGCTTTTCAAATGGCTAATTAAATCATCACCAATTTTTCTTGAAACTGAATTTTCTTCTTTAATACTTGATCTAATATGTAGTACTTTTTTCATTTTATTTCCATGCCTGAGGTTAAAAAAATATACACTTATAATTATCACTGTATTTACCAAATAAAACAAGAATGCACAACTATGATAGCTACTAACAAAAATGTAACTGAAGATGGATATTCTAAAGATTCTTGTAAACCTTTTAGAGAAATCTTAGGTTTAATAGGTGATAAATGGAGTATTATATTAATATCAATACTTGAAGATGGCACTAAAAGATATAGTCAGATTCAGAGAGACCTTAGAGAAATATCCCCAAGAATATTATCGCTAAAGCTTAGAGAACTAGAAAGATGTGGATTAGTATTTCGCGAGGTTGAACCTACCGTTCCACCTAGTGTCTTTTATTCTCTTACAGATCTTGGAAAATCTTTACTAATTCATACGAAAAACATAATACGTTGGGTAGAAGAAAATCAAAATAAGATTGAACAAGCTAATGTGGACTTTAACAAATTAAATTCAAAGTAATTGTAAGCAAGTAACTAATTTTTATAAAATTTTTATACCTTTGCTAAAGTTCATAATAGAATCTTTATATCACTTGAAATTATAATCTATCTCCTAAAAAATATATGTTTAAAGAGGTTGATATGATTATTGTTTCAGCAATTACAATGATAAGTTTGGCGATATATATGACAGCTACGCTTATATATCCAGAGAAATTTTAGCTTATAGGAGAGTATAGCTATGAGTTATAATTTTATTTTGTTTGTGGTTTTTATATTTACATTAGTGATTATTACTAAACCACTAGGAACTTATATATTTAAAGTATTTAATAATGAGAGAACATGGCTTGATTGGTTTGCAAAGCCTTTCCAAAGAGTATATCTATTAATACTTGGCGAGAGCTCAAAAAAAGAACAATCAGCGAAAAGTTATTTTTTTAGTTTACTAAGCTTTTCGATTATGGCGTTTATCTTTGTTTTTATGGTATTACTTTTGCAGGGTCTACTACCTTTTAATCCGCAAGGAATTAAGGGAATGGGATTTTCTCAAGCATTTAATACCGCTGTAAGTTGTGTTACGAACACTAATTGGCAAAGCTATAGTGGTGAGACAGGTGTTAGCTATTTCTCACAGATGCTTGCCCTTGCTGTCCAGAACTTTGTTTCAGCAGCAGTTGGGTTATGCGTTGCAATAGTCTTGATAAGGTCTGTAGCAAGGCATGAGGCTAATAAAGTTGGTAACTTTTGGAATGATTTGGGTAAAGCTATATTTTGGATTTTACTGCCAATATCTATCATAATCGCTATTGTATATATATTCCAAGGCGTGCCACAAAACATTATGGCATATTTACATGTACATACTTTAGCTGGTAGTGATCAAATCATTGCTCAGGGACCTATAGCATCACAAGAAGCTATTAAGTCTTTAGGTACAAATGGTGGAGGTTTCTTTAATGCAAACTCTGCTCATCCTTATGAGAATCCAACTATAATTACAAACTATATTCAGATGGTTTCAATATTTGCTATAGCTGCGGCATTAACTTATACCTTTGGTAAGTGGGTTGGCAACACCAAGCAAGGTTGGATGATATTTGCAGTAATGTTAGTACTATTTGTGATATCTCTAATGGTTATGACAATATCAGAGCTTCATGGCTTAGATTTTTTACATAGCAAAAATATCCAAGATATCTATGGTCAGGTTGGTCATTTATCAAATATGGAAGGTAAAGAGACTCGCTTTGGGATATTTAACTCAACTTTATATAACACTGTTTCAACATCTGCTTCAGATGGCGGTGTAAATAGTGTCATGGATAGTTACTCTGCTATAGGTGGCATGATGGCGATGCTGAATATGGCTATTGGAGAAGTTATCTTTGGTGGTATTGGTGCTGGATTTTATGGTTTCTTTATGTTCTTGATGTTAGCTGTATTTATCGGATCACTGATGATAGGTAGAGCACCAAGCTTTTTGGGTAAGCGTATCGAAGCTAATGATATGAAATGGACAATGTTTGCTCTACTTATATCACCATGTTGTGTATTAGTATTTACAGGTTTGGCAGCAGTTATTCCAAGTGTGCATCAGGCATTAACTAATAGTGGTGCGCATGGTTTTTCAGAGATACTTTATGCTTATATCTCAGTATCTAATAATAATGGTAGTGCTTTTGCAGGTTTAGCAGCAAATACTAGCTATCTGAATATTACAATAGCATTGAGTATGCTTATTGGACGTTTTGGGGTAATATTTGCTGTAATGATGCTAGCAGGATCATTAGTTAAGAAAAAACGTAGTTCACAAATGAGTGAAATAAGCTCACTTGATACAACTAGTTTTATTTTCTCGGTCTTAGTGTTTTTCACAATAGTGCTAATAGGTGGCCTAACTATATTCCCAGCTTTAAGCTTAGGACCAATATTAGATCAACTAAATTTAAATTTCTAATCGGTGATAGTTATGAGTACAAAAAAATCTCCTAATTTATTGTCAAAAGAACTTGTAGTTCCGGCTATAAAGAAGTCTTTTACAAAATGTGATCCTCGTCAGATGATCAAAAATCCAGTAATGTTCTGTGTCGAAGTTGTGACTATTTTGTGTACACTCTATCTAGTTTCAGAAATTGTGCATAAACAAGATATTGGCTTTACATTACAGGTTGTAATATGGTTATGGTTTACAATATTATTTGCAAACTTTGCTGAAGGTATTGCTGAAGGAAGAGGTAAAGCTCAGGCTGATACTCTAAAAGCTGCAAAATCTAAGCTTTTTGCATTAAGAGTTGAAAGTGATGGTAATGTCACAAAAGTAGATGCAGAGAGTTTAAAGATTGGTGATACTGTCATTGTTGAAGCAAATACTCTAATTCCTTGTGATGGTGATGTTATTGAAGGAATGGCAACAATTGATGAATCTGCTATTACTGGTGAATCTGAACCTGTTGTTAAAGAAGCCGGCTCTGATAATTCTGCTGTGACTACAGGCACAAAAGTTCTTTCAGATGCTATCAAAGTTAGAGTTACATCTAATCCAGGTGAGAGCTTCTTGGATAAAATGATAGAACTTGTTGAGGGAGCAAAGCGTCTTAAATCTCCAAATGAGATTGCCTTAACTATTTTATTGTCAGGATTAACACTAATCTTTATATTTGCTATTTGCTCTTTATATGGCATGGCAATGTATAGTAATACAGTTTTATCAGCTGTTGTTTTGATTGCACTTTTTGTGACATTGATACCAACTACAATAGCCGGCCTACTGTCAGCTATTGGTATATCTGGTATGGATAGACTTCTAAAGTTTAATGTTGTGGCATTATCTGGGCGAGCTGTTGAGTCTTCTGGGAATATTGATTTATTACTTTTGGATAAAACAGGTACGATAACTCTAGGCAATCGCTTTGCTACGGATTTTATTGCTTTAGGAGCAACATCTCCAGATGAGTTAGCGCATGCTGCTTGGTTAAGTTCACTTGTTGATGAAACACCAGAAGGTAAATCTATAGTTAAGTTAGCAGAACAGCGTTTTGGGTTTAAACAATCCTCTGTAGATATATCTGAAGCTGAAATCATACCTTTCTCAGCATATACAAGAATGAGTGGTATAAATTACCAAAGTCTTGAAGTAAGAAAAGGGGCGATTTCATCAATAGAAAATTATCTTAAAGATAAGCTTGATAAAGGCCTTCTAAAAATGTTTAGAAAAGTAACAGAGCAGATATCAGAGCAAGGAGGGACTCCTCTAGCAGTGGCTCATAAAGATAAGCTTTTGGGTGTAATTCATCTTAAAGATGTTATAAAGCCACATATTAAAGAGCGCTTCGAAGAGCTACGTAAAATGGGTGTGCAAACTGTTATGATAACAGGAGATAACCCACTAACAGCCGCTGCGATAGCTGCAGAGGCGGGTGTTGATGATTTCGTTGCTCAAGCATCTCCTCAGGATAAACTAGATTTTATAATCAAAGCACAAAAAGACGGCAAAACAGTTGCAATGTGTGGAGATGGTACCAATGATGCCCCAGCTCTTGCGCAGGCGGACGTTGGTATCGCTATGGCAACAGGGACGTCTGCAGCTAGAGAAGCTGGTAATATGGTTGATCTAGATTCAGATCCTAAGAAGATAATTGAAATAGTTAAAATTGGTAAACAAATACTTGTAACTAGAGGAGCATTGACAACATTTAGTATAACTAATGATATTGCTAAGTATTTTGTGGTGATTCCAGCACTATTTGTGACAGCATTTCCTAGTCTTGGTGCGCTTAATTTTATGGGGTTACATTCTTCAACAAGTGCAATACTTTCAGCAGTTATATTTAATGCTCTAATCATTATCTTTCTGATACCTATGGCATTGGTGGGCGTGAAGAATGTTGTAGCATCATCACAAACCTTATTACGAAGAAATCTTCTATATTATGGTTTAGGTGGTGTGATAGTACCTTTTATAGCTATTAAGCTGATAGATATGCTTATAACAGCTATGCATATAGTTTAAGCAAGGAGTTAATCTTATGAAAAACTTATTTAAATCTTTTATGGCGATGTTTTTCCTTACCATTGTGCTTGGTTTAGTTTATCCATTTTTTATAATGGCAATTGGATATGGTGTCGCACATAATCAAGCTACAGGATCACAAGTTTATTATAATGGTAATGTAGTCGGTTCAGAGCTGATTGGGCAAACTATGCCAGATAATTTGTTCCAGTCTAGACCATCAGCATCAGGATATAATCCGTTAGCTACGGGTGGTACTAATTATGCAGTTAATAATCAGACACAGTTACAAGATGTTAAAAATAGAATTAAAGACTTACA
The DNA here is from genome assembly GCF_008711455.1 of Francisella sp. XLW-1. Lineage (NCBI taxonomy): Bacteria > Pseudomonadati > Pseudomonadota > Gammaproteobacteria > Thiotrichales > Francisellaceae > Francisella > Francisella sp. XLW-1. The sequence continues at coordinate 346,803 of NZ_VXKP01000003.1, read as the reverse complement.
AGCTAAGTATGGTGTTAAGCCTATTCCAGAAGATTTAGTTTTTGCATCTGGTAGTGGAGTTGATCCAGAGATAAGTCTGCAAGCTGCGATATATCAATCAGCATATATAGCTCAAAAGAATAACCTTTCTATAGATCAGGTTAATAAACTTATCAAAGAGAATACTAAAGAGCATCTATTTAATGTGGCTACTGTAAATGTTTTACCATTAAATATAGCTCTTTTACAACTGATAGGTAAAAATTCTCAAGGTATATCTAGTCTGATATAATTATATTCTGTGAATATTCTCAACAACTTTAATAGCATTGCTTAAGGCCTCTATGGATAATCAGCAAAAAGTAGATGCACTACTAAATCTAGCAAATAAAAGCCAAGAATCTAAGAAAGGTAAGCTAAAGATTTTTTTAGGTTATGCCCCTGGTGTTGGTAAAAGCTATGCGATGCTTAATAATGCTAGAGCTCTACAAAAAGATAATAAAGATGTGGTAGTTGGGCTTCTTGTTAGTCATGGTAGAGCTGATACGCAAGCGCTATTAGAGGGATTAGAGGTAATGCCACTTAAAAAAGTGACATATAGGGGTAAGGTGTTTGAAGAGCTTGATATAGATGCAATAAAAGCAAGAAAGCCAGATATAGTAATAATCGATGAATTACCACATTCAAATTTGCCGATATCGCGAAATAAAAAAAGATATATTGATATTGAAGAGCTTCTTGACGAAGGCATTTCTGTTTATACTGCGATAAATATTCAGCATATTGCTAGCTTATCTTATGAAGTTACTCAATTAACACAGGCTAATGTGAATGAAATTGTTCCTAATGATTTTATGCAGTCTGCAGATGAGCTTGTTGTTGTAGATGTTAGCCCAGAAGAGCTTATCAAGAGATTAAAACAAGGTAAAGTTTATAAAAGTGATGCAATAAATAGAGCGTTAGAAAGATACTTTCAATATACGAACTTAACTATATTGAGAGACTATACATTTAGGATGGCAGCAAACCATGTTGGTCAAGATATTCAACAATATAGAAAGTTGTATCAAAATGGCAGTGCGATACCTACATCACCATATGTATTAGTTTGTTGTGGTTATGATGAAGCAACCCCTAGTTTACTGCGTAAAGGTAAACTTTTAGCTACAACATTAAATGCTCGATTAATAGCTATATTTGTCCAAAAACCAAATAAAGTTACAAAGACTAGATTAAATTTTGCTGTTATTAGACGCTATAAGATGTTAGCAAATAGTTTAGGTTATAATATTGAGCATATTCTTGGGGATAGGATTTCTGATACGATACTAGAATATGCAAAGTCTATAGGCGCTACTGATTTAGTTATAGCCAAGTCAATACGCCCTAAGTGGAAAGATAGGTTTTTTGGATCTCTTGTCTATGATGTTGTTCGTAATAACAATACGGGAATGCAAATCCATATTGTTTCAATAAACAAAAAAGAATGTAAGGCTGAAGAGCCACAGCCACATAATAAGGCAAACATAAAAGAGTTAGTTCTAGATACTATAAGGTCGGTCTCGATAACTGCAATATCGGGAATATTTATATTTTTTAGTTTGAATATGGCTGGACTAGTATCACAGACTCTCTGTTTCTTGTTAGTTCTTGCCGCTTCTGCATATAGGTATGGTTTGATACCATCTATATTATCCTCTCTAGTGGGACTGTTCTTATATATGTATTTATACCTGGAGCCTAACTTTGTATTTCATATATCTAGCTTAGCGGGAATAATTACATTTGCTTTGTTTATGGCTATCGTTATCTTTTCTAGTCATGTGATTCTACGTACAAAAAGAGCATTCAATCTTCTCCAAGAGCGAGAAAATAATATTTCTGTATTATATCGATTTACAAAGATATTTAATGAGAAAAGTTTAGATAAAGATTTACGTCCAATATTTTTAAATGCTTTGGAAGAATATTTTAAGTGTGATTTTGTATTTTTAAGTGTTTCAAATGGTGAATTAGAATCTTCAGCATTTCCACAACATCCAAATTTTAACCAAAAAGAGTTAGCAGCAGCAAAGTGGAGTTTTAAGTATAAAGATAGTTGCGGTAAAGGGACTAATACTTTTGCGGGATTGGACTGGGCGGTTGAGCCACTAGTTATAGAGAGTAGAGTTCTTGGCGTAATAGCTGTTTATCTAAGCTCAGAAGAAGCTGTAGAGAGGATAGTCACAGATAGTGTAATTCTAAGTAGCATGCTATCTCATATATCGCACTTACTACTTAAAAGAAATCTTGAAAGGCAAGAGAAAAAGTCTCTAGTTCTAGATGAGCAGCGAAGACTACAAAAATCGATGCTATCTTCTGTTTCTCATGACCTAAAGACTCCTCTAGCGTCTATAATGGGAGCCTTAAGTAGTGTTAAATCATTTAAAGAATCTTTTACTCAAGAGCAACAAGATGAAATGATTGACTTAGCTTTGACAGAGTCTAAAAGATTAGATAACTATATAGATAATATAATCCAGATGTTAAAAGTCGACTCAGGAAAACTCTCTTTGAGTATAAGAGATGTTGATAGTAATGATTTCCTTGTAGAAATTGAACAGGTTTGTAAAAGAGTTTATAGCAAGCAGAAATTCAAATTTATAGTCCCACGTGAATCATTTAAAATACAGTTGGATCCTATCCTATTCCAGCAGGTTATTCTTAATTTGGTTGATAATGCGGTTAAATTTACAGCTGATTTTGATAAAGAAGTAATGGTTTCTCTTGTAAGAAAGGGTAACGAAGCTTGTCTTTTTGAAGTAAAAGATCAAGGTATTGGCTTGAAAGAGACTGATATGGAGAAGATATTTACAATTTTTCATAGAATCGAAAAAAGAGACAGCTATACCCATGGTAACGGTTTAGGTTTGGCTATATGTAAAGGGATTGTTACTGCACATAATGGTAAAATACGTGTTTATAGTGATGGCGAGGGTAAAGGAAGTGTTTTTAAAGTTACATTGCCTTTGCAATCAAAATTAGACAATAAGAAAAGATAGATGCTTTAGAAATGATAAAAAAAATACTAATAGTAGAAGATGAACCTCAAATTAAGAAGCTTTTAGAAAAAACTTTTTTGGTACTAGGGTATGATGTTGAGAGTGCACCAACAGCTTCAATAGCGACTAGCTTGCTAGGACAATATCATCCTGATGTTGTAATTCTTGATCTTGGACTTCCTGATCAAGATGGTCAAGATTGGCTTGAGGCTGTAAGAGTTAGTAGTGACGTACCTATTATTGTAGTCTCAGCAAGAAATGATACAGAAGAGGTTGTCAAAGCTTTAGAAAATGGTGCGAATGATTACGTTAAAAAGCCTTTTGATATGCCTGAGCTGATTGCTCGAGTTAGAAGACAGTTGATTGCTATTATTAAAAAAGATCTTGAAATAGCTAATGTATATAGCTTTGATAATCTCATAGTCGACTTAAATGATCATAAGGTTATTTTGGATAATCAAGAAATTCACTTATCAAAAAAAGAATTTTCGATTTTGAGCTATTTAGTTAAACATTCAGGTAAGTTGGTAATGCAGAATACTCTTTTGCATGAGGTTTGGGGAGATTGCTATGGAGATGGTGCTCAGTATCTAAGAGTGTATATTGGACAGTTAAGAAAGAAGCTTTCTGCCTGTAAAAAGCAACCATTAATTATTACAGAGAATGCCATAGGTTATCGCTTTATACCAGCTGACTAGAAAGTATACTTATAGTTTATAAGCTCATCTTTTTTTGGTCCAGATATTTTCCATACTAGACTAATCTCACTCTCTAAATTGTAAAGTTGGGCTGAATATAAATCATCAACACATACATGAGCCTGCTCACTCTGCCATAAGTTATCATCTATATGTATTAAATCAAAAAGTTTGACAAGATTATTATAGCCAAATCGAGCATGAGATAAGCTTATACGCTGTGAATTTATCTTTTGCCAGATATATTCGTTAGAAATATTTATAGGTTTGTTTGAGCTATCAAGTATAAAATAACCTTCTTCTTTGAAATATATACAATTATCTTTTTGTTGAGTTATGACAGTACCATACCCATGTCCATTCCAGCCTGTTTGAGAGTTTTGGCCACTCTTGGATTCATACTTAAAGTGCCGCATATTAAGTAGCTTAGAGAATAGTTCCATAGTATTAGTAAATTTGGTTTTTGTGAATATAGATTATAATGAAAAAATGTTTGGATAAGTCAGCATTATTTGCTTAGTTGTTAAAATAGAGTTATTATTTTAGCGCTTAATAAGAAATTATAATAAACCTTATGAACTCCAGATCTATCGGCTCAGTTTTTTTGATAATAGGTACTACTATTGGAGCAGGAATGCTATCTTTGCCTTTGATAGTTGCTTCATGTGGCTTTACCATGGCTGTAATTCTCTTAATACTTTCCTGGAGTGTGATGTACACAACTGCTCTTAAGCTTTTGAGAGTTTGTGCCGAGTATCCGTTAGGGGTTAATTTCACAACAATGATGCAAGCTCGAGTGTCTAAGGGATATCTAATATTTTTTAGTATTATCTATTTGTTACTACTTTATTCACTTATGTCTGCATATACCACACAGGGCTCATCACTAGTTGCCACACTCGGAGGTGTTGGTGACTCTTCTAAGACATCAGTAGCAATAGCAGCTATTATTTTTACACTAATTTTTGGTGCATTAATGTTCAGCTACAGAGTCAGTGATTATGCTAATAGATTGTTTGTGATGCTTAAATTTCTGTTTTTTGCGGTTGCTATAGTGATTATGCTGTTTTATGTCAATACAAGTTATTTGGAGAGAGCACCTCTTAGCTTTTCAGCATTTATTTTTGCGTGGCCGACATTATTACCATCTTTTGGTTTTCATAATATAATTCCAGTTATTTATGAGTATCAAAAAGGAGATGTTAAAAGTTTAAAAAAAAGCATACTTATCGGTAGCTTATGTGTTTTAGTAATATATATAGTATGGATTCTTTTAGCTTTAGCCCTTATTCCTCAGCAAGGTTTACACAGCTATCAAATATTATTTAGCTCTGGTAATAATACACCTATGGGTCTTGCTTCAGAGATTAGACAAGTCTCAAAGTCTGCTTCCTTAGAGGTTGGATTAAATGTATTTATGCACATAGCAATTATTACGTCTTTTATTGGAGTAGGAATTTCTTTACTACATTATATTCGTGATTTATTCTCTCGTTATAATAAGCAGATTGGTAATATTGTATTAGGCTTAATCTGCTTTATACCGCCTTTAATATTTACAGTTTTTTATCCCAGAGGTTTTATACTCGCTTTACAGTATGCAGCAATATTTGCTGTGATAATATTCGTGTACACGCCTTCATTTTTAAGTAGAAGAGCAGACCTTAAAGTATATTATTCAAATATTTATGTGATTGCGATGGGAAGCATTGTAATACTTTTTCAAATTTTTAATTTGTGTTTTGATATTAATCCATTTACTGGTTTCTAAATAGTCGATGATAATTTAGGCTAGAACATATATAATGTATGATAAGCATTTTTGTAAGTATAAGATTATAGAGTTATGAGATTTGTAGATGAAGTCGTTATTAAGCTTCAAGCCGGTAAGGGTGGTAATGGTTGTGTGAGCTTCCGTAGAGAAAAATATGTCCCTCGTGGTGGACCAGATGGTGGTGATGGTGGTCATGGTGGCAGCATATATCTCAAGGCAGATGAGAATGTGAACACTCTGATTGATTATCGTTACAAAAGAGAATACTACGCTGAAAATGGACGTCCTGGCGAAGGCCGTAATTGCTATGGTAAAGCCGGAGAAGATTTATATCTTGTAGTGCCGGTTGGTACTAGCGTATTTGATGCTGAAACCAATAAAAAAATTGGCGAAGTTCTAAATAATGGTGAAATCTTCAAGCTAGTTTCTGGGGGTAAAAGAGGGATAGGTAATACGCACTTCAAGAGTAGTACAAATCAAGCTCCAAGAAAGTTCACCTTAGGAGAGGAAGGCGAATATAAAGAAGTTCGCCTAGAGTTAAATTTATTGGCAGATATTGCATTGCTAGGATTGCCAAATGCTGGAAAATCAACACTTATTCGTTCTGTATCTGAAGCTACGCCAAAAGTTGCAGACTATCCATTTACAACAATGTATCCACACTTAGGAGTAGTCAAGGTTGGTGTAGATAGTTTTGTGATGGCGGATATCCCAGGAGTTATTGAGGGTGCCGCTGAAGGCGCTGGACTTGGTCTTAGATTTTTGAAGCACTTAACTCGAGCAAGATGCGTGTTGCATGTTGTAGATATTTGTCCATTTAACGAGTCTGATCCTGTAGAAAACTATTTTGCAGTTGAGAAAGAGCTTAAAAAATATAGTGAAGAACTATATGATAAGCCTAGATTTTTAGTTATTAATAAGATTGATTTGCTTGCTGATGAGGTAGAAGAAAGGTGCCAAGAATTTGTCAAACAGATAGGTTATGAAGGTAATTATTACACGATATCAGCAGCTATGAAAAAAGGAACACAAGAGTTAGCGAAAAAGCTTAATGAGTTTTTACAAAAACAAGAATAGGCTGTAGATGAAAATAAAGAATCTTATATTTGGCTCACCAATTCCTAATGCAAAGCAACAGGATCAAAAAATTGGCTTATTTGCTGGGTTTGCAATATTATCATCAAATGCATTATCTTCAGTCTCTTATGCCACTGGAGAGGTATTTATAGTTTTAGCCACGGCAGGTGCTGCGGCTGTTTCACAGTACTCTATAGGAGTATCTGTGATGGTTATATTATTAATGTTACTGATGGGTTTTTCTTATGCTCAAGTCATAAAAGCTCATCCAGAGGGTGGTGGGTCTTACTCAATAGTAAAAGCACACTTTAGTGAAAAATTAGTTTTATTGACCTCAGCATCATTGATTATTGATTATATACTTACTGTAGCAGTATCAGTATCAACAGCTGCGGTAGCAATTAGTTCAGCATTCCCAGCCTTAGAAAATTATAGCACTAAGTTAGCATTATTTTTTTTGGTTTTTTTGATGATTATGAATCTAAGAGGGGTAAAGTCTACAGCTAAAATATTTGTATGGCCAACATATATGTTTATTGTCTCAATAATTGTGATGATAATAGTGGGTATATATCAATATAATCAAGGCACTTTAGAGACATTTGCTTACCAACAAGACTATCTTAATCAAATGCAAGCATCGATGGGTGTTTTAACAATAACTCTTGTTCTTCGAGCTTTTTCTTCAGGAAGTGCTGCTTTGACTGGTATAGAGTCCTATGCTAATGGAGTCGCTGCTTATAAGTCTCCAGGACTATCTAAGGCTATTATTGGCCTATTATTAATGGTTTTTTTGTCTATAGTGATGTTCGCAGGAGTTACTTTTATTGCTGCAAAAACTGAGATACTTCCTAACTTCTCTGAAAGCGTATTATCTCAAGTAGCTCATCAAGTATTAGGGAATGGCTTTTTTTATTATTTTTTACAAGCATCAACCTGCTTAATTTTGCTTATGGCTGCTAATACATGTTTCACAGGTTTTCCTATTCTTGCTGCAATCATGAGTAAAGATAATTATCTGCCTGAGCAGCTTCAGCGTTTAGGCGATAGATTTGCTTTTAGAAATGGTATTCTTATTTTGACAGTTCTGTCAGCTATTTTAGTTATTATTTTTGATGCTAAGGTTAGTAGGCTAATACCTTTGTATGCATTTGGCGTTTTTATCGCATTTACTCTTTGTCAAGCTGGCTTGGTTAAATATTGGTATAAGAATAAACGTACTTACAAGAGCTGGGGTATTAGAGCGTTCGTTAATGCTTTTGGTTGTGTGGCAACTTTTGTTGTCTTAATCACTATTATTGAAAGTAAGTTTTTCGAAGGTGTTTGGATAGTAATAATTGCTATATTGATAATAATGTATGGCTTATATTCAATCAAAATGCATTATATCAAGAGAGAGCATAGCTTAGCGCAGAGTGTTGATGAGGCCATAGTCAATGCTTGTATACATGAGAGCTTAAAGCCAAAGATAGTTATATTAGTATCTCGTATTCACCGGGGTACAATAGATGCGTTGACATTGGCGAGAAATATCTCTGATGATATAACACCAGTATTTGTTTCAGCAAATGAGAAGAAAATTGAAAAAATAAAAACAGAGTGGAAAAATCTTGCTTTTAAAGAAAAGCTCTTGGTTATGCGTCCAGTTTATAATTCGTTTATCACACCTGTACTGCAGATTTTACACAAGAATGATTTAAGAGACCCTGAGAAAGGATATTCTGTGGTAATAATTCCTGAGGTTGTAAATACAAAGTGGTGGCACTTTTTATTACATAACCAAAATTCGCGAATGGTTAAACTAGCTATTGCTGCAATGGATAAAAAAGATAATAAGACAGCTACCAGAGTGGTTATCTCTGTACCGTATAAGGCAGAGTAGCTGATGTTGAGATTTTTTGGAAATTTCTGGCATATATCTGATTTTTTCTGGAAAAGTAAGTACGGTAAAATAGCTCTAGCAATAGTAGCTTTGTTGCTGGTTCTTGAGGGCTTGGGGGTTGCTCTAAGTGTTTACTTAAACTCGTGGAATGTTGGGTTTTATAACTCAATTCAAGAATATAATAAGGCATTGCTGATACATCAATTAATTATCTTTATAGTCTTGATATCATTGATGATGTTTAACTTCTTTCTATCATATTTAGTTAAGCAGTTTTTTGTTATTTTTATCCGTAAACCAATGACTGATTTTTATACTAAAAATTGGCTGTACTCACGATCATACTATAGAAGTAAACAGGTTGATAATCCAGAAGAAAGGATTGATGAAGATGTTACAAGATTTATTACCGATTCACAGTCATTATTTTTGGGAATTACAAGAAGTATTTTTAGTTTTTTCTCATTTGCGGTAGTTTTGTGGGGATTATCAGGAGACTATACTTTCAATATTTTAGGTGTAGATATTACCATCTATGGCTATCTTTTTTGGGTGGCTTTTTTATTAGGTCTTTTGAATATAGTCGTAGTATTTTGGGTTGGTAAACCCTTGAAAAAACTGGTGTATCAAAAGCAGAAGTTACAAGCTAACTTCAGATATCACTTATCTACCATCAGAAATAATAGACTTTCAGTTAGAGACTATAACGCTGAAAGATATGAATATGCTCGTTCTAGAAGGAATTTCAAAGCAATTGTAACTAACTTCTATAGTTTAATGTTTCGTAATGCAAAAATAGATGTTGTAAATACGCTATTTAGTCAAGTCTATGCGATTATCGGTACAATTTTGTCATTGCCTAGATATTTTGCAAAACAGATAAGTTTTGGTCAGATGATGCAGGTAAACTCAGCAGTAATGCAAGTTATATTCCCTATGGTTTATCTTACATATGTGTATGAGACATTAGCTAGTCTAAGGGCTAGTATGTCACGGCTTACTGAGTTAAAGCATGAAATTTCATCAGAAAAACTGAGTGATGATGAAACAGATTTACTAAACTGTGAAGAAAGTATTTTAGAGGTAAATAGTTTTTCGTTACAGAAATCACAAGACTCGCCATTTTTGTTAGACAATATATGTTTCAGGCTAAAGAACCATGAAAGGTTGCTTATAAGCGGACATTCTGGGATTGGAAAAAGTACTTTGTTAAGAGCCATTGCTGGGGTAGGATGTGGTAGTCATGAGGGAGATATTATCTTTGCTAGGAAGTGTCTCAAGATTTGTTTACTACCTCAGAAGCCTTACTATCCTGAAGATGATTTTAAGAGAGCTGTTTTTTATCCAATACAAACAGGTTTACCATCAGATGATAGATTTATTGAGATACTAGAATTATTAAATGTTGGCTACCTGACCAAATATATAAATACAATAAATGATTGGCGAAATTTTCTATCGTCTGGTGAACAACAAAAGCTCAATTTCTGTAGGATTTTTGTTAAGGAGTATGATTTGTTGTTACTTGATGAGGCAACTTCAAACATTGATGTGAACTCTGAAAGAAAAATATATGAAATTCTACAAGAAAAGGGCTTTGCGTATATTTCAACAAGTTATAGTGAGAGAGTAAGAGAGTATCATAATAATTTTTTAGATTTTTCTAATGATTGATCAAAAGATGGACAATAATACTAGCAAAATATCCTAAGGCGATAACCCAAGTCCATTTGAGGTGTCCCATGAAGGTATATTTACCTTTGGATTTGCCCATAACAGCAACACCCGCTGCTGAACCTATAGCTAGTAAGCTACCACCAACTCCTGCAGTTAGAGTTATTAATAGCCACTGGGCATGCTCCATTGTTGGATTCATACTAAGTACTGCAAACATAACAGGTATGTTATCAATGATTGCTGAAAGTATACCAATGATGGTATTGGCTTGAGTGTGAGCAGAGAATATGCTTGGAGCAATTGACTGCATGTCTGTGTAAATATATTGAGAAGCAAGGCCAAGATAGCCTAAAGCGGCTAGCCCCTGTACAGAAACTAATATTCCATAGAAAAATAATAATGTATCCCATTCAGCTTCCTTGACCTTATCAAAGATATCAAAAGCATGGGGAGGCATTTTGTGTTTCTTTGGATTCCTATTTTCATAAGCAATTTTCAATCCATAGATATAGTTATATATCATTACATACCCAAAACCTGTCATCATTCCTAGAGATGGTGGTAAGTGAAGTAAATGTTCAAATGATACAGCTGTAGCGATCGTTAAGATAAATAGTAAAATAACGGGAATGGCACCTCGCTTTAGCTCTACCTTTTCTTCTATTATCGATTGAGATTCCATTTTTGGCACAAAGAAGCTCATGATAATGGCAGGTACAAGGAAGTTTACTAATGATGGAATAAAGATTGCGAAAAACTCAGTGAATTTAACAATGCCTGTTTGCCATACCATAAGTGTTGTAATATCACCAAATGGCGAGAATGCACCTCCAGCATTTGCTGCAACAACTACATTCACACATGCCATTGTTATAAATTTTTTATTGTCTTTGCCAATAGATATCACAACAGTGCTCATTACTAGTGCTGTTGTTAGGTTATCAGCAACTGCTGATAAGAAAAAAGATATAATACCTGTAAGCCAAAATGTAGCAAGATATCCGAAACCAGCTCTTAGTAGTGTGCTTTTTAGCTTGGCAAAGACATTGCGATCCTCCATTAGGTTAATATATGCCATTGCGACTAATAAGAATAATAAGAGCTCACCATATTCGGTCATAATATGGTCAAAGTTTGAGTGAACAATATTGTTCGCTCCAAGTGACTTTCCAACTATTGCAACAAGTATCCAAATAATACCTGCAGCGAGGATTACAGGTTTGGACTTATTGAGTTTTGTGAAATCTTCTGTCATAACGAATAAGTAAGCAATTACAAAAACCACAACTGCGGCTATAGCTAGTGGCTGATCAATAGCATGAACACTCACAGCACTCAGAGACTCTGTCCCTTGGGCAAATGACAAAATAGGTAAGATACTCATAAGTATTATGAGTGAGAGTTTTTTATACATCATATCTAAACAAAAATTATTGATGGCGCTATTATAACATTGTCAGCTAGAGAGTTAAGAATAAAACATACTTTTACTTTCAGTAGCACTACTATACTAAATGAGTAACATATTTATATTATTCTGATATAATAACCCGCTACTTACAAATAAAATACAAGGGGTGTTTCTATGTGGAAATATTCTCCAATAAAAACTATTCTTATTCTTGGTCCTATGGTCTTTGCTTTTGCATTGGCTATGGATGTCTATATGCCCGTTCTACCAGATATGCGCGAAGCGCTAAATACAACCCAGCAAATGGTACAAGTTACATTGTCTTTATTTTTGGTTGTTACAGGTATTGGTCAGCTTATTTTAGGTCCGCTATCTGATCAATTCGGTAGGTTCAAAGTTATATTAACTTCTTCAATTATATTTTTAGTTGGATCAGTTTTATGTGCGATTTCTCAAGATATTGAGTTTTTGATATTTTCGAGGGTTATCCAAGCGGTAGGCTGTTGTGGTTTATCTGTATGTGCTTTTGCAATTATTAGAGATGCATTTTTTGGTAAAACTAGTTCGATGATATATAGTTTTATTAATGCGATAATTTCAGTCTCGCCAATAATTGGGCCATTAATTGGTGTACAGTTGGCGATACATTTTCCATGGTATTCAGCTTTTATATTTCTAGCAATATTAGCTTTTGTGGCATTTTTGATAATAGTATTTTTTGTCAAAGAAAGCTTACCTGTAGAAAGACGCAAAAAGATGACTTGGAGTGTTTTTGCGAGATATTTACATGTGTTAAAGTCTCTGCAATTTTGGGCATACTCTTTAGCAGCGGTATCAGGAATGGTTTCATTTTTTATATTATTTTCAATGACACCATATATTATCAACTATTTAGGTTATCCAATCTCAGAGATATATATTGTATTTGGCTCAGCAGGGGTGGCATTTCTGATAGGTTCAATATTTGCTGGAGTTATTGTTAATGCACTTGGTGTCTATAACACCGCCTTTCTTGGTGTGGTGTGTGTATTTATTGCAGGTGTTTTGTCATTTAGTATATATGAAATATGGGGATTAAGTTTATGGGGCTTTTTTGCTCCGTGTTTCTTAGCGACATTTGGTTGTGCCCTTACCGCAGGTACTGGCGCTAGTGGTAGCATGGAGCCATTCTATGAAATGGCGGGTGTTGCAGCAGCATTATTTGGAACTATGGAGTTTGCTATTAGTGGAACTATAGGCAGCATAGCTATGTTATTCCCAGCAACTAGCTCTTTACCAATAGCAATTACAATGATTATTATTTCTATTATTGCGGCTTCATTGTTAATTCTAGTCAAAATTACACAAACAAAAGAATAGCTAATATTTATAAATCTTAGAAGTTATTTGTTAAAAACTATATTTAGTACAGTCAAGTCGATATGGAGCTCTTACTGGAATTGGTATATGGATTCGTGGAGAAAAATTGCTCCAATAAGATGCTTTGGTATTTTTCTTATGATATTGATAATAATATACGAAGTTTTCTTTAAAACATCAGCATAAATTAGCATATTAATCTTGATTTAGATTTCTTATCATTAATGCAAACTTCATATCATCAGGTGTGACATTATCAAATCTAACTTTAGCTTGATAGCCACTACCTTTTGCCTCCTCCATATGATTACCATCTTTGTCTAGCATATTGTCTAGTGTTATTTCACGACTACCAGATGGCAACATAAGTTCGATACTATCGCCGATTTTCATTTTGTTACGGACATTGATATCAGCATAGCCAGTATGCTCATCGAAGTTTGTTATTTCACCAACAAACTGCTGAGTAGAACTACGTGAGTCTGAGTTTTCATACTTTTGATACTCATCATGAACATGGCGACGATAGAACCCTTCGGTATAACCTCTGTGAGCGAGACCTTCAAGTTTATCCATAAGCGTCATGTCAAAAGGTTTGCCTGCAAGAACATCTTTGATAGCTTGATCATATAGCTGAGCAGATCTAGCAGCATAGAAAAATGATTTTGTGCGACCCTCTATCTTAAAGCAATCAACACCCATTTTCATCATTGCTTCTACATGCTGTATAGCTCTTAGGTCTTTTGAATTCATGATGTAAGTGCCATGTTCATCTTCAAACATTGGGTTATATTGTCCTGGCTCTTTGTCATTCTCTATAAGCACTACTTTATCTGAAGGTGTACCTATACCAAGAGTTGACTTGACTTCAACAGGTTCGAAATCTCCCCACTCGTTTTGTTTTGCTTCAGCAACTTTGTAGTTATTGCGACAAGCATTATTACATACACCTTGGTTAGGATCTCTATGACTGTAGTATCCTGATAGTAGACATCTACCTGAGTAAGCCATACATAATGAGCCATGAACAAATGTTTCAATTTCCATATCTGGAACATGCTCTTTGATCTCTGCGATTTCTTTTAGAGATAGTTCTCTTGATAATACAACGCGTGTAATACCAAATTTTTGCCAAAATCTAACAGTTTCATAGTTCACAGCATTGGCTTGAACTGATAAATGTATCTCTTGGTCTGGGAAGTTCTCTCTAACTAGCATAATCATGCCAGGGTCTGACATAATCATTGCATCAGGTTTAAGAGCAAGTACGGGAGCTATATCTTTGATGTAAGTTTTGATTTTAGCATTATGTGGAGCTATATTATTAGCTAGCATTATCTTTTTGCCTTGCGCATGGGCTTCAGTAATTGCTGTCTCAAGAGTTTCTAATTTTGAGAACTCATTATTTCTAGCCCTTAGGCTATAGCGAGGTTGTCCAATATATACTGCATCAGCCCCATAAGCGAAAGCATAGCGCATAGCTTTTAAGGTGCCAGCCGGTGACAATAGTTCAGGTCTTTTCATGTGTTTTTATCCTTTGATTTCTTAATACTAAGAAGCTAGTTGTTTGATTTATTTTAGCTAAATATCTACTTTGTATTTATCAATATAGAATTCTAGCCTCTTTTAAGTGAATTTCCAAATCTAAAATATGCTGTAGTTCACATTGATATACGATTATGATATTATCAGATAAGCTAAATTGTGATTACAATCGACTTCTTAAATTTTATAGGATTTAATGATATGAATTTTGAGCTTGCTAGAGAGAATATGGTAAAGCAACAAGTCCTCACTGAAGGTCTTTCTTTAGATGGTGTTGCAGAGATTATGGCGGATATCCCTAGAGAGATTTTTCTACCCAAGGAGTATCAATCTTTAGCATACTGTGATACTAATCTTGTAATAGATGATAGAGAGCTCAGAAGCCCTATGTTTACAGCTAGGTTAATAGAAGCTTTAGCTATGAAAAAAACTGATAATGTATTAAAGCTTGGTTTAGAAACTGGATATCCAGTAGCGTTGATAGCCAAATTGTGTAACAGTGTAGAGCTTGTTGATTATGATGAAGAAAGACTAGCTATTGCAAGACGTAATTTAGCAAAAGTAGATGTTTATAATGTCGAATTTAATAGCGCTGAGCATCTTACAAACATTATAAAGAATGCCAAGAAATATAATTGTATATATATATCAAATTTTGTAGAAGAAAATGAGGTAGATGAGTCTCTGCTAGATCTTCTTGAGGTTGGTGGTAGATTAGTTTTTGTTGTAAGAACTGATGTGTGTGACAAAGCTTACCTTATAACTAAAACAGTAAAAGAAACGCACCAAAAGAGTTTTCTTTTTAATGTTTATAATAGATAAAATATTATGAAGAAATTAACTCTATGCTTTATTGGTTTGTTTTCGATGTTTACGGCATTTGCCAACGAAGATACTCCTGTGCCAGAATATAAATATGCTGGAAGGCCTGTTGGTACAAATATAAGTCAAAACCCCTATAGTGTAGAAAAGCAATATGCGAAAGCTGATGAAATCAAGGTAGATAACAAGTTTTATGATCTTAAAAAGGCTGATGAAGTCGCAATGGTTCGTAATACTGAAGATAAGTTTTATAGTTTAGTTGATATTTATAAGTTGGCTGCTGAACATAATGCAGATTACCAAGCCGCTAGATCAACTTTTGCCGCTAATGTTGAAACAGTACCAGCTGCTTTGGGTGCATTGTTACCACAAATTGATTTTAACTATAACCTTAGACGAGATCTATATAATCAGTTTGGTGGTAGGGTTAATGATACTGCAAATAATCTTAATTTTAGTGGTTCACAGGTACTTTTTGATTGGAGTAAATGGAAGACATATACCCAGGCTACATATTTGCAAAAATCTTATGCAATGATTTACGCAAAAGCAGAGCAAACTCTTATTACAGACACGGTTACAGCATATTTTGAGCTTCTAAGAGCAGAGCAGGCGTTACAGTTCCAATTTGCGAACGAAGCATGGAACAAAAAGCTATATTTGACACAAAAGTATCAATATAATTCTGGTATGGTATCTTATGCGGATTTCAAGACCACAGATGCTCAGTATCGTCAAGCCGTGGCTGATAGAGTTAGTGCTCAGAGGAACTTCATTAATGCAAAAGCAGTAATGGCAAAACTTATAGGTAAACGTATTAGTTCGATTCTGTATATTTCAAAAGATACTGAATTTGGTAATCCTGTACCAGATGATATTAACTATTGGCTGAATACTGCAGAGAAGTACAATCTTGATATTGCACAGAAGAGATTTGAATATCAAGCAGCTCAAGAAGGTGTTGGCATAGAGTGGGGTAATTTCTTTCCTAAGGTTAACCTAACAGGTGGTATGTTGATGTCAAGAAATGCTCTTTCTGGAAATCAACAGCAGATAGAAAAAATCCCTACTAAATATGATGTTGCTAATATTGGTGGTGAGGCTAATTGGAACCTATTGAGAGGTGGCTCTGATTATGCGAAGCTTAAACAGGCAAGCTATAATAATCAAGCAGCTAATTACGCACTACTTCAAACACAAAGAGAGGTTTATGCAGGGACTGTTGAAGCATATCAAACAGTTGTTTTAGATGCTGTGAGAATAGATGCCTTCAGGAAATCAGTATATGCAGGTATCGCTTCTGTAAAAGCCATATTAGACGGTTTTGAGGCTGGTACACAGACTATTGTTGATTTGCTTAACCGACAGGCGATACTTGTACAGGCGCAGCTTTCATTCGCTGATGCTATATTTAATTATGTTGAGGATTATGTTAGGTTGAAACAGTTGCAAGGTGGTTTGACCTATAAGGATGTTGAGTATATAAATAATATCCTTGGTAAAACAGATATAATCTCGCAGATTGCTACGGAGTAATTATTGTAATGTCTCAAATTTCAGCTTTTATTTTAGACTTTGAAAAATATAAGGCTGAGACTCTTAAAAACTATCTTTCCTCTAAAAAAAATATCAACTTAGAAAAGCTAACTAATAAGCAAAAAATATTCTCACAGTTTATTCGTTACTTTGTGTTCGAAAGGTTTTATGGTATTGATAATCTAGAGTTTGCATATAAGCATGGTAAACCATATCTTGATGGCAGTAAATTTTTTTTTAATATAAGTCATACTCATAACAAGGCGATAATGGTTGTTGCCTGTAATGAGATTGGAATAGATGCTGAGATTGTATCAGCAAAGAGAAATGTTCTTTTGATAGCTGAGCGATATTTTACTCAGCAGGAGTATCAAAGTATAGAAAATAGTGAGGATGTTTATAGCGAGTTTTATAAATTATGGACTCTCAAAGAAGCACAGGTGAAAAGAAATGCTCTTGGAATTGCTAGAGGGCTTTCTGATGCGAAATTTACTAAGAAGAGTACTCAATGGGTAAGTAATAACTATCCTGAGGATTTTTTTTCATTTACCTATCAAGAGTTATTAATTTCTATTTGCTCACAAAATATTGTGAATCAAAAGATAGATTTATATGAAATACAGGATTTTAATTTTATAAGTAAGAGTTATTAGGGGGATAGTTATGGCGTTGCATGCTAAAAAGAGCACAAAAGACAAGTTGTATAAAGAATCATTACCAAAGTTTGAGATTCCAAAAAAATCAAATGATGCTTTTGAAGCATATCAAGAAATCAAAGATGAGTTGATGTTGGATGGTAACTCAAAGCAAAATTTGGCAACATTTTGTCAAACTCAAGTGGATGATTTTATCCACAAACTTATGGATGATTGTATTGATAAAAATATGATAGATAAGGATGAGTATCCACAAACTGCAGAGATAGAGTCAAGATGTGTCAATATACTGGCAAACTTATGGAACTCTTCAGCAGAAAATGCTATCGGTTGTTCAACTACTGGCTCATCTGAAGCGGCTATGCTTGGTGGTATGGCAATGAAGTGGCGCTGGCGAGATAAGATGAAGGCGCAAGGCAAAGATTACTCAAAGCCTAACCTTGTTACAGGACCTGTGCAAGTATGTTGGCATAAGTTTGCTAGATACTGGGATATCGAGCTTAGAGAAATCCCTATGTCCAAAGAGAGTCTAATAATGACACCAGAAACGATGCTTGAGTATTGTGATGAAAATACTATAGGTGTTGTGCCTACTTTGGGGGTTACATTTACAGGTCAGTATGAGCCTGTTGAGGCTATTTGCGAAGCTCTAGATGAATTTGAGAAAGAAACTGGTATAGACATTCCAGTGCATGTTGATGCTGCTTCAGGAGGGTTTCTGGCACCATTTATAGAGCCTAAGCTTAGATGGGATTTCAGGTTACCAAGAGTCAAGTCAATCAACTCATCAGGACATAAGTTTGGACTATCCCCTCTAGGGGTAGGTTGGGTTGTTTGGGTCGATAAGAAATATTTACCTCAAGATTTGATTTTCAATGTTAATTATCTTGGTGGAGATATGCCAACATTTGCTCTAAATTTCTCTCGTCCTGGAGGACAAATAGTTGCTCAGTACTATAATTTTGTCAAACTTGGATTCGAAGGTTATAAGAATATTCATAAGCTTAGTTATGATGTCTCAAAGTATATCTCTAAAGAAATCAAAAATATGGGTATCTTTGATATTATTCATGCTGGTAAAGGTGGTATACCAGCCGTGAGTTGGTCACTTAAAGCTAGCAAGAGTTATGATTTGTTTGATATCTCTGAAAAAATACGTGCCAAAGGTTGGCAAATAGCCGCATATTCGATGCCAAAGCATAGAGAGGATTTGGTTGTTATGAGAGTGCTAGTTAGAAGAGGTTTTAGCTTTGATTTGGCAGAGTTAATGATTCGCGACTTAAAAGATGTCGTTGATTCTTTAGAGAATAAATCTAAAGATATCGAAAGAGGTGGTTTTTCGCATTAGTAGTATTAGAAGATTTTGATTAATTTATCATAATAAATATTGCTATAATATGTTTGTTAATGAAAGTAAATTGTATTAAGAGTAGTTGGTAGTTTTATGTGTGGAGTTATAGGAGTCGCTGGACCAAATCAGGTTAGCTATGCATTATTTTATGGTTTAAGTCTTTTGCAGCATAGAGGGCAAGATGCTGCCGGTATCGCAACAATGGATGATGGTCATTTTTTCATGCGTAAAAATACAGGACTTGTAAGTGATGTATTTACAGATGAGAAGTTAGAAAAATCAAAAGGTAAAATGGGTATAGGACATGTGAGATATCCTACAGCTGGTAGCTTAGGAGCTGCAGATAGTCAGCCTTTTTACGTTAATAATCCTCATGGTATAGTTTTTGCACATAACGGAAATCTTACGAATGTTGATGAGCTTGCGCAGATGTTACATGATATCGAAAGACGCCATCTAAACACAACTTCCGATTCCGAATTGCTTCTGAATTTTTTTGCATGTGGTATGAATAAGTCCAAAGGTTGTCCAACGACAGAAGCTGTATATAAAGCATGTGAGTTTGTTTTTGAGCATGCTAAGGGTGGTTATGCTTGTACTGCGATGATAGCGAATTTTGGCTTAGTCGCTTTTAGGGATCCATATGGGATACGTCCTTTGATACTAGGTGTCAAGGAGTATGATAATGGTGAAAAAGCTTATATGGTTGCTAGTGAAAGCGTTTCTTTGGATATATCAGGGTTTAAGATACTAAGAGATGTTGAGCCAGGAGAGGTGATAATTATCACAGAAGATAGGCAGGTCCATTCTAAAATATGTGCAAAAAATCCAGTTTTAGCACCTTGTTTATTTGAGTATGTATACTTTGCACGTCCTGATAGTGTTATGAATGGCGTAAGCGTATATCAAGCTAGAGTTGATGCTGGTAAAGTTTTAAGCCAAAGAATCAAAGAAACTTGGAAAGATAAAGAGATTGATATTGTAATCCCGGTACCGGAGACAGGTAGAGCATCTGCTCAGGAGATTGCAACTGCATTAGGTGTTGAGTACCGTGAGGGGTTTGTCAAAAACCGTTATGTTGGTAGAACTTTTATCATGCCTGAAAATGTTGATAGAAAGAACTTCGTTAGAAGAAAGTTAAATCCAATACCAGCAGAATTTAAGGATAAGAATGTTTTGCTGGTTGATGACTCAATAGTTAGAGGTACAACATCTAAGCGAATTATTGAAATGGTTAGAGATTTAGGCGCAAAATCTGTATATCTTGCTTCTGTATCACCTGCTGTTTGTTATCCAAATGTCTATGGTATTGATATGCCTGTTAAGTCAGATTTAGTTGCTCATGGTAAGTCATTAGAGGAAATTCGCCAGTGGATTGGTGTTGATGGCCTTATATACTTGCCATTGACTGATCTTAAAGAGATTGTTCAAAAGCAAAATCCTGATATTACAGAATTTGAAGATAGTGTTTTCTCTGGTAATTATATTACAGGTGATGTCGATGAAGCATATTTGGATGAGCTAGAAAGACATAGAAAAGAGTTAAAAGAATTGGAAAAGAAATATAAAGGGTTTGATAGCTAATGATTAGGTTTTTTGAAGGGTTGAGTGCATTATCCCCGTTTAAAAGAGAGAAAATTTTAGCAGATGCTAAAAAGATATCTAATAAAGTTGAGTCTGTATCTACTCAATATATCCATGTAGTAGAACTTGAGTCAGAGTTAAGTAGTGAGCAAGAAAAAATAATTAAATCTTTACTTAACTACAATATAGAGTATGGTTCGACAGAGCCTAAGGGTCATACTTTTATTACGGCTCCAAGAGCAGGCACAATCTCTCCTTGGTCATCAAAGGCGACAGATATTATCCTTAATACGGGTATCAGTACCGTCAAGAGAGTAGAAAGAGCAGTTTTATTTGGTGTTGAGGGACAGGTTTCTGATAGTGAGCTAAGAGCTATAGAAAATTTAGTACATGATCGTATGGTTGAGGAAGTCTTTAGTTGTAGAGATGATTTACATAGATTATTTGGTGTTACTGCTCCAAAAGAACTTGAGTTTGTCAATGTCTTAGAGAATAGTGCCCAAGCTATCAAAGATGCCGATAAGAAACTTGGTTTAGCTCTAAGTGAGCAAGAGATTGACTATCTAGCAGATGAATATACAAAGCTTGATAGAAATCCTACAGATACTGAGCTATATATGTTTGCTCAAGCGAACTCGGAGCATTGTAGACATAAGATTTTTAATGCTAAGTGGACTATTGATAATCAAGAGCAAGACAAATCATTGTTTAAGATGATTCGAAACACTACTGAGAAATCTCCAAAAGGCGTGCTTTCAGCATATAAAGATAATGCTGCTGTGATAGAGGGCACAACGGCTCAGAGATTTTACTCAAATACTCAAACAGGTGTTTATAACTTCAATCAAGAAGAAGTTGATATCTTGATGAAGGTTGAGACTCATAACCACCCTACAGCAATTGCACCATTTAGTGGTTCGGCGACTGGTATTGGTGGTGAGATTCGTGATGAGGGAGCGACTGGTCTAGGAGCTAAACCAAAAGCTGGTTTGACTGGTTTTACAGTTTCAAATCTTAATATCCCAGGTTTTGAACAAGCTTGGGAGTCTACTAAGTACGGTAAACCTTATCATATTGTAACACCTTTACAAATCATGCTAGAGGCACCTATTGGTGGAGCTCATTACTCAAATGAGTTTGGTAGGCCTAATATAAACGGTTATTTCCGTACCTTTGAGCAAGAGGTAAATACTTCTGCTGGTAAAGAGATGTTTGGTTACCATAAGCCGATTATGATTGCCGGCGGTATGGGTAATATCAAGAGAATGCATGTTGAGAAAGGCGATATCAAAGTCGGTGCTAAGCTAATCTGTCTTGGCGGTCCTGCTATGCGTATTGGTCTTGGTGGTGGTGCTGCGTCATCTGTTGTATCTTCTGATACTAATTCAGAGCTAGATTTTGCATCTGTACAGCGTGATAATGCTGAGATGGAGCGTCGTTGCCAAGAGGTTATTGATAGATGTTGGCAAATGGGTGAGCATAATCCAATCACATTTATCCATGATGTTGGTGCCGGCGGTATTTCAAATGCGTTTCCTGAGCTTGTGAAAGATGGTAATGTCGGTGGTCATTTTGAGCTTAGAAAAGTGAATGTCGGCGAAGAAGGACTTTCTCCATTAGAAATATGGTCAAATGAGTCACAAGAAAGATATGTGCTATCTGTAGATCCGCAAAGCTTAGAGTTTTTTGAACAACTTTGTAATAGAGAGAGATGTCCATTTGCAGTAGTCGGTGAGGCAATCTCTGAAAAGCATATTACTCTAAATGATGAGTATTTCGATAATAAGCCAGTTGATTTACCAATGGGATTATTATTCGGTAATACTCCGCAAATGCATATTGATGTTAAAACTGTCAAAGTAGAACAAGATGCTTTTGATACAAGTTCTATCAAGCTTGATGATGCGATTGAAAGAGTGCTAAAAGTACCGGCTGTAGCTTCTAAATCTTTCTTAATCACAATTGGCGATAGAAGTATTACAGGTATGGTTGCACGCGATCAAATGGTTGGTCCATGGCAAGTGCCGGTTGCAGACTGTGCTGTGACAACTGCTACAGTCGATAGTCAAGCAGGTGAAGCAATGGCAATGGGTGAAAGAACTCCTGTTGCAGCTATTAATGCAGCTGCTTCTGGTAGATTGGGAATTGCTGAGACTGTAACAAATCTACTAGCTTCTGATATTGAGAAACTAAGTGATATTCGCCTATCTGCAAATTGGATGGTTGCTGCAAATCAGGGCGATGAAAATCAAAAGTTATATGAGACTGTAAAAGCTGTTGGTATGGAATTTGCACCAGAGTTAGGCATTGCAATACCAGTTGGTAAAGACTCAATGTCAATGAAAACTAAATGGTCAGATAATGGTCAAGCTAAATCTGTTACATCGCCTTTATCGTTAGTGATCTCAGGTTTCTCACCCGTGACAAATGCACGTAAGACTCTTACCCCCGTTTTAGTTGATGATAATGATACAACTCTTTTGCACATTGACCTATCTAATGGTGCTGGTAGACTTGGAGCTTCATGTTTAGCTCAAGCTTATAATCAAGTTGGCAATGTTGCACCAGATGTTGAAGCAAGTAAGTTAAAAGTGCTATTTGAAAATATCACAAAGCTAAAAGCTGAAAGTAAAATCTTAGCATATCATGATGTATCTGATGGCGGTGTATTTGCAACTTTAGCAGAGATGTCATTCGCTGGGCGTAAAGGTTTAGATATCAAGCTAGAGACTCAAGATACATTAGCAAAACTCTTTGCTGAAGAAGTTGGGGTTGTTATCCAAGTTAAAAATAATGATGTAGAATTAGTTGAAGGAATATTTAAAGATACTCAAATTCACCTGTGTGCAATAGCTAAACTAAACTCTAGTGATGAGTTAAACATCTATGCAAATAGTGAGAAAGTATACTCAAATACGCGTGTAAACTTACAAAGATGGTGGGCTGAGACTTCTTATCAAATCCAATCAATCCGTGATAATAGCGAGTGTGCTAAACAAGAGTTTGATAGTATCTTAAATACTAATGATAAAGGTATCCATGTTGAGGCAACATTTGATCTTGAAGAAGATATTACAGCTAAGTTTGTCAATGTTGAGAAGCCAAAAGTTGCAATCTTAAGAGAGCAAGGTGTCAACGGTCAAGTTGAGATGGCAGCAGCATTTACTACGGCTGGTTTTGAGGCTCATGATGTGCATATGTCAGATTTGCATGCTGGGCGTGTAACTTTAGCAGATTTCAAAGTATTGGTGGCTTGTGGTGGTTTCTCTTATGGTGATGTTTTAGGAGCTGGCGGTGGCTGGGCGAAGAATATCTTATTTACAGAGAAGCTAAGAGATGAGTTTAGCAGATTCTTTGGTCGTAATGATACTCTAGCACTAGGCGTGTGTAATGGTTGCCAAATGCTTGCTCAGCTTAAATCACTAATCAAAGGAGCTGAAAATTGGCCGATATTTATTAAGAATAAATCAGAGCAGTTTGAGGCAAGAGCTTCTATGGTAGAGATTCAAGAATCTGACTCTATTTGGTTTGCTGATATGGTAGGCACAAAAGCACCAATTGCTGTAGCTCATGGTGAGGGTCGTCCTTTATTTGAAAACGATAGTCAGCAACAAGCTATGTTAGCAAGTTCGCAAGTAGCTCTTAAATATATCGATGGGCAAGGTCAAGCAACAGAAATGTACCCATATAATCCAAATGGTGCAGTAAACGGTCTAACAGCTGTAACAGCTCTAAATGGTCGTGTACTTGCAATGATGCCACATCCAGAGCGTGTCTATAGAGCGATTACAAACTCGCATATCCCAGCAGAGTATGATGAGTATTCTGTTTGGATGAGAATGTTTAGAAATGCAAGGAAGTGGGTTGGTTGATGAAAGTAGTATCTTTTTTTTCAGGAGCTGGAGGACTTGACTTAGGGTTTGAGAGAGCTGGATTTGATATTATTTGGGCAAATGAATTTGATAAGGAGATATGGGAAACCTATGAGAAAAATCATCCAAATACAATTTTAGATAGAAGAAGTATAGTAAATATACATGAATCTGAAGTTCCTGATTGTGATGGTATAATAGGAGGACCACCTTGTCAGAGTTGGAGTGAAGCCGGCTCTTTAAGAGGTATAAAAGATAAAAGAGGTCAACTTTTTTTTGATTTCATAAGAGTACTAAAAGCTAAACAACCTAAGTTTTTTTTAGCTGAAAATGTAAGTGGAATGTTAGCACCAAGGCATACTGAGGCACTAACTAACATAAAGCAAATGTTTGAAGATGCTGGCTATAATCTTTCATTTAAATTATTGAACTCATCAGATTATAAGGTTCCTCAAGATAGACAGAGAGTTTTCTTTGTTGGTATCCGTAAAGATTTAGGATTTAACTTTAATTTTTCAACTGATACATATCCAAAGATTACCCTTAAGGATGCAATTTGGGATTTAAGAGAGAGTGTAATTCCCGCTTTGCCTCTTAATAACACTAACGGAGATGGATGTGAAGTAACAAATCATGAGTATATGACAGGTGGTTTCTCGTCTATTTATATGTCTAGAAATAGAGTAAGAAGCTGGGATGAACAGTCTTTTACAATTCAGGCTGGAGGTCGTCATGCACCTATACACCCACAAGCACCTAAAATGGAGTTTGTAGAGCAAAATCATAGGATTTTTGTTCCTGGTAAAGAGCATTTATATAGAAGATTAAGTGTTCGAGAGTGTGCAAGAATACAAACCTTCCCAGATGATTTTGTTTTTTATTATGATAAAGTTGCTGCAGGATATAAGATGATTGGTAATGCAGTGCCTGTTAAGTTAGCAGAATTTTTAGCAAAATGTATCAAATTGCAAATATGTAAGCAGAATGAGAGGAAAGTGATTTGACAAATATTTCAGAAGCAATTGTAAATATAGTTAAATATCGTGACTATAGTATAAAGCAAATGTATACAGGTAGAAATAGAGCAAATAGTGTAGGAGACGCATTAGAGAAGTATATAAAGGATGCTTTTGCAGGAACTCTTGGCTCTGAGCATTCAGAAGAAGATAAACTAAATATTTATAGTGAAAAATTTTCATGGCTAGGGTCTCAAAATAATCCTCCTGATATTATGATAAAAGGGGGTGATGCTATTGAGGTTAAAAAAACACAAAGTGCAAATAGTAGCCTAGCTCTTAATAGTAGTTACCCCAAGGCTGACTTAAGAAGTTCAAGCCCAATGATTACAAATGAGTGTAGAGCTTGTGAAGATTGGGATATTAAAAATTTGATATATTGTGTTGGTCATACAGATGATAGTGAATTAAAGTCTCTATGGATGGTTTATGGCTCTATATATGCAGCAAAACAAGAAACTTATGAGAGAATAAAGAATACTATATCAGATGGTATTAAAGAGGTTCCGGATGTTGTTTTTTCTGAGACTAAAGAGCTTGGTAGAGTAAATAAGGTTGACCCTTTAGGTATTACTAACTTAAGAATCAGAGGGATGTGGCAAATTGAGAATCCTAGAAAAGTTTTTGATTATTTACATATTCAAGGTAATAGTAAATTCGAGTTAGTTTGTATAATTCCAATAACTGATTATTATAAGTTATCTGATACTAGCAGAACTAGCCTTGAGAGCTTGAACATTGATGGTTTTACTATAGAGGATAAAAAGGTAAAAGACCCAAATAATCCTGCAAAGTTAATAGAATGCAAGCTAATAAAATTTTTTATCTAAAGAAATTTTTTGTTTACTTTTGCGGTAAAAGGGTAAGATTGTAGTTAAGAGAGTTCGTTATCAGCACTATCCCGTCAGTCTGCGACTGCCACCCCTTCATAAATGAAGGGGAATCTTTTAACTTTAGTTTACTAATCAACAATATGTTAAAATACTAATTGAGTATTTTAAATCTTTGATTTTCAATTGCTCGTTTTTTACTGAAGATATTGAAGTTAACCCTGAAGAGGGTATAGTTTGGTAAGTGGTATTTGCAGAAATAGGTTTTTAAAATCTATTTCTTAGATTCCGCGGTCAAACCTGACGGAATGACATACCACTTTTGATATAGTTACACCTCTTCACAAACAACGAAGGGGTATTGTTATGATTACAATCAAAAATGATAATTTATTAGTAGAGGTTAGTGAGCTAGGTGCCGAAGTTCGCGCTGTTATTAATACGGCAACAGAGCATGAGTATATGTGGTCTGGAGATGGTCGCATATGGGCTGGAGTATCTCCGGTACTATTTCCAGTAGTTGGGAAATCTCATGGTAATAAGATCAAATACCAAGGTAAAGAATACCCTATGGGTAATCATGGACTTGCTCGCCATACTGTATTTGATATTGTTTTACATAGTGAAAACAGTGTCATCTTAGCTATGGAGACTACCAAAGAAGATTATCCATTTAGACTAAGATTTGAAGTCACATACACCCTTGAAGCGAATAAACTTCTCACAGAGTACAATATTATAAACCTAGAGGATAGTGTTGCATCATGTGGCTTTGGAGCTCATCCAGCATTTGCTTGTCCTTTTGATAACAAGCATAAATTTAGTGATTATGAGATTACATTCTCTGAGCAAAAATTAGATTTTCATCCTATTACACCAGAGGCATTTTATACTAGTGAAACCAAGCATTTCAAACTATCTAAAATTGAACTAGATAATCATACTTTTGATAATGATGCTCTTGTGTATAGTGGTTTCACAGATAAACGAGTCAGATTAGCTGAGAAAGGTTCAGAGCGTTATATTGAAGTTACTTTTGATGGCTTTGAATATCTTGGTTTATGGTCAAAACCTAAGGCTAATGCACCCTACGTATGTATTGAGCCGTGGTGTGGTAGAAGTGATACACTAGGTATGGATGTTGATATTGAGTATCGTATAGGTAATATTGAGATAGAGTCTAAACAGGCTTTTTCTCGCTCATATACTATAGAGTTTGGTTACTAATTATATTTATTTACGATAATGTTGTAATGTTGAGGCTATTCTAGTATCTTTTTTAAAAATATCTAAGCGTTAGTTGGTAATTTGTTTGGATATTCATTTGAATTATTAACTTTTAAGCTAAAAATAAGGAGATAGTGTGTTAGCGAACACTCTAGGAGTTGGTGGAGATATCCTCGTGATAATCGCCTTCTTCCTATTACAAACAAATCGTGTCAAATCTAGTGATTTAAGTTACTTACTTTTAAATATAATAGGCTCTCTAGGAGTGCTATTCTCACTGATGTATTACTGGAATCTACCGTCATTTATTATTGAGACTTCATGGGTTGCTATTAGTTGTTGGAGTTTATACAACTATCTGAAAAAGAGAGCTGTAAGCTAGTCATTATTGAATATTAGCTAAAATTTAGCATTCAGAACATTTAGGCATGAAATATCTATGATAATAGTCGTAGTCAGGGTTTAAGTTTACATCTGCCGGACTGGTTTGATTGTAAGTAATATACTCCAGAGTGTCTAGATATCTACCTATAAGAATAAAACCTTCATCATCAGGTTTTAGACGTCTTTGTCCAAAGGGTTTGAGGAATCCTACTGGTGCCATATCTTTGCGGATACTTTTGGTCGCTGCAAATTTCACCACGCTATCATTTATTTCTTCAGCACTAGCATTAGCATATTTAGGTCTATATGACATTTGCATTTCTTTTTGGACTGAGCCAATACCTTTGCAAGTTATCTCATCAGTTACTAGCTTCAGATCTACAGTTTTAGTTGGAGCGGTTGTTTCAAACAGGATGTTTACACAGTTTTCATATTTATGATTACCTATATGTATTTCAGGTATGAGCTTATAAGCAAGTAATTTCTCCTGTGAAGCACCATTATTATTATCGTTATGTAAAATAATTTCTTGATCTAAATTAATTCTTGCAGGTAGGAGGAGGGTGTCATTAGGATATACATCATCTGTTAAATATACATTGCCAAAGAAGTCGACATAATATGTTTCATAGTATTTATCTATGATTTTGTTTTTGTCATTCTTAACAGTTACTAAATACTGGCATTCTGAGTTATTGCTGTTGCAATATTCAATATCGACATCAATAAAAATAGACTTATCTGCTTTTAGTGCAGTTCTTTTGTAGTGGTACTGAGTATCGGGTTGCATAGATATGTAATCACTACCGTTAATTATAGTTGTAGAACAGCCGGATAATAATATTATTGAAATTAAAGCAAAGGTTACTTTTTTCATAAGTTTTATTTTGTGATAGACATAAGAACATTCTTATAGATTATAGGAGCCTCTGAGTTAAGAGTTTCTTTCAAGTTTTCTTTGACAAGCCCAACTCCTTTACAATAGGTTTCTAAGCTTTGAGTTTTTTCAACTTGTTTTTTGTATGTGACAACTGAGTTAGCTTCTAATTCTATACAGTTCTCATAGTCTTTACCGTTAACAGTCAGTTTAGGAATTTCTTTTTTAAATTCATAAGTATTTGAGAACTGGCTATTGCCTATAGTTATATTTTCTTTTCTAAGCTTGTTGAACTTTATATTGGCTGGTAAAAGCAGAGTTTCTTTGTCAGTATTAGGATGCTGAATATAGACGTCACCATTGTTTTTTACGGTATAACTATACTCATATTTTGATTGAGTTATTTCTTTTCCAGAAGGATCTTTAATTTCGCTGACATATTTGCATGATGTTTTATCATTGTTACAGCTTTCTATTTTTGTTTGAACTAGAAAATTATCTTCATCATTGGCTTCAATACGTTGGAAATTATATGTTGTACCAACATCTGTTGAAATGTAGTCACTACCTTTTAGCTCTGAGCTATAGCCTGTAGATGCTAGAGTCATAATTGCGACTGATGATAATATAAGCTTTTTCATGCTATCTCCTTTTGCTAGGCAATCCATTTTGATTTGTATATTGAATACAATAGGTATTTTTAATCATAATCTTTAAGATAATATTATAGCAAATGAGTTGAAAAAAATTAGTAAAATCGTCGAAGAGTAATATTTATAAAAATGTTGACAATATAGTTCTATTTGAGAAAATTAAGATATATTTATGTTCAATCAAGTAAATCATTGTATACAGTGTCTTCTGAGTTTTAGTATTTAGTTTTGAGTCCGAGCTGATCAGAGTGCTTATACATGTTTGTCAAATAGGGTAGTAAAATGATAAAAAGGTATGATGTAGCAGAAATCTCAAAGATTTGGGCAGATGAAAATAAGTATGCAAAAATGCTTGAGGTTGAGTTGGCAATTCTTGAAGCTTTGGAAGACAAAATGGTGCCTAAAGGCACTGCAGCAGAGATTCGTGCTAAAGCAGAAATTAGACCTGACAGGGTTGATGAGATCGAGAAAGTTACTAAGCATGATATTATAGCTTTTTGTACTTCTATTGCTGAGCAGTTCACTGCTGAGACTGGTAAGTTTTTTCATTTTGGTGTTACATCTTCAGATATTATTGACTCAGCACTTAGCTTGCAGATTCGTGAGTCTATGGACTACGTTGTTAGAGATCTAGAAGCATTGTGTGATTCGTTACTAGCAAAGGCTCAAGAAACAAAAGAAATCATTACTATGGGTAGAAGTCATGGTATGTTTGCAGAGCCTATGAGCTTCGGTCAGAAGTTTTTAGGTGCTTATGTTGAGTTTAAACGTAGACTAAAAGACCTTAAAGACTTCCAAAAAGATGGTTTGACAGTGCAGTTCTCAGGTGCGGTAGGTAACTACTGTATTTTAACTACAGAAGATGAGAAAAAGGCTGCAGATATCTTAGGTCTACCAGTTGAAGAAGTTTCTACTCAAGTTATCCCAAGAGATAGAATCGCTAAATTAATTTCTATTCATGGGCTTATTGCTTCTGCTATTGAGAGATTGGCGGTTGAGATTAGACATTTACACAGAAGTGATGTTTTTGAAGTGTATGAAGGTTTCTCTAAAGGTCAAAAAGGCTCTTCAACTATGCCACATAAGAAGAACCCTATCTCTACAGAAAATCTAACGGGTATGGCAAGAATGTTAAGATCACATGTATCTGTTGCATTAGAGAACTGTGTATTATGGCATGAAAGAGATATCTCTCACTCTTCAGCTGAGCGTTTTTACTTACCAGATAACTTTGGTATTATGGTTTATGCTTTGCGTAGAATGAAAAACACTATTGATAACCTTGTGGTTCAAAAAGATATCATCGAGGATAGAGTTAGAAGCACAAGCGCATACTTATCAAGTTTCTATCTACACTTCCTAGTAGCAAACACACCATTTATGCGTGAAGATTGCTACAAGATTGTTCAACAGGTTGCTTTTGATCTTAAACAAGGAGAATCATTCTCTAAAAACTTGCAGAAAGTAATGCAAGATGAACACAACATTATCCTAAATGTTCCAGAAATGGACTTCGAGGGTATCAAAAAGACTTATCTAAAAGAAATTGATAGTGTATTTGAAAGATCAATCAAAAGTTAAGGATAATCTATAACACTTTTCTAATCGTCTCTTAACTATAAATATATCCAAGTAGTATCATTACATAAAATTAATATCCCAGTATAGACATTATTTAAAACAATATTATACTAAAGTAGTATATTCACCTTGATGTTGTACTCTACTTATTATGTTGTATAAACAAATTAAAACGGTTTTAAAAATTCCTAAGCATACTGTCTATATACTCATAATATATAGTTTATTACTAGGTTTTTTATCGCTGACAATACCTGTATCAGTTCAGACACTAGTTAATCTTGTTGGTGTCAGTTTGTCTATTAGACCTGTTATATCACTTATTACTATTTTATTTATTTTACTAACAGCAGCTTTTTTTGTGAGAATTTTACAGTTAAAACTTGTTGAAGATATCCAAAGAAAAGTCTTCGTAGATGTTGTCTTACGCGTGATGACAGCTATTTATAGAGTTGATTTTAACAAGTTAGATAAGATAAATGTTCGGGAAAAGATTAATAGAGCGTTTGAACTCAAGTTCTTGCAAAAATCCGTATCAGTTATATTTATAATACTTCTTGATATATTTCTGCAAACTCTTTTTTGTGTGATTGTTTTAGCATTTTATCATCCGCTATTTTTGGTATTTGATATTTTGCTTATTACCTGTATTGTATTATCCATTTTTGTTCCTATGAGGGCTGGCTATAATGCGGGAGTGAGAGAGTCTAGCAAAATATATAGTATAGTTGACTCTTTGGAAGAGAAGACGGCTGAGTTTCTGTCATTCAAGCAGCGTCCTTTAGAAAATTCTATAAACAAAGTAGATGCTAAGTTATGTGGCTATATCGAAGCTAGATCAAGTTTTTTTGGTGTGGTTCTTAGACAGCATATCTATATAGGCTTAACGTACATCTTCATAAATATATTGCTGTTGGGTATTGGTAGTTACCTAATCATAAACGGTCAGCTATCTATTGGTCAATTAATCGCTGCAGAAATATTGGTAAATATAGTTCTACTGGGGTTATTGAAATTTAGTCAATATCTCTATGATTGTTATGGCTTCATGGTAGCTGTACGTAAAATATTAGATCTACTTGAGATTTCTGAAGGACAAAAAGAGAGTATACAACACAAAGAAGCTAGTATAGTTAATACAATTTCATCGATTGATATCAGTGTCTCTGACGATCAAAGATATTATCTTGATTATGAAAAAGACAACTTTCACCAGCTATGTTTATCAGTAGGTGGTGCTCAAAAAATACTAGATTCATTCTTTGACGATGATTCTTTGGGAGTGATAAAGCTTAATAGTATTTGTTTGAATAACTATAGTAAAAAAGAAGTAGCTAAAAAAATTCATATAGCTAGCGGTATTGAAATTATTGCCGGTACAGTATTAGATAATCTCTGCGAAAGTGACTTTTCTCAAGAGAGACTGAGCTATCTAAGCGAACTTCTTGATGCTTTTGATGTGAAGTTTCTCGAGAAATATTTTGAAATGGAAATTGATTCTCAGACTATAAAATATAATCTAGAATTTAATACCTTAGTAGTATTGAAAATGAACTTGATAAGAGCCATTTTGAAGCAGCCTAAATTGTTGATATTGGTTGATTCGTATGGTTTAACAAATAGAAACGGTGATATGGCGATTACGAACATACTTCGTAAAATAGCGTTACCAACCTTAATTATATCTATTCAGTAGGTGACTTATTATGCAGTTAAAATCATCTGAAATGCTTAGGAAAGATCCTAGTTTTAAAAAGATTATATTTTTAGTTTTATTAAGTATCATAGCAGTTGGTGTTATCTTGGCTATTATTCCTTGGCAGCAAACTGTTGATGGTTATGGAGATGTGACAACCTTATCACCGTCTGAACGTCAACAAAATATTTCTGCTCCAATAGGTGGTAGGTTAGGCAAATGGTATGTGTTTGAGGGCGATGCTGTTAAAAAAGGAGATCCTATTGTTGAGGTACTAGATCTTGATCCTGAGGTTGTCTCACGCTTAGAAGAAGAAAAAGCAGCGATAGAGTTAGGTGTTAAATCTGTTAAGCTGGCTATTAAAAATACTCAAAACAATATCGAAAGACATAAGTATCTAATAGATAAAGGAGCGAGTACTCAGAGGATATATGAGCAAGCTCAGATGGAGATGGTTAATTACACACAAGAATTATCAAAGCTTAATGTGGATCTAGCAAAAGTTAAGGTCCAGATAGCTCGTCAACAAAGTCGATTAGTTAAAGCGCCTACTGATGGGGTAATAATGGATCGTATCCATGGTATGGGTGGAGTGATTGTAAAAGATACTGATGTGCTAGCGACAATTGTGCCAGAGAGTAAGTCTAGAATAGTTGAGTTGTGGATCAACAGTATGGATGTTCCTCTTGTCAAAGTTGGTGATAAGGTAATGCTACAATTTGAGGGGTGGCCAGCAGTTCAGTTTAGTGGTTGGCCACAAGTCGCTATAGGTACTTTTGAAGGAGAGGTTATATTCATTTCTCCTCAAAATAATGCTCAAGGACAGTTTAAAATATTTGTTAAGCAAAGCGGAAGTAGAGATTGGCCATCGCCAGATGTATTAAGGTTAGGTACCAAAGTACATGGTTGGGTATTGCTTAATGATGTTAGTCTGGGTTATGAGTTATGGCGTAGATATAATGGTTTCCCTATAAATCTAAACAGTAGTCAGCTACATATAGGTGTCAAAAAAAGTGAACCGGTGCTCAAGCCAGCAACGATAAAAGAACAAATTCAGAACCAACCATCTAATATAAAATAGTAGTCGTATATCTTTCTTTATCATTATGAGTATTCTATAATTTAGGAGTATTTGTTTCTAATGATTTATTTAGGTGTTTAAATGGATAAAAAACTAGTAAAACATATTGCTAAGCTATCTTGTTTTGATTTGAATGAGCAGCAGTTAGAGCAATATACTCAAGATCTTACCAATATTTGTGAGATTCTTGATGCCGTCAAGAATTTTGATGCTAATGGAGTTACGCCGATGGTTTCTCCAATTAGTGTTGATTTTAAATTTCGTGAAGATATTCCTCAAGATCAAGATAATCGAGCAAGTTTTGATAAATTTGCTTGTGAAGTAGTTGATGATTATTTTATGGTGCCACAGGTTGTTAAATAGGGTGAGCAATGTCATATATTAAAAAATTGAGAGCAAGGTTAGATAGTGGTGAAGTCACAACAGTTGAGCTGACTAAGCAATATCTAGCAAAAATAAAAGACCAAGATAAAACCATAAACTCTGTAATTACAATATGTGAAGCAGAGGCACTAAAAGAAGCAGAAAATGCTGATGCTATTATTTCTGCAGGTAAGCAAAGTTTGTTGACTGGTATACCTATTTTGCATAAAGATCTTTTTTGTACAAAAGGTATCAAAACAACAGCAGCTTCTAAGATGTTAGATAACTTCGTAGCTCCATATCATTCAACAGTTACAAAAAACTGTAAAGATCAAGGTATGGTAACTCTTGGTAAGTTAAATATGGATGAGTTCGCTATGGGCTCAACTAATGAGCATAGCTATTATGGAGCTGTTAGTAATCCTTGGGACTTGGAGAGAGTACCAGGTGGATCTTCAGGTGGTTCAGCAGCTGCGGTAGCTGCAGGATTTGTTCCTGTTAGTACAGGTTCAGATACTGGTGGATCTGTGAGACAGCCTGCGAGTTTTTGTGGTCTAACAGCTATGAAGCCAACTTATGGAAGTACTTCAAGATTTGGTATGGTAGCTTTTGCATCATCTTTTGATCAAGCAGGTATTTTTGGACATTATGCAGAAGATGTAGCTATTATGTTGGATACTATCTCTGGAGAGTGTCAGTATGATTCTACCTGTGTTGGTGTAAAAGAAAATCATTTTACACAAGATTTAGAGAAAGATATCGCAGGTAAAGTAATTGGTGTTGATGAAAGTTTGATCAAAGACCTGCCAGCACAAATACAAGAAGCTGTGTCAAAAACTCTTGATAATTTCAAAAAGCTAGGAGCCGAAATAAAGTCAGTTAAGATCCCTGACTTAAAAGAGGCTCTTTCAACTTACTATATCATAACACCAGCAGAAGCAGCTGCTAACCTAGCTAGATATGATGGTATTAGATATGGCTACCGTAATCCAGAAGCTAGAGACTTAGATGAATTATACAGAAAATCTCGTACTGATGGTTTTGGTGAAGAGGTTAAGCGTAGAATTATGATAGGTAACTATGTGTTAGCATCAAGTCAGTATGACTCTTATTATAATAAGGCTCAGCAGCTACGTAAGGTAATGACTGATCAAATTAATCAAATATTTGAGCAAGTTGATGTTATATTCATGCCTGCAGCTCCAAGTGAAGCTTTCAAAAAAGGCGATAAGTTAGATCCTGTTTCGGCATATCTATCAGATATTTATACTATACCAGCTAATATATCAGGTCTACCAGCAATAGCTTTTCCGATTGGTTTTGCTAATGATTTACCTGTTGGTGGTCAGTTCATGGCTAAAGCATTTAATGATAATGTTTTGACACAAATGGTCACACAATATCAAAATAGTTATGGTATTGAAGAATTTATTTTAGAACAAGCGAGGATTTAATAGTGAATTGGGAAATGGTGATAGGGCTAGAGGTCCATATTCAGTTAAGTACTAAATCTAAGCTGTTTTCGACTTCTGCAACAAAATATGGGCAGCATCAAAATACTCAGGCTGCATTTTTAGATTTAGGTTTGCCAGGAACTTTGCCTGTAGTAAATAAAGAAGCTATTCGTAAGGCTGTTATATTTGGTTTAGCTGTAGATGCTAAAATATCAAAGGATAGTTTCTTCGCACGTAAGAATTACTTTTATCCAGATTTACCAAAAGGCTACCAGATTAGTCAATCTCATAATCCAATAGTACAAGAGGGTAATCTAGAGATTGAAACTTCTAATGGAACCAAAACTATCAGAATTGAGCGAGCTCATCTAGAAGAAGATGCTGGGAAATCAGTTCATGGTTATGTAGCTGGCGAGACAGGATTAGATTATAACCGTGCAGGTACACCACTTTTAGAAATAGTTACATATCCTGATTTTAGGTCATCTGAAGAGGTGGTTTCTTATCTTAAGAAGCTTCATCAGCTAGTCAAACATTTGGGTATATGTGATGGTAATATGCAAGAAGGCTCGTTTAGATGTGATGTCAACTTGTCAATTAGGCCACAAGGCCAAGATAAGTTTGGTACTCGTGCAGAACTTAAAAACATAAACTCTTTTAGATTTATTGATAAAGCGATTGAGTATGAATATGCTCGTCAAATAGCTGTGCTAGAGTCTGGAGGAGAAGTTGTTCAAGAAACTCGTCTATATGATGCTGATGCAAATGAAACACGTTCAATGCGTGCAAAAGAGGATGCTTTTGATTATCGTTATTTCCCAGATCCAGATTTATTACCGTTGGTAATAACTGATGAATATATCGAAAGTATCAAAAAGCAGATGCCACTCAAGCCAGAAGAGCGTGAAGCAGCCTATCGTGAGCATTTAGCTGATCAAGAAGTTGAGTTTTTATTATCAAATCTTGAGATAGCAGATTACTATGATCAGGTAGCGACTGTGATAGGTTATAAGCCAGCGTATAACTGGATAACAGTTGATCTAATATCAACTCTTAATAGAGCGGAAAAAGAGTTTTCAGCAGATATAATCCCTGCTGAGATTCTATTAGAGATTATTGATAATGTCCAAAAAGATGTTATCTCACAAGCGAATGCTAAGAAAGTCATAGCAGAATATATTGAGTCAGCTACATCTGTTGCTAATATTATCGAGAAACTAGGTTTGAAACAAGTATCAGATGAGGGTGCAATAAGAGAGCTAGTTCAAGGTATAATTGCTGCGAACCCTCAACAAGCTGCTGACTTTAAAGCTGGTAAAACTAAGCTTATGGGCTTTTTCGTAGGTCAGGCTATGAAAGCTAGTAAAGGCAAGGCAAATCCTAAGCAAGTTAACCAAATAGTTCAAGAAGAGCTTAATAAATAAAATAGGAAAATCAAATGAATACAAATAAATTTTACTATCATCTTATGAAGCTAAATGTTTTGAGTAGTGACTATGTTGATGATAGTTATAAAGTTGCTTGGAAAGGAAATGTATACCCATTTTTTCATGATAGTAAGTATGAGTTTCATTATGAGGTTGCAAAATACTTTGACAGAGCTGATGAGAAAACTATAGATAAGCTTTGTTCTTTATTAGATGATTATATTGATGAGAAAACCGACTTTTCTAAGTTTGAAGAAAAGGTTGAAAAGGTAGTTGGTAAGGGAAATGTTTTTTATGTCCTTGATTATATTTTTAAGTCAGGCCAATACCAACAACTTTTGGAAAATGTTAAATTGAATAAAATGCACTTTAGCCAACATTTTATTGATCGTTTTGTCGCTGGTGGCTATTTCGATTAAGTCTTCTATCTATATATTTATTCCTAAATACTCGTTAGCGATATATTCAAATAGCGCTTTATGCACTTGATAGGTTGGATGGACACCATCCCAGAATATATATTCTTGAGGATTATCACATAATTTACCGGTTTCAGCAGCTAAAATTGCACTAGTAATATCTGGAGTCAGAGGAATTTTACTCATATCTAGCTCTCCTGATGAAATATTCTCAGATTCTTGAAGTAGAACAGGCTTGGAGTTGCTTCTTAATAGGTTTTCATAAAAATCTTTTGGATTTTGACCATCTGGATTATAAGAGAAATAACCACCACTCCAACAACTTTGGTTGGTTTTGTTTGGGTTTATCGAAGTGTGATATTTTTTGTTGAAATTATCAGTATCATTAACAAGCATCTCGAATATTGGATTCATATCTACAAACTCTATATTAGTCTGATTTTCAGCAAACTGTTTTAGAATTTGGTTATGTAGCGAAGATACTTCTTTTAAGAGGTTTTGGTTACCTATATTTTTTGACTCTGGTGTCAATCCCAGATTAGGCAGTCCAATAACTAGAGTTTTTTGTGCATTCACAGTTTTGATAGCTGCTATAATCTTGTCAGTAACCTCGGTAGCAATATTCTTGAGAGAGTTAGGGTCTTGATTGGCTGATATTGTTAGATAGTCATTTGCACCAATAAAAAATATTGCTAGATTTTTAGCGGTATCGTGAGCCCCGTCATCTAGAGAATATGCTTGAAGCTCAGTACCTATTGTATAGGGTAGGCCAAGATCTGTCCAAGATGGCTCAAAGACAGCGGTAGCTCCTCCAACAGCATAATTACTGATTGGGATTTTATTTTCTAGAGTTCCACTTAACATCGTTGTCCAAACTGAGCCATTAGAAAACATACCTCTATAATAAGGAGTTGATCTTGGGATAATTCCATTTGTATAACCATATAAGTTGCCTGTATCGCTTAGACTATCTCCAAATATAAGTATTCTTTCTATGTCTTTGAGTTTTGAATTTTGTGGACTTGTGAATTTTGGACATGCGGAAATTGTAAATATAGGTATACGATATTTTAGTGTTGTTGTGTAGCTATGCCAACTATAGTCAAAATCATTATTTTGATGCTCTATAGCTATATCACCATTCAAATTATCAAAATTTGCACTATTAATAGTCCAACCATTTTTTAGATTATATTGTATTGAACCATTATATTGTAAATTCTCAGAATGGAAATTTATATCTATAGCTGAGTTGTAATCTACAAATTTATCATTGGTATACTGTCCAACATTGATATACTGATTTGTATCTAATACTTGGTTATTTATGGCGTTTCCAGTGCTATTTCCTGGAGATATACTGAATGATATTGGGGCTGAACAGTTATTCTCTATAATAATTTGTGATCTTGCATCGGCATAACATAATTCAGTTAAGGAAGTGGTTAACGTCCAAAAAACCAGACTAAGTTTTCTCATGTCTACAAAAAATAAACTAAATAATAGTAATACTTTAGCTTAGTGTTAACTTAGTAACTACATGTATACAGCAATGTCTATAGTGAAAGTATTCATATGTTTATTGTTATATAACTTTTGATATGAATACTCTGGGCCTATTAAGACATTGTTGTCAAAATATGCACGTTGAGTTGATAAAATTAGCTGATTTTTGATTCCAGATGGAGATTGGCCAAATAACAGTGGAGATGCTGGTAATGACATCGGTATATTAGCAGAATTATATGTTTGCCCATATGATACGCCAAAGTTTGTGTTTCTACCGCCAAGTTGTAATGAATAGTTTGCTGCAGCATACCAACCTCCAGCTAAGACATTTTGATTACTACCGTTAAAGTCTTTTCTATTTGTAGTACTTGCCCAACCTGTTCCTAGGTTTAAAAAACCGCCGCCTATGGTGTAAGTAAGGTTACCATTAATGTTGAAGCTGCCAATATTATCTTTTGAAGAGTTTTGATTCTCCAGAAACTTGCTAAAAGAAGCATTACCAGCTCCAGCAATATTAAAGACATAACCTGTATTAAAGCCAACAGCTAGGCTCTCAGTCCAACGCTCAGCATAGAATAGTCCAGTTGAAAAATTTATACGATTATCATCAGATCCAAAGACTGCTATATTAGCATTTAGAATGTCATCTTTATAATTTAATGATATATTCGTTGTTCTACCCGGTGCCAGAAATCCTGTTATACCACCAGTCCATGGGCCACCACCTCCAAAAGCACCCACAGAAAGCCTACTTCTTCCAGCAGTTACAAATAGTGGCGATGTATCTAGGTTACCAAATATAACAAAAGCATTACCTAAACCAAAATTGTTAAGCTCACTGGTACTGATATCAAACTGAGCAGTAACGTAGTGTCCGACATTGGCTAAAAAATATAGTGTGGAGGATGTTAAAGAAATATTTTGACCATTGCCAGAGAGAGTGTAACCATTTGAGATTCCTTCACTACCAGACCATACTTGAGCATCGACTTCTATTTTTCCACCTAAAAATATAGCATAGTCATTAAATTTGTTGCGTTGTCCGATTACCGTAGATGAGAATAGACTGCCTGATATCATTCCTATAGGTATACTGTTATTACCTGAGTAGGCTCCTAAAAATGTTACTTGTCCTCTTGTTGTGATAGCAGGAGCATCTCCAACGTTGATAGCACCATTGTGACCAAAAATACCACCAACTGGACTATTTCTTAAATCGATGATTGAGTTATTTGAATTTATACTAGTGCTAATTTCGTAAGCATTTGCACTATCTCCAAATACCAAATTTATATCATTAGGATCTTGCTTCGTTATTCTTGATTCGTATGTCGTTAATTGGTTAGCATTTTGCGAGCTTTCTTCCATATCAATAATATCCGCTTGTAATTTACGTATCTGCTGCTGTAGTTCAATGATAGCTTCTTCATTTAAGCTAAGCTCTTGACCATTAGTGTTTGAGAAAGATGTGCTGTAAGATAATAAAATAAGTATATATATAACTATAGGAGCTGTAATTTTAGAATTCATGATAATGTTATTGCATTGGAAGTAACAAATTAGAACTTAGATAATATCACTATGATAATGATAATCAATATCATTTATGGCAAATGAATAAATTAGCTTATCTATTCAATATAATAGGCTTAGCACTCTCGCTAGGGAATAATTTTTGTAATAATAGTAATGCTATCAAATACCCTGGTATGGAAATAATACCACCTAGTGTGAAAAGCATTGAGTAACCAATATTCGCAGCTAAGAAACCACTAAGTGACATTCCTAGTATATAGATTAGAAGTTCAGCACATACCAAAACCGTAAAGTCAGTGCCTGCTTGATCTTTTGAGCTAAATTTCATGAATATAGTATATAGAACTATCATCTCCATAAGTCGAGAAGCCATATTTAATAATACAATTCCAAAGATAAATATTTGATTATCAATGCCATAAAAACTTATAAATCCTAGAGAGAAATAGCAAAAGCCTCTGATTACTGCCAATATTGTCAAAAGAATAGTTTCTTTATAAAAGTTGAAGAGATAACTAATAACAGCTGCACCACAAACACCTATTAATGCACTACCAGTTCCCATAACTATGCCTATCGTTGTTAGCGGAATGTGAGAATCTACCAAAAATGATGATTGCATTCCCATAACCAAACCTTCACAGGCTCTGTAGCTCAAACACATAAGTAACAATATTCTGGTTTCATTTCTACTAAAGAAAGACTTTAGAGATGGTATGTGGTGCCGGTATTCTTCGTTTTGATGATTTTCATTTATAAGAAACATATAGGCGCAAATGCATAAACTTATCAAAGTCATATATAGAGTAATTTGATGCCAGCCTAAAATTTTGTATAGCGCAATTAGAGATGCTCCACCAATCATGCTACCTAGAGTAGTGCCAATTACTCTACAAAAGTTGCTCCACTGTAAGCTTTTAGCTTTTGTTTGTTCTATTGAAAATCCATCAATTGCTATATCTTGAGTTGCTGCAATGGAGGACAATAAAAACGCAAATAAGAAAATATAGTTGGTATAGTCTTTTGGAGTGTAAATAGAGAATATTAAAAATAGACTTATGGTTAAAAATTGCATTACAATAAACCAGCTTTTTCTTCGGCCTATTTTCTTGATATATAACCTATCTACATAAGGAGCCCATAGGAATTTGATAACCCATGGTAATAGTAAGATACTAAAAAGGCCTATTTTTTCTAAAGAGACTCCTTCAGAGCGTAGAATCGTTGGTAATCCAAAAGTACAGAAATATAGTGATATAGCTTGTGCTAAATAAAGAATGGTTATATCAAGTTGTTTTTTCATATCAAGTTATCTTCAATTAGAATTTGTTGAGCTTTTTCCCATGCTGAGCATGTATTATCAACAGCAATACAGCTAAAAGGCATACCCTTAGCCATTGCTGGAGCATTAATCTTTTTGATCATAATAGGATCATTTGTGACACGAATCATACCTAGACACCATTTAGCAAGCTCAGGTTTAGACTCTTTAAACCATTTTGCTTGTTTTAATCGTGCTTTATGCTCAAACTGATACTGTTCAGAAAAAGTACTAATTACTAAGAATTTTTGTTGTTTCTTTAGTATTTGAGAGCATTTGTCTAACCAGCTAAGTACATCTTTGTAGCTTGGGGAGCTACCAAAATGCATTTTAACTATTGGCCATTTTGAAATATCACAGTCTATCATAATGTTTCACCCTCTATAAAAGAGCTCTTTGAACAACTAAATAGATATGCTTGTTTTTCAGGTAAGGCTATCTCACCAAGATTTGAATATCCGATTTTAGGAGCGATTTTTTGAAAAGGGATCACTCTGACATCAGGTTCAAAGATAACATTATTAGCACTAAGCATATCAAAGCAATATTTGCTAAGAGCTTCTACAAGTAATTTAGAATATCCTTTACCTATAGCTTCTTCAGGGCCAATTAGTAGGTGCCATCCATATTCATTATCATCAGCAGAGAAGTAATTAGCGATACGATCAGTCTGTGTGTTATAAATTTCAGCATAGGCGATTTCTGAGTTATCTATCGATAATATAAGTAATTTTTGGTTAGGCTTTGAAAGCATATTGCAAAAATGTTTTTTTAGCTCTGACTTTGATTTATTCAAGCTCCAGAATTTTGCTACGTGAGGTTTATTCATCCATGAGTGAATAGTATCTAAATCATGTTCTAAGTCAAATACTCTAAAAGATACTCTATTATGCTTGAATAAATATTTATCTACATTTTTAGTGCTTTGGGCAAGATAAAGAGGATTATCAAGTTGACCTGTAGATATTACCTTAGGTCTTGCTGAATAATCACTATATCCAACTTCAAAAATTCTTAGCCTATTCAGACATAGTTTTGTAAAAGTTGGTTTATATAGATCAAAACGTTCAAAACGAGATTTTAGCTCAGGATTGCTTGTCTGATATTTTTGTATACATTCATCTAATTTTTGATAGAAGTAAAGTTCGGGGTAGTTTAGTTTGTCTGCTAGTATCGAAGAGATATATCTATAGTGAACAACAAATAATCCTGTATGAATAAATTGCAGAAGATAATCATCTTCAACTTGAGGAATGGCGTCTTTTACCTGTTGTGGAAGCGATCTTAGTTCATCAACAGGATTTTTGCATATATTTATATCATCGACAAAATCTTTCATAGCCAGACCAACAGGGAGATTATTCGCTATGATTAATATGCTATTTTCTCCATGAGGAGAGAAAACCATGCCATATTTGTATAAGAAATGTAGTAGGGCAGGGACAGTATTTTCAAAAAACATTTCTAGCCATTTATCAATATCTAAAGATGATTCTTTGATCATTTCGCAAATGATACTTTTATCATTAGCATCAACATAAGTTAAAGCAGCCATTGTTATAGCCTGTTCACTACTTTTAAGTCTAGTGTGAATACTTTCTCTCCAGACTGCACCTAACTGCTCTGTAAAGTAGTATGGTACCTGAGGAACTTCTGACTGATAAGGATGATGGCAGTAGGCACTAGCTAACTCTCCTAGAAGTATGAAATTATATTTAGCTAAAAACTCATCTTTTTGGACTATATTCTTAACCCATTCTGTAAGCATTGGAGCATTAATTGTTTGATCTTTGGGTAGACCTCTATAAACCGCAGTATTTAGTATGTTTAGAGGTAGTTTTATACTATGTTTTTCAGGATGAGAAATATTAGACATAGTTCTTATTGATTGCATAGCTAGATGCTGATCAGTTGACTTACCAAGAAATATAATATCTTTATCAGCTATATATTTCGTGAATTGTTGCATTACAGCATTTTTCCACTGCCATGGATGAACAGGTAAAATATAAAAATCACTAGGGTCTTTGTTATTCATTTTTATGGTTTTATTGAAGCTAGCTAAAGTTTCTGAGTTGATTTCTTTATTGGTAATTTGTAGATAGTTAGTAGTTGTTACAGATGAAAACGTTACTAAATCTTTGCTTACGGCGATCCACACTAAATTGATGATTTTTTGCATCTCTGGGGCGTAGTTTGTATAGTCTGATGCATTAAAGCCAATACGACCTTTATTAATCACAAACCAGGGATGACCAGTCATGTTCCCTTCTATATAAGCGTATGGAAGTTTATAGATGTCTTTTGCTGAGATATTGTCTTTTTGTAAGATAGCGATATCTGCAAATATCGTATTATTTAGCTCTTTTATGAAGTGTGCCGTTGTGACAGAATCAATATTTGTTATAGGTAGTGTATCAATGATAAGTTTTATAGCATCATCAGCAGGCGCCATACTATTGCTCTCATGTCTTGTTACAGAGTCCTTTTCAATAATTAAGTTACCGTATATTCTTTGTACAGCCTTAAATTTGTAACATAGATCTGAGTTTATCTCTAAGGTATATACTTCTTGATCTATATCTTTTTGTAGTGGGCGA
Organism: Francisella sp. XLW-1; assembly: GCF_008711455.1. Classification (NCBI taxonomy): domain Bacteria; kingdom Pseudomonadati; phylum Pseudomonadota; class Gammaproteobacteria; order Thiotrichales; family Francisellaceae; genus Francisella; species Francisella sp. XLW-1. Next base: position 302,565 of record NZ_VXKP01000003.1, on the reverse strand, counting down.
AAAATTCCTTCATAACTAAATTCTGAAATTATCTTTTCCAATAGTCTTGTGCTAGCTATCTTGTAGTAGTTTGTTTGATTTTTCATATAAATAGTCTCCTGTAATTTATGCGACTTTAATATTTGCTCTTTGTGTTAAGTATTTTCTTGGAACACCAAATGTTGAGAAAATCGTTCGAGAAGATACTTTATATATCTCTTCGTTGAGAAGGGTATTTATTATCACAGCATTTCTATAACCCCCTAATCCTAAATCAGGAGTACCTACACCATGAGAGTTGATCTCAGCATTTTGTACAAAAATGTTTAAAGACGTATTTTGCGTGATTATTTTATAATCACGAGATATTTTGAGATTATTGCTATCATCTCGTTGAATTAGTGCTTCTATATTTTTGAGGACATTATTTATATTTGCTTTATATCCGGTTGCTGCAATAACTCTATCTGTTGCGATTGAGAACTCTTGATTTTGCTGACTATGATAAAAAGAGCAGAGAAGTTTATCTTGTGAGTTATCAACATTTAGGCATTCACAGTTTGCAATCAATTCAGCATTGTTTTTATTTTCTATAGATTGTTCATAAAGGACATCATAGATATCTGATATTGTTTTAGCACTAATTCCTTTATAGAGTAAATCTTGTTCACTTAGAAGTTTAGGCTTTTCTAAATTAGGCAGGTTATAAAAATACTCAATATAATCAGGTGAGAAGTGTTCTAGACCAAGTTTAGAGTACTCCATTGGGAAAAAGCCTTTACTTCTAGTTAGCCAGCTAATTTTTGTAGAATCATCTTTTGACTTCATCAAATCTAAAAATATCTCTCCAGCACTTTGACCAGAACCTATCAGCGTTATGTGCTGATCTTTTAGAGCTAGATCTTTTATATTTAGATATTCACTACTATGGTGAATGTTCGCTTTATTCTGAAGTTTACTTGGCAAATATGCGGATGTGCCCAACCCAAGTACAATGTTCTTTGTTAAGTATTGTTGCTCTAGATTATCTTTATCTTTTACTGTAATGCACCAAGCCTCGTTCAGGGAATCTATTTGATGCTCTATATTTATAACTTCATAGCCAAATTTACAAGAATTACACTTTTGTGATACCCACAAGCAATAGTCGTTATACTCTTGTCTAGGTATAAAGAAATTTTCTTTGAAGTAAAATTTATACATACGGTTTTTTTGATGTAAGTAGTTTAGAAAAGTAAACTCACTAGTTGGATCAGTCATAGTTACTAAGTCAGCTAAGAATGGTACTTGTAATGTTGTCCAGTTCATCATCAACCCAGGGTGCCAAGAGAAATTATCTTTTTTATCAAAGAAAAGGCAGTTGATAGGTTTATCGTTTAATAATGCCGCTAGTCCAAGATTAAAAGGACCAATTCCTATGCCAATAATGTCATAGATTTTCATATAACCTCCTTAAAAGGATTATTTGTATTTACATAAATAGATTGATTAGTTAAAGGAGCCTGTAGTTCATCAAGCCCACTAAGTCTTGTGCGTAGATTAGCCTTTAGAGGTAATTGATCTATATTTAGAATCTTTTTGATAAATTTATCGCAGGTTTTATACTTTTCTAGGAAGCCCTCTAAGAAATCTATAGTTATTTTTATTAAATCTTGTTCGCTAATATAGCCAGTATTTGTAATGGCTTCTATTACAGAAAAAAGTTGATTCACAACGAAATAGTAGCAAAAATGATGATCTATAAACTCTTCAGATTCTTCACATAGACTACTGATATCTCCAAAACTAGCTTTTTTGAGTTCTGGATAGTCTTTTATATAATAATATCCTTGGCTATCACGATAGTAGCTTTCAACTGGTAGTCCATGCTCTAGTTTGACTAGCAAGTTTTGTTGATGAGCTTCTAGAGCGATACCATATTTTGAATACAGCCATAGTATAGGGGTAATAGCCACTGTTAAGTAAGTCTCAAACCAATAGATAGTAGCTTCATAAGTAGAGATATTATTGTGTACGCTGAAGTACTGAATTAATGAGCCAATACGCGTAGCTTCATTAAATGGATTGGGTTCAGTTAGACTTGCAATACATGCAATATCATCTTGAGGATTAAAGTTGGCATTGCGTATAATGCAGATACTTGGATCAAAAATTTTATTATTAACTTTTATTGCACAATAGGCTGGATCTGTAATTAGCTTAAAGAATGGGAATTCATTATTTAAGATAGTTTGTAAATGATTTGTATATAGTTTATGAACCGTCAAACTTCTGTTACATTCTTTGGCTAGATTCGTTCTTACTGAATTTGTTATGGCGATATTTAGCGAGAATTTCAGCATAATGTTGGCTTGTGGAGAGTACACAGTTCTAACAGAGGTTGTTGGATAAAACCAAGGACCTGTTATGCCGATATCTATTATCTTTTTTTGAGCTTTATACTTTTGAATTTCATCATGTTTTGCCAAATATTTTGCTTGCCAAGGATGTACAGCAAATAATTGGTAATCTTTATCAGATTTATAGTATATACTCTCATTTTTTAGGAAGTCTGAAAAAATCTTATCTGTATTTTTTTCAAGTAATGATTGTGATTCTAAAATATCTTTACTTATATACATATAATAAAGCTGAAACTTGCCATTTGTTTCTGGAGAATATTGTACGAACTCTTCCTTAGAGAAGCCTTCTCTACTCTTAGGATCTGGTTGTAATCTATGACCTCTTATTAAGTTTTGCTCATTTGTGATAAATGAGTTTTCATATCCAAAGGCATCATCAATTTTGTGTTTTCTGTAATGTAATATCTGAGCAATATTTGTTGCGGAGTTGGTTATCCTCTCTAATAACTCATCGAAGGCGATTACATTAGAGCTTTCTAACTCCTTGCTAATTAAAAATACAGCCTCAAGAGGATCGAGCTTTATTTTTTCATCTTGTTTTACTAAATAGCATGGTAACTCCCATATTGGTGATTTCAATATTGGAGAAATTTTTACATTAGTTTCAAAACTAGAATCTATAGATTTCAAAAAGATATTGAACCTATAACCACCATCATTGTTTCGGGATAATTCATAATTGTTAAATTCACGGTAGTAACAATTTAATAAATTTTTTAGAGTTATTCTATTTGCGTACTTATTCATTGTTGGCTTGCCTCTATTTGATTTTTGACTAAGTTGCCATAGTGTCTTATTTGCTTGAGACAGGCACTTATCAGCTCTGATGTTATCATTGGATTAACTAGGGTGATTTTTAAGTAAATATTCTTATTTATTTTTGTTTGAGCTATAGCAAATTTGCCACTATGAAATATAAGCTTATGAATCTCTCTATTAATCAAATTTAGAGTGTTAGAATTCAAATTTTTATCATAATACCTAAAAACAATTGTATTTAGATGATTGCTTAAGTGTTGTTGCTCTTCAAAGGCTAGTTGTAGGCTATTATCTTCTTCTATAGTTGTAATTGTTATATTTGTAATCTCAATAATATGATCAATCCATTTTGCAAATAATTCAGTACCACTATTTTGCAATGAGATAAATATTTTTAGAGCATCAAACCTACGAGTTGTTTGTATCGATTTATCTACTAAATTTATACTATCAAAGCCATCTTTATCAGGGTTTAAGTAGTCAGCATGGTAACTTAGAAGCTTGAATGCTTGTCTATCTTTACAGAAAAAAGCCCCACAACTTACAGGTTGGAAAAATAGCTTATGAAAATCAATAGTTACAGAATCAACAAGTTCAAGACCTACTAGTCGATCTTTGTGTTTATTTGAAAGAATTAGAGCTCCACCAACAGCGGCATCTGCATGAAGCCAGATGTTATGTTTATTTGCTATTTCTGCTATTGACTTGATATTATCAATACAGCCAAAGTCAGTATCTCCAATAGTTGTAACTATACATATCGGAATTAAGTCTTGTACTTTCAGAGAGTCTATTCTTGAGGCTAAATCTTTAACATCTAATTTAAGATTCTCATCTGTTTTTATTAGTTCGATTGAGTTTTTACCTAATCCCAATATCGATAGAGATTTGTGCACAGAGAAGTGCGTTTTTTCTGTGCATAAGATACGAAATTTATTAGCAATATTTGGCAAACCTAAATCTGCTATTTTATGATTTAGAACATTTTCACAATAATGATCTCTTGCTAAAAGTAGTCCCATTAGGTTTGACTGAGTTCCACCACTTGTAAATATACCATCTGAGCATGGATTATTTTTGTAAATTAAAGAGCTAAACCAGTTAATAACAGCTTGTTCAATATATGTGGCGATAGGGCTTTGATCCCATGAATCCATAGATTGATTTAGAGCTGAGATAAATATTTCAGCAACTAATGAGGGTAACATTACAGGACAATGTAAATGAGCCATGGAAGTTGGAGAATTAACATTCAGCGAATGTTTAAAAAACTCGCTAAGCTGATTCTGGATTATATTCTCTAACTTTTTAGGTTCTTTATCTATCTTATATTGAGTAGTTAGACCTTCTAATTGTCTTGCCTCTTGCCCACTAAAAATGTTAGAGCTCTTTAAGTTAGCTGTGATTATTTCTAACGTATCTTTTATACTTTGTTTATATGCATTAGTACTTTCTATAGAGCTGTTTAGAAAGTAATTATCAAGATTTAGACTCATATATTCTCCTTAATTGAGTCTTCTAATATTTGAACTACTTCATTGATTTGTTCAATAGTTATTGTTAAAGGAGGTAATAGTCTAATAGTTCCTCCAAAGCGACCCCCTAACTCAACTATCAATCCCATATCAAAACAAGTTTTTTTGATTGCTAGAGCTTTTTTTCCATCAGCAGGCAAGCTACCGATTGAGTCTGGCTTTGAAGATATATCAACTATTTCCATACCAATCATCAAGCCCGAACCACGAACATCACCAATAATGTTATATTTGTTTTTTAGGCTATGGAGTTTGTCGAGTAGATAATTACCTTTTTTACTTACTTGTTCTAGGAAAGCAGTATTATTTACTCTTTTTAGAACAACGCTTCCTGCAACCATTGCAAGCACGTTACCACGAAATGTTCCTGTATGAGCACCAGGCTTCCAAGTGTCTAAATAACTTTTGTATAGTATTACAGATATTGGCAACCCTCCACCAAGTGCTTTAGATAGAACAATTACATCTGGGTCAATACCGGCTTTTTCAAAAGCATATAAGTATCCCGTTCTGCCAATACCACACTGAACTTCATCAACAATTAGAGGTATATCTAGCTCTTTAGTTAGCTCTCTTATTGCCTTTAACCATTTTACAGGAGCTGGGATTACACCTCCTTCACCTTGGACGGGTTCCAGTATGATTGCGGCTGGTTTTTTTATACCACTTTCAGGATCTTTTAATAAGCGAGAGATCATTTGAATATTTATGTCTATGCTTTGTTCATCTTTTAGACCAAAAGGGCAACGATATGAATAAGGGTAAGGTAGGAAATGTACATAGGGAGTAAGTCCGGCAATATCTTGTTTGGGTTCTAAATTACCCATAAGAGAAAGTGTTCCATGAGTCATACCATGATAGGCACCATGAAAAGCAATTATATTCTCTCTACCTGTTGCTGTTTTGCACAGTTTGATTGCTGCTTCAACTGCATCAGAGCCACTTGGGCTACAAAATTGAACTTTTGTTTTGCCATGATAAGACTGGGGTAGAGTATTTAGTAGCTCTTCCATAAAGCTATGTTTTTCTTCTGTAAGCAAGTCTAATGTATGTATTGGAACTCCTTTATCCAGAGTTTGTGATATCGCATTTGTAATTTCAGGATCATTGTGTCCAAGAGCAATAGTGCCCGCACCTGCTAGGCAGTCTATGTAGTTCTTATTTTCAATATCTGTTAGATAAATACCTTGTGCTTTTTTTATAACTAAAGGATTTTTTCTTGGATAGTTTCTTGCGTTTGATTCCCAGATTGTTTGATTTTTTAACATGGCTTGTTGAGGTTGTAAATTCATATTTTAATCTCTGCTATTTAATATTGATAATGATTATCATTTACATTATATTGAAAAGCAACATTAATTAGCAAAAAAATATATGAAAAATCAAATCGGTGTGGCTAAGTTTGGTGGAACTAGTGTAGGAACGGTCGCATCAATATATAAATGTGTTGATATAGTCAAAAATAATCAAGATATAAAAGTTGTTGTTGTCAGTGCTCAAGCAGGAGTTACTAACTTATTAGAAAAGCTTATAAAAAGTGATGTTTATACTTACAAAAAAATATTTGCAGACTTGTATTGTATTGTAGACCCTATTGTTCAAAGTGTTATGCAAACAAGAAATGAGAAGATAGCATCATTGTTTAGAGAGCTTGAAAAACTTTGTCAGGAATTATACCTTGATAATAAATCAAAGTTTCGGTTACAATCACAAATTTTGTCTTTTGGTGAGAGGATTTCCGCTTATATTTTCGATCATGCTCTAAAACAACAGGGTATAAGCTCAGCACACATCGATGCTAGAGAAATTATAAAAGCAGACGGCAGTTATATTAAGGCTAGACCTTTGTTAAAAGATATAAAGTCTCAGGTAAAGAAATATTTTTCTGATTCACGAAAGCTATACGTTATGGGTGGCTTTATAGGTTCAAATTTAGATGGTGAAACCGTAGTGCTAGGTCGTGGAGGAAGTGATTATTCTGCTGCATTGGTTGCTGAGGCGGTCAGTGCAGATATGCTTTACATTTGGACTGATGTGGCGGGTATACATCAAGCTGATCCAAGATTGATACCTAAATCACAAGTAATAAAGCAGATAAATTTTGAAGAGGCTATAGAGCTTATAGGTTTTGGAGCAAAAGTTTTGCATCCTGATACACTTTGGCCGGTTATGCGAAGTGGTACTAAAGTATTTGTAGGGTCGACATTTGATCCAGCTAGTGGTGGTACTTATATTACAAACGATAATGAAGGCATTGTAACAAAGGGGGTAAGAGCTATTGCTGAGAGGCGAGGGCAGAGTCTAATCAAAGTTAATTTGGTGAGTCTAGATTTATCAGATATAGTTTATAAAGTTCTGGCTGTTTTAAGAAAGTATGACATCACACCTGATGTTATTAATCTCACAGATGTGGAATTAATTCTTGTAATTGATGATACTAATACTATTACATACCAGTCTATAAATAATGAGTTAATAGATTTGTGTGAAGATGAGTTTGAATTCGAGAAAAATCTTTCTTTGACTGCTTTGGTTGGCGATAAGTTGGACACGATACCACAATTCTTTAATGAACTATTAAATGGACTTGGTGATTTGGATGTTAAATACTCAGGATATAGCTCTAGGGGTAAAAGTTGGTGCTTGATAACAGCTGACTATGCATTTGAAAAAGTCTATAAGGCTTTATTTTAAGATTGTGATGGTTTGTTTTTATTTTTACAGTTTTTATAGCATTTGATATAGATGTTTAAACTGTGATCTACCATTTCTGCACCCATTGATTTCACAACTTCCTTTTGTAGCTTTTCTATTTTTTCATTATAAAATTCTTGTATCTCATTGCACTCAATACATATGATATGATCGTGGTGATCTCCTTGATTTAGTTCGTACATAACTTGATCAGAGTCGAGTTTGAGTTTGTTTATTATTCCTGCTGATTCAAACTGATTTAGTACTCTGTAAACTGTAGCTATTCCCGTACTACTTCCTTGAGATTTGAGCTTAGAAAAAACATCATCAGGACTAAGGTGTTTATCTTTATTTTCTTCAAAAAGTTTAAGTATTTCAACACGTGGTTGAGTAACTTTAAAACCAAACTCTTTCAGGTTGTAACTATTTCCCGACATTTTGTTCATAATCAATTTCCTACTTTACTTAGATTTTGACATAAGTATGGCTGTTATTGCAATTTATATATTGTCTATATCAATAAAACACTATCTTTTGTGTAAACGATATATCAAGAGTTAAGATGTTTATAAGTGTATTAATAGACAAAGTTTTAGAGAAATCTTTATCATCAGTCTATCTTGAGTCAACGTTATTTTTAAATGTGAAGATACGCCTTCAGGAGTTGATTTCTAATAATATTTATAATTATGATAATAGAAGTAGGTTTGAAGATTGTTATTTTTGTGGCTTTCATCCTTGTTTACTATGTATGTTTTAGGTTTTTGTAATTGATATGTAATTGTGATATCATTGTCAGACTGGTGATTTTAAATCAATCTTTCTTATGAATACTAATATTTACGCACAATTTGCACCTATACTTATATTCCTCATAATAGCTTTTGGTTTGGGTGTGGCATTTGCAATGATCGGTAAGATTTTGTCAATGATTGTTGGTGCTAACAACCCAAGTGCAACAAAAGGAGAAACATTTGAGTGTGGTTTTCCTACTTTTGGTGACGCTAGGGAAAAGCTAGATGTTCGTTTTTATCTAATTGCGGTACTATTTTTAGTGTTTGATTTAGAGTTAGCGTTCATTATTCCTTGGGGTATAAATTTGAGAGCTAGTGCTGGAATGCCAGCTATTTCAGATCACGCTTTCTTTGCGATGATTATATTTTTAGTGGTACTATTTTTAGGTTTAATATATGCCTGGAAGAGAGGAGCTCTGGAGTGGGAATAGGTAACGAAAATAAAGGTTTTATAACTGCAAGTGCTGACGCGCTTATAAATTGGGTGCGTACGGGCTCGTTGTGGCCTGTAACTACAGGGTTGGCTTGCTGTGCGGTTGAGATGATGCATGCTGGTGCTGCTAGGTATGATTTGGATAGGTTTGGTATTGTTTTTAGGCCTTCTCCTAGGCAGTCGGATGTTCTTATCGTTGCTGGTACACTTTGTAATAAGATGGCTCCGGCACTACGTCAAGTGTATGATCAGATGCCGGATCCTAAGTGGGTAATCTCTATGGGTTCGTGTGCAAATGGTGGGGGGTACTATCATTATTCCTACTCTGTGGTGAGAGGATGTGACAGGATTGTTCCTGTAGATATATATGTTCCTGGTTGTCCTCCAACTGCAGAAGCCTTAGTTTACGGGATTATACAGTTGCAGAATAAAATTATTAGAAAAGACACTATAGCGAGGAAGTGATCGTGAATGCTAAGTTACAAGATCATTTTAATAATGTAGAAAAGATATTAAACGGCTTTGGTGTTGAATGTCGTATTTCTTATGGAGAGATTAATGTCTCTATAAAGGATCGGCGTGATATACATCTTGTCCTAAAAAAGCTTAAGAAAGAGTATCATTTTAAGCAACTTACTGACATTACGGTAGTTGATTATTTAACTTATGGTCAGTCAGACTGGCAGGTAGGTAAGGTTGTCTCTCAAACAGGTTTTTCGAGAGGGCGCCAGCAAGACTTTAAGACCGCTGATGTTAATAACAGATTCGAGATTGTTTATCAGTTGCTAAGTATGGCTAATAATGTTCGAGTTCGTGTGAAATGTAAGCTGAGAGATGCTCAAATTATTATGGTTGATTCGGTTGAGGATCTGTGGCCTTCAGCTAATTGGGCTGAGAGAGAAGTTTATGATATGTTTGGGATTTATTTTAATAATCATCCAGACTTACGTAGGGTCCTTACTGATTATGGATTTGTAGGCCACCCTCTGAGAAAAGATTTTCCTCAGACAGGTTATGTGGAGATGCGTTATGATGAAAATCTTGGTAAGGTTGTTTATGAACCTGTAGAGATCGATGATAGGGTCAATGCGCCAAGAGTGATTCGCAATCAATAAAATTATGGGTTTGTAACAATGGCAGAGTATAAAAACTATACACTAAATTTTGGTCCAGTCCATCCTGCTGCGCATGGTGTTCTAAGACTTATTTTAGAGCTAGATGGAGAGACAGTCGTTAGAGCTGATCCGCATGTTGGCTTACTTCATAGAGGGACAGAGAAACTTGCTGAGTTTAAGCCATATAATCAGAGTATTGGTTATATGGATAGGCTAGATTATGTTTCGATGATGTGTAATGAGCATGCTTACGTAATGGCGATCGAGAAGCTTTTAGAACTTGAAGTTCCTGAAAGAGCTCAGTATATCCGTGTAATGTTCGCCGAGATGACAAGAATTCTTAACCATTTGCTTTGGGTTGCTGCGTGTGGTATCGACTTGGGTGCTATGACAGTATTTCTATATGCCTTTAGGGTTAGAGAAGACTTGTTTGACTGTTATGAAGCTGTTTCTGGTGCTCGTATGCATGCTGCGTATTTTAGACCAGGAGGTGTTGCTAGAGATTTACCAACACAAATGCCACAATATAAGCAAACTAGATTTACAAGCAAAAGAAAAACCAAAAAAATCAATGCTAACAGACAAGGTAGTATGTTGGACTTTTTAGATTCTTTTGTTGTTGATTTTGATAAATCTCTAGATGAGATAGACACGCTTTTAACAGATAACAGGCTTTGGAAACAAAGAACTGTTGATATTGGTGTTGTTACAGCAGAAAGAGCGGTTGAGCTTGGTTTCACTGGACCTATGTTGAGGGGGAGTGGTGTTGCTTGGGATCTTAGAAAATCTCAGCCTTATGAAGTATATGACAAGCTTGATTTTGATATTCCTGTTGGCGCTAATGGTGATTGTTATGATAGATATCTTGTTAGAATGGCAGAGATGCGTGAATCTAATAAGTTAATCAAACAATGTGTTGATTGGTTGCGAGCTAATCCAGGATCAGTTCTTTCAGATAACCACAAAGTTGCGCCTCCGAAAAGAAATGCAATGAAAAATAATATGGAAGAGCTTATTCATCATTTTAAGCTTTTTTCTGAAGGTTATTGTACTCCCGAGGGAGAGGTTTATGTTGGTACTGAGCATCCTAAAGGCGAGTTCGGTGTGTATATTAAGTCTGATGGAGCGAATAAGCCTTATAGGCTTAAGATGAAAGCGCCAGGATTTACTCACATAAGTGCTATGGATGAATTGTTGTCAGGGCATATGTTGGCAGATACTCCAGCGATTATCTCTACAATAGATGTTGTGTTTGGTGATGTAGATAGATAGAGGAAAAAGATGTCTTTAGTAGATTTGATATCGCCACAAGCGAAAGAAGATATAGATAGAGTTTTGAGTAAGTTCCCGGCAGATCAGCGTAGATCTGCAATTTTAGAAGGGTTGCATATTTTACAAGACCAAAATGGTGGTTATTTAACTGATGACTTGCAAACTGCTCTTGCTGAGTACTTGCAAGTTAGTAAAGTTGATGTTTATGAAGTCGCTACATTTTACTGTATGTATGAATTAAAGCCTGTGGGTAGACATAAATTGAATTTATGTACGAATGTTTCGTGCATGTTAAATGGTGCGTATGATATATTGGCGCATATTGAGAAAAAACTAGGAATCAAACCTGGAGAGACTACGAAAGATGGTCGCATAACTCTAAAAGAAGTTGAATGCCAGGGGGCTTGTTGTGGCTCGCCTATGCTTGAGGTTGATAAGATTTTTTATGAAAATCTAACTATAGAAAAAGTGAATCAAATAATTGATTCGTTGGAGTAGTTATATATGGCAAATGAAGTTTGTTTTCGTACCCTGCATCTAGATAAGCCGTACAGCTTAGAGTCTTACTTATCGGTGGGTGGGTATTCTTATTGGAATAAGATTTTGACAGAAAAGATCCCACCTGAGCAAATTATTGAAGAGCTCAAGATATCAGGTCTTAGAGGTCGTGGTGGTGCTGGTTTTCCTACTGGTCTTAAGTGGAGCTTTATGCCACGCAATACACCGGGGCAGAAATATGTTGTATGTAATTCTGATGAAGGTGAGCCTGGGACTTGCAAAGATAGGGAAATAATGCGCAATAATCCTCATCAGTTAATAGAGGGTATGGCAATTGCTGGATATGTAGTTGGCGCTACTGCAGGTTATAACTATACGCGAGGAGAATTTTACGAACCTATTGCAAGGTTTGAGGATGCCTTGATAGAGGCTTATCAAGCAGGGTTGCTAGGTTCAAATATTAAGTCTTCTGGTATTTCATTTGACTTATACTCAGCAGTTGGTGCTGGAGCTTATATATGTGGAGAAGAGACGGCGTTGCTTAATTCTTTAGAGGGCAAAAAAGGCCGTCCAAGATTTAAACCACCATTTCCTGCATTCAAAGGTCTTTATGGAAGACCTACGAATATAAACAACACAGAGACTTATGCGTCTGCACCAGCAATTTTACAGCATGGTGGAGAATGGTTCAAAAGTCTTGGGACTGAAAAAAGTGGTGGTACTAAACTTTTTTGTATTTCTGGTCATGTTAAGCATCAAAAAGTCATGGAAATAGGTCTAGGCACTCCATTCAGAGATGTCTTAGAAATGTGCGGTGGTGTTCGTAATGGACATAAGCTAAAGGCGGTGATACCAGGCGGAAGCTCTTCTAAAATTCTTACAGGTGAGGAGATGCTTAATGTTACTATGGATTATGAATCCATTGCTGAGGCTGGTTCGATGCTTGGATCCGGTGCAGTTGTTGTTTTGGATGAAACGACCTGTATGGTCAAGACATTGGCTAGGCTAGCAGATTTTTATTATGAAGAGTCATGTGGTCAGTGTACACCGTGTAGAGAAGGTACTGGCTGGTTGGCTCGTACGCTACACAGGATTGTTGCTGGTGAAGGAAAGCCTGAAGATATTGATACTTTAGTGAGAGTAGCAACAAACATAGAAGGTAACACTATTTGTGGTCTTGGAGATGCTGCAGCATGGCCAGTCCAAAGTTATATACATAAGTTTAGAGATGAGTTTGTGTATATGATTGAGAATGGTGGTAAGAGTATAGTGGATCAATAGTTGATTGAGGTATTTCAGTGTCAGACAATAAAGAATCCAAAAAAATAAATGTAGAGATTGATGGTAAAAACTACGAAGCTTTGCCAAATCAGTCAATAATAGAAGTAGCAGATGCTAATGGTATCTATATTCCTAGGTTTTGCTATCATAAAAAGCTATCTGTAGCTGCTAACTGTAGAATGTGTTTGGTCGATGTAGAGGGTGCTAGACGTGCATCCCCTGCATGTGCTACTCCAATTATGGATGGGATGAAGGTCAAGACTCGCTCTGAGAAAGCTTTACAGATGCAAAAAGATGTGATGGAATTTCTACTGATAAACCATCCGTTAGATTGCCCAATCTGCGATCAGGGTGGGGAGTGTGAACTTCAGGATATTGCTATGGGATACGGCAATACGACTTCTGAATATTTAGAATCAAAAAGAGCTGTTGAGGATCCTGAGTTGGGTCCTTTGGTCGCTACGGATATGACTAGATGTATTTTATGTACGCGCTGTGTTCGTTTTGGTGAAGAAGTAGCTGGAGTTAAAGAGTTGGGTGTGATGGGTAGAGGAGATCACTCTGCCATTAGCACATATATTTCAGGAGATATGGTCGATTCAGAAGTCTCTGGAAACGTGATTGATCTTTGTCCTGTTGGTGCGTTGACGTCTAAGCCATTTAGGTTTAAAGCTAGAGCATGGGAGCTAAAACAGCTCCCTACAGTATCTTCAGGAGATGCTTTAGTCACAGAGATTAACGCACATATCTATCAAAATCGAATTGTCAGAACTGTTCCTAGAGAGAATGAGATAACTGGAACGTGGATAGCAGATAGAGATAGATTTGAATTTACAGGATTATATAGCCCAGAAAGAATTGAAAAACCAATGATCAAGAAATCTGGTGGTTGGGTTGAAGTGTCTTGGGAAGAGGCGCTAGACTTTGTTAAAGTAGCTATTGAAAAAACTAAAGAAAAAGATGGTGTCGATGCAATATCGGCAATCGTGTCTGAGTCTGCTACTTCTGAAGAAATGTATCTGATGAAAAAGCTATTGGCAAGTGTTGGATCTACTAACATTGATGGTAGAGTAAGGCAGTATGCCGATATACCAGGAATTAGTGCTGGTAAAGGCTTTAATTGTTCGTTAGAAGATATTCGTGAAAGTGATTTTATCTTGGTTTTTGGGTCAAACATTAGAAAAGAGTATCCACTAGTTAATATTGCGGTTAAAGATGCTGTAGAAAAAAATAATGCCAAGGTAGTTGCTTGGAATGTTTGTGATTATGATTTTAACTATGATGTTAAACAAGTCAAACTAGCTGCTGATAACATTCAATATATTGCACTATCTCTATTAAAAGCTATTTTTGTAAGGGCAAACCTACCATACGGCGACTTGGATGTGATTCTAAGAAAGGTTGATCCAGCAGCGGAGGTTAGAGAGACCGCCGATAGAATTGTTGCAGCGGAAAATCCGAAAATTATAGTTGGCCAAGATATTGTTAACAGTAGCGGCTTTGAAACAGTATTCAGTATTTTGGAGATACTGGAAAAAGTTATTGGTGTAAAAGGTGGGGTGTTAGCTAGTGATGTTAATTCCGTCGCTGCTGAGAGAATATTTAGTTCTTCTAAGTCTAAATTTAGTACGTATAAGTGTCTAAATGGACAAACAAACACCAAGCTTTTATTTGCTGCTCATACTGAGCTATCGAAGGATAGCTTGTATGGTGAGCAAAAATTGAGAGAAGCATTTGAAGGTATTGATATAACTGTTAGTTTCTCAGCGTTTGCCGATAAGTTTACAAAAGATATTTCAGATATTATTTTGCCTGTGGCGACTCACTATGAAACAAGCGGAAGTTTTGTTGATTTATTTGGCAATACTAAAGAGTTCAAGCAAGTAGTAAAACCATATGCTGATAATAAAGAGCTATGGCGTGTCTTGAGAGTTATTGGTAATTTACTTGAGTTAGATGGTTTTGAATATAATTCTATATCAGAAGTGACTACTGATGCTTATGCTCATAGAGCTAGAGTTGGTGTTAATCATGTGGCTCAGATTCTTAATGCAAATTTAGATTATCAGAAAGAAATTGCACTTGTAGCATCAAATTCTATGTACGGTACGAGTAGCTTACTTAGAAGAGCAGAACCTTTACAAAAAACCTATGATGCCAAGCGTTTCGCTGGTGTTAGAATATCACAGGAACTAGCAGATGAAATAGGTTTAAATGCTAAGTTTGGTGTTGTAAAGGTTTATGATATTGATAATGAGATAACTCCAGAGGTTACGGTTGACTCTAGTTTACAAGCTAAAAATATCATGATACCAAGATCATTGTATAAGCCATTTTTATCAGGTGATAATGTAAGTATTAAGCTTGTGAAGGAGGGAAAGTAGTATGCTAGCATATATATTATGGACAGTGCTTTATGTATTGCTAATAGTTATTCCTCTTATACTTGTGGTTGCTTACTATACTTATGCTGAGCGTAAAGTTATAGGATATATGCAAGATAGATTGGGCCCAAATAGAGTAGGGTCATTTGGATTATTGCAACCGATATTTGATGCTTTGAAACTTTTTCTTAAAGAGATTGTTGTTCCGACTAATTCAAATAGATATTTGTTTTTTGTAGCACCGATTTTAGCATTTGCACCTGCTTATGCGGCATGGGCAGTTATTCCTTTTTCGAAAGGTGTAGTGTTGTCCGATATGAATCTTGGATTGTTATATATATTGGCAATGACATCTTTCTCAGTATATGGGATTGTAATAGCAGGGTGGGCATCCAATAGTAAATACTCTTTGTTTGGTGCCCTCAGAGCAGGTGCTCAAGTTGTGTCTTATGAATTAGCTATGGGATTTGCAATAGTTGGTGTTGTAATTGCGGCTGGCTCTATGGGCATAACAGGCATTATTGAGTCGCAAGCCGGAGGTCTGTGGCATTGGTACTTTATACCTTTGTTCCCATTATTCGTAGTGTACTTTATCGCAGGTATTGCTGAGACTAATAGGGCACCTTTCGATGTGGTTGAGGGTGAGTCGGAAATTATTGCTGGTCATCATATTGAGTATACAGGATCTAGATTTGCACTATTCTTTTTAGCAGAGTATGCAAATATGATTTTGATTAGTATTTTAACTTCAATCATGTTTCTGGGAGGTTGGTGTTCACCATTTGAGGCTACTCCTTTAGAAGCTATATTTAACTTTGTGCCAGGAGTTGTATGGTTGTTTGCTAAGACGGGTATATTTATGTTTATGTTCTTGTGGGTGCGTGCGACATTCCCTAGATATAGATACGACCAAATTATGCGCTTAGGCTGGAAGATATTTATACCTTTAACATTTGTTTGGGTTGTAGTAGTGGCTTGTATGGTTAGGTTTGGTGTAGGACCTTGGTGGTAAAAAGGATAATATTATGAGAAATATAACAAGTTTTTTTAAAACCTTTCTACTTTGGGAACTTCTAAAAGGGATGAAGGTCACAGGTAAGCACTTTTTTACACGTAAGGTTACTGTGCAATATCCTGATGAGAAAACTCCTATCTCTAATAGGTTTAGAGGGTTGCATGCCTTAAGACGTTATGAGAACGGTGAAGAAAGATGTATTGCTTGTAAGTTGTGTGAGGTTGTATGTCCAGCATTAGCAATTACAATCAACTCTACTGAGAGAGAGGATGGATCACGTAGAACATCTAGTTATGAAATAGATTTATTTAAGTGTATTTTTTGTGGTTATTGTGAAGAATCATGCCCTGTGGATTCTATTGTTGAGACTAATATTCTTGAGTATCACTTTGAAGAACGTGGTGAAAATATTATGACAAAGGCTAAGCTTTTAGCTATTGGTGATAAGTATGAAGCGCAGATAGCAGCTGATAGATTACAAGATAAGGATTTTAGGTAAAGAAATGGTAGTAACAGATATTTTATTTTACATATTTGCATCACTGGCTATTATTTCTGCTTTAGTGCTGGTTTTGGCAAATAATCCAGTAAACTCTGTAATAGCAATGATTTTCACATTCATCTTTACAGCAGCTGTATGGATAATTTTTCAGCAAGTATACTTGGCATTATTGTTGATAGTCGTATACGTAGGTGCGGTTCTAGTAATGTTTTTATTCGTGGTATTCATGTTGGATCTACACGTAGAGAAACAAGGTAGAGTAGGGAGATTCTTCTATGCTTTTGCAGCTATTATAGTTTGTGCAATATTTGCTACAGTGATTAGCTATGCCGCTACTAAAGTATTCGCAGGAGACTCTATGCAAGGTGGTGTTGGTGGACTTAAGGTTATAGGATTAACTATGTTTGATAATAGCAATCTATATGTATTTGAGTTGGTTGATTTTATTTTATTAGCAGCAATGACAGCAGCAATTACACTAACATTGAGATCTAAGCGTAAAGGTAACAAGTCTGTAAATCCTGCACAACAGGTCAAAGTTAGAGCAAAAGATCGTCTAACTATGGTTAAGATACCAAGTAATAGAGAGGGCGCTAGAGATGAATAGTATTTCAGTTTCGGTTACGAATGGTTTGATTTTTAGTACATTGCTATTCGTAATAAGTGTTGCGGGCATAATTATTAACAGAAGAAATATTCTTATACTTTTAATGTCTATAGAATTAATGCTTCTAGCAGTTAATACTAATTTTCTGATATTTGCTAATATGCACCATCAAGCGATGGGTGGCGTTTTTGTTTTCTTTATAATGGCTGTGGCAGCAGCTGAGACAGCAATTGGTTTGGCAATTGTTGTGGCAATATTTAGGAAACGTAAAACTATTGATTTAAGTAAACTCAATACACTAAGAGGTTAAGAGCAAGCTATGATAATAAATACTCAAGTAGCAGCTGTACTAATAGCAGTCATAGTGTTATCACCATTGCTTGGTGCTCTGATTGCTGGATTTGGTGGCAAGTCTGTAAAGAATGCAGGTGTTAACTTTTTTACAATTTCTTTATGTGGTCTTTCTTTTGTCCTTAGTGTAATTTTAGCCTATGGTGTTTTTGCTGGATCAGAAGTTTATTCTGTAAGTTATTATCAGTGGGCTCCGATTTCAGATAAGTTTACATTTGATGTTGGTTTTACTGTAAATAAAATAACTGTATACATGATGTTGATAGTAACTTTTGTATCAACATTAGTACATGTTTACTCTATTGGTTACATGAAAGGTGAAGAAGGCTATGCAAGATTTTTTGCATATATTTCAGGATTTACCTTTGCAATGCTCTGCCTAGTTATGGGCAATAACTTCTTATTGCTATTTTTTGGATGGGAAGGTGTTGGTTTATTTTCATACCTATTAATTGGCTTTTATTTTAATAGAGATAAGGCTAACGTTGCTAGCTTGAGAGCGTTCATCGTAAATAGGATTGGTGACTTAGGCTTTTTGTTAGGTATTGGGGCGGTTATTTTATATACTGGATCTGTTGACTATACAACGGTATTTGCAGCTTTATCAAATATTGATAATACTCAAACTATTCACTTCTTAGGTTTGAGCTTCAGCCCTGTTACATTGATGTGCTCGCTATTATTTATTGGTGCGATGGGTAAATCTGCACAATTTCCGCTACATTCATGGTTAGAAGGTTCAATGGAAGGTCCTACACCTATTTCGGCATTAATCCATGCTGCAACAATGGTTACAGCGGGTGTGTTTATGGTTGCTAGACTTTCTCCAATGTTTGTACTATCACCTGCTGCACTAAGTTTTGTGCTTATTATTGGTGCGATTACATGTTTGTTTATGGGCTTAATTGCGATAGTACAGACAGATATAAAAAGAGTAATTGCATATTGTACACTTTCTCAGCTTGGATATATGATGGTAGCTCAGGGCGCAGGAGCATTTTCTATTGGAATGTTCCATCTGATGACGCATGCTATGTTTAAAGCATTATTATTCTTGGCGGCTGGTTCTGTAATAGTTGCGATGCATCACGAGCAAGATATTCGTAGAATGGGTGGCTTAAGAAAGTATATGCCTGTTACATATTTATGTATGCTTATAGGTGCTTGGGCACTTGCAGCATTACCGCCATTCTCAGGTTTCTTTTCAAAGGATTTAATTATTGAAGCGGCGCAGTCTACGACTGTATACGGTCACCAGTTTGCGTACTACATGGTATTAGCATGTGCATTTGTGACATCTTTCTATATTTTTAGAATGTTTTTCTTGGTATTCCATGGTAAAGAGAGAATGTCAGAAGAAGAGAAGTCTCATATCAAAGAGTCGCCGTTTAGCATACTAATTCCACTGGTATTATTGGCTATACCTTCAGTATTCGTTGGAGAGTATTTCTTCACAAGTATTTTATCGCAAAATCATGGTTTATTTGGTGATACTATAACTTCATATATTCAGGCAGGACTAGGTGGAGAATCTGTTACAGCTCATCTTGCTAGTGAACCTGCTACAGCTAGTTCTATAGCATTTATAAAACATTCAATATCAACAGTACCATTCTGGTTAGCTTTTAGCGCTTTGGCTTTGGCTTATATTTTGTATATATGGTTGCCAGTTATACCAAGAGTGCTTGCAAATGCTAAGTCTGGGTTTGGTATTGTTTATCATATTTTAGTTAAGAAATACTTTATTGATACTCTTTATGATGTTGTATTTGTTAATATCTTCTTGGCTATTAGTACTTTCCTATGGAAAGCAGTAGATATCTTTATCATAGATAAAACAATTGTACATGGCACATCTAGTCTGATCTATCATACTGGTGATAGTTTTAGAAAAATTCAACGTGGATATCTGTTTGACTATGCTTTTGTAATGATGGTCGGTGTGTTGTTATTTATGATTTTGCTAATATCAGTATAGGTAGAGGGTAAACTAGTATTATGAATTTAGGTAATTACTTATTAAGTTTAATAATTTGGCTTCCAATAGTTGGTGGCTTTGTTGTATTAGCGACAAGAACAAAAGAGTTGCATGGTGATGCTGCACGTTGGGTAGCTTTGGTATTTAGCTGTTTAACTTTGGCTTTATGCATACCTTTGGTGGCATCTTTTGATTATAGTAGTTCTGCAATGCAGTTCCAAGAATCAGCAAAATGGTTCAAGGTATTTGGCATGCATGATATTTATTATGGTCTAGGTGTTGATGGGTTTTCAGTTTTATTTATTGTTTTAACAAGTTTTGCTACTTTAGTTATTGTTCTAGCAGCTTGGACTTCTATCAAAACAAAAGTTAGACAATACATGGCGATATTTTTGATTACTTGTGGTCTGACAAATGGTGTTTTCTGTGCAACAGACTCTATACTTTACTATGTTTTTTGGGAAGCGTTATTGATTCCAACTTGTTTAGGTATAGGTATTTGGGGTGGTAAGAACAAAGCATATGCAGCTGTTAAATATTTTATGTATACTTTCTTTGGTTCGGTATTTTTACTAGCTGCGATTTTATATATTCAAACAAGAGTAGCGGCATCTCCAGCTGACTTATTGGTAAGTGCAGACACCTATTCAATCCAAAACTTTATTGCATGGGCTGCTCAGTCAAATGGGTTGGCAGACTCTGTTAAGTTTACACTTACTGCTCAATGGTTAATATTTGGTGCTTTCTTCTTAGCCTTTGCTGTTAAAATTCCGATGTGGCCGTTCCATTCATGGTTACCAGATGCTCACTCAGAGGCTCCAGCTGGAGGTTCTGTTATACTTGCAGCACTTATGCTTAAGCTAGGTGCTTATGGTTTCTTAAGATTCGCAATACCAATGCTACCTGAAGTTACAGCATCATTAGAATACGTACTGATAATTATGTCTTTGATAGCTATTGTATATGTAGGTGTGGTTGCAGTTGCTCAGACTGATGTCAAAAGACTGATAGCATATTCATCAATTTCGCATATGGGTCTTGTTACATTAGGTTTGTTCTCTATTTTCATACTTAAGAGTGCCGATCCTGTACTTGGTACAACTAATGCGCAATTAGCACTACAGGGTGCTGTATTTCAGATGATTGCTCATGCGTTTTCTTCTGGTGGTATGTTTATTGGTATTGGTTATCTATACTTAAGAATGCATACAAGAGAAATATCAGATTTCTCAGGTGTGGCTAAGACCATGCCAATATTCGCAATGTTTTTCTTACTTTTCTGTATGGCTAATGTAGGTTTACCAGGCACTAGTGGCTTTGTCGGTGAGTTTATGATTTTGTTGGCTGTATTCCAGTACTCTCCATTAATAGCATTAATTGCTGGTTTAACTTTGGTTATAGCGCCAATTTATACTCTATGGATGTATAAGAGGGTGTTTTTTGGAGAAGTGGTATCTACGCAAGTAGCGAACCTGACTGATTTGAATAAGATGGAGCTATTTGTATTTATATTGTTAGCGGTACCAACTTTATTGTTTGGTTTTTATCCAGAGCCGATACTGCATCTTTCAGAAGCTGCTTCGGCTAATATTGTTGGTTTATCTCTATAGGGTGGTGTTTTGATTATGAGTTTATCAATTCTTTATATATTGCCAGAAATACTATTAGCACTAGGTGTGATAGTTGTAATGTTTTCTGGGCTTTTTTTACACGGTAAAATTAGGAATATTAACTACATATTCTTTCAAGTATTTACGCTACTTGCTCTTGTTGCTACTTTTGCTAAAGAGTACTTAATCCAAAATAGTAGCTCTGTTTTTGAGGGGCAAGTTGTATTCAGTGGTTTTGCTTATACGTTACAATTAGTGATACTTGTATTGGCAGTATTCGTGGCGCTATATTCAAGAGAGTATGTGAAAGATAGAAAAATATCAGATGGTGATTTTTATACACTTTTGATGCTGTGTGTCTTAGGTGCGATGGTTCTTACAGCTGCACATAGTTTGGTTACAATTTATATTGGTTTAGAGTTATTGTCATTACCAATGTATGCACTAATAGCAATTTATAGAGTTTCTAGTACAGGCCTTGAAGCTGCTATTAAATATTTCGTATTAGGGGCTATTGCTTCAGCTTTATTGTTATTTGGTATGTCATTTGTATATGGTATGACAGGTCAACTTGATATTACTGATATTGCAACTGCACTTTCACAAGGAAATTTCACAGGCTTAGAGCAGCAGTTCTTACTTGTATGTTTAGTTATGATGATAGCAACTTTCTTATTCAAGTTAGGAGCTTTCCCATTTCATATGTGGTTGCCGGATGTTTATCAGGGGGCGCCAAATGCCGTTGCCAATATTGTTGCGACTATTCCAAAAGTAGCAGCATTTGCTATGCTTGTTAATATTTTATTTGTAGGCTTTCCATCGCTTAAAGATTCTTGGATATACTTATTCAGAGTTATAGGTATATTGTCGATATTTTTTGGTAGTTTAGTGGCTTTATCGCAAACAAACGTTAAAAGACTTTTGGGTTATTCTACAGTATCACAAATAGGTTTTGTTTTATTAGCTACTACACTTAATCCACAGGGCTATGCTTTAACAGCAGCTAGCTTCTATGTAATAGTTTATGTTTTTACTACTCTAGCAGCATTTGGGGTGTTAACTACAATCTCTGTTGGCGGTTATGAAGTTCAAGATCTTAAAGATCTAAAAGGTTTCAATACAAAAGACTCTTGGTTAGCATTTATACTGCTGATAGTTTTGTTCTCTATGGCAGGGATTCCTCCATTCGGTGGTTTCATAGCAAAATTATTTGTTATTATGGGCTTAATTAATGATGGCAGTTATGTATTGGCATGTTTTGTGCTATTTATGGCTGTTGTGGCGTCATTCTATTATGTAAGAGTTATTAGAACTATGTATTTTGATGAGCCAGAGAATAATGAGACAGTTAAGCCTCCAATGACATCACTTATAGCACTAAGTATCAACGGTCTAGTTCTTTTATTCTTCGGTATTATGCCAATGCTTCTTCTTGGTGTTCTTACTCAAGTTACTAACGTTATTTAAGTTTCAATAGTTTATTGCCTATTCTTGTCATAACTTTTATACTTTTATATAAAGATAATTTAATACTATTTTTCTATGAAAGAAATTTTAGGTCCTATCAACGATGTAATCAAAAACTCGAAAGATAATGTTATTAATAAAAGTTTAAAAAAACTTGATGTGGTGAGTAGAGAAGAGTTTGAAATACAGAAAAAAATTCTTTTGAAAACACGTCAAAAATTAGAGCAGATCGAAGCTAAGTTGGATAAATTAATAGCTGAGAAAGAGTGAGATGTCTTTAGCAATTCTAAAAAGTCGCGCTCAATTGGGTATTGAAGCACCGCTTGTCTCGATAGAAGTTCATTTGTCAAATGGTCTGCCTGGCTTATCGATAGTAGGCTTACCAGAGGCAGCTGTCAAAGAGAGCAAAGATCGTGTTAGAAGTGCTATCATAAACTCGGGATTTAATTTTCCAAATAAACGTATCACAATTAATCTTGCCCCTGCCGATCTACCAAAGAGTAGTGGAAGGTTTGATTTGCCTATAGCATTAGGTATTTTATATGCATCAGGCCAAATAAATATTGTTAGAAATGTTGAAGATTTCGAGTTTGCTGGAGAGTTGTCTCTAGGTGGTGAGCTTAGGAAAATTTCTAGTGCGATACCGATGGCAATTAAGTGTGTTGCGAATAACAAAAAACTTGTGATACCTATTCATAATGAAAAAGAGATAGCTTTAGTTGAAGATGTTTGTGCTTATTCTTTTGAGACTCTAAAAGAAATCGTAGGTTTTTTATCTGGTGACGATAAAGCTTCGGTAGAACAATTACAAGAAATTGACTTTGAGAGACTGTATTCTGATTTAGAAGATGTAAAAGGACAACATCAGGCTAGACGCGCTTTGGAAATTGCAGCAGCAGGTGGTCATAATATTCTTTTAGTTGGTCCACCGGGAACTGGTAAGACTATGCTTGCTAGTAGGCTTAATTCTATTTTGCCACCATTAGATAAGAAAGAAGCCCTTTCATCAGCGATGATTGCTTCAATTAAAGGTGAATCAGGGATAGCAGAAAGTTTTTATAAAAGACCATTTCGTCATCCTCATCATACTTCTTCAGGTGTTTCTTTGGTTGGAGGTGGTAGCAACCCTATGCCCGGTGAAATATCTTTAGCTCATAATGGCGTGTTATTCCTTGATGAGTTACCAGAGTTTGACCGTAAGGTTCTAGAAGTTTTAAGAGAACCTCTTGAGACGGGAGTTGTAAATATTTCTAGAGCAAAGTGTCAGGTAGAGTATCCAGCTAACTTTCAATTGATAGCTGCTATGAATCCTTGTCCGTGTGGGTATTTAGGATCGCAGTATAAAGAGTGCTCAGATTCAATTCAATCAATTAAAAGGTATCAAAGTAAGCTTTCAGGACCTCTTTTAGACAGAATTGATTTACAAGTTGAGGTTCTTGAGCTAGCAAAAGAGGATCTAACAAATCAAGAATTAAGAGGTGAAAAAAGTAGTATAATTAGGGAGCGAGTTAAAAAAGCGAGAGATATCCAGATCACTAGGCAAGGTAAAATAAATTCAATGCTAACAAGTAAAGAGTTAGACGAGGTTTGTGACCTTGATGAAGAAAGTAAAAAAATGCTAACACTAGCTATAGAAAAGCTTGGACTATCTGCCAGAGGGTACTATAAAATACTCAAAGTTGCTCGAACAATAGCAGATTTAAGCGGATGCAAGAAAATTGAAAAACTAGCAATCCAAGAAGCTATAGGTTACAGAAAAATGGACAAGTTTTTTAAATAGTCCTTCACAATAAATTTAAAGGTACATTTTAAATATGAGAAAGTTGTTTTTGGATGCTTTTAAGCATGAGAAATTAGAAAAACCACCGATATGGATAATGCGTCAAGCTGGTAGATATTTACCAGAATATCGTGCAGTAAGATCAAAGTTTGAGAACTTTATGGATATGTGTCGCAATGCAGATGCTTGTTGTGAGGTGGCACTACACCCGCTAGAAAGATATGATCTTGATGCTGCAATTGTATTTTCAGATATTTTAACTATTCCTGAAGCAATGGGTATGGATCTGAAATTTATCAAGGGAGTTGGTCCTGTATTTTCTGATCCTATTGAGTCAGAAAAGGATTTAAATAGGTTAAAGTTAGCAGAAGATAGTGTTGGTGATTTGGAATATGTTTACAATGCTGTTAGAACTACGAAGGCTGCTATAAACGTACCTCTTATAGGTTTTACTGGAAGTCCATGGACACTTGCTGCATATATGGTTGAGGGCTCTGGCTCAAAACAGTTTAATAAACTAAGAAAAATGATGTATGCAAATCCTCAATTGATGCACGCACTTCTTCAAAGGTTAGCGGATATAACAGTGATTTACCTGCTTGAGCAAGTCAAAGCCGGTGCTAGTTCTTTAATGATTTTTGACACTTGGGGAGGAATTCTACCTTTAGAACAATATAAAGAATTTTCATTAAAGTATATGGAGTATATTGCTAAAAATGTGAAGCAGAAATCTAATGTTCCTGTAGTTTTCTTCACAAAAGGAGGGGCAAACTTTTTTGAGGAGTTTAAAGATAAGTCATGTAATGGGGTTGGCGTTGATTGGAGTGTAACTCTAGATCAAGCACGCCATAGGATAGGTGTAGGTAAAGTTCTGCAAGGCAATTTTGATCCGGCATTTTTGTATGGCACACCTGATAGTATCAGAAGTACGGTTAAGAAAAGTATGGAGTTTATTCAGTCAGATAAGCTGAATAATTATATCGTAAATTTGGGTCATGGAATATATCCTGATATTGACCCTGACAATGTAAAAGTTATGATAGATGCTATAAGAGAGTTTAGTATTTAAGAAAAGAGATTATTATAAGGCTTGACATCTACTGAAATGTTGTTATTATATATTCTCATAGACGCGGGGTGGAGCAGCTTGGTAGCTCGTCGGGCTCATAACCCGAAGGTCGTAGGTTCAAATCCTGCCCCCGCTACCAAAAGTTTTTATTTTATAAAGGCCCTTCAAGGGCCTTTTTGCTATCTAGAGGGTATGCAAAATCTAAGGGGTGAAAATGTTACTAGATGATTTGTATGAAATAGTAGAACCCATCACAGCTGATTTAGGCTATATTTTATGGGGAATAGAGGTTGTAGGTACTGGTAAGCTTACAATACGTATCTTTATTGATCATGAGAATGGTGTTTCAGTTGATGACTGTCAGGTTGTAAGTAAAGAGGTAAGTGCAATTTTTGATGTGGAAGATCCTATCTCAGATAAGTATGTTCTAGAAGTATCTTCTCCGGGTATGAATCGCCAAATTTTTAATATTATTCAAGCACAAGCTTTGATAGGATTTAATGTTAAGGCAGTTACCTTAACACCAGTTGGGTCTCAAACAAAATTTAAAGGTGTGCTTGAGAGAGTTGAAGGCAATGATGTTACTCTAAAGCTTGATGATGGTAAAGAAGTCAGTTTTGACTTTGATGAGCTTAAGAAGTTTAGAGTTTCGCCAGATTTTAGTTAGATAGAGGGATTAGGTATGAGCAAAGAATTATTGTTAGTATTAGAGACTGTAGCAAATGAAAAAGATATTTCAAAAGATCTTTTGTTCGAGGCTATGGAAGAAGCATTGGCTATTATAACTAAAAAAGAGCTTGATGAGCACATGAATATCGAAGTTGAAATCGATAGGGTTACAGGAGATTTTAAAGCAGATCGAGTTTGGCATATTGTCTCTGAAGATGAAGATTTGATTGATTATTCAAAAGAACTTTATGAAGACGTTGCACAAGAAAAGGGCTATGATGTTAAAGCTGGTGACGTAATACGTGAGTCTGTCGAGGTCAAAGAATATGGGCGTATTGCTGCTACTATGGCAAAACAGATTTTAATGAAAAAAATCAAAAATTTTGAAAGAGAGAAAACAGCTAAATTTTATCAAAGTAAAATTGGTGATATTGTTTACGGAGAGGTTAAAAGAGCAACCTATGAGATCCTTGTTATCGATCTTGGTAATAATGCTGAAGGTATACTACCTAAAAAAGACTTGATTTCGAGAGAAAGATTCCGTGTTGGTGATAAAATTAGAGCATGTGTTGAGAATGTCGAGGTTGATGAGTTTGGCAAACCAAGCACAGTTATGCTTAGTCGTGCTAGCAATATGATGCTTAAGGCGTTGTTTAAGCTTGAGGTTCCTGAAGTAGAAGAAGAGCTGATAAACGTAGTAAATGTTGTTCGTGAACCAGGTTTTAGATCAAAGGTAACAGTTAAAAGTAATGATCAGAGAATAGATCCATGTGGTGCTTGTGTTGGTGTTAGAGGATCTAGAATACACTCTATTATGAGTGAGCTAAATGGTGAAAAGGTAGATGTTATTCTATGGGATGAGGATATGGTTCAATATGCAATCAACTCTTTGTCACCAGTTGACTCTGAAGATATCTTGGAAGTAAATGTTGATGAAGAAACTAGCTCAATGGATATTGTAGTTAAGCAAGAAAGCCTATCAAAAGCTATTGGTAAGAATGGGGTTAATGTTAGATTGGCGAGTGCTCTTATTGGTTGGAAGATAAATGTTTTATCTGATACTGAGCAAGAAGAGAAACAAATGACGATAGTTGAAAAGTTTGTGGATGCATTGGATATTGATCATGACTTTGCACTAGTGTTAATCGAAGAAGGTATCGAAACATTGGAAGATTTAGCGTATCTTGATAGAGATGAGTTGCTAGAGATTGAAGGTTTTGATGAAGAGATAGTAGATGAACTTCAAGAGAGAGCAAAAGCTGTAATATTATCTCAGGCGTTGGGTGGTAAGAAGCCTGCTGAAGACTTGCTTAATATGCAAGGTATGGATTCGGAGCTGGCTAATAAGTTAGCTCAAAATAATGTAGTAACAATGGAAAATCTAGCAGAGCTATCTGTAGATGAGTTGCTTGATATTGTTGCTATTGATGAAAAACAAGCAACAGATTTGATAATGCAAGCAAGAGCCCCTTGGTTTGAATAGGAAGTACGAATCAAAATAGTACAAAGGAGAGGGAAATGGCAGAAATTACAGTTGGGCAGTTGGCACAACAAACAAATAAAGATGTAAGCACTTTGCTGAATCAGCTTAAATCTTTTGGTATTGAAAAGAATAGTGAAAAAGATACTTTAAGTCCAGAAGAGATGAAGACTCTTTTAGAGAAGATTAATAGTACAAAGAATTCAGTTGCTAGGAAGAAAGTGACTTCACTTAAGCTTGATGGTAAACATAAGATAAATGTATCAGTTAAGAAAAAGAGACGAGTTGCAAAGAAGGTAGAAGAACAACCTACTATAAAAGTAGAGAAGTCTAATACTGAAGAGTCTAAGCCAATAGTTGATAGTAAAGAAAATCAAGTAGCTGATAGTGTGAATGCTCAAGAGCAACATGTTAATGCTGAACAGCAAAAGCAGGAAAAACCTGTCTCAAAACCTGTTGTCAAAGATAGTGGCTTTAAAATCACATCAATGCCTGAAGTTAAGGTACAAGAAGCTAAGTCTCAAGACGATGAAAAGTCTGCCGCTGCTAAACAAGCTAAGAAAAAAGCTACAAAGAAAGTTTTCTCTGAACCTGCTAATAGTAATACTAAGTACAAGAGGGAAGAGGAAGAGAGAAAATCAAAGGCTAAAAAAGCTGGTGGTAAAGGCTTCAAAAAGGCTAATCCAAGACAACTGTCACAGCTTGCAGGTGATATGGATTCATTTGATGAGTTCGGCAGTAAAAAAGGTAAATTAAAAGCTCCTAAAGTTAAAAAACAAGAGTTTACAAAACCTGTTGAAAATACAGTGAAGACAGTTGAAATACATGAAGGTATTACAGTTAGTGATTTAGCTAATAAAATGGCTGTAAAAGGTGCTGAAATTGTTAAAGTATTGTTTAATATGGGTGTGATGGCTACGATTAATCAGTCATTAGATCAGGAGACAGCTGCTCTGATTGTTGAAGAAATGGGTCATAAGTATACATTACATAATGAAAATGCTCTTGAAGAAGCCGTTACTACAGTTGATAGAAGTTTGCATAAAAAGATTTCTCGTGCACCAGTTGTGACTATTATGGGTCATGTGGATCACGGTAAGACCTCATTGTTGGACTATATACGTAAAGCAAGGGTTGTAGCAGGAGAAGCAGGTGGTATAACACAGCATATTGGTGCATACTCTGTTGAAACGAGTAAAGGATCGATTACATTCTTAGATACTCCGGGACATGAGGCATTTACATCAATGCGTGCTCGTGGTGCTAAAAGTACAGATATTGTGATTCTAGTTGTTGCCGCAGATGATGGGGTTATGCCTCAAACTGAAGAGGCTATTCAGCATGCTAAAGCAGCAGGTGTTCCAATTGTTGTAGCTGTAAATAAGATTGATAAACCAGAAGCTGATCCAGATAGGGTTATTGGTGAGCTAGCTCAGCGTAATGTGATTCCAGAATCTTGGGGGGGAGATGTTATGTTTGCTAATGTTTCCGCTAAAACTGGTGAGGGTGTTGCTGAACTATTAGATGCTGTATTATTACAATCAGAAGTTCTGGAATTAGAGGCGTTTGCTGAGGGCTTGGCTGAAGGTGTTGTTATTGAATCTCGCTTAGAGAAAGGGCGTGGTCCAGTCGCGACTGTACTGGTTCAAAACGGTAGTCTTAAGCAAGGCGATAATATCTTGTGTGGTACTGAGTACGGTAGAGTCAGAGCTATGCATGATGATCTAGGTAAGAAGATTAAAACAGCAGGTCCAGCTACTCCTGTAGAAATACTTGGTCTGTCTGGTGTTCCAGCAGCTGGTGATGATGTAGTCGTTATTGATAATGAGAAGAAGGCTAAAGAGCTTGCGGCACAAAGATCTCAAAGACAGAAAGAAGCTAAAATAGCTCAAGAGCAAGCACTTAAGTTGTCCAATATGTTTAGCAATATGGGCAAAGAAGGTGAACAACAAACTCTTAAAATTATTCTTAAAGGTGATGTGCAGGGTTCAGTTGAAGCAATTAGAGAGTCTTTACTTAAACTTTCGACAGATGAGGTTAAGGTTGATATTATCGCAAGTGGAATTGGGGCTATTACTTCTTCTGATGTGACACTAGCAGTTGCGTCTATGGCTGTGATTGTTGGTTTCAATGTGCGTG
Organism: Francisella sp. XLW-1; assembly: GCF_008711455.1. Taxonomy (NCBI): domain Bacteria; kingdom Pseudomonadati; phylum Pseudomonadota; class Gammaproteobacteria; order Thiotrichales; family Francisellaceae; genus Francisella; species Francisella sp. XLW-1. Next base: position 272,752 of record NZ_VXKP01000003.1, on the reverse strand, counting down.
CTGATGGTGCTGCGAAAAAGCTTGCTGAAACAGATGGTGTAGAGCTTCGTTATTATAATATTATCTATGATTTGATAGATGATGTTAAAAAAGCAATGACTGGTCTTCTATCTCCAGAAATGAAAGAACAAATTATTGGTATTGCGGAAGTTAGGGAGGTCTATAGATCTTCTAAATTTGGTTCAATTGCTGGTTGTATGGTAGTTGAAGGTACTGTTAAACGTACAAATCCTATTCGTGTCTTGAGAGATAACGTGGTTATTTATGAAGGTAGTCTTGAGTCACTTAAGAGATTTAAGGATGATGCTAATGAAGTTAAAAAAGGTATGGAGTGCGGTATCGGTGTCAAGAATTATAATGACGTCCGTGAAGGTGACCAGATAGAAGTATTTGAAGTTATTGAGGTTGCTAAGGAGTTATAGTTATGGCTGCAGAAGGTAGAGTGCAACGAGTGGCGAGTGAGTTACAAAAAGTAATATCTTTACTATTGCGTACAAAAATTAAAGATCCCAAGCTTGCTACTGCAACTATTACAGAGATAGAGCTTTCTAAGGATTTATCTTATGCAAAGGTATACTATACCTGTTTAGATACTCAGGAAGTTCAATATATATCTAAAGCTTTTGATAAGTCAAAGGGCTTTTTTAGATCATCTATAGCTAAATCACTAAATCTTAGAATAGTTCCAAATCTTAAGTTTATTTATGATAAATCTCTTGATTACGGAATGGAGATGGAAGGAAAAATCCAACAAGCATTAGATGCTGATTCAAAGATAATTAAGCAAGATGACGAGTCATTACAAGAAAACTATAAAGATAGTGTTACAGAAACTAAAGTTGAAAAATTAAGGTAGGTAGCTTATGAGCAAACTTACTATTATCCGTGGCTTTAATGATATTCTTCCTTCCGATAGCTTTAAGTGGCAATTTCTAGAGTCAAAAATAAAATCAATTCTTGGTAGATATAATTATGATGAAGTTAGACTACCTGTCTTAGAGAAAAGTGAGCTATTTCATAGAAGTGTCGGAGAAACTTCAGATATAGTTTCAAAAGAAACATATGATTTTGTAGATAGAAGTGGAGAAAGTCTAACGCTCAGACCTGAAGGTACGGCCGGTTGTGTGCGTATGGTAATTGAGAATAGTTTGGCTAATAGGGGGCAAACACAAAAGCTTTGGTATTCTGGGCCTATGTTTCGCTATGAGAGACCTCAAAAAGGTCGGTATAGACAATTTTATCAACTTGGTGTTGAAGCTTATGGTTATGATAATATTGCGATAGACTTAGAAATTCTTACTATTGGCTGGAACTTATTTAGAGAGCTGGGTATTTCTGGATGTGTAAAGTTGGAGTTAAATAGTCTGGGATCTAGTTCTGATAGACAAGAATATACTAAAGCACTGTTAGAGTATCTAAAACCATATCATGCTCAACTGGATGAAGATTCTATCAAGAGGTTGGATAAGAATCCTTTGAGAATACTCGACTCTAAGAATGAGCAAACTCAACAGATATTGCTGAATGCTCCTAAGCTTATTGATTTTATTGACGAAGACTCGTTGCTTAAGCTTAAACAAACATGTGAGTACCTTGATAATCTAGGGGTTGGATATAGAGTTAATCAGAAGCTAGTCAGAGGTCTAGATTATTATAGCGGATTGGTTTTTGAATGGACTACTGATCAGTTGGGTGCTCAAGCAGCAGTATGCGCTGGTGGTCGTTATGATAATTTAGTAGAAAATTTAGGCGGTCAAAAAACTGGTGCTATCGGCTTTGCTATTGGTTTAGAGCGATTAATACTTTTACTTGAAAGTGAAGGTAAGCTTCCTCTAAATAATGATGCTTGCGATGTTTTTTTCGTGCTAGATAGTAGTCAGTTGCATAGATCGTTACTGACGGTTGAGAGTATACGCCAAGAGTTACCTATGCTAAAGTTAGGTATGGATTTGAAATTCGGTAGCTTTAAGTCGCAATTTAAGAAGGCAGATAAGTCTGGTGCTAAAATTGCTGTGATAATTGGTCAGGATGAACTGTTGCAACAAGCTATTGGTGTGAAATATTTACAACAAGATAAGCCGCAAGAGCAAATTCATTTGAATGAATTAATAAATTTTCTAGAAAAAATAGTTATATGAAGTTACATAATATAAAAGGTTATGCTTGGATAGTTGTGGGTCTGAGCTCATTTTTACTGATTGATAAATACATAATGAATGTATCTCCTAGTCTTATAGCAAATGAGCTGATGACTAGTTTTTCGATAAATGCTACAGAAATGAGTGCTATGGTATCGCTATTTTTGTGGTCAGTAGTATTTTGTCAGTTTTTTGTAGCCGGCCCAATTATAGACAAGTTAGGGTTTAGAAAAGTCAGTTTTTTTTCACTGATTCTTTCTGCAATTGGACTAATATTATTTGTTCTTTCGGCAGATATTCATAGTTTTGCGCTTGGCTGTGTTTCTCGATTAATGATTGGAATAGGAGCATCTTTTGCTACTGTTGGTTATATTAAAGCAGCAGCAGTTTGGTTCGATCCACGCAAATTCGCCTTTGTTTGTAGTTTTTTGATGACTGCTGCAATGCTGGGAGCTTTGCTAGGACAAGTTCCACTTGTTTATCTTATTGAAATTACAGGGTCATGGCATAGGGCCTTAATTGGTTATGCATGCTTTAGTATAGTTATGGCTTTGCTATATCTTGCCTTGGTAAGAGACTATAACCCTGAAGCATCGTTTGCTAATGATACTAGAGGGAATACAGGAACTCTCGCTGGTATAAAAAAGGTACTTATGAACAAGAATAATTGGTACCTTACACTATATACGGGGTTAACATTTACAACGATAGATGTTTTTGGTGGTATTTGGGGTAATAACTACTTCAGGGAGTTATATGGAATTCCTGCTAAAGAAGCTTCATTTATTGTATCTATGATGTTTCTTGGACTTGCTATAGGCTCTCCTGTTATTGGTAAGCTTTCTGAGAAATTTGATAGTAGAGTTAAGATTATGGTCATTTTCCATATAATTGCAACAATTTGTTTGGCTTTGGTTTTACAATTTAAGCTCACTCCCGGAATTTCAGGAGCATTATTGTTTGTATTTGGATTTTGCCTGGGGGTATATATGCTAGCTTTTGCCATAGGTAATCGCATAAACCCAATAGTTGTGGCCGCTACTGTAGCTGCTTTAATTAATACAGGTGAGCCATTACTAGGTGCGTTATTCGATCCTCTTATAGGGCATCTACTTGATCTGACATGGACTGGTCAATATATAGATATTCATAATCAAATTACAAATGTTGCTACGGAAGGCGCTCATAGGTATTTTCATATAAGTGCTTACCATAATGCTTTTTTGATTTTGGTTTTTAGTATGTTTGTGTCTTTTTTCCTATTAGTTTTAGTTAAAGATAAAGAAGTCAAATAATGAAATTAGAGAACGCTTATCTCCAAAAAGTTCGAGAACTTAATCTAAAAGTGGATTCTTTGCAGCTTGAGGCTATAAAGAATTTGCAGGAAATAATGAATCAGATATCAGTAGATAAGAAAAAGAAGTTCGGTTTTCTCAAGAGGTCATTATATTCTCATATCAAAGGGCTTTATATGTGGGGAGGTGTAGGTAGAGGTAAAACCTTCATCATGGATATTTTTTTTGATAATTTACCTATTAAGCAAAAAAGAAGACAGCACTTCTCTCATTTTATGAAGGAGATTCATTCAGAATTAAGGAAATATCAAGGTTATAAGAATCCCATATCGAAGGTTGCATATGATATGGCTAAGGATATGCGAATTATTTGTTTTGATGAGTTCTTTGTAGAAGATATTGCTGATGCTATGATTTTGGGAAGTGTTTTTACAGAATTGTTTAAGCTTGGTGTAATACTTGTAGCCACCTCGAATATTGAGCCTGAAAATTTATATAAGAGAGGTTTGCAAAGAGAGCTATTTTTACCAGCTATAGATATTCTTATTAAAAATGTTAATGTTTTGAATTTAGATTCAGGTGTTGATTATAGATTTCGTTTGCCTACGGAATACTTAAATTACCTCTACCCATATAACGAGCAAAATCGTAAAAACTTTTTTGATAAGTTTTTCCTTAGAAATGAGCACTTTGATAAAGATCTAAGTATAGATGTTTTGGGTAGGAGAATTGCTGCGCTACTTATAAGCCATAAGGATATTTGTTTTGACTTTAAGGTTATTTGTGGTGATGGTAGAAGCTCTTATGATTATATTGATATTTGTAGTAAGTATGAACAAGTTTTTATTTATGATCTGACTGGTTTTGATCAGTATAATGAGGACATGGCGCGACGTTTTATTGCTCTTATTGATGAGTTTTATGATCAAAACAAAAAAGTTGTTATATTGGCTAATAGTGATTTTACTCAGCTTTATAAAGGTGAGCGTTTAAGATTCGAGTTTCAAAGAACGATAAGTAGACTGAATGATATGCAGAATAATAATTTTGGTATCTCAAATGAATAAGGTTCAGCTTATTAAAGTTGCTGAAGATATTGTAGAGCAAAGGATTGATAATTTTTTAATAGGTAGATATTCTCGCTTGCCAAAACCGCTTATTTACCGTTGGATTCGCAAGGGTGAATTACGTGTAAATAAAAAAAGAGTTAAGCAAACAACTCGTGTAAGTGCGGGGGATATCGTTAGGATACCGCCATTCAATTTAGATGAAAAAGTAGAAAATATAAAGGTTCCTAGGTCACATTTAGATTTTTTAGAACAACGAATTTTATATGAGACAGATGATTATATTATTGTAAATAAACCATCTGGTATGGCTGTTCATGGTGGGTCAGGTGTCAATTCTGGCTTAGTGGAAAGGTTGAGACAGTTGCGCCCCAAAGCAAGACGTTTAGATTTGGTGCATAGACTCGATAAAGAAACTTCTGGTTGTGTACTGTTAGCTAAAAAACATAGCTCACTAGTATATTTCTTTGATATCTTCAAAGAACGTAAAGTGAAAAAAATTTATTATGCTTTAGTTCATGGCAATTGGGATAAAAAGATTTTAATGATTGATCTACCTTTGAGTCGTAGAGAGACAAAAGATGGTCAAAGAATAGTCAAAGTTGATAAACGAGAAGGTAAAAAAGCTCTTACAAGAATATTATCGGTGCAAAAAGTTGGCGATTATAGTCTTTTAGAGATTAAGTTGGAAACCGGCCGTACTCATCAAATCAGGGTTCATACTAAAGCTATGGGACATCCTATTGTAGCTGACAAAAAATATGGCTACATAGATAAAGATAAAAAACTACTAGCAAGGGGTGTAGATAAATTGTTACTTCATGCTGGAAAGTTAGAGTTTTATGATGAGAAGCAACAGAAGCTTGTAACAGTCGAGGCTAAATTAGATTCAAGATTTGACATGTTGCTTAAGTAAGATACCTTTTAGTCTTTACTATCTTTTATTAATAATAGGACTATCAAGGATGCTGCCATACTTATCACAAGAGTTGTAAAAGCAAAATGGTATGAACTTAAATCAAAATATTTAATATCATCAGGACTTGTGTGTTGTGAAATAACCTCTCCTGCTTTGTTTAGGTATTTTCCAGTCCACGACCAGTCTAGGAAATAGCCAATTAAAGGGTCAAAGATAGCTCCTAATATTGGTTCCCCTGTATTGATGAATGCCGCTACTGTGGCTGTGATAACGATAGGGTTTATACGATTTCCTATTGCAAATGAGAGCATGTATATGCCTAGGCATAAGCCAAATACGAAAAGTAGTATTGCTGATAGCGTTGCACTAGTTTTGGTTAGTAGTACAAAGCTTAAGGCGATAGACCCTATAATGTGAAAGAAAATCATGACCCCTTTTCGGCTATCAAGAATTTCAGATAGCTTTCCTATGATTGGAGACCCTATTGCCATACCTATGAATATCATTGATATGATACTAGCAGCTTCTTCACGAGATATGTGGTAGGCTTCTCTAAAATAAGCATTGCCCCAAAATCCAGCAAATGCATCAACAGCTGTAAAGCTTAATCCTACATAAAAAGTTAAAAGCCAGTTATTTTTATTTTTGACAACTTCTTTTAGTGCATCTAATGTTTTTAATTGATTACTTGGTGAGCTAGCTTCAGGCTGCTTTGGGTTAAAGTCACGTACAACTATATAGTAAAGAACACCGATAAATAAACTAGCAACAGCGAATAGAAGCATAGCCATTTTCCAGTCGCCACATAGTGTTATTAGGTATGCTAGAGGTGCTTGTGCGCAGAGTGCGCCAATCATTGCTGCAGTTGCTAAAAAACTAGCAGCGAATGCAAATTTACGGGGCTCAAACCAAACGGAAACAGCTTTTAAGTAAGATATGGTGGCAAATGAAACTCCTAGCCCTGTAATAATTCTAGCAATATATGCCATGCTTAAGCTACCTAGATTTGAGGCTACAACAAAAAGTATGACCCCTATTGCAGAGATGGTTATTGATATTGGGCTTATTAGTCTAAATCCAAATTTGTCTATGATTGGGCCAGCAAGAAATAGCTGACAGATAATTATCGACCAAAAAAAAGCTGAGCCTAACGCCCCTGTTTGAGTGGCGTTGGTATGAAAGCTGGACATCATATCATCAGTAATTAGGCTTGGAAATACTTGCATAATATATTTGTCAAAGAGCAAGAAAGAACTAAGTACAATTATTATCCATGCATATCCGCGAATGTTGTGAATTTTTTGTTCCATACCGTGCCTATTTTAGGTAGTTTAAGGATATAATTTTAAGTTCCAGTAATATATAAATCAAGCCTAAAGCTTTTCTTTGTTAAATATATGCTTTTTTGATATCATAGCTTTAATATTTTTTATTAACAGTGATAGTTGAGTTGTGTTGTCAAATATTAGGATAAATGAGAAAAGATTTATTTTAATTCAGTTTTGTTTGGGTATCGTTGGATATCTTGTTATTTTGTCAATATATGGCTATGTATACGCTAATTCTTTTGCGTTTGGTGCTGCAACAATGTTTTTGGCCAATTTTGTTTTTTTCTTCAGATTGTTTGTTGAAAAGCAGTTCAGTCCAGGAGTTGAGATAGTCATTTTTTATATGAGCGAGCTTCTAAAATTGGGCATTGTAGCATTGATTACAATACTGTTGGCAGTTTATGTCAAACCCAAATTATTTTCTTACATTTTTGGATTACTTTTGTTACAATTGGTCGTATGTTTTGTGCCTATCTTGTTTAGAAGGGTAAGATAAGCACGTTTTAGGGTTGTTAAATACAAAAAATATTTAAAAATTATTGGTGGATATGTAATGGCAAATACAGAGGCAGGTTCTCAAGTAGCTACTGAGTACGTTCAGCATCACTTACATCATTGGCAAATAAGCCTTGGCGAAGGTTCTTTCTGGCAGTTAAATGTCGACTCTTTGCTAGTTAGTGGGGTTTTGGGGGTTGTATTCATCTTAGCTATGTTTATGGCGGCAAGAAAAGCTAATGCAGGAGTTCCCGGAAGGTTTCAAAATATGATTGAAGCAGTATGGGAATGGATGGATGGTATGGTTGCTGAAAACTATCATCACAAAAGAGATTTTGTTACGCCACTGGCCTTAACAATCTTTGTCTGGGTTGTTCTTATGAATTTGATGGATTTACTCCCTGTTGATCTTTTTGGTTGGATTATTAGCTTCTTCACAAGTAGTCATGATGTGTATTTTAGGGTGGTGCCTACAGCAGATCCTAACGTTACTTTTGCGATGTCTATCGCGGTATTTTTCTTGGTGGTTTTTTATAATCTTAAAGCTAAAGGATTTGGTTTGCTGAAAGAGATTTTAAGTTCTCCTTTCGGGATATGGTTATTCCCTTTAAATATATTCTTTAGACTTGTAGATGAGATAGTTAAGCCAGTTTCGCTGTCGCTACGTTTATTTGGTAATATTTTTGCAGGAGAGTTAATATTTATCTTGATTGCACTGTTACCGTGGTGGTTCCAGTGGACGCTTGGCGGAGTATGGGCTATTTTCCATATATTGATAGTTTTAATACAAGCATTTGTATTTATGATGCTAACTGTGGTTTACCTAAATATGGCGCAGGAAGCTCACTAAGTTTAAATCAACCTAAATAAAATTAAATAAAAACAGGAGAAATAAGAAATGGATATGTCTTTACAGGTTTTAGGTAACTTAAATGGTTTGACTGCTATAGCGGTTGCTTTACTAATCTCTTTACCAGCATTAGGTACTGCGATAGGTTTTGGTGTGTTGGGTGGTAAGTATCTAGAGGGCGTGGCTCGTCAGCCAGAGCTAGGTGGTATGCTACTTGGTCGTATGTTTATTGTTGCTGCTTTCGTAGATGCATTCGCTGCTATCTCAATCGCTATTGGTTTCTTAGTGTTGTATGCTAACCCATTAGCTATCCCTGGCTTAGCAGAAGCTGCTCAAAAAGTTGTTGGTGCATAGTAAAAAGAATATAAAATCATAAATTTGTTATCTAAAGGATAAGTAGATGGATATTAATATAACTCTAATTGGGCAGATGATAACATTTGCAATCTTCGTTGGCTTTACAATGAAGTTTGTATGGCCTCCACTGCGCAAGGCTTTAGATGAGCGTAGAGAAAAGATTGCTGAAGGTTTGGCATCTGCTGATAGAGCATCTAGAGAGTTAGAAGTTGCCAAAAGACAGTCTGCTGAAGTATTGCGTGAAGCTAAAGCAAAGGCTACTGAAATAGTTGAGAATGCTTATGTTAGAGCTCATAAAGTAGATGAACAAGCTAAAGAAGAGGCTATTGCAGCAGCTGATAAAATCAAAAGCATGGCTATGGCTGAAATCGAGCAAGAAAAAATCAAAGCTAAAGAAGAACTTAAACATGAAGTTGTTAGCTTGGCTATGGCGGCTGCTAGTAAGATTATATCAGCAAATGTTGATGAGCAATCTAGTAAAAAGATTCTGAAAGACTTCGTAGAGAAAGTATAACTTTTGGGTATAAAAGGTAGGTACATGACAAATCTAAGTGTAATTGCTAAACCATATGCAAAGGCTGCGTTTGAGTTTGCAAATGAGTATAATCTTCTGCAAGAATGGTCAAAGCATCTTCAGTCTTTTTCTGAATTAGTACAAGATGATTCTGTCGCAGCTATTATTGCTAATCCTGAAATTTCTCAGGATGAGATTATAAGCGCTGTAAAAGGCCAGTTAGATGTGAAGTTTTATAACTTTGTTGCACTAATAGCAGAAAATAAAAAGTTATCTATACTGCCTGAAATAGCATTCCAGTTTGAAACTATCAAAAACACACATAATAATATAAAAGTAGCAGATGTTACCTTGGCTTACAAAGCTGATAAGAGCACGCTTACTAAGCTAAAAGCTAAACTTGAAGAGAAGTTTAACTGCACTATTGAAATGAATGTGAGTGTTGACCCTCTTATAGTGGGTGGAACAGTAATTAAGGTTGGTGATACAGTAATAGATGATTCTGTATCAGGTCGTATAGAGACATTAAAAAGTATTTTGTTATCATAAATTATAGGAAGTGAGCTTATGCAATTAAGTCCATCAGAAATAAGTGGTTTAATAAAGAAAAGAATTGAAAAGTTTGACAATTCAGTTGAACTTAAATCAGAAGGTACTATTGTCAGTGTTGCTGATGGTATTGTTACTATTTATGGTTTGGATGATGTAACTGCTGGTGAGATGATTAAACTACCAGGAGACGTATATGGTTTAGCGCTAAACCTAAATACTGACTCAGTTGGGGCGGTTGTCTTAGGTGAGTATGAACATATTAGAGAAGGCGATAAAGCATATTGTACAGGTAGAATATTAGAGGTGCCTGTTGGAGAAGCTCTTTTAGGTAGAGTGGTTGACGCTTTGGGTAACCCTATCGATGGTAAGGGTGAGATTGAAACTGGTCATTCTTCACCAATTGAAAAAATTGCACCTGGTGTGATTTGGAGAAAATCAGTAGATCAGGCATTACAGACTGGCGTTAAGTCAATTGACTCGATGGTTCCAATCGGTAGAGGCCAAAGAGAGTTAATTATCGGTGATAGACAGATTGGTAAAACTGCCATTGCTATCGACGCGATTATCAACCAAAAAGGTACTGGTGTAAAGTGTATTTATGTGGCGATTGGCCAAAAAGCATCATCGATTGCGAATATTGTTAGACAGCTTGAGGAGCATGGGGCTATGGAGCATACAATTATTGTAGCTGCTACAGCTTCTGATTCTGCAGCATTGCAATATATTGCACCTTATGCTGGGTGTTCTATGGGTGAATACTTTAGAGATCGTGGTGAAGACGCTTTGGTTGTGTACGATGATTTGACTAAGCAGGCATGGGCATATAGACAGATTTCTTTGCTTCTAAGAAGACCGCCTGGACGTGAGGCATATCCTGGTGATGTATTCTATCTTCACTCAAGGCTTCTAGAAAGAGCAGCTAGGGTAAATGAAGAGTATGTGGAAAAATTCACAAACGGTGAAGTAAAAGGTAAAACTGGTTCTTTAACTGCATTACCTATTATTGAAACACAAGCTGGTGATATTTCTGCATTTGTACCTACGAACGTAATTTCAATTACAGACGGTCAGATATTTTTAGAGACAGACTTATTTAACTCTGGATTAAGACCAGCAATCAACCCAGGTAACTCGGTATCTCGTGTTGGTGGTGCTGCGCAAACAAAGATTATTAAAAAACTTGGTGGAGGTATCCGTTTAGCACTAGCTCAGTTTAGAGAATTAGAAGCATTCTCACAGTTTGCATCAGATCTTGATGAAGCAACTAGAGCACAGCTTAACAGAGGCCAAAGAGTTACAGAACTTCTAAAACAAAAGCAGTTCTCGACATTGTCAATTGCTTTGATGGCATTATCATTGTATGCGGCAGATAATGGCTATCTAGATAGTCTAGAAGTTTCTGAAGTGATTCCATTTGAATCTGCGCTACATGCTCTTGCAGAAAGTAATTATGCAGAAGTGGTTGCAGAAATTAATGAGACAGGCAAATATGATGCTGAGATAGCTGACAAGTTAAAAACAATTGTTGAAGATTGTAAAGCAAATCAAGCTTGGTAATAGGAGTATAGACTATGTCTAACGCTAGAGAAATAAAATCCAAGGTATCGAGTGTTAAAAATACACAAAAGATCACTGGTGCTATGGAATTAGTTGCGGCTAGTAAGATGAGAGGAGCTATTGTTAAGATGAACAATGTTCGCCCTTATGTTGAAAGTGCAAATACTATTATCAAAAATGTTACATCTGCAAGTATAGATTATCCGAACCCTTATCTATTTGATAGAGAAGTTAAGAGGGTTGGCTATATAGTTACATCTACTGATAGGGGCCTATGTGGTGGGCTTAATATTAACTTGTTTAAGCATGTTCTTAAAAATATCAAAAAGAATGTTGAAGATAGAGTTGAGATTGATGTCTGTGTAATTGGTTCAAAAGCAGCAAGCTTTTTTGCAAAGCTGAAAGATGTAAATGTAGTGGCTACAGCTCATTATAACGATAAAGATAAAGAAGGCAGTATTAGGGCTATTAGCGGAGCTGTTAAAGTGATGTTAGACAAGTTTACTGCTGGTGAAATAGATAGGCTATATATGAGTAGTAACGAGTTTGTTAGTACAATTAAGCAAAAGCCAAGATTGCAAACGCTATTGCCTATACAAGATATCTTCACAGAAGAAGAGCTAAAAGAAAACAAAAAAAATGCTTCTAAAGGTCATTGGGACTATATCTATGAGAGGGATATAGAAGAAGTATTAAATGCTCTGTGTATTAGGTATATCGAAGCTCAAGTTAGAGGCGCAATATTGGAAAATGCAGCATGTGAGCAAGCAGCTCGTATGATGGCTATGAAAAATGCAACTGATAATGCTAGTGATATTATTGATCAGTTAAAATTAGATTACAACAAGGTAAGACAAGCTATGATTACCCAAGAGCTTGCGGAAATTTGTTCAGGTGCGGCAGCAGTTTAGGAGAGGTAAATGAGTACAGGTAAAATTATTCAAGTAATTGGTGCTGTTATTGATGTAGAGTTTTCTCGAGATAACACTCCAAAAGTATATGATGCTTTAAATGTAAATGAAACAGGTTTAGTGCTAGAAGTACAACAACAGATTGGTGATGGCGTAGTACGTACTATCGCTATGGGTTCTAGTGATGGTTTAAGACGCGGAATGGTTGTGGAAAACACAAATGCTCCAATCTCTGTGCCAGTAGGTCAAGGTACTTTAGGTCGTATTATGAACGTATTAGGTGAGCCTATCGATGAGGCTGGGCCTGTTCAATACACAGAGACAAGATCTATTCACCAAGCTCCTCCTGCTTATGATGAGCTTGCACTAAGTACTGAAATATTAGAAACAGGTATCAAAGTAGTTGATCTTATTTGTCCATTTGCAAAAGGTGGTAAAGTAGGCCTCTTCGGTGGTGCTGGTGTTGGTAAGACAGTTACAATGATGGAGCTTATCAACAACATTGCTAAAGAGCATAGTGGATATTCTGTATTTGCTGGTGTTGGTGAAAGAACTCGTGAAGGTAACGACTTCTACTATGAAATGAAAGACTCTAATGTATTAGATAAAGTTGCCTTGGTATATGGTCAGATGAATGAGCCACCAGGAAACAGATTAAGAGTGGCTCTTAGTGGTCTAACAATTGCTGAAGGTTTCCGTGACGAGAAGCGCGATGTCTTGATGTTTATTGATAACATTTATAGATATACTCTTGCCGGCACAGAAGTATCAGCACTACTAGGACGTATGCCATCAGCAGTTGGTTACCAGCCAACACTTGCTGCTGAGATGGGTGCTTTACAAGAGCGTATTACATCTACTAAGACAGGTTCTATTACATCAGTTCAGGCTGTATATGTACCAGCAGATGACTTAACAGATCCATCACCAGCTACAACATTCTCACACTTAGATGCGACTATTGTATTATCGCGTCAAATTGCAGAGTTAGGTATTTATCCAGCTGTAGATCCACTAGACTCAACTTCTAGACAGTTAGATCCACTAGTAGTTGGACAGGAGCATTATGAAACTGCTCGTGCTGTACAGAAAGTACTTCAAAGGTATAAAGAGCTGAAAGATATCATTGCTATTCTTGGTATGGATGAATTATCTGACGAAGATAAGAAAACAGTTGATAGAGCTCGTAAGATTCAAAGATTCTTATCCCAGCCATTCCATGTTGCTGAAGTATTTACTGGTAACCCTGGTAAGTTTGTGTCACTTAAAGATACTGTAGCGAGTTTTAAAGCTATAGTTAATGGTGAGTATGATCACTTACCTGAGCAAGCTTTCTATATGGTTGGTTCAATTCAAGAAGCAATTGAGAAGGCAAAAACTCTATAATAGGGTGTAGATATGACAAAAAAATACCTAAAAGTTGATGTTGTTAGTCCTCAAGGTTCAGTATTTAAAGGTGAGGCTGATATTGTAAGTCTTCGTGGATCTGCTGGAGAGATGGGTATAGCGTATGGACATACTGAACTTTTATCTACTCTCCCTGCGGGTGTTGTAAATATAAGAAAAGATGAACATACTGATGTGCTATATGTTTCAGGTGGCATTGTTGAAGTTACTCCTAGTCGCGTTACAATTATGGTTGACGATATGGAAAGGGCTGAAAATTTAAATCAAGCAGAAGCAGAGAAAGCTAGGAAGCGAGCACAAGAAGCTCTTAAGAAGCCAGATGCTTCTAAGCTTGATATTGAAGCTGCGACAAAAAGGCTTCAAGAGGCTGATGCTCGTCTTAAGGCGCTTAATTCTTCTAAAGGATTATATTACTCAAAAGACGACTAAAAAGTTCTACTACTTATCTAATTTTCTTCTACATCTTGTTCCATTTTAGTCAAAGTATTAAATCAGTTATTTGATTTATATGATAATAGTGTAATTAAAAAATGACTATTGTTAACATATTTATATAGAATTATTTATAATTATGTAATTAGTATTTATATTTATATAGTAATGAAAAGATTTTTTACTCTGGTTGTATTTTGCTTTTTGACTATACCTTTTTATATAGCTGCAGAGTCTGTTGCAGGAACACAAAAAAATATTTCTAAAGCGAATCTGCTTCCAGATAGAATCATAGCAGGATTTTTGGATGTTAGAACACCTGGCTCTACCTCTAGAGTCGATATTCAGAAGGCAAAGAGTGATGGGTATAATGTTGTTGTTATTGCTTATGGTGAGGTATATGGTACTGACATAGGTCTTTATACTTCTAGTCCTACATCGATACAGACTATCATAGATAAAGTTAGACAAGCTAAAAATTCTGGAATGAAAGTGTTACTAGCAGTTGGAGGTGTTCCAAATACATTTCATCCTGGCGTAAGTAAAACAGATATTGAGCCAAAAGTTTTTGGTAAAAAAATGACAGAAGCTCAAATTAACACTTTAGCAAATAATATTGTTAATTTTTTACATAAAAATAATATTGATGGAATTGTTTATAGTTTTAGAAAGTTTACTTCAGCAGATTTTATTAATCAGCTTTCTCTTGATATCAAGAAACTGGATTCAAAAATTGTAATTGTTGCAGAGCCTCAAGTAAATGACTATAAGCTAGTGACAACGGGTAAGAGTAATGACTATGATAAAGTCATCCAGAATGGATATATAGATTATTTATTTATTCAAGAGTATGATACATATCCTGAATATGAACCTGGCTTTATAGCTGATAGCTATTCAAGAATTGTCAATAACCTGCATATCCCAATTCATACTAAAATTTTGATAGGTGAGCCAACAAATGCAGTTTCAGGAGGAACAAATACAGTATATCATCCTGAAGGAAATGCTACTTTGTCATTAACAACTGAGCAGGCTGTTAAACTCATGTTGCCCCAGTTTGAGAAGCTTAAGTTTAAACCAAGGTTCGCAGGGGTAACAGGCTGGTCTCTAAATACTGACTATGCCGCTGATTTATATGGAGATTCTGAGCATAGTTCAGGAGCATTTGCTAAGAGTCTTAGAGAGTGTATTTATAATAATGCTTGTGCACAAGTCGATAAAACAATAAAAGGTCCGGTTATCGCAGGAATTTTACCCTTATGGGCTAAAAGTAGTTCTTATGATACTGTTGGTAAGCAGATTAATACAACCCCTGTAGATATAGCTATGCCAAAAACTAAAGAGTATTGTGAGCAAAACCCCGAAGTATGTAAGTATAATGTGATAATAGCAGCATATGCAACATATATACACGGGAAAGGGTTTGAGCTTTCATTTGGTGAAAAAAATAGGGGCTCAGATAGATTGTATAGCCCAGAAGAGCTTAAAGAGTTTATTGGCTATATGGAGTCAAAAGGAAAGCATGTTATTGTTTCGATTGGCGGAGAATCTTCTCATATTGATTGGCAAGCTGTGAATTTTGATAATTTAGCTAGTGTTGTTAAAGAATATGGTTTTGATGGTGTAAACTTCAATTTACCACATTCAGCTATTCCAAAGAATGACAAAACAGTTGAAATTGCAGCTATGAAAATAAGTAGCTTAATATCAAGTCTTAGGAAAAATAATAAGCAGTTTTGGTTAACTTTCTCACCTGAGTGGGAATATATTGTTGCGCCATTAGCAAAAAATGGTGAAGATAACTTGTATAGAGAAAGTGGTTATGTTGAGTTATTAGATGCTATTGGTATGGATAAAATAAATTACCTGTTTGTAAGTACTTTCTCAGGGAAGCCATCTGAGGGAATTATAGGGTTTGATAAAAATGTTAATAATGATTATGTTAAGATTTCACCAATTGATGGTTATGATAAATTTATAGCTTCGCTTGCTTGGGCACTGACGACTCAAGATGGTTTTAAAGTAAATAAGCCTAAATATAGTAAGATAGATAAACCTATTGTTATATCTCCCGAAAAGCTTGTTTTTGTTATTCCTGCTACACAGGGTGCTGTTCATGGAGGAAGGATATATGTGTTATCAGAATCTAAAATAAATCGAGCAGTCACATTGATGAAAGAAAATAAGGCATCATTTGCAGGATTCGCTATTTGGAGTATGGACTTTGATGCAAGTAATATTAAATTAGAAGATTTGAGTGATGATTATAAACATAAGCCTTGGAGTACTACTAATATAATAGCTAGTATTAAATTGCCACCAGTACTTTCGAATATTTATATGGATAGTCAGGATGATAGTGTAAATAAACACTCTATACAGCCACAAAAGTATATTGGAGATACACATATTATTAGGTATCCATATAATATCGGAACTTATGATGCTGATACTATAGTAAGTTTTGCGGGTAAGATGTATAAATGTAAGTCTATGCTAGAAATTAAGCTTTGTAATGATGATGCTTATATTCCTAATGGTTTATATGGCGATCTTGCATGGCAAGAGCTTAAGTCGAATAATACTAAAAAGTCTTCAAAAAACAAGAAATATAAATTAAAAGCAGGTGAGGTAGCTAATTATCCAAAGGGAATGGGAAGTTATAAGGTTGGGCAAATAGTGCTAGCTGAAGGAAGAGAGTTTGAATGTCAGAAAGAAAGGTACTGTAATGACTTATCCTATAGTCCCATGAATAAGAAAGGATTTTTGGCATGGAGTAATATTACAAATGATATCACTCATGTTGCAGCAGATAGACAGGAGATTAAACCTAGTGGTGCTGAGTATATTTATCCATATAGTATTGAAGACTATAAGGGAGGCACCGTAGTCGCTGTAGGTAATGATTTATACAGATGTAATATCGGTCCTGAGTCAAGCTTGTGTACCATGAGTGCATATAAGCCAACAGGTAAATATGGCACAGATGCTTGGACAAAGATAAGTGATAGATGACTAGATTGATTCTATAAGCTCTTTTAATTCGCCAGATTCATTCATTTCCATGATTATGTCGCATCCACCCACTAATTCACCTTTTACCCATAGTTGAGGAAAGGTTGGCCAGTCTGCATATTTTGGTAGAATAGCTCTGATGTCAGGGTTTTCTAAGATATTGACAAAAGCGAATGGTTTTCCGCATGATCTAACAGCTGTGGCAGCATGAGCAGAGAAGCCACATTGAGGAAGGTTTGGAGAGCCTTTCATGTATAGTATAATGTCATTTTCTTTAAGTTGTTTTTCTATTCTATCAACAACTTTTTGCTCTTCAGGTGTATACATATTTATTTCCTTTTTATTTGATTAAACAACTAAGCTTAGAAATTTTATCTAAAAAATGATAGCATATTATACTAAACGGGTATAGTACTAAGATGCTATAATAATTAACTTCAATTAGTTCGAGGAGAATGATTAAATGAAATTTGAATTACCAAAACTACCTTATGCACTAGATGCACTAGAGCCTACTATTTCAAAAGAAACGATTGAGTATCACTACGGTAAGCATCATCAAACGTACGTGACAAACCTAAACAATTTGGTTGAAGGTACAGAACATGCTGGTAAAAATTTGGAAGAAATAGTAAAAACTTCTTCCGGTGGTATATTTAATAATGCTGCTCAAGTATATAATCACACATTTTACTGGAACTGTCTAACACCTAATAAGACTGAAGCATCTAGTCAATTGAAAGCAGCTATAATTGAGACTTTTGGGTCAATAGATGGTTTTAAAGAGCAGTTTTCAAAAGCTGCAGTGACTACATTTGGATCTGGTTGGGCATGGCTGGTTAAAAATACTGATGGTAAACTTGAAATTGTGACTACTAGTAATGCAGGTTGTCCTCTAACAGAGAGTAAAAAGCCATTACTAACATTTGATGTTTGGGAGCATGCATATTATATCGATTACCGCAATGCTAGACCTAAGTATGTTGAGTCTCTGTGGGATATTGTAAATTGGGAGTTTGTTTCTGAGCAGTTTGTAAAATAGGCTGTTATAGATGATTAAGAATAATCTACCACTTTTCTCTTTTATAGCAGGTGTGCTTTCTATAGTTCTTGTTTTGGTGGTAATTATATTATTCCCAAGTCTTCAGATAACTGCTATTACAAAAAATGTTGTGTTAGCGATTCTTTTGCTACCATGGATAGTTTTTATTATTTCTTTATTGTTTTTCAGAAAAGATAAGTGAGTTAACCTATTCAATATTTGCCATTAATTTGATTCTGTTTCTGAAGATATAAATGATTGTAGATATTAGTATGCCGATTATGAAACTAGCAATGAAGAGTCCTTCCCAGTTATAGTGGCTTTGAACATATCCGGCAAATGGTCCTACAAGAACTCTTCCTAGTGAGTCAATCGAACTAAGTACGGCAAATTGGGTTGCTGAAAACTTTATATTTACAAGGCTCATTATCATTGCAACAAGTATTGCTGTGCCCATTGCTCCACAAAAGTATTCGACAGCAACAGAGCCTACCATTAAGTAGTAGTTTTTACCAACGATTGCGAGTAGTACGTACATTAGATTTGCTGACGCCATAATAATGCTAAAGAAAAGAAAACTTTTAAAAATTCCTATCTTGTTAGCGATTAATCCACCGGTAATAAGTCCTATTAGTGTGGCTGCTAATGAGAAGGCTTTGTATGAAACAGCTATCGTGGTTTTATCAAAGCCTAAATCGGCGAAAAAGACCGTATTGAGTGAGAACGCAATCGCATCTGCAAGCTTATAACCAATTATTATTAACAGTATTATGATTGCTGTTTTAATTCCTTGTCGTTTAAAGAATTCGATAAAGGGTTCTATAAAGGCTTCTTTAAAATTTTTTGGAGCAATAGTTGATGCGGATTCTCTCAAGAATATGCAATATAGTGGGCAAATTATAAAAAATGCAAGTATTGTTACTAAAGCTAAGCTCCAGCCATTGGATATAAGGTTCTGAGTTGAAACTATATCAATATTGGTAAATAAGGTACTTGCACCGTAGTATTCGGTAAGTTTTGGGGTGCATATTTTTATAGGCTCGGCACCTCCACTATAGTAGTCAGCAAATATTAACACTAATGAGCCTGTAACAAGCATGGCGATGCGGTAACCCATCACTGCTATAGCGTTACCTAAAGCCTTCTCTCTTTCGTTTAGGACTTCTGTTTGATATGCGTTGATAGCAATATCTTGTGTCGCAGATGTAAAGCATATCATAAAGCCAATGAATGCAATCAAAAGAGGTTGATTTGCAGGGGATAATTGACTCATGAGCGCGATCAGTATTATTAGAGTTACTTGTGTTGTAAGTATCCATCCTTTGCGCCTACCTATGTTTAAGATATTGATTTTATCAAGAAATGGGGCCCATAAATATTTGAAAGTATATGGTATAGCTATTAGTGTTAGAAAGCTTATATTTTGAATGTTGATGCCGCTATCTCGATACCAAAGTAGTAAGGATGATGCTGTAAGCATCAAAGGCAATCCTGATGCATAGCCAAGGATTAGCATTGTAAGCATTTTAGGCTGTTTAAATGGTGCGACTAACTTTTCACCAAATGTTGGAGAGCTATTCATTATACATAAGGTAGAAATTTACTGATAAAGGAATCGTAGTTTAATTGGGTAGAAAAGTAAATAAAATAAGAATGTAGTTTTGATTAAATTAAAGATCTCTACTAGTTGCACCAGTGTATAGCTGTCTTGGACGCCCAATTTTTTGTGCAGGATCATTAACCATTTCGATCCATTGAGATATCCAGCCAGAAGTTCTTGCAAGAGCAAATATCGCTGTAAACATGCTTTCTGGGATACCCATAGCTTTTAAGATAATTCCTGAGTAGAAATCTACATTCGGGAAAAGTTTTCTATCGATAAAATAGCTATCTTGTAGGGCAATTTCTTCTAATTTTTTAGCTATGGCAAGAAGCGGGTTGTCACTGTTACCTAGCTTAGCTAGAATTTCTTCGCAGTTAGCTTTCATAGCTGTGGCTCTCGGATCAGTGTTTTTGTATACTCTATGCCCGAAGCCCATTAGTCTAAATGGATCATTTTTATCTTTCGCTTTCTCGATGAATTTGTCGATATTATCAACGCTACCAATTTCTGATAGCATCTTTAATACAGCTTCATTAGCACCGCCATGAGCAGGACCCCATAGAGCAGTAATACCAGCAATGATAGCAGCATAAGGAGAGTTACCAGTTGAACCAGAAAGTCTAACGGTTGATGTTGAAGCGTTTTGTTCATGATCAGCATGAAGCATGAAGATAGTATCCATAGCCTTAACATGTAGCTCGTCAGGTTTAAAGTTTTCATCTTCACCAAACATCATATAGATAAAGTTTTCTGCGTAGCCATACTCTTTCTTAGGTTCTAAGAACTTTTTGCCTTGGTTATGTCTGTAAGCCATTGCTGCAATAGTAGCAATTTTAGCAACAATATTTTTAGCAACATCGTCTTGAGCTTCTATTTGACCATTGTGTATATGCTCAGCAGCTAATACATTAACACCAGCAATTAACCCAGACATTGGGTGTGTATGCTGTGGCATAGACGATATAGCAGCTTTGACATGCTCACATACTGGCATTTTTGAAATGATTTCGCTTCTAAAATCGTTGATTTGAGTATCATTGCCAAGCTCTCCATATATTAAAGCATAGCAAAGACTTCTGTAGTTTGATTTTTGTGTCCATTCTTCTATTGGATAGCCCCTGTGAAGAAGAACACCTTTGCCACCGTCGATATATGTGATTGTAGACTCACACGCAGCAGTTGACATAAATCCAGGATCGTAAGTAAAGACACCATGCTTTACCAGAGATGATACATCGATGCAGTCATTACCAAGGCTAGGAGTGTAGACTGGTAATTCTATTTCAATATTTTTTTCTGCATACTTAAGAGTTGCATATTTACTCATTAATAGGCCTCCAAGTGAGTTGATCAAAAAATACAATGCAAGTGGTTTGCAATAAAAAGATACCTTTTAAAAATATGCTTATTAGGTATCGTTACAGGGGAATAATAAGCTAAAGATTTCTCTTTTGCAAATAAAAAAAATATAAGCCTAAAGTGTTCTCGCTATATGTGATAATGTTTTGTAGCTTGTGTTGTTGTAATTTAAACTAAATAAGGATTAAAAAACTGTTTAAGTATTTGAATTTGTTTTAGTAAAAATATATTATTTAAGGGTTGTGGTATGACATTGGTTTACATCCAATTTACTGATATACATATAAAAATTGCTTCGGAGGAATGTCGAGCATGAAAAGAATTACAAATGTTGATTTAATGTCAATTAAATCTTATAAGTTTCCTATCACCGCTATTAGTTCTATACTACACCGTATCTCTGGTGTGGTGTTGATTTTTGCAATCCCTTTGGCAGTGGTTGGTATGAACTATACTCTAGCGGGTCCTGATGGCTACCAGCAAACAGTTGCTATATTAACCAAAGGTTGGTGTAGCGTGTTTTTTTGGCTTTTTTTGTCATCTATTACATATCATGTTTACGCAGGTGTTAGACACATGATCATGGATTTGGGCTTTGGTGAAAGTATGAAGGTTGCTAAATTTACTTCGCTATTAGTTATTGTATTAGGTGTTTTATCGGCTATTTTATGGGGGTGTTACTTATGGCTGTAATTTCATTAACTTCATCGGGTATTAAAGACTTTTTTGTACAAAGAGTTACTGCAGTAATTATTGCAGCTTATTTTGGTTATCTTATCGTTGAGGCTTTATGTTTGTCCTACTCAGGAACTCTTAATTACGATAGCTGGAGAGGTTTGTTTACTGATGGTATGTTCTTCAGAGTTGCTACATTGATGGCTTATTTGGCAATGTTTTTTCATGCTTGGGTAGGTATTTGGATTATCTGTGGTGACTACATTAAGTGTGCTTGGGCATCAGCTCTTGTTATGCTGAGTTTTGTTTTAGTTTATGTATTCTGCTTTTTTTGGTTGTTTGCAGTTTTATTTTTTTACTAAGAGGTTATTTTTATGAGTATAGCTACGCAAGAATTTGACGCTATTGTAATAGGAGCAGGTGGTGCTGGTATGAGAGCATCTTTCCAGCTTTCGCAGTCAGGTTTTAAAACAGCTGTTGTTTCTAAAGTTTTCCCTACTAGATCGCACACGGTTGCGGCTCAGGGTGGTATCGCAGCAGCTTTGGGGAATATAGATTTTGATGATGATCTTCCTTCAGATGATTGGAAGTGGCACATGTATGATACTGTTAAGGGTTCTGATTATATTGGTGATCAGGACGCTATAGAGTATATGTGTGAGCATGCTCCACAATCAATTATTGAGCTAGAGCATATGGGTATGCCTTTCTCAAGACTCAAAAATGGCAAGATATATCAGCGAGCGTTTGGTGGTATGTCAAGAAACTATGACCCAGCTAATCAAGCTGAGAGAACCTGCGCGGCAGCCGATAGAACAGGTCATGCTCTTTTACATACTTTATACCAAGGTAATTTGGCTCATAAAACAGATTTTTATACAGAGTGGTTTGCTGTTGATTTAGTTAAAGCTGATGATGGAAGTGTCGCAGGTGTCATAGCTTTAAGTATCGAAACAGGAGAAACTGTGTTCTTAAAGGCTAAGATCACAATTTTGGCTACTGGTGGGGCTGGACGCATATATGAGTCTAGTACTAACGCTTACATTAATACTGGCGATGGTATGGGTCTGGCACTAAGAGCTGACCTTCCTCTTCAGGATATGGAGTTTTGGCAGTTTCATCCAACTGGTATTGCAGGAGCTGGGGTTCTTGTTACTGAAGGCTGCCGTGGCGAAGGTGGTGTGTTGCGTAATAAAGATGGTGAAAGATTCATGGAGAGATATGCTCCAAATGCTAAGGATCTTGCTTGTCGTGACGTTGTATCTCGTGCGTCGCAGCAAGAAATTATGGAAGGTCGAGGCGATACTTTCTCCGGTACAAGCTGTGTTTGGTTAGACTTAACACACTTGGGTGAAGATGTCATTGATGAAAGGCTTCCTACAGTTAGAGAATTGGGTAGAACTTTTGCTGGAATTGATCCTGTAGAAAAACCGATACCTGTTGTACCTACTTGTCATTATCAGATGGGAGGTATACCGACTAATAAGCATGGCCAAGTGATTACTCAAGTTGATGGTGAAGATAAAGTTATTGGCGGCTTATATGCTGTTGGAGAATGTGCTTCTGTATCAGTTCATGGTGCTAATAGGCTTGGTAGTAACTCATTGTTAGATTTGGTAGTATTTGGTAGAGCTGCTGGTATGCACGCTGAACAAAGCCTTAAAGAAGGTATGCCTATGAAGGAAGTTTCGCAAGAGAATATTGAGAAAGCAACTGCTAGAATCACAAAGTGGGATACTTCTGAGCAGAGAGGTTGTCAAGAAAAGATCGCAGTGCTTAGAAAAGAGTTGCAACAAACAATGCAGCAGTATTTTTCTGTGTTTAGACAGGAAAGCACAATGAAAGAAGGTCTCGATAAGCTATTTAAGATTAGAGAAAGGCTGGATAATGCAGTTCTTGAAGATAATTCTAGAATTTTCAATATGATGAGAATAGAAGCGCTAGAGCTAGATAACCTAGTATTAACTGCGATAGCAACTGCGAAGTTGGCTCTTGAAAGAAAAGAGTCTAGAGGGGCGCACTCAAGAGTAGACTATCCTGATAGAGATGATAAAAACTGGATGAAGCATACGCTATATTTCTTAGATGGTGATAAAACATCACAGCGTGATGTGAATATGTCACCTACTAAGGTTAAAGCTTTCCAACCAGCAGAACGTAAGTATTAATTACGAGGATTTAGTGTAATGGACGTAAGATTTAAAATTTATAGATATAATCCAGAAGTAGATAAAAAGCCATATTATGATGAATATACTATTACGGTAGAAAATGAGGGTGTTAAAGTTTTAACAGCTCTTGAGCTCATTAAGGAGCAAGACCCTACATTAGCTATGAGAAGATCTTGTAGAGAAGGTGTTTGTGGTTCTGATGGAATGAATATTAATGGTAAAAACCGCTTGGCTTGTATTACTTCAGTTGGCGAGTTGAAGCAGCCAATCAAGGTTAATCCTTTGCCGGGTTTACCTGTGGTTAGAGATTTGATTGTTGATATGAAGCAGTTTTATAAAAACTATGAAAAAGTAAAACCATATCTTATTAATGATGAAGAGCCACCAGTTAAGGAAAGATTACAATCTCCTGAAGATAGAGCTAAGCTTGATGGTCTTTATGAGTGTATTTTATGTGCATGTTGTACTACTTCATGCCCATCATTCTGGTGGAATCCAGATAAGTTTATAGGTCCGTCAGGCTTATTGCAGGCATATAGGTTTATCGCAGACTCAAGAGATACAGCTACAGAGCAGAGATTAGATGATTTGAAAGATCCTTTTAGTCTCTTTAGGTGTAGAACAATTATGAACTGTGTATCTGTGTGTCCTAAAGGTCTTAATCCTACAGAAGCAATTGGTAAGATTAGGTCAGCACTACTAAGTAAAAATGTGTAAAATTTAAAACCTGTTATTTAGGTATTTATATGAAAAAACAACAACCGGATTTTAGTCAATGGTTGGAAACAACCCAGCTCTTCGGAGGTAATCTAGAGTATCTTGAATCAATATATGATGACTATGTAATGGGCAACTATGAGGATATTGATCCAAAATGGTTGTCCTTTTTTGATTCTATAGCTAGCTCAACTGATACTGTACATCGTGATTTGGTAGATGAGTTTAAGTTCCTGGCTAAAAATAAAGCTACATCCACAGCTATCGTTAATGGCGAAGGAGATGTTGGGCTAAAGGCTAAGGCTCTTGTCAAAGCCTATCGTTCACATGGCTATAAATCAGCAAATATTGATCCATTAGGACTAATGAAATACCAGAGAGATTCTGATTTGGAATTGTCTGCTCATGGACTTTCTGAAAAAGACTTGTCTGAAAAGGTTAATCTTGGTGATTTTACTGATAATAAGGCTATTAGTCTTAAAGAAGTGGTAGAAAAAGCTAAATCAATTTATGAGTCTAGTGTCGGCTATGAGTATAGATACATAGGAAATAAAGAAGAAAAATTATGGCTTCAAGACAAGATTGAAAAAAACTTGTCTATCTCTCAATCAGATAAGAAATGGATTTTACAGCAGCTAGTTGCAGCTGAAGGGTTAGAAAAATATTTAGCTCTAAGGTATGTTGGTCAGAAGAGATTTGGCTTAGAGGGTGGAGAATCTCTAATCCCTTCACTTCAGCATGTTATTGAAAAAGCAGTTTCTAGACACTCAACAAGATTCATTCAGTTGGGTATGGCTCATAGAGGACGTTTAAATGTTCTTGTAAATGTGATGGGTAAAAATCCTAAGGATTTGTTTGAAGAGTTTGAAGGTAAGCAAAGTGAAAAAAGTTTATCTGGTGATGTTAAATACCATATGGGGTACTCGAATTATAGGTGTGTTGATGGTAAAGAGGCAAAAATTGCACTAGCATTTAACCCTTCACATCTTGAGACTGTTGATCCTGTGGTTGAAGGTGCAGCTAAAGCTATACAAGATAAGCTAGATGGTAATGTTCATAACAAGGTTTTACCGATATTGATACATGGTGATTCGGCTTTCTGTGGACAAGGTATTGTTATGGAAACTTTTGGTTTTTCACTCACAGAAGCATATGGAACTGGTGGTACGGTTCATCTTGTAGTTAACAACCAGGTTGGGTTTACAACTAGTAGTACATTTGGTGTAAATAGAAGTAGTAATTATTCTACTGATATTGCTAAGATGGTTGATGCACCAATATTTCATGTAAACTGTGATGATCCTGAAGCTGTTCTTAAGGTTGCTGATATAGCTCTTGAGTATCGTATGAAATTCAATAAGGATGTGGTTATTGATTTGGTTTGTTATCGTAGGAATGGACATAATGAAACTGATGAGCCATCAGGAACTCAGCCACAAATGTACGAGGTAATTAAGAAGCTTCCTACAACATTAAAGTTATATAGTGAAAAACTTATCAGCGAAGGTGCTATTGATGCAGGCCTTCTTGCGCAGTTGAATGCTAATTATCGTAGTAAGCTTGATAATGGTAAAGTTACGATAGATATTCTTGATAGAAAAACAGTGAAAGACAAACTTAATGTTTGTGATTGGCTTCCTTATATAGGTAAGCAAGAAACTAAATATAGCTATAACGCAATAGCTGAAGAAGGTCTTAAAGAGCTAGCATTAAGAATGAGTGAAGTGCCTGAAGAAGTTAAGGCGCAGATGCAAGTTAAAAAGGCATTAACAGATAGAGTGAAGATGGCAAACGGAGAGCTTCCTTTAAATTGGGGATTTGCAGAATCTCTTGCTTATGCAACACTACTTGATGAAGGTTATTCAGTAAGAATATCTGGAGAAGATAGTGGTAGGGGTACTTTCTCTCATCGACATGCTGTTGTTAAAAACATGAACACTAGTTCTCAGCTAAAAGAATATGTACCACTGAAGCATATTAATGAAAATGTTAGGTTTGATATTATTGATTCTACACTTTCAGAGTATGGAGTGTTAGGCTTTGAATATGGTTATAGTTGCTATAGTCCTGACTCTCTAGTGATTTGGGAGGCGCAGTTTGGTGACTTCGTAAATACTGCTCAGGTTGTAATAGATCAATTCTTAGTGGCAGCAGAAGAAAAATGGGGTATTTTGTCTGGCTTGACATTATTTTTGCCTCATGGTCAAGAAGGTGCTGGTGCTGAGCACTCTTCAGCGCGTTTAGAACGATTCTTGAGTTCATGTGCCAATAAAAATATGCAAGTGTGTACACCTACAACACCAGCACAAATTTATCATTTATTAAGACGTCAAGTGATTAGACCGCTTAGAAAGCCATTGATCGTAATGACACCTAAGAGTTTATTAAGAAATCCTATGGCTGTGTCTACACTAGAAGAGCTTTCAAAAGGTAAGTTTGAGCCTATTATAGATGATGTAAATGCTAGTGAAAATAAAGTCAAGAAATTAATACTTTGTAATGGTAAAGTTTATTATGATTTGATTGCTAAAAAGCAAGATACTCATAAGGATATTGCTGTAGTAAGACTCGAAGAGCTATATCCATTCCCACAAGAGGAATTAGCAAATATCTTTGCAAAATATAAGCAAGTTGACAAAGTTGTATGGTTGCAAGAAGAACCGCAGAACAAAGGAGCTTGGTATAATATTAGACACTTTATAGAGAAGCTTGTATCTAAAAACCAAGAGTTGCTATGTGTAGCAAGGGAAAGATCATCTACTCCTGCAGTCGGTTACCACGCTTTGTATGTTAAGCAGCAAGAAGAAATTATTAATAGAGCTTTAGAAATATAAAATTTGAATTATTACTAGGAGTAAGAAATGGTTGAATTAAAAGTACCTATGTTTCCGGAGTCCGTTGCAGATGGCACATTAGCTCAATGGAATAAGAATGAAGGCGACTTTGTTGAAGAAGGTGATATTATCGCTGAAATTGAAACTGATAAAGTAGTTATGGAAGTTCCAGCGACAGCGAGCGGAGTCCTTAAAGGCATTAAAAAGCATGAAGGAGATACTGTGCTTTCTGAAGAATCTTTAGCAAGTATTGATACAGATGCTGTGGCTGCAGACTCTGATCAAGAAGTGGTTGCTACTGAAGAAACAGCTCAGGCTACACAATCATCAGGTAAGGAAATCGATGTTAAAGCACCTGTTTTCCCAGAGTCTGTTGCAGATGGTACAGTTTCTGAGTGGCATAAGCAAGAAGGTGAAGCTGTTGCCGAAGGTGATATTTTAGCTGAGATAGAGACTGATAAAGTAGTTATGGAAGTTCCAGCGACATCAAATGGTGTATTGTCTAAAATATTGAAACCTGCTGGTGAAACAGTTCTTTCATCAGAATTAATTGCAAAAATTTCAGAAGGTGCGGCTGTTGCTACAGTAGCCAAAGAAGAAGTGAGATCTCAAGCTGATAGCACAGGTAATGATCCGCATCTAGTTCCTTCTGCGCGTAAGGCGTTTAATTCAAGTGGATTAGAATCTGCCGCTAGTATCGAAGGTACTGGTAAAAAGGGACGTATAACATCTGAAGATGTTAAAAAGGCAGCATCTAGTAGTAAACCACAACAGCCAACTGTAGTTGCTAATCAAGGTCCAAGATATGAAAAAAGAGTTAAAATGACTCGTCTGCGTCAAACAATTGCAAACAGGTTAGTTGAAGTTCAACATACTAATGCGATTTTGACTACTTTTAATGAAGTGGATATGACAGCAGTTATGGAGCTTAGAAAAAAATATAAAGACATGTTTGTCAAAGAGCATGATACTAAGCTTGGATTTATGTCATTCTTTATAAAAGCTGCGACTGAAGCTCTTAAGAAGTTTCCTGATGTTAATGCTTCAATTGATGGTGATGAAATTGTTTATCATAACTTCTTTGATATCGGTATTGCTGTTGGTACAGATAGAGGTTTAGTAGTACCAGTTTTAAGAGATACTGACAGTAAATCCTTAGCGGAGCTAGAAGCTGATGTGCTTGATAAAGCAATTAAAGGTCGTGATGGCAAGTTAAGCTTAGAAGATATGCAAGGCGGTACGTTCACTATCACTAATGGTGGTACCTATGGATCTATGCTATCTACACCAATCATTAACTCACCACAGAGTGCAATCTTAGGTATGCATAACATTGTCGAAAGACCTATGGTAGTAAATGGTGAGATCAAAATACGTCCAATCATGTACTTGGCATTATCTTATGATCATAGAATTATTGATGGTGGAACATCTGTAAGATTTTTAAAGATGATCAAAGAATTGCTTGAAGATCCTAATAGAATTCTTTTACAAGTTTAATTATTCTATTCAAACTTATTCTAAAGGTATTATATTTCCATGAGTTTAGATTTTATAAAAGATAGAATTGTAGCCGTGCCTGATTTTCCAAAGCCGGGTATAATTTTTAGAGATATTACTCCATTACTAGCAGATCCTGAAGGTCTGAAGATAACTGCTTTGGCTATGGCTAAAGAACTTAAAGCAAAGGGTATAAACCCAACAATTATTGCAGGTACTGAAAGTAGAGGTTTTATTTTTGGGGTTGCACTTGCGGAAGTCTTAGGTTTAGGATTTGTGCCTGTTAGAAAGCCAGGCAAACTTCCTAGAGAAACTTATAGTGTAAGCTATGAGCTAGAGTATGGTAGTGATAGTTTAGAAATTCATAAAGATGCTTTTAAGCCGTCAGATAGTGTGCTAGTTGTTGATGATTTGTTGGCAACTGGTGGTACGGCAAAAGCCACAGTACAGCTTATCGAGAAAACTCAAGCAAATGTTGCAGGCCTTATATTCGTTATAGAGCTTGATGGCTTAAATGGTAGAAAAGTTCTTGAAGGGTATAATGTTTCGTCGTTGGTAAAATACTAAAGGAAGATTATGGCTAAGTATTTTGGTACAGATGGTATTCGTGGAGAGGTTGGTAACTCTGTCATACAGGCAGAGTTTATGCAAAAACTTGGGAATGCGGTTGGTACATTCATAATTGATAAAGGTTATCCTAAAATTGCTATTGTTGGGCAAGATACGCGTAGCTCTGGAAAGTTCTTAAAATTTGCCTTAGTCTCAGGTTTAAATGCGGCAGGGATTGATGTTATTGATTTGGAAGTGGTTCCTACTCCTGTTGTAGCATTCATAACAGTAAAGCATAAAGCAGCTGCTGGGTTTGTAATTACTGCATCACATAATAAATTTACTGATAACGGAGTTAAGCTTTTTTCATCAGATGGTTTTAAGTTGGATGATGCGTTAGAAGAAGAGATTGAAGCCAAAATAGATTCAGACTTTATTTATCAACCAGAATATAGATTTGGTAGTTATAAAGTTGCTGATGGTTTTATGCGTGAATATATCGAAAACCTATTTGATAGATTTGGCTCTTTAGTTAAGTATAAAGGAAAGGTTGTTATCGATTGCGCACACGGAGCTGCCTCAAAGCATTTTGAAGTTTTGCTTGATAGATTTGGTATTGATTACATTTCTATAGCATCTAATCCTGATGGGTTAAACATAAATGTTGATTGTGGAGCGACTTGTATTTCTAATATTCAAAAAGCTGTAAAAGAGCATAATGCTGATTTAGGAATATCATTAGATGGAGATGCTGATAGAATTATTATCGTTGATGAAAATGCTCAAGAGATTG
Organism: Francisella sp. XLW-1; assembly: GCF_008711455.1. Taxonomy (NCBI): domain Bacteria; kingdom Pseudomonadati; phylum Pseudomonadota; class Gammaproteobacteria; order Thiotrichales; family Francisellaceae; genus Francisella; species Francisella sp. XLW-1. The sequence goes on along the minus strand of NZ_VXKP01000003.1, from coordinate 242,669 downwards.
ATGGTGACGGAATACTAAATATTATCGCGCAGTATAGTGATATTTGCGGAGGTACTGCTGGTATAGTAGGTACACAGATGACAAATATGAGTTATGAAAATCACTATAAGTCAAATAACATATCATTTATTCGTTCTAAAGTTGGTGATAGATATGTTTTAGAAGATTTAGTTAAGCATGGTTATAAGATAGGTGGTGAGTCATCAGGTCATGTTATCAATCTAAACTTTGGAACTACAGGTGATGGTTTGTCCACAGCTATACAGTTACTAGCTATTTTTTCACAAAATGATAAACCAGTATCGGCATTTAAGCTAGATGGTGAGTTGATGCAACAAACGATGATCAATGTCCCACTGAATTTTAAAGTAACATCTGATCACTTAGCTAAGCTAGCTAGTGATGTTGCAGAAGTTGAAGAGCGCTTGAGTAATCGTGGACGTGTATTGTTAAGGCCTTCAGGGACTGAGCCTGTCTTGAGAGTTATGGTCGAAGCAGACAATAAGAATTTAGCTACAAAAGAAGCAGAATATTTGGTTGAAAAAGTAAAACAAAAGTTGGTATAGATATGCAAAAATTAATAATGGGCAATTGGAAGATGAATGGTAACTCTGCAAGCATAGAAGAGCTTTGTAGAGGTATTTCACAAGCGGAGTACAATAGTGACAAAGTCGCTGTAGCTGTGTTTCCATCAAGTGTATATATCAAAGAGGTGCTTGCACAACTTCCTAAAGAAATTGGAGTAGGTCTACAAAATATTACTTTTTATGATAATGGAGCATATACTGGAGAGCTATCAGCTGATATGCTTCATGATATTGGATGTAATTATCTACTTATAGGACATTCTGAAAGAAGATCTTTGTTTGGTGAGACTGATCAAGATGTTTTCAAAAAACTTAATAAGATTATAGATACATCAGTTGTGCCAGTTGTTTGTATAGGTGAGTCGCTAGAAGATAGACAAGGTGGAAGGTTAGAAAAAGTATTAACAACACAATTAAGCCTAATACTAGAAAATTTGTCTATTGAGCAACTTGCTAGGGTTGTAATAGCGTATGAGCCAGTTTGGGCTATAGGTACAGGAGTTGTAGCATCATTAGAACAGGTGCAAGAAACACATCAGTTTATTCGTTCGCTAGTGACCAAAGTAGATGAAAATCTTGCTAAAAATATGAAAATAGTGTATGGTGGTAGCCTAAAAGCTGAAAATGCTAAAGATATATTAAGCCTACCAGATGTAGATGGTGGTTTGATTGGAGGAGCATCATTGAAAGCTTCTGAGTTTAACGAAATAATAAATCAAGCAAATAAAATATGTACGGAATAATTTTAACTATAGATATTATCGCTGCTATTGCTATTGTGGCACTTGTGTTGTTGCAACAAGGTAAAGGAGCTAATATGGGTGTTTCTTTCGGTGGTGGAGCGTCTAATACTGTTTTTGGTAGTAAAGGTGCAGCTTCATTTCTATTTAAAATGACAGTGTTTTTTACAGCGGTATTTTTTGTATGTTGCCTTACTTTAGGATACCTAGGAAAGTCGCACACTACAATGACTAGTGTAAGTACTGCGAACACTGATAGCTCAATAGCTAGTCAGTATGACCAATATCAAAAAGAGGTTGCAAAAACTTCTACGACTAAAGAAGCAGCATCTAAGTAAAGTTTAATTGCACCGGTGGTGGAATTGGTAGACACGCCATCTTGAGGGGGTGGTGTCCGAAGGACGTGCGAGTTCAAATCTCGCTCGGTGCACCAAATATCATTTCTAACAAGTATCGAAAAATCTTTAAAATCAATATTCTTAGCTAGCTTGATAGTTTTATATAGTCCCAAATCATATCAATGAAGTTCTTGATAAAGTTTTGCTTATAAAAACGGAATTAGAGCAGGCACATTATTAGATTTAATTATCCTTAAATTTCCAAATCTAATATAGTGACTTTGTTAGAAATAATTTTTAAAATACTTGTATTGAGGGCTGTTTAAGTAAATATATCGATAGCACCTATAAAATATTTTTTATTATTGATAACATAGCTATAGTGTATTAGGTATATCTAATTAAATTAGCTATCTATGAGTAGACAAGTCAAAGAAGTTGTAGACAAAAATATAATAGAAGGTACAAGGTATTTTATATCATTAGTAGAGCTGGGATCTTATGCAGCGGTAAAGAGTTATTATTCGGTCGAAGTTAATACTATTAGAAATAAGTTAGAGCTGTTGGAAAGTTATCTAGGAGTTAAATTAATTCAATCAGGTAGCAATAAAGTCGAAATAACAAAATATGGTAAAAAATACTATGCATCGTGTCATAAGCTATATATAGATTTAGAGAATAGTATTCTTTCCAGTAAATATAAAGGTGTTGATAAATTAAAATATATAAGAATTTTTGGCACTAGAACCTTTGTTAATTATATTTCGCCAGCTATCCATGAGGTAGACCCTAAGAATGAGTATACTTTTACATTTGATAGCTATCTTTTATCTCAAGCAAATAGTTATATTTATCAGTTGAATAACTATGATATAGCATTTATAGCGTTTAAAGATTTGGATAAAATAGATCAAGATCATTGGATGGTCTGTGCAACTATAGATTCAGTAAATTTGCCATCTAAGATTTATGTTAACCAAGAGCTATTAGATAAGTACGATTTAAAATCAAACCCTTTAAATGTTTTTGAACTTCCTTTCATTATGCGTAGAGATCAGCCTTCATTTAGCTTAAATATTACGGTAGATGGTAAATCTGTAAATCAACAGATTAAAAATATAAAGTATTTGGTTGAGGATGATGGCCATAAAGTATCTCTTATTGATAAAGGTTTAGGAGCAGGGGTTCTTTTGGATAACTATGCCAAAATATCAAATTCATCTATAATTAGTATAGACAGTATTACAACGGAAACTTTTTATGATATGCAGGCAGTAATAGTGTCAAAGCACCTTAGAAATAGAACAAGGATAATAGAGTTTCTTCGTAAACAAATGAATAATTATGTCAGTACTGTTTTAGGACAGTAGCTATTGCTTTATATGCCATTGATATTATAAGTTCGTAATGGTAATTTAAAGTCATCTTTCAAAAAAATAAGTTAAAAAATGAGAAAAGTTCTAATAGCTTCTAAGATGATTTTATTGATAGTAATATCTACGTCAGTTATGTACGCAGATGATATTCCACCAGCTAATTCTATACCTATGGATAAAGTTATTTCTAATATTTATGCCAAGGGATATGATGGAATTAACAAAATAGAATACGATGATGGAGCTTATAAGGCGAAAGTTATCAATAATGCCGGTAAAGAAGAATATATATACATAGACCCAAATACAGGTGAAGTTCCCTTGCCAAAAAAAGGCTCTAAAGAAATCAATATGAGCGAAGCTATAAGGGCGGTTCCTAGTGATAGGTGTAAAACTATTACTAGTATTGAAAGTAAGAATGGTGTATATGAGATTGAATGTGTAGATAATAGCCAGCAGGAAGTTAAGGCGTATGTTGATGCAATTAGTGGTAAGTTATCTCAGATTAGATATGATGATTAGATAAAAAGGTTAATACAATCATTTAGAAATAAATAACCTTTGTCTGTTGGCTCGATCTTGTTGTTAGAAAAACTTAGTAACCCTTTTTCTACCCCTTGCGATAATCTTTGGATAATTTCATTCTTAGATAAAAAAGTTTGTTGCTCAAAAGTGCTGATACCAAAGCCATTTTTTAATCTTAAAGCATTTAACATAAACTCATATATTAGTTCATTTTTACCAACAGTATTAAAATCTTTTATACAGTTATTTGCTTGTGAATATATTTTGGGATGTTTGTGTTTCCAGGTTCTTTTAATCTCTTTGGTTTGAAGGTTTGTAATCTTGCTATGAGCTCCAGCACCAATACCTATATAGTCGCCGAAATTCCAATAGTTTGAGTTATGGATAGATCTTAAATTATCTTTTGCATAAGCGGATATCTCATATTGATAGTACCCAGATTGTTGGAGTAGTTTTTTACCAGTTATTTCAATTTGCTCTAAAGTTTCTTCGTCTGGTAGTTTTGGAGGCTTTGCTGCAAAAAGAGTATTTGGTTCTATAGTTAGTTGGTACCAAGATATATGAGTTGGCTTCATTGTAATTGCTTGAGAAATGTCAAAAATACCATCCTCAAAGCTTTGATTGGGAAGCCCATGCATGATATCAATATTAAAATTCGAAATTGTTGAATTCTTAATCTCTTCAATAGTTGTATAAACATTTTCGCAATTATGGATTCTACCCAATGACCGCAGCTTTTCATTTTGAAAGCTTTGTACACCAACTGAGATACGGTTTATACCAATATTTGCATACTCTGAAATAGAACCACGTTCGACAGTACCAGGATTCATTTCTAGAGTTATTTCACAATTGGGATTAAGCTTTGAATTATCTTTTATGTGTTGTAAAACTTTACCAAGATAATCAGCTTTGAAAAGTGAAGGTGTGCCACCCCCTATAAAAATACTTATAACTTCTCTATCTTGTAGATCAGTTAGATGAGTATCAAAGTCGGCAATTAGTTTTTTGTAATAATCCTGTGAAAGATATGTATCATCTTTGATTGCATGAGAGTTAAAATCACAGTAAGGGCATTTACGGACACACCAAGGAAAGTGTATATATATTCCTATTTGCTTGTTTATATTAAACATCTTATGCCTTAAAGATGAGAAATTTACTAACGACAAAAGTATATACTGCGACTAATCCCATCGTTATAAATAGTGCAAGTAAATATTGTATATGTAGAAGATGAAGCAACACATAATATATGCCTTCATTAAGAGCTAAACCTATCATGACATTAATGAAAAATTGTGTAGCAGCCTTTTTATGTGATTGAGTTGTTGTTGAGAATGTCAAAAATCTATGTCCAAAATAGCTGACATTAAATGCAATAAGGAATGCAAAAAAATTTGCTACCATAGGCTTAAAGATATCAAGTTCAACCAAGAACCATACAATAACAAAGTTAGTTATTGATGCTAATATACCTATAATAATGAAATAAGATAGTTGTTTTTTTAACATTAGTTTGTGGAGTTTTATAGTAGTTGTTTATATTATAACTATTAAAGAGAATTTTATAAGGGAAAGTTAGATGGAAATAATTAAATATCAATTGGGAATTGCTGAGGGTTTACCATCATCTGCTTTATATATGATGTTTAGTATCAATAAAGATAATGATGTCAAGTTTGGATTGAAGGTATTACAAAAGTTTGTCGATGGTAAGAGTGTGGTTGCTGGATTTGGTAAAGATCTTTTGCAAATGTTTGATCTTCCTAGTGATGATAATTTCAAAAGAGCTAAATTCAATAATGAAAGAATGTCTGATAATGATGGTTATGACTTGGTACTTTGGTTAAGAGGTGATGATCGAGGAGAGCTATTTCATAACGCATTAAACATCAGAAAAGCATTGCAAGATTTCTTTACTGTAGAAAAAATAGTTTCTAGCTATACCTATCATGGAAAGTATGATTTATCAGGATTTGAAGATGGTATTGAGAATCCTAAGGGTGAAGAGGTTGTTCCAGCATCGGTAATACCAGAAGGCAAGTTAGAGGGGTCGAGCTTTTGGGTTCTTCAGCAATGGTTACATGACTTTGATTGGTTAAATAGTGCAAGCCAATCAGCGAAAGAAGAGTGTATTGGTAGATCTTTGGATGATTCTCATCAGTTTAAGGATTTGAAAGACTTCGCTCATGTTAAGAGATCTGCCAAAGAAAATTTTGATCCAGAAGCAGAGTTGCTAAGAAGATCAATGCCTTGGTCAGATGATAATCTAAATGGAGGCTTCATGTTCTCTGCGTTTGCATTATCATTTAGATCATTCAATTTACAGATGGGTAATATGCTTGGTTGTAGTGATGGTATTGTTGATGGAGTATTTAAATTTTCAAAAATTATTGAGACAAGCTACTTATGGTGTCCACCTTTCAAAAAAGGCAAGCTTGATATTTCACTATTAAAGTGATGCAAAATAGCTGAAAGATTATATTTTATATACAAATAGTCATTAACAGGTTAAAATATACGCGTGTTATGCAAAAATTAATTAGTATCTACGGAGGTTAAAGCATGTCTGATATTAAAAATATCACTAAGCTACAGATAGAGGAAAAAGGAAAGAAATACTCTCTATATAGCTTAAAGAAACTTTCTCAAGAGCTTGGTAAAGATGTAACTCGTCTTCCTTACTCTATCAGAGTATTACTTGAAAACCAACTAAGAAATATAGATGGCTACAAAGTAAAAGAAGATGATATGCATAAGGTTTTAGATTGGGACGCTAAAGCTAGCTCAAGACCTGAAATTCCACATATGCCAGCTAGAGTGGTGATGCAAGACTTTACAGGTGTACCAGCGGTTGTTGATTTAGCTGCTATGAGAAAGGCTATCAAAGACGCCGGTGGTGATGCTGATAAGATTAATCCTCTTGTAGATACAGCTATGGTAATTGACCACTCTGTACAAGTTGATTTCTATGGTACAAAAACAGCTCTAGCACAAAACGTGGCTAAAGAGTTTGAAAGAAATGGTGAAAGATATAGTCTACTTAAGTGGGCACAAAAGGCATTTGATGATTTCACTGTAGTACCACCTGGGATGGGTATTATTCACCAAGTTAACTTAGAGTACCTTGCAAAAGGAGCACTAGTTAAAAATATTGATGGTGAAGATGTAATTTATCCAGACACATTAGTAGGTACAGACTCTCATACTACTATGATCAATGGTGTTGGTGTAGTAGGTTGGGGTGTAGGTGGTATCGAAGCTGAGGCTGTAATGCTGGGTCAGCCGTACTACATGGTACTTCCAGATGTGGTTGGTGTTAAACTAACTGGTAAGTTAAAAACTGGTGTAACGGCAACTGACTTAGTACTTGAGATTACAGAAGCACTTAGAAAGCATGGTGTTGTAGGTAAGTTTGTTGAGTACTATGGAGAAGGCCTCGAGAGCTTATCTCTACCAGATAGAGCTACTATCGCTAACATGGCTCCAGAGTACGGTGCTACGATAGGTTTCTTCCCAGTTGATGAAGTAACATTAGACTTCTTTAACAATACAAACCGTAGTGAGCTTGTTGATGCAGCTCGTGATATGTATAAAGAGCAATTACTATTTAGAGAGAATCCATCAGAAGAGCCTGAATACTCTAGTGTTGTAGAGATAAACTTATCTGATATCGAGTCTAACCTTGCTGGTCCTAAGCGTCCACAAGATAGAGTTGCTTTCCATGATATGAAAAAAGCATTTGCAGAGGCTCTGGTTCATGAGCAGGGTCTACATGGTTTTGGCTTGACAGAAGAGCAACTTAAGAAATCTGCAGAAGTAAAAGGTTTAGGTGAGAAAATCACTCATGGTTCTCTTGCTATTGCTGCAATTACTTCATGTACAAATACATCAAACCCATCACTACTTTTAGGTGCTGGTTTATTAGCTAAAAAAGCTAATGAGAAAGGTCTTAAAGTTAAGCCTTTTGTTAAAACATCTTTAGCACCTGGATCTCAAGTAGTAACTCAATATCTTGAGAAAGCTAATTTGTTGCCAGAGCTAGAGAATTTAGGCTTCAACTTAGTAGGTTATGGTTGTACTACTTGTATTGGTAACTCAGGACCTTTAGATGAGCCTGTTGTTGATGCAATCAATGAGGCTGATCTTGTAGTATCTTCTGTAAGTTCAGGTAACCGTAACTTTGAAGGTCGTATTAACCCTCATGTTAAAGCAAACTATCTAGCATCTCCTATTCATGTGGTTGCTTATGCTTTAGCTGGTACTGTTGATTTTGATCCTGTTGAAGATGCAATTGGAACTGATGCGGAAGGTAATACTGTATACTTGGCAGATATTTGGCCTACTACAGAAGAAATTGCTGCAATCCAATCTGATGTAATCAATTCTGCAATGTTTGAAAAAGCATATGCTACAGTTCTTGATGGTACAGAAGATTGGAAGAAACTTGATGCTCCTGAAGGTAAGCTTTATGAGTTTGACAGTTCTTCTACTTATATCCAATGCCCAAGCTTCTTTGAGAAGTTTGCAGAGGGTAATGATGACCTAGATATCAAGGGTGCTAGAACTTTACTTATGTTGGGTGACTCTGTAACTACAGACCATATTTCACCTGCTGGAGCTATTCCAGAAGAGTATCCTGCTGGACAATATTTGAAGTCTCACGGTGTAGAGAAAAAAGATTTCAACTCTTATGGTTCTCGTCGTGGTAACCATGAAGTTATGATGAGAGGTACATTTGCTAATATCCGTATTCGTAACTTACTTCTTGATGGCGTAGAAGGAGGATATACTAAGTATCATCTTGATGGCTCTCAACAGTATGTATTTGACGCTGCTATGAAGTATAAAGAGAAAGATATTCCTCTAGTTATTTTGGCTGGTAAAGAATATGGTACTGGCTCATCACGTGACTGGGCTGCAAAAGGTACTTTCCTATTGGGTGTTAAAGCAGTTATAGCTGAGAGCTATGAGAGAATCCATAGATCTAATCTTGTGGGTATGGGTGTGTTACCTCTTCAATATCTTGATGGTCAAAGTGCTAAGACTCTTGGTCTAGATGGTACTGAAATGTTCAATATCAAAAACTTGAATAATATTCAGCCTCGTCAAACAGTTGTTGTTGAAGCTGTACATCCTAAGACTGCTCATACTACAACGTTTGAAGCATTAGCTCGTCTAGATGCAGATGTTGATGTTGATTATCTGAAGAACGGCGGTATCTTGCAAACAGTTCTTAAAGATATGATGGATCAAAAAAAAAAATCTAGTTCAGTAAAAACTGATAATAATTCTTGTTCTAAAGACTCTTCTTGTCCATTTGCAAGAATAGCTAATTTCTTCAAAAAATTATTCAAATAATTTATCTCTAAAAATAATTTAATTCTTTGTTTTTTTTGTTTCTTAATAGTGATAAAGTTTTACTATAACTATTAATTTTATTTTTTATATATGATAAGAAAATTATTAACTCTGTGTGTGCAAAAAAAAGCGTCAGACTTACATTTATCATCTGGTTGTAAAGCTAAGTATAGAATTGATGGGGACTTGATTGATATCGAAACATCTCCTGTATTAAATGATAAGATGATCTCTCAAATGCTCTTGGAGATTATGACAGATGATCAAAAGGATGAGCTTGTAGAGACTTATGAATGCGATTTTTCAATTGATGATAAAGATAATGATGCAAGATTTAGGGTTAATGCATTTTTTCATAATCGTGGGTATGGTGCTGTATTTCGTCGTTTAGAGAATACTATCCCCACTCTAGATCAGTTCGGGGCTCCTAAGATTCTGAAAACAGTTCAAGCTAAAAAGGGTGGTTTGATACTTGTTACCGGACCTACAGGTTCTGGTAAAAGTAGTACATTAGCAGCTTTAGTAAACGAGATAAACCAAAAAGAAGATTCCCATATCCTAACGATTGAAGACCCTGTTGAATTTGTACATACAAGCCAAAGAGCTTTAGTTAACCAGCGTGAGGTCAAAAGAGATACAAGAAGCTTTAATGCGGCTTTAAAATCAGCATTAAGGGAAGATCCAGATTGTATCCTTGTAGGGGAGATGCGTGACCTAGAGACTATACGTTTGGCTCTTGAAGCTGCTGAAACAGGCCACTTGGTACTAGGAACATTACATACAATGTCAGCAATCAAAACAGTGGATAGGGTAATATCGGTATTTCCACCAGCTGAGCAGGAGCTAGTCCGTAATATGTTAGCAGAATCTTTACAGATTGTAATATCTCAGCGTCTTCTTAAGCGTAAAGGTGGTGGTCGTGTTGCTGGATATGAGGTTCTTATTTCTAATACTGGTATCAGAAATATGATAAAAGAGAATAAGCTTTCTCAAATATACACGGCTCTTCAGACTGGTACGGCAAAAGGTATGGCAACTATGGAGCAAAGTATAGAAAACCTTCTTAAAGCCGGAACAATAACTCCTGAAGAGGCAGCTAAGTATATAATAATAAGATAGGGTATGTTTCGATAATATTTGATTCTGTTTTTGATATTATAATAAATTTTTAATCTGATTGGCCAATATTGAAGCACTTGTAAATGCAGACTCAACACGCCCCTTTATACACCAGTCACCACATGCGGATATATTTTGGTTTGTATCAATAAAGTAACCAGGTGTATTTTGTTTACCTATATTTGCATAACGCCAGGCATGTAGTCTTCTATAATCTGGCTGATTTAGATTTATAGCTAATATCTCTTTGACTCTTTCAAAAATTGTTTCTAGGATTTGTTCACGATCGTAATCAATATATTGATTAGCCCATTTATTTGCAGAGTGTATAATTAAGCAGCTAGGGGTATTACGATCTGGTTTTGAGCTGTTGAGAGATATCCAACTAATTATCTCGTCATGTACTAGAGCAGCATCAAAATTCAGATTAATCTCTTTATCATAACCAAGCATTAGTGAAAAGCAGCTATCCATTTTTATCGAGCTAATTTGGTTATAGAAAGAAGTGTTTTGAGGTAGTAAATCTTTAAGTTGGTCTGATGGGATTGCAAAAATAATCCAGTCAAAACATCCTAAAAATTGATTGTTATCATCCTTAACAATCCAAAGTCTATCTTTTTTGGTAATAGAGCTAACACGCGTGTTCAGAGATATATCTAGATCTTGAGCTAAGTATTGCGCTATGGCATTCATTTTAGGAGAGCCAACATAATGTTTATATTCATTACCCCAAGGTTTTTGACTTATTATCTCAGAGTTTTTGATTTCAACAAAATTTGCTTGCCAGTTTTTGATTATACCTTGATCTATCATTGGTTTAAGGAACTCTTTAAATTCAAGGGATTTAGCAGTGAAATATTGAGCTCCATGATCAAAGTAGTAAGGGTCAGCATATCTTGTTGACATTCTGCCACTAACTCCACGAGATTTCTCAAAAATAGTTATTTGTGCCAAATCTTTTAGAATGTTTGCAGCGGTTAATCCAGCAAGACCAGCACCTATTATTGCCACTTTCATACAAGACTCCAAGAAACTGATAGTGAAATAACAACGCATAGTGTTATTGGTAGTCTTATACATTTGAAATATTTTGAACTGATAAGGTTTAATTTATAGAAGTAGTAATCGACTTTGAGTAGTATTAAAAATTCTGCTATGAGTAATAATATAAAATCTTGTGGATCTAAGTTTAGATATCCAAGCCAAATTATTATGGCAATTAAATTACTAGCAACTTGTATCAATGTCTTTGTGAAGCTAGGCTCTAAATTAATTTGTCTGCCCCAATGGGTTCCAGCCATAAAACATGTAATAACTAATCCATATACGGATAGAGCTTTTACTATATTTTCAAATATTAGAAAGCTGTTGTGGCCTAGTAGTATACATGATGAAAAGAATATGAAAGGAACTAAACCTAGATAGGCAAGATATATGTCTAAGCTCTTGTAGCTTTTCAAATTATTTCTCCTAGTAACTTAATTTTTCTTTGGTTTTTCCTCTAAAGATATAGTAAGCATAGCTGGTGTATAGCAACAGTAATGGGATCATAATTACAGCTGGAATTAGCGTAAATAGTAGTGTGGTATCACTAGCTTGTGCTTGGGTGTATGTAATGTGATAAGGGATAATATATGGAAATATTAATGCCAGCATACTTGTATACGTAAAGACAAATATTGCTACAGCCGACCAATATGGTAAAGCATGATTTTTAGCATCTATCACTTTGATAAGGACTAAGAAACTTATAATGGTAAGTACAAAAAGTGCGCCAAGGACAGTCATCTTATAGAAGCTATCTAAAGGTAATTTAGTATATATAGGAGTAATTGCTCCAATAATTAACATTAATATCGCAAGTACTATACTACATGATTTAGCTAGTCTTTTAGCTTTATCATAAAGCTCTCCTTCAGTTTTAAGTATAAGACGAGTTGCGCCAAGTAAGCTATAACCAAATACTAGAGCTATACCCGTAAGTATGGAAAAGCCAGTACCATAAAAAGTACTATGTGGGAAACCTACTATCAATTCGCCAACTATGTAGCCTTGCAGAAAAGTTGCCGTTAATGAAGATATGAAGAAAAGCTTATCCCAGTTTTTGATACCTTTATGAGATTTTAGTCTAAACTCAAAGCAAATACCTCTGAAGAGTATCATAACTACTAAAAGTATCGCGGATAAGTAAATCTTAGGGAATATGTAGGCAAATGCGATAGGAAACATCCCATAAAAGCACGCTAAAGCAAAAACTAGCCATGTTTGGTTACCATCCCAAGTTGGTAGTAATATACTCACTGCAATATCTTTTTGATGATCATCAAAAAATGGAAATAGTGACCCCATGCCTAGAGCAAATCCATCTAATACAATATATAGTAGTAGAGCAAAAGCAATTATAAATAACCAAATTAATCCTAAGTCCATAACTATTCCTCCTCGCCTGTAGTCTTCTCAACTGATTGGAAGTATGAGTAAGGCATTCTTTCTTCTCCACCAGTACTTGGACCACCATTTATAATTCTAAATAAGTATCTGAAGTAGAAGAACCCAAATATAATGAAGTAAACAATGACTATTGCTGCTAATGAGCTAAACACTTGCCAGAAGTTAATACCACTGACAGAATACTCAGTCCTTAGTATGTTATATACAGTCCAAGGTTGTCTACCAAATTCTGCTGTGAACCATCCTGTGATGATAGCAACAAAACCAAGTGGTGTAGTTAGTGTACAGAGTCTTAGGAACCATTTTGAAGTTTGTAGTTTTTTTCTCGCTAAGAGTATAGTTCCTACAACACCCATAAGTATCATTAGCGTACCAATACCTACCATTATTCTAAAGCTATAGAATACGACAGCAACCACTGGTCTATCTTTTTCCGGAACAGATTTAAGACCTATTAATTCTCCGTTCAGCTCATGAGTGTTTATTAGAGAAGCAAGCTTAGGAATCTCTATAGCGAATAAGTTCTTTTCTTGTGATTCGCTTGGGTATGCAAATATTACAAAAGGAGCGCCTTTCTGAGTATCCCAAACACCTTCCATTGCCGCTGTTTTAAGTGGCTGATGTTCATGTACTTCTCTACCTACATCGTCACCCACACCAAGTTGACCTATACTTAAAATTAGAATGGAAACTATCGAAAATTTGATGCATGTTTTTGCAAAGGTGTGATGTTTATCCTTGATAATGTAATATGCACTAACACCTAGTATAACCATTAGAGTGCTCAAATATGCAGCCATAAGCATATGAATATACCTTGGAATCACAGAAGGGTTAAAGATTACATGATACCAACTATACACTTCAAACTTACCATTGATATAGTTCACACCATCAGGTGTTTGCATCCATGAGTTAGCTGATAATATCCAAAAGGCTGATAATGTCACACCAACAAATATTGTGAAGTTAGCCAAAAAATGAACATATTTGTTTATTTTACCCCAACCGAAAATCATAATACCTAATGCTCCAGCCTCTATGAAGAAGGCTGTAAGGACTTCATATGTGAACAGAGAGCCAAGTACAGGACCAACTTTTTCGGCAAAGCCTGCCCAATTAGCACCAAATTGGAACTCCATAACAATTCCAGACACAACGCCCATACCAAACGTAAGAGCAAATATCTTTGTCCAGAATTTTACTATAGCGAGGTATTTATCATTTTTGGTAATTAGCCATAAAGCCTCGAAGATCATCAAAAATGTTGATAACCCAATACTGAAGGCTGGAAACAAAATATGAAAACTTACCGTAAAGGCAAACTGTATTCTTGATAGTATTTCGACCCAGTACATAGAAAGAACCTCTATTTTTTGTTGTTATTAAAACTATCCTACTTATAGATTAGGCTAGTAACTTTTATTATGATTTTCAGCTGGGAGGCTACTATAAATAGAATCTCACAATAGTTTACTATTCTCAAGTAACCACAAACTAGATTAATAAATTGTAATGTTACTTAGTCAAACTTTACAAATATAATAGTAGTATAAGTTAAGATTTTAGGAGATCTTATGAAAATACTAGTAGCAGGCGGAGCAGGATTTGTAGGTAGGGAGTTATCAAAATATTTAAGTCCTAAGTATAGATTGACATTACTCACTAGATCGCAAAAATCTAAAATTGGATACTATGATGATTTATTAACTTGGTCTGAGCTTGATGAGGTTAAGATATCTGATTTTGATATTGTCATAAATTTATGTGGTTATAACATTGGTCAGAAGCGTTGGAGTAACTCTGTTAAGAATAAGATTATATCTAGTCGTATAGAACCAACTACTAGGTTGGTTGAACTAATAGGTAATAAAAATATTTGGCTAATTAATGCTAGTGCTATTGGCTATTATAATTTTTCTGATATTCCTCAGGATGAAGAAAAGCATGATAGAAAGTTTGATAACTTAACTTTTGGTCAGCAAGTTGTTGATAGTTGGGAGAAATGTTTAGTGGATTCTCCGCTAGCCAGGTACACAATCATGCGTTTTGGGGTTGTTATCGGTAACGGTGGTGTTCTTGAAAAAATGATTATGCCTGCTAAATTTGGCTTTTTGACAATGTTTGGTAATGGACATAATTATATGACTTGGATAAGTGTCTTTGACTTATCGAGAGCGGTTGAGTTTATTATAGACAACAAGTTGGACAAGAAAGAAGTATATAATCTGACATCGCCCGAAGCTAGCCAGCATAGGCACTTAATAGAGCTTTTGGGTAAATATCTAGCCAAAAAACGTATAATTAAGATTCCAAGTGCAATGATTAAGCTAATGTTTGGACAGATGGGGAAGGAGCTTTTGTTATCTAGCCAAAACATAAAACCAACTAAATTACAAAGAGAGGGTTTTGAGTTTGAGGATCCTGAGATTTCAAAGGCTCTAGAAAGATATATTTAGTCTTCTTGTTTATGCTCAATAGGAATTTTGACAGTAACAGTGATACCATTCCCATCAGTATTGTTTTGTGCAAATATCTTACCGTCATGGAGCCTTACGATTTCTGAAACTATTGCCAGTCCAAGTCCGCTTCCTTCTTCACCGGTGCCTGTCTCCCTATAGAATCTATCAAAAATACGTTCGATATTTTCAGGAGGGACACCTATACCATTATCTTTAATTTCAACAACGATATTATCATCCTTTTGGAAAGAGTGTATCTCAACGAGTCCACCATCTGGAGTATATTTTATAGCATTTGATATTAGGTTCTTAAACATTATTCCTAATAGGTATTCGTTACTATAGCAATATAAATTTTCTTGTGATGGATAGAATGCAATTTCTATATTTTTCTCGATAGCTTTAATAGCATTATCAGCAATGAATGTTTCAAGTACAGTATTGATCATAAGTTTTTTACCAAATGTGATTTGCTCATTCGGCTGGATTCTACTTAATGTTAATAACTGGTCAATAATATGAGAGTATCTATTGGTGGAGTTTTTGATTCGTTCGAGTTTTTGTTTAATCTCATTTATGTCATCAGATGCAAGCGCAATCTCAACCAAAGTTTTTACTCCTGCTATAGGAGTCTTAAGTTCGTGTGCAGCATCGCCTGAGAATCGCTTTTCCCTCTCTAATGTTGCATGAAACTTTTCTATTAATGAATTAATCTGTTCAACGATAGATTTTATCTCAAAGGGAATAATATCCTCATTAAGTTTCTCATTTCTACGAGGATTAATTTTTGCTACACGTTTATTTATTCTTTCTAGAGGATAAAGAGCAGTTTTTAGTATGTAATAAATAAATCCAATAAGGATTATATATATTGATGCTAAAAGTATTGCAAACTTAAAAATTATTTGTCGAGATAGCTTATCTTTATCAGAATTATTTACGAATACTGTTACTACATCTCCACCGTCTGTCTTTAGAGTATATGTATACCAGTGTTTATGAATACCATCAGTATCTGTATAAATCCATTCAAACCCTGTAGTAGATGTAATTCCATCATAATTCTTATGAAATGATGGCAAGTTTGATGTTTTTAATAGTAGCTTTTTGTGTTTTCTATCATATACGATAAAGCCAACGCTTTCATTATAATTCTTGATATTCAAAAAAGAAGAGGATATTTTGTTAACAATCATATCAGTAGTATTTTCATCATCTTCTAATGGGTATATTTTTAGAACAGTTTCAATAACTTGCGCTGCGGTTTTTAATTGATAGTTAAAAAGAGAGTTGTTTTGGTGCTTAACCTGATAAAAGCTAAAAATAGAGATAACAAGCATAAAAATAGCAAAAAAGCTTGCAAAAGAAACAACTAGAAAGCTTAAGATGGAACTTTCTTTTTTATTCTTAAAAAACATACCGATACAGGATTAAATATTTAGTAAAAATAATTATAATCAATTTTGAATTTTATTATTAGTTTTATAATTGCTATAATCGAATATTATCATAAATAATAATTATATAATTTTGTTAGATAGCATGAATAAAGTAGTTGAGCCTTTCTACGTAAAATACTATGAAGCGGCTACTCTATACTTCTATACTCAGGAAGATTTAAAGTTTGACTTAGTCATTACATGCCCTCATGCAGAATTAGGTAAAGATTTTGTTGAGTTTGATTTTCCTGCTATTGGACAGCTTGTCAAACTTAGTAAAGAAGAGTTTGATGATTTTTTATCAATAGAATATGATTTCGGTACACATTCGCTCTCTCATGCAATAGCTCAGAGGCTCTATTCAGAATATGGGTTATACACACTTATTGCAGAGCCTTCTTTCCCTCGCTCCATATTAGATGCGGGAAGATTATATCCAAACTGTATAAGAGATATCATCGACTATAATCAGCATATAGAACTTAAACAAGAGCTTATGAAGTTATTTGATAAGTATATGCAGAAATTATGTCATATTGTTGCTGTGGCCAAAACTTATAATGCAGTTGCCATAGATTTACATACTATGTCTACTTACTCTCCAAATGTTGTACAAGAAAGATATTCAGAAGCTATTATAGAAACTCCTGATACGTTGAGAAAATATATTGAGCTGTATAGAAATGCTCATAAAGAGGGTGAAAAAAGAGTTACTGAACTCTTTACGGGAGATGCTCGTAACGGGATATTTGCCTCCAAAGATTTGATTGAATCTCTATCTCATGAACTTAAACAGATTGATATTGATATAGAGTATGATAAACCGTATATCCTAGCGGAACATTTGGTGGCTCACTATCTTGTGTGCGAGCTTGAGGCAGTTTGTATTGATATACCGAAAGACTTGCTGTCTAAAACAACAACTGCGGATGAACATTATGATATAGCTAATTTAGAAGTTGATCCGGGTAAGTTAGCATCAATGGCTGACGCATTTGCTAAAGCTGTAGCGTATAAGCGGCAGAAACAACTAATAGGAGCTTAAAATATGGCAATAAAAAAGACAAATGCTGTCTCTGAAAGAATATGGGGTAAAAAAGCTATTCATGTGCCTAATACAACAGATATATATGGTGCAGATCTTGTTAGCTCTTTTGTAAATAAATATGTTACACGTACTTTGTGCTTACTTGCCAAAGATCATAAAATTATCCTGCCCAAAAAGACACAGAGTGAAGTTGAAGAAATTGTTAGTTATTTTAATAGGATTGGTCTTACGTATATAACCATGGATAACTTTATATTTTTAGACAAGCTGATGGAGCACTATAGGCTGTCTACAATAGTTATGAATTATGCTGATCAAATTCCTGAGTTTAGTAATCCTGAGTATACTCATATTGTGCCATTTACAGCTGCTACAGCAATTGAACTAATCGGAATCAAACACAATAAAAACTATGGGCTATCAGAAGCATTATCACAGTTTTTAAATGATAAATCATTCCTTAGGCAAATGTTGTATGATAGGGGTGTGTTAGTTCCGAGTGTTAATATTATATCGACAATTAGTGATGAAGATTATGTTAAAAAAGCTCTACAGATTTATCGTGACTATGAGAATAAAGGTATTTATGAGTGTGCTGTAATTATGCCTCGAGCTTGTTCTGGATACGGTATTCATAGGTTTGAGAGCGAAAAGGAATTAAGAGATATTCTAAAGCTTATGCATAGGGTTGAGGTATTTATGATTGACCCTTGGCTTGATAATTTAGGTTCACCTGCCTTTCAAGTAAGTATTGGTGATAAAAAAGAAGACGATGTCTGTCTTGGTTTAAGTGATCAAATGCTTGATGGTCAGACACACTTAGGCAATAAGTATAAGTCTAAATTTAGTGAAGAGCCTGCAGTAATAGAAATTTGTGATCAAATGACAGAAATTCTTCGTGACATGGGTGTTAGAGGTGTCGTGGGTGTTGATCTTCTTATCCGTGAGATTAATGGTAAGATTGTACCTTACGTACTTGAAGTTAATGCACGACAAACAGGCGCTATTTATGCAGGCTTTTTAGCGCACGAATTGCGCAAGGGTGAGCATAAGCCTTGGGTGGGCCATAATAATGTGTTAGTCCCTAAAGGATCAACTATAGATGACTATTATCAGTATCTTAAAGATAATGGAGTTGATTATACATATGGTGATACTGAGGGTGTAATTATAACATGTATAGGCAATCTTGATCTAAATAACAAAGTTATGATTTTAGTGCTTGCAGATACAGATGATCGACTTGAAGAGATTCTTAATATAGCTACTTCTTTTGAATAAATATCTTTATTATCTTGATATCTAATCTATAATTTAATTAATATTAGTTAAATTAGGTATAAGTTTTGAACAAAATACCAATAGGTGTCAGTAGTTGTCTAGTAGGAAATAATGTTCGATATAATGGCGGCAATTGCCATAAATCATACATAACTGGTACGTATGCTGAATATTTTGATTACAAAATAGTTTGTCCGGAAGTTGCTGCTGGTCTTGGAGTTCCTAGGCCTACTTTATTTCTAGTTGAAGATATTCAGACAAATGTTTTGTCAGTTAAAACCAATAAAACTCATGATGATGTAACAGATAAGATTCAGAAAGCTGTCGCTATGCTTATATCGAAACTTGATACTGTATATGGTTTTATATTAAAGGCGAAATCTCCAAGCTGTGGTGTTAATACAGCGAGAGTTTTTGATGAGAATCATGGCTATACAGGTGAAAAAGCAGATGGTTTGTTTGTAAGAGCATTAAAAGAATATGACCCTCTTTTGCCTATAGAAGATGATGGTAAGCTTACTGATAAAACATTACGTGATCATTTTCTGCGTAAAGTTTTTTGCTACCATAGTCTTAGAACAAAGTTTATGCGGTGTTCTAATATTACTGAAATGATGGAATATCACTCAAAGCATAAAATTTTATTACGAATGCACAACAATAAGACTAAGAAAATTCTTGGGAATATGTTGTCAGAAGCTGGTAATAAGGTAGATGTCGAAGCTATAAAGCATAAATACATCGAGCTTTTTATGCAAGCAATAGCTAAGCCTGCTAAGAGAGGGGCTCATTATATGGCACTTCAAAATGTTCTCAGAGAAATAAATAAAAAAGTTTCAAAAGCTCAGAGACAATATCTACAAGAACTACTTAATAAGTATCGTGATTGTAAAATATCTTGGGAAGTTCCTGTCAGTGTAATTAGAATGTATCTTATTGAGCTGGATTTGCCATATTTAGAGAAGCAGAGTTATTTAAATCCTTATCCAGAGAATTTAAATTATATATAAAACTAAAATATCTGATTAGTGATCAAGATCCGCATCTACTTCTTTGGGAATTATCATAGCGATAGGAAGGCAAATTAATAGAAATACTATTACCATATCAAGAGCATTTTGGTAACTAGAGATAGTATAGATGGTGGTTGAATTATCTATTAGTGAGCCAAAATGAGTAAGTATATACCCTACAAGTGGCAATAATATAATTGGAATAAAGTTGTTTATCATATTTACACCAGCTGTGGCAGAGCCCGTAGTTCCTTTAGGTGAGATTATCTTGGCTATACCAAAAGTGACAGCTTGAGGTCCAGCTGCGGCACCAAGCAAGAAGTATAGTAAGGTGAATAGCGATAAATTAACGGGAACATATAAAATAATAGCTAAAATTACAGCAAGTGATATTATGCTCAAAATTAACATACGACGATATCTGTTTGTTAATGAGGCAATAATTGCTGCAATTGTGAAGCCTACTGCAGCACCAATAAATAAAACACCATTTATATGTGATGCAGTTTCTTGGCTAAGGCCAAATTTAGCTTGGATTAAGCCAACCCCCCAAAGAGAGCCTAGGACATTAATAGGTATAAATAGTACTGCACCAATAATGCTTGCTGACCAAAATCTTATATTACAAAAGATTTTTAAAACTTTAATGATAGTTTCTTTGAAGTTGGCTTCACTTAGATGAGTGAACTTCTGAACATGTTTTGGATTATCACGAATAAATAAAACTATTAGTAGTAATATTCCGACACCAATATATGTAAATACAGCATTACCTTCTTTCCAACCTAATTCAGAAACTAAGCTAGATAGCATTGTGTCAGTAACTAGACCACCCAGTATTCCTACAACAGTTGCAAATCCTATAAATGTTGAAAAAAGTCTTTCAGGTAGCCACATAGCGGCCATTTTAGCGGCGCCAATAAATCCAAAAGCAGAGCCTATACCCATAAAGATTCTACCAATATAGGCGATTTCATAATTATCTGTAGCAGAAAATAAATAGTTACCAAGAACACAAAATGCTGTAGCAACACTGATTACTACTTTACGATTATATTTATCTAGTATTACACCAGCCGGAATTTGCATTATTGTATACGATATAAAATATGCCGAAGATAACATTCCAAGTTGAGTATGACTAATACCAAAGTCACGAATTAAATTATCTCCCATTACACCAGGAGCAGCCCTGATAAAGAAGTCGTAACTATAATTAAGAGTAGCGATTAAGCATATTACCCACGCTAAAGTCGCCAATAGCTTGGTCTGAGGAAGGTGAGAATTATTCATTCATTAAGATATATTAAATTAGAGTAATTTTCATTTTAGCAAAAAAAAAATAAATTTACTAATAACAAAAGGCTCTATAAGTACTTATTCTTCAAGATTATCGATGATTTTTTGTTGCTCTGAATCGGTTTTTACAGCACTTGATTTATCACTAGCAATATACATATATACCACAGGTAAAACAAATAGTGAGAAGATCGCTCCTATCACAAGTCCGCTAGATATGACCACACCTATACAGTTTCTACTAATAGCACCAGCTCCTGATGATGTTACCAGGGGTATGACACCAACTACCATTGCTGAAACTGTCATCAAAATAGGTCTTAGACGTTGTGATGATGATGTTACAATAGCATCATACTTATTCATTCCTTCATGTTTTTGTAAGTGATTAGCAAATTCAACAACCATGATACCTTGTTTGGATATTAGACCAATCAAGGTTACGAGACCTAGTTGAGTGTAGATGTTTAGTGATGCCCATCCAGCACCCATATATTGACCAACATATAACGGTATTAGTGCACCAGATATAGCCATTGGTATAGTAACTAAGATCACCAAAGAATCTCTAAAGCTCTCAAACTGAGCAGATAGTGCTAAGAAGATAAGTACAATTGCAAATGCAAAAGCTACCATCATAGTGCTACCGTTTTCAATATATTGACGAGCAGAGCCAGAGAAGTTAAATGAGAACCCTTCCGGCAACTCACTTCTAACTACACTTTTAACATAATCAATAGCTTGGCCTTGAGTTATTCCCGGAGCCATAACAGCAGAAATCGTTGATGAATTTAATTGCTGGAAAGTGTTTAAGGTAAGGGGTTGGCCCTCTGTTTTAAAGGATACTAATGCCGACAGAGGCAATTCTGAGTTGAACAAGTCACTAACTTCATCGGAACGAATGTATATGTTACCTAATTGCTCTTGAGTTAACATTTCATTACGAGCTAATTGGGGAATTACTTGGAAACTGTATCCTTTTAGGAAGAAATAGTTAATATATCCTCCTGCATAAGAGTAACCTAATGTTTTGGCAATATCTGACATGGTGATGCCTAATATACCAGCTTTTTCACGATCAATACTAATATCAACAACTGGGTTATCAAATTTAAGATCACTTTGAGCGAATACAAATAATCCGCTTTTCATCATTTTATCAATTACTTTATTAGTAATTTCATCAATAGCCTCATAATCATTAACACTCTGAATAACTAATGATAGTGGGGCACCTCTTGGTATTCCTGGTAGTGCAGGAGTTTGATATGTATATGTTTGTATTCCTGGTAGTTCTGTAACCTTTGCCTGAGCTATCTGAGCAGCTTTTTGTTGAGAGATTTCTCTCTTATCCCATGGTTGCATAATAAAGCCGCCAAAAATCACATTTGACCCCATTACTCCATTAAGAATAAAGGTGTCTTGTTTGCCAGGTACTTCATCTAGTGTACTAGCTAATTTTGTACCAAAAGTTTCTAGGTAATTAATATTTGCAGAAGATGGAGCTTGTCCCATAATTCCTAGGAAGCCCATATCCTCATTAGGAGCTAATTCAGATTTAATCCCTTTACCCATTATGAAACAGCTGGCTAGTACAATCAGTCCTACAACAGCTATTGCAGGTTTGATATCTAAGACAAACTCTAAGATCGCTTTATATTTCGCAGTTAATGCTGTAAAGAGTTTATCAATGAATTTAACAAGTTTTGTGCTCATCATTTCTCTATTTAAGATTTTTGAGCATAACATTGGTGAGAGCGTATACGCAACTATACCAGATATTACTACAGCTCCAGCAAGTGAATATGCAAACTCTGTGAATAGTTGTCCTGTGAAGCCTCCCATCATACCAATTGGAGCATATACTACGACTAGGGTTAGAGTCATCAATATAACAGGATTGGCTATTTCTCTAGCTCCTTTGATGGCGGCTGCAAAAGGTTCCATTCCTTCTTCGATATGCCTATAAATATTCTCTAGTACAACGATAGCGTCATCAACAACAAGACCGATTGCGAGAATCATGGCAAGAAGAGTCAGAAGGTTGATTGAGAAGCCCATAAGCGACATCAAAAAGAATGATCCAATAATTGAAAGAGGAATTGCAACAACTGGAACTATAATGGCTCTAAATGATCCTAAGAATAAAAACATAACTACAGATACAATTATCACGGCTTCAAATAATGTGTGAAGAACTTCTTCAATAGAAACTTCGATATATGTAGTACTATTGTATGCAATGTTAACATCTAGGCCATTCGGAAGGGCTGCTTTGATATTTGGTAGCTCTTCAACTAGTCTATCAACTACTTCAAGGGGGTTTTCTTCAGGGGATACTACAGCACCTGCTAGGACAGCATTTTTGCCATCAAAATACACAGATGAGTTGTAGTCTTGAGCACCAAGCTCAACTTTCGCAACATCCTTGAGTCGTACTACCTGTTTATCACTTTTTTTGACAATTAAGTTTCTATACTCTTGAGCTGTAGACATACTTGTTTCAGGATTAAGTGTATAGTTTAAGTATGGTCCTTGTATTTGACCACCTGCTGAAACTAAACTGTTCGAGCCAATTGCTGTGGCTAGTTCAGTTGGTGTGATACCATACTCTGCCATGCGCGTTTTATTTGGATATATACGCATTGCATAAGGCTTGTTGCCCCATACATCTATTGAAGATAATCCACCTTGAGCTAGTAGTTTAGGTGTAAGTTCAGAGTTAATATATGCTGATATCTCTGAAGTATTCATGGTCTTACTTGTAAACGCTAAGATTAAAGATGGGAAGTTATCTGCAGGATTTAGCTTAATAGCCGGAGAATAAGCATCTTGAGGGAGTTGGTTAAGTACAGAGTTAACATTTTGTACAACCTCAGATAAGACATCGTTAGTATTGTAGCCTAGTTTAACATAGACAGTAATTGTACTTGTACCTAGTGCGGATGATGATGTCATATAATCAATACCTTTGGAAGAGCCAACCGCAGCCTCTAAGGGTCTAGTTACAAAAGCTTGGATCGTAGCAGGGTTTGCACCTGGATATGCTGTTGTAACTGTAATAGTGGCACTATCTATGTATGGGTATTGTCTAACTTGTAATTGAAAAAATGAGCCAACTCCTACAACAATAATCATAAAGCTTATTGAAAGAGATAGAACAGGTCTTCGAATAAAGAGATCAATTAAACGCATTACTGGATTCCCTGATTATATATATTATTGTCAATCTTTACACTATTGTTCAGTATTGCATCCATTCCTTTATGCACTTTATTTTGTCCTGACGTAATAATCGTAGTGCCAGGCTCTAAGCCTTTAACAAGAGCTAAGTTATTTCTAGTTTCTAAGACTTCAATATTAGCTTGTCCCACCTTGTATAAAGTCTTGTCGGTATCAACAGTTTTCATTCCTCCATCAGCTGTGGATGTGTAAGACGCTGTGACAGGTTTGCCATCTTTCATTACAGGGTTGAGTGTAAATACTGATTGACCATAAAGGCTATATGAAACAGCATTTCTAGGAATCACAATAGAGTTTTTCTTAACTGGTAAGCTAACATGAACAGTTAAAAACATTCCTGGGACAATTTTATGATGTGGGTTTTGGTATGTTGCTTGAACAGTTATAGATCTATTTGAATCATTAATAAAAGAGTTTATTGCCGTAATTTTAGCCGTAAAAGTTTCACCAGGATATGAGTCAGAATAGAAGTTAATTTCTTGACCAACATCAATCATGCTCACTTTGTTTTGTGGCACTGGGAATGTAATAAATATAGGATCAATCTTTGTAAGTGTAGCAGCATTATCACCGTTGTTGAAATATTGTCCTAAACTTATGTTTCTGATACCTATCTTACCGTCAAATGGAGCTCTAATTTCTTTGAAGCCTATTTGTGACTCTATATTTTGAACTTGAGCTAATTTAGAAAGGTAATCAGCATTAGCTTTATCAGCAGATTCTTTTGAAGTTGCTCTTTGTTCAACAAGTTTGTTATAACGATCTTTTGTGATTTTGGCAAGTTTAAGGTTTGATAACGCCTCTTCTAAACTAGCTTTTAGTTGACTGGTGTCTAGTTTAAATAAAAGATCGCCTTCTTTAACTTCTTGTCCACTCTTAAAATTAATTTCACTTACAATACCACCAGATTGAGAAGATATCTCTGTGGATTGAATAGCTTGTGCTTCACCAATAGTGTTTATGACCTGTTTCCAGTCTGTTTTTTCTACAACTGAAGATGTTACAGCTACAGGCTGAGGCACGTATGAAGCCATACCTTTTTTAATCATACTTTGAATAAGTTCGGCAAATCCAAAAATACTTCCAAAGAGTATTAGTGTTGCTACTACAACAGCTATTGAGGCAGTACGCTTGTTTTTGAGGAGAGAAAGTTTTGTTTTTATATAGTTGATTTGGAAAATAAAGTAGACAATTGCTAGAGATATTCCAAGTTTGCCTAGTATGAGCCATGCTATGACAATGGTTGCTAGTACAAAAATCAGATAGTTTCTCTTACTAGAATTAATTTTTTCTTTAAGGTCTAAAAAAGTTTTTTTAAAATCCACTGTTATATCCCACTATTTTTTAAATATTCTTATAAATAAGCTAATACAATTTATGCCTAATAGGCAAATGAAAAATATCAAGCTATATACTGCCAAACTAACACCAGAGATCTCTTCGGAAATACTAGTACAGCTACTAACAGTTCCTGTTAAAGATTTTGTAGCATCAATTAACAATGGGTTACTAATAACACCACAGTCTGTTGGGTCATTGGATATTGTTGATGAGAAGTACTGTAAATAAGCTTGATCGGCAGCGATATAGCAACCAACAATAGTGATTAATACAATTACTATCAGTACTATTGAACTAAATCCTTTTGAGCTGTTTTTGATTAACCCTAGGATACTAAATATCATAATGCATATAACACATAGTTGTTGAATTAGGCACATTGGGCAGGGCTTCCAGTTTAAACCGAAAATGGTAATCATAACTACAGCCAATGCGATTAAGCAAACAAAAGTATTAAATAAAAAAATATTTCTAAATATGAATCTCATCATTAAATTTTTCTAAAAACAAAGAAATTTTTGTAATTGTATCATAGATTTAATTGCTTTTTTATATTATCAATATAAAGCGATTCTATAGCGTTTGAGAGATCTTCTTTTGGCACTGTTATGGTCAGGTCTTTAATATTGGAGGTATTTATGGCATGGAAAGTGTTTTTTAGCTGTTCAATAGTTCTGTTTGAAGTATTGGAATTATTTATTGTTAGATATTTTATGTAAGTATTTGTGCTAACTTGTTGTAGCTCTTTATTTCTTATTAAATTTGCTTTTTTTAATAGTCTAAGAACATCTCTGGCACTTATGTTTTTAAGTTCAAAAATTTTTCTTATAGTTATGACTGCATTTAAGAGTTTGTATTGTTTGTTTGATAGAAGTAATTCCAGCTTTATATGTTTAACAAACTCATCTTTAATGTCTAGAAGACATAGGCATATTTTCTCATCATTTGAAGATTTTAAGTAAATTTTGCTCTCAAAGAAACTTGTGTTTGGTATTGTGTCTAAAGATTTTTTTATATATGGGAATGTCACCTCCAATGCTTCAAGATTGTCTAATGTCTCAAAAAAAATCCTTGGGTTTTTAAGTGCTTTGATAAACTCTATATGCAATCGCTCCTTAGTTAGGTAGTTTAGCTCTCCTGACTTGATAACAGAATCGACTATATTTATAGTTTCGTCAGCAACTGAGAAGTTAAAAGCGCTAAGTTGGGCTTTGAAGCGAGCTAGTCTAACCACGCGTAAAGGATCTTCAATAAATGCTTCTGAAGTGTGTCGAAGTATTCTATTTTTAATATCATTTTGACCATTAAAAGGGTCAATTATATTATTGCTTTTATCTATTGCCATGGAGTTGATGGTCAAGTCTCTACGTTTTAAGTCTTCTTCTAATGTGATATTGCTTGAAAAATTAACTTCAAAACCATGATAGCCTTTAGCTATTTTTTTTTCTGATCTAGCTAAGGCATACTCTTCTTTAGTCTCTGGGTGTAAAAAGACTGGAAAACTAGATAGTATTTTTGTGAAGCCAGCTTTGATCATTTGAGCTTCTGTAGCACCAATCACCACCCAGTCTTTGTCTTTGGGGGTTATCCCGAGTAGCAAGTCTCTAACAGCACCACCAACTAAGTAAAACTCCATCGCTTAATAAACATCTTTCTGTTTGCTTTATGTTAACAGAAAAAAGTGTATAATTATTTGTTATTCGCGTTGGTTTTTTAACGGCTTTTTGTATTCTATGGCAAATTTGATTGATAAAATTGATCTTAAATCTCAGGGTTCGGGTAACCTAAGTGGTGAAATGACAAGTAAGCAAAGGGTGGGAACCCTTTATAAAAGGTTGTTGTCGCAGGTTAAACATTTGTGGCACTTTCTTGTTATTGCAGCTGTGGGTAGTGTGTTTTTCTCTGCTGCTGATGCTTCAATGATATATCTTATTAACCCTATATTGAATTATGGGTTTGGTCCTGGCGGCGATATTACTAAGCAAAGTGCTAGTATACTTATGCTTATGGGTGTTGGTATGGTAGGGCTTTTGACTTTGAGATCAGTAGGATCATTTTTGTCACAATATTTTATAGGGTCTTTAGGGCAGAAGGTTGTTTATAAATTTAGAAAAGATATTTATAAGAGATTTATGAATCTACCTGCTAGCTTTTTTGATAAGCATTCTTCAGGTCAGATTATATCGAGACTATTATATAATGTTGATCAAGTTACTGAGGCTACATCAACAGCTATTATCACAGTTGTGCAAGATGGTACTTTTGTTATAGGTCTTATAATAGTTATGGTGGTTTCAAGTTGGCAACTATCATTGTTTTTAATAATTATTGGGCCATTTCTGGGTTTGTTTATTTCTATAATAAATAAGAAATTCAGATCATTAAGTAGAAATACTCAGTCATCAATGGGTAATGTCACTCATACGGCAGAAGAAACGATAAGAAACTACAAAGAAATTAGAATCTTTGGTGCGCAACAGAAACAACAGAGTAAATTTTTTAAAAATCTTGATTATACTTACTCTCAGCAGATTAGAACAATTGTGTTAGATGCTCTTACATCACCTGTTATTCAGATTATTGCTTCACTAGTTCTTGCTTTTTCACTATTCACAATCGCAATCTTTGGGACTAATGAAGGAGGAGGTTCGTCTTGGTTAACAGCTGGTTCTTTTGCGTCATTCTTCGCTGCTGCTGCTGCCATTCTAAAACCAATTAAGAATCTTACCAAGGTTAATGTCGTTATTCAAAAAGCTGTAGCAGCTACAGAAGATATATTCTATATTTTAGACTATCCGGCAGAGAAAGAAACAGGTAATAAAGAGCTTGATAAGGTCTGTGGTAAAGTAACAATCAAAGATGTTAGTTTTGCATTTGGAGAGCAAAAAGTTCTTAATGGTGTAAGTACAGAGATTGAAGCAGGAGAAACCGTAGCTTTTGTTGGTAAATCAGGGAGTGGTAAGACAACGCTGACGAGCATTATTTCAAGATTTTATACCCAGCAGAAAGGTGAAATACTATTAGATAATGTTGATATACGAGATTTGACTTTAGAAAACTTAAGATCGCATCTATCTATGGTTTCACAAAATGTTCATTTATTTGATGATACTGTATTTAACAATATAGCATTTGGACTTTCTAGAGATGTTTCTGAAGAAGAAGTAGTTGATGCTCTTAAAAGAGCTAATGCTTATGAGTTTGTTCAAGAACTTTCAGATGGTATCCATACTAATATTGGTAATAATGGTTCTAAACTATCAGGTGGTCAACGTCAGAGATTATCTATTGCTAGAGCTCTATTGAAGAATGCTCCAGTATTGATATTTGATGAGGCAACTAGTGCACTTGATAATGAATCAGAAAGAGTGGTTCAACAAGCATTAGAAAGCTTGACTAAATCTTGTACTACTATAGTTATTGCACATAGGTTGAGTACGGTTGAAAATGCCGACAAAATTGTAGTGATGGATGACGGTAAAATGGTTGAAAGTGGTAAGCATGAAGAGCTTCTGGCGAAAGGTGGACTTTATACTAGGCTATATCAATCAGGACTTCAGTAATAATAATGATAGATAAGATTTGGTATAGACCAAAGCCGGGGATACTCAGTTATATTTTAAGTCCTATCGCTTTTATTTTCTTAAAGATTGCTCATAATCGTAAAATTAGGCTACAGGATAATCAATATAAGTCAAAAATTCCTGTAATTATAGTGGGTAATATCTCCGTTGGTGGAACTGGTAAAACTCCTGTAGTGAGGATGTTTGCTAATCAATACCTAAAGCAAGGTAAAAAGCCAGTTGTAATCAGTCGTGGCTATGGCGCTAAGGCAGAAAAATATCCTTTTGAAGTCGACTCAAAGACACCTGCAAGTGTATGTGGTGATGAACCGGCAATGTTATTTGATGCATTAGGTGGTAAGGTGCCAATAGTAATATCTCCACACAGAGTTGATTCTGTTAAATATATTGAAAAGAATTATCCTGATGCCGATGTTATTATATCCGATGATGGTTTACAGCATTATAAATTAGCTAGAACTAAAGAGGTGGTAGTAATCGATGCCAGTAGGATGTTCGGCAATGGATTATGTCTACCAGCTGGACCTCTCAGAGAACCGGTAGAAAGACTAAAATCAGTGGATCAAATAATCGCTATAGGTAATCTTGATGATCAAAACTATAGTGAGTTATTAAATTATAATTCTAATATTGTCAGAGCTAAAATCAAGGCGACAAAATTTGTAAATCTTGTAACAAAGCAAAGCATACATATAGATGGTTTCTATGGTAAATCAATAGATGCTGTTGCTGGTATTGGTAACCCTGATAAATTTTTTAGCTCGCTGGATGAGCTTGGAGTGAATATCTACCATGAGCATATCTTCAGAGATCATCATAAGTATACACCTAAGAATTTTGAACATTTTGATCCTGAACAAATAGTTATTATGACTTATAAGGATGCCATTAAGTGTAAAGATTTTGCCAAGAGTAATTGGTGGTATCTTGATATAGCCTTAGAGTCTTATTGATTATTCGGTTAAGCTGAAAATTTGCCACTAGAATGGAAGTCTAGAGTATAAATCAGTTTGATATACCAAAGCATATATATTACTATTAACCTGATAAAAAAGTAGCTACAAAATCTATGAAAAAAATTGTTTTAGTTGATGGATCATCGTATCTTTTTAGGGCATATCATGCTTTACCAAACCTTACTAATAGTCAAGGTGAGCCAACAGGGGCTATTATAGGTGTGATTAATATGCTTAAGAAACTGCCTGCTATTTATGATACCGAGTATGTCACAGTAGTCTTTGACCCTAAGGGTAAGAACTTTCGTCATGAGATGTATCCTGAATACAAAGCAAATCGTAAAGCGATGGATGATGAGCTTAGAGTGCAAATCCAACCATTACATCAAATTATCGAGAATATGGGATTTCCATTGATAATAAAAGATGGCGTTGAAGCAGATGATGTAATAGGAACATTGGCAAGAGATCTTGAGCAACAAGGTTATGATGTCATTATATCAACCGGTGATAAGGATATGGCACAGTTAGTCACGGATAATGTGACTCTTTATGATTCTATGAAAAATGTAACTACTGATGTGGCGGGAGTTATAGAAAAATATCAAATTAGACCAGATCAAATTATAGATTATTTAGCTTTGATGGGTGATTCTTCAGATAATATCCCAGGAGTACCAAAAGTAGGTCCTAAAACAGCAATTAAATGGCTACAAGAATATGATGATATTGATGGTGTTATTGCCAATCAAGATAATATCAAAGGTAAAGTTGGAGAAAATTTACGCAATAATATCGAGTTACTCAAATTATCCTATAAATTAGCAACTATAAAGTGCGATGTGGAGCTTAATCTATCTATAGAAGATTTAAAATGTAAAAATGCTAATAAAGAATACTTATATGAGGTGTTTACACGTTATGAATTTAAATCTTTACTTAAAGATTTAAGTATTCCATCTTCACTAAAGTTAACAAAACCGCAACCTGAAAATATAGAGGTTGACTATAAGATAGTTGCAACACTAGAGCAACTTAATGATTTGGTCAAAGAATTGGAAAGTAGCAGTAGTTTTGCATTTGATACGGAGACAGATTCTCTTAATACTTATGAAGCGAACCTTGTTGGTCTATCATTTTGTGCAAAAGAGGGTCGAGCTTATTATATTCCTTTGCAGCATAGATACCTTGGAGTTCCACAGCAATTAGAACTAGAGATTGTTTTAGATAGTTTAAAACCTATTTTCGTAGATTCTCAAAAGTCTAAAGTTGCCCATAATTTTAAATTTGATGAAAAAGTTTTGTCAAAATATGGAGTTAAGATAGTTAATCTAGTTAATGATACTATGATTATGGCATATGTGCTAAAAAGTAGTGGTAAACATGATATGGATAGCTTATCAAAAGAGCACTTAGGTATTGAGCCAATCGCATATACGACATTAGCAGGAACTGGTCGTAATCAGTTGACATTAGATCAAATAGATATAGAAAAAGTAGCTAAGTATGCTGCTGAAGATGCTGATATTACATTTAGACTTTATAATTATTTCTTGAAAATGCTAAAAGATGATGAAGTGTTATATAGTCTATATTCTAAGGTTGAAATGCCGTTGACTATTATCCTTAATAATATGGAAAAAACTGGCGTTAAAATAGATGCTGATAAACTTATAGAACAAAGTGCTAATCTTGAGGACTCTATAAAGGAGCTTGAAGTTAAGTGCTATGATCTTGCTGGTCAGGAGTTTAATTTAGCTTCACCTGTACAGCTAAGAGAGATTTTGTTTGAAAAGATGGGGCTTCCCCCAGTCAAAAAGACAGCAAAGGGTCAAGCTTCGACATCTGAAGAGGTTTTGGTGCAGCTAGCCGAAGAGTATGAAATAGCAGCATTAATAATGAAGTATCGCCACCTATCAAAGCTTAAAAATACTTATACAGATAAGTTGCCAAAAATGCTTGATATAAATGGTCGCGTTCATACTTCGTATAATCAGACAGGTACTGTGACTGGAAGACTTTCTTCATCAGATCCGAATTTACAAAATATTCCTATTAAGAGTCCTGAGGGGCGTAAAATTAGACAGGCATTTATTGCTGAAAATGATTTTTGTGTAGTTGCAGCGGATTACTCTCAGATTGAACTGAGAATTATGGCGCATTTGTCAAAAGATAAAAACCTTTTAAAAGCTTTTAATCAAGGCTTAGATATTCATAGTGCTACTGCGGCTGAGGTTTTAGGTATAGGTCTTGATGAGGTTACTAGTGAGCAACGAAGAAGGGCTAAAGCAATAAACTTTGGACTTATTTATGGTATGAGTGCTTTTGGATTGGCTAAACAGTTGGAAATACCAAGAGCAGAAGCTCAAGAATATATAGATGTGTATTTTAGTCGTTATCCAAGTGTAAAAGAGTATATGACTACAGCTAAAGAATTTGCAAAGCAAAATGGTTATGTTGAGACTATACTTGGAAGAAGATTGTACCTACCAGAAATTAGTGCTAAAAATGCAATCCAGAGAAATGCTGCTGAAAGAGCTGCTGTTAATGCTCCTATGCAAGGTACAGCAGCAGATATTATTAAAAAAGCTATGATAGATGTTAACACTGTTATTTTACAAGAGTATAATGATGACATTAAAATGGTCATGCAAGTGCATGATGAATTAGTATTTGAAGTTAGAAAGCTCAATCTTGATGAAGTAACTGCGAAAATAAAAAGTATAATGGAATCGTCTATTAAGTTAAGTGTTCCCCTAGAGGTAAATGTTGATTCTGGTGAGAGTTGGGATCAAGCACATTAAATTATAGTTATAGGATGTTTTATGTTATTAGTAATGGATGTGGGGAACTCTCATATACATATAGGTGTTTTTGAGGGAGAAAATATAGTTTCTCAAATAAGATATGCTACTTCATCAGTCGATTCCACATCGGATCAGATAGGTGTATTTCTAAGGCAGGCATTAAGAGAGAACTCAGTAGATTTAGCTCAGATAGAAGGTTGTGCTATATCATCAGTTGTTCCTCACTTAAATTATTCTTTAGGCTCTGCTGTCATAAAATACTTTGATATGAAGCCATTTTTTATTAGTATGGAGACTACTGATCTTGATATGTCTTCTGTTGAAGCTCATCAAGTAGGAGCAGACAGAATAGCTAGCTGCATTGGAGCTATAGCTGATTATCCTAATAAAAATTTACTAATTATTGATTTAGGTACAGCAACTACTTTTGATTTAGTAACTAAGGATAAAAAGTACTTAAGTGGCTCAATTATGCCGGGTGTTAAGCTTTCACTGAATGCTTTGTGTCAAGGAGCTTCGCAGTTGTCTTCAATAACTATTGTCAAACCAGAGGTTGCCATTGGTTATGATACTAAGACTAATATTCGTTCAGGGTTGTATTATGGTCATTTAGGAGCATTAAGAGAGCTTAAAGCCAGAAGTTTAGAAGAATTTGGAGCCCCTGTTTATACTATAGCAACAGGTGGATTTGCAGGATTGTTTAAAGATGAAGGAATCTTTGATGAGATATCTCCGGATTTGATTTTGCGGGGGATTAGAATTGCATTCCTAGAGAATAACAAAAAAGGTGTTTAGTGATTATGTTAAAGAATAAAAAAGCGGTCATTTTATTATTTGATTCATTTGGTATAGGACAAGCACCTGATGCTGCTGATTTTGGCGATGAAGGATCAGATACTTTAGGTCATATTGTTGACTATTTTACTAACAATGGCATGAGTATCAAACTCCCAAACTTAGCAACAAAAGGTTTGTTGAAGGCTGCTGAATACAATAGGTGTAAAGAATTTAGTCAACAAGTTAGTCATATAGATGTTATTGAAAATGCAAAGTATGGCTATTGTGCTGAGGTTAGCAAAGGTAAGGATACACCGAGTGGTCACTGGGAGCTGGCTGGCGTGCCTGTTATGTTTGATTGGTACTATTTTACCAATAAAGGTAATCAAGGTTATTTTGATAAAGAGTTTATTGATGAATGGGTTGAACGAGCTGGACTTACCGATGGTTTTATAGATGCTGGTCATGCATCAGGAACAGAAGTTCTAAAAGAGCATGGTTGCGAGAGTTGTGTCACTAAGAAACCAATTGTTTATACATCTGCAGATAGCGTTTTTCAGGTTGCTGCTCATGAAGATTATTATGGTTTAGATAAATTATTGAATATCTGCAAAATAGCTAGAGAAATTCTTGATGAGATGGGAATGAAAGTTGGTAGGGTTATTGCTCGTCCATTTATTGGGGAGTCTGCCGATGAATATACTCGTACTGGTAATCGTAAGGATTTTTCGATATTGCCACCGGCACCAACATTACTTGATAAGTTAACTAATCAAGGTGGTAAAGTTGTTTCAATAGGTAAAATTGCTGATATTTATGCTAATCAAGGTATATCCAAGAAAGTAAAAGCAACTGGGCTAGAAGAGTTATTCGATAATACGATTAGAGAGTATGAATCAGCAAAAGAAAATACATTAGTGTTTACAAACTTTGTTGACTTAGATTCAAGTTATGGTCATCGTAGAGATCCTAAAGGATATGGTAAAGCATTAGAGTATTTAGACTCAAGAATTCCAGACTTAGATGCTAAGCTAGATGAAGATACTATTGTTATACTGGCAGCAGACCATGGTTGTGATCCAACTGCACCAGGCTCAGATCATACAAGAGAATGTGTACCGTTTTTATTATGGGGCAGGAATATCGAAGCAGAGTTCATTGGGGCAAGGGATACATTTGCGGATATTGGTCAAACAATTGCTGATTATATGGGTGTAGAGCCTCTGAGATATGGTAAGTCAATCTTTGGAGCTAATAATGACAACTAGACAGAAGATAGTATCATTAATGGACTTGACTCAGCTAGGTGAGAGTGACACTGATGCTGATATCGTTAAGCTATGCGCAAAAGCTAAAAATTCTTTAGGTGAAGTTGCTGCAATATGCGTTTATAAACAACTCGTCCCTGTAGTTAAAAAAACTTTAGGTAGTGATTTTAAAGTTGCAACTGTGATTAATTTCCCTAAGGGGAATAGCTCAGTTGAAGATATTGTCTTAGAAGCTAAAGAAGCAGTATCATTGGGAGCAGATGAGATTGATTTAGTAATTGATTATAATGAATATATCCAAAAAGGTCATTCACAAAAATCATGTGATATGATCGAGAAAGTCAAAAATGTATGCCAAGATCGTGTCTTGAAAGTCATAATTGAATCAGGCGAGTTGAATGAAGATAACTTAATCAGTAAAGCAAGCCATGATGCGATAGTAAATGGAGCTGATTTTGTTAAAACATCTACAGGTAAAACACCAAATGGCGCAAGCTTAGGAGCCGCTAAAGTGATTTTAGAGACTATAAAAAACTCTGGATATGAGGTTGGTTTTAAAGCTTCTGGTGGTATTAGAGAAGAAGCTCAGGCCTTAGGATATATTAAACTAGCGGAAGAGATTATGTCAAAAAAATATGTAGTAGCAGATAGCTTTAGATTCGGAGTTAGTGGTTTACTCGATAACCTTTTAAATGGAGAAGTTAGTAGTGGCTACTAGGATATTGTTTTTTATACTCGGTATTGTTGTTGTTTTTGTTTTAGCTTATATATGGAGTAGTGATAGGAAAAAAATCAGGTACAAAAACCTAGTGGTTATTTTGGTTGTACAAATAGCTCTTGGCTTTTTCATGCTTGAGTCTGAAGTAGGTATAAAGGTTGTTGGTTTTATTGCCGAAGGTTTTGAGCATTTGCTTAACTATGCACATCAAGGATCAGCATTTATTTTTGGTGATCTTACTGATATGTCTAAAAATGGCTTCATTTTCTTTTTCAATGTGGGAATGCCTATTGTTCTAGTATCTTCACTGATTGGTATCTTACAGTATTTTAAAATACTACCTCTTGTCATTAAGGGCATAGGTTGGATTCTATCGAAAGTTACGGGTATGGGTAAGTTAGAATCATTTAATGCTGTTAGTTCACTTGCTGTCGGACAATCAGAAAACTTTATTAATTACAAAAAAATTATTGGCCATCTTCCTTCAAATGTATTGTATACAATGTCTGCAACGGCAATGTCTACAGTATCTTTAGCAGTTGCAGGTGCTTATATGTCATTATTAGATCCTAAGTATGTATGTGTTGCTCTAGTGATGAATATGTTTGGGACTTTCTTTGTATTAAATATTATTAATCCTTATGAAGCTTCCGAAGAGTTTAGTTATGATAAGTTACATGAAGAGTTTGAAGAAGAGAAGCAAGGCTTCTTTGAGATGCTTGCCGAGTACATACTAGATGGTTTTAAAGTTGCTGTTATTGTTTCTGCAATGCTTATTGGATTTATTGCTCTAATTGCAATGTTAAATGCGATATTTAGTAGTCTATTTGGTCTAAGTTTTCAGGATTTGTTGGGTTATCTATTTTATCCTATGGCTTGGATACTTAATATTAATGGCGATGAGTTGCACGCAGCAGGGCAGCTTATGGGTACTAAAATGGTAACTAATGAGTTTGTGGCGATGCAGATGATGAGTTCTCAATCACAGCAATTTACAGAGCACACTAAAGCGGTTATATCAGTATTTTTGGTTTCCTTTGCAAACTTTAGTTCAATTGGGATAATCATAGGAGCAATTCAGGCTTTGAGTAAAGAAGCATCTGTTAAAGTTTCGAAGTTTAGTTTGAAAATTCTTTATGGTGCGGTGTTGGTGAGTTTTTTATCAGCATGTGTAGTCGGATTAATAGTTTAAAGGTAAAGTTGTGATCTCAAGACTTTTGTTCTTTATTCTTGGAGTTGTAGTTGTTTTTTTATTAGCTTTTATTTGTAGCTCAGATAGAAAAGCTATCAAATACCGCTCTTTATTTATAATAATGACTGTGCAACTAGTGATGTGTGTGGTTCTACTAGAAACACGTTTTGGTGTTGTTATTATGAATGGTTTTGCAAGTGTTTTTGATTTTTTGATTGATAAGTCTCAAGTTGGCGTAAGATTTGTTTTTGGTAATATTGATACTAATGAAAATAATGGTTTTGTTTTATTTTTAAATGTTTTGATGCCAATAGTCTTTATTTCTGCACTCATTGGTATCCTACAGTACCTTAAGATTCTACCTTTAGTTATTAGAAGTGTTGGATTTTTATTATCTAAGGTTAGTGGTATGGGTAAGTTAGAATCATTTAATGCTGTAAGTTCAATATCACTTGGGCAAGCAGAGAATTTTTTAGCATATAAAAATATTATTGGACATTTATCTCCGAATGTTTTGTATACAATGGCGGCTACGGCAATGTCAACAGTATCTTTGTCGATATTAGGGTCATATATGACTATGATTGATGCAAAATATGTATGTGTGGCAATTATTATGAATATGCTAAGTACTTTTTTTGTACTACATATCATAAACCCCTATAATTATAAAAAAGAGTCTAGTTATGAAGAGTTAGAGGTTGATTATGATACGGACAGTAAAAGAGCTTTTTTTGTAGTATTAGGAGAATACATCCTCGATGGTTTTAAAATAGCTGTTGTAGTTGCGGCAATTTTAATTGGCTTTATGGCTCTAATAGCTACACTAAATTCAGTTTTTGAAAGTATATTAGGTATTTCATTTCAAAACTTATTAGGTTATCTGTTTTATCCATTTGCGTGGGTTCTACATATTCCTGCAAGTGAGCTTTTATTTGCTGGAAAAGTGATGGGTACAAAATTAGTATCAAATGAGTTTGTGGCGATGTTGATGGTTAAAGATAATATGGCTAATTTATCATTACATACTCAGGCGGTTATTTCTGTGTTTCTAGTGTCTTTTGCAAATTTTAGCTCAATTGGGATTGTGGTTGGTACAATATACTCGTTAAGTAAAAGGTCTGGGGAGATAGTGGGTGCTTTTGGTTTAAAAATGCTGTTTGGAGCCACCTTAGTTAGTTTTCTATCAGCAGTAATTGTAGGATTGTTTATATAAAAATTATGTCAAAATTTATAGTTATAGAAGGTCTTGATGGTGCTGGCAAAAGTACAGCTATTGGTTTTATTAAGAAATATTTAGACTCTAAATCTTTAGCTACAGTGTATACTCGTGAGCCAGGGGGTACTAAGGTCGCCGAAGAAATAAGAGCTCTAGCACTTAAGGATTGTGAAGAAGAGATGGTCGCTTCGGATACTGAGCTTTTATTGATGTATGCAAGTAGAGTGCAGCATGTTGAAGCTCTAATTAAGCCGGCACTTGAAAGCAATCTTCATGTAGTATCAGATAGGTTCTACTGGTCTAGCATGGCTTATCAAGGTGGTGGCCGAGAGCTTGGTTTTGATAAGTTAAATGCTCTAAATGAGACATTCTTAAAAGATTGTCAGCCTGATTTAACAATATATTTAGATATTGATCCTGCTGTTGGATTGGCTAGAGCAGGTAAAGTAGGTTCTCCTGATAGAATTGAGAAAGCAGGTTTAGCATTTTTTGATAGAACAAGAGCTGTTTTTAAGAGTTTAGTGACAAAAAATAATAATGCCTATGAAATTGATGCTTCTCAGTCTATAGATGCCATCGAAAAAGAAATCTGCACCATTTTGGATAAATATTTTTAGTTTTAAATAAAAATATTTCTAGTAAAATCTTTGTTAGTTGATTTATATAAGAAGATAAAAATTATGAGTGATATTTTAAAAGAAATTGCTAAAAGAAGAACTTTTGCAATTATTTCTCACCCTGATGCGGGTAAGACAACAATTACTGAGAAGATGCTTTTGTTTGGAAATGCTATTAAAACAGCAGGAACAGTAAAAGCTAAAAAAAGTGGTGTGCATGCGACATCTGATTGGATGGAAATGGAAAAAGAAAGAGGGATATCTATCACAACCTCTGTAATGCAGTTTCCTTATAATAATAAAATTGTAAATCTACTTGACACTCCAGGACATGAGGATTTTTCCGAGGATACTTATCGTACATTAACGGCAGTAGATTCAGCATTGATGGTTGTTGATGCTGTTAAGGGTGTAGAAGATCGTACAATTAAGCTTATGAATGTTTGTCGCCTTAGGGATACACCTATTTTGACTTTTATGAATAAATTTGACCGAGATACAAGAGATCCATTAGAGCTTCTGGACGAGGTTGAAGATATTATGAAAATCAAGT
This sequence comes from Francisella sp. XLW-1, assembly GCF_008711455.1. NCBI lineage: Bacteria > Pseudomonadati > Pseudomonadota > Gammaproteobacteria > Thiotrichales > Francisellaceae > Francisella > Francisella sp. XLW-1. Next base: position 203,352 of record NZ_VXKP01000003.1, on the reverse strand, counting down.
GTGCTCCTATGAATTGGCCAATAGGCATGGGTAAATTCTTCAAAGGAGTTTATGATTTGTATGAAGATGAAGTTACTCTTTTTGAAGGAGGGCATGGTCATGAAATTCATCCTTATAAAAAAATTAAAGGTTTAGCTAATGCTAAAAATGAAATTGGTACAGAGCTATTTGATGACTTAGAGATGGAAATAGAACTAGTACGTGGAGCTAGTCACGAGTTTGATCAAGAAGCATTCTTAAAAGGAGAGCTAACACCTGTATATTTTGGAACAGCGTTATCTAACTTTGGTGTAAAAGAAATGATGGATGGTTTTACAGCTTATGCACCTGATCCGCAGCCACGCGAGACAAATGAAAGGCTTGTAAATACAGATGAAGGTAAATTAACAGGCTTTGTGTTTAAGATACAGGCTAATATGGATGATAAGCATCGCGATAGAATTGCCTTTTTTAGGATATGTTCAGGTAAATATGAGAAAGGAATGAAAATTTATCATGAACGAACAGGCAAAATGATGCAAATATCAAAAGCTTTAACATTCATGGCAGGTGAGCGCGAGCAAGTTGAAGAGGGTTATGCTGGAGATATAATTGGTTTGCATAATCATGGTAGTATTCAGATAGGTGATAGTTTTACTCAAGGCGAGAAGCTTAAGTTTAAAGGTATTCCAAATTTTGCGCCAGAGATTTTTAAGAGAGTTAAGCTGAATGATCCACTCAAGATGAAGGCTTTACAAAAAGGATTGGTGCAACTATCAGAAGAGGGTGCAACTCAAGTCTTTAAGCCAGTGATTTCTAATGATCTTGTGCTTGGAGCTGTTGGTATACTTCAGTTTGATGTAGTTGCTCAACGTCTTGCCTCAGAGTATAACGTTAAGTGTTCTTATGAAGGGGTCAATGTATCATTAGCTCGCTGGATTTTTTGTGATGATGAGAAAAAGCTTAATGATTTTAAGAAAAAATATGAGGCTAATCTATCATATGATGGTGCTGGCTATCTTACATATCTTGCGCCAACAGGAGTAAACTTGCACTTAGCGCAGGATAAAAATCCTGATATTATATTTAGTGCTACAAGAGAGCATTAAAATCATATGCTTTTTAAGTAAAAAAATATGCTATACTTTTCAAGTATTTGTTTATAAATTTATATTAGGGTGCTAGATGTTTAAGGGTATCAATAAGATTCTTGCCGCTGGATGTGCGTTGGTTATGGTAGCGCCTGCATTCGCGATGGAGATATATACAGTTAAGTCGAATGACTATTTGTATAAAATAGCAAAAAGCCATTCAGTGAGTGGTGTAAGTACTTCTGAATTAACTGATGCAATAAAAGGCATAAATAAATCTGAGATTCCAGGAATCGTTGATAATAGAATCAAAATTGGTGATAAACTTGCTATTCCTACTACTAAAGGTGAAGTTGAAGATGGTCTAACCTTGACAAGAAATCGGATGATTCAAGGTTCGTATAATCAGCCTTCTTCTAGTAATGACTCATCAAGTACACCTAAGCTTGGCGATCAAACAATGGTTTCAACAGATTCTGAATCTGATAGTTTATCATCCCCCAATGTATTAAGTGAGGATAAGATTCCAACCTTAATACCTGGAGAAGAAAATGCTCACGAAGCATATAAAAGTAATCTAAATAGCCAAATAAGTTCAGCAAATATTCAAGAAAATGAATCATATGAAGAAAGCTCATTTTCATTTTTAGGCTCACTATTTAAGTTTATTGTTTATATCGTAGTTTTAGCCGTGGCTGTTATTGTTGGTAGGAGATTTTGGGAAACAAGAAACTCGAAGAAAGAACAGGAGTTAGAAATAATCTCAAGAAAGAAAAGAGATCACCTAATGTCACGTATTTCTCCTGTTGTTTCGGGAAATGAGTTTTATAGTTCTCGAAAGTCTAATAGTGGCCCTCAAGAAGAGTTTGATTTTTTTGATAATGCTAATAAAGTTAATTCTAATAGCCAAAACAAGGCTAGTTCAGAAGATTTTGAGCATGAGCTAAATCAAGATATTTCTGAGAACATTGAATCTGCTGAAATAACTAATAATATATACTCTGAGAGAGATAATGTTGTAGTTAAAACAGAACGAGGAGTTGTATTTGAAACTAATACTGATGAAGCACTTTTAAATGCTGATGATGAATCTAAAATTCAAGAGTTAGATTCTCAAGAGCAGGCCGAGCAGGAGCTTCAATATGTAAATGAGCTTGTTGAGCAATTTTTGGATAGTGAGAAGTATGTTGAAGCAAGTATTACTATTCAAGATTCATTAGAGAAGAATCCTAATAATATTGATTTACGTTATAAGCTTTTAGAAGTTTATGCTCAGGCAGGGGATGAAATTGCTTTTGAAGGAGAAGTTCACTTTATAAAGTCTAAAAACATTGTAAGCATGTTTGATCCTTTGCATCAAAAGATAGCAAAGCTTAGAGATAAATATTTTGAGTAGTCGATTTTTATAATAATTTTTCTAGAGTATAACTAAATGTTTTTTAAAAAGAAGAAAGAAGTTCAGTCATCATCTGAAATAGAAAGAGTTCACGAACAAGATAATAAAAAAGGACTATTTTCAAGGCTTCAGTCAGGTCTGTCAAAGACAGCTAGTAAGTTTGGAAGTGGCTTAAGCACCGTTCTTATGGGGCAAAAAGTAGTTGATGAAGAGCTGCTAGAAGATATTGAAATGCAACTTTTAACATCTGATGTTGGTGTTGAGGCTACTGACGAAATAGTTGAGTATTTACGTGGGAAAGTAGCAAGAAATGAGCTTCAGACGGCAGATAAGCTTAATGAAATTATTCAGGATAAACTGACAGAAATTATTTTGCCGTGTCAGCAACCATTACAGATTAATCATGAAAATACTCCTTATGTAATACTTATTGTCGGTGTAAATGGTGTAGGTAAAACAACAACTATAGGTAAGCTTACCAAAAAACTACAGTCTGAAGGTAAATCAGTAATATTAGCAGCTGGAGATACTTTCCGTGCAGCAGCTGTTGAGCAGCTTCGAGAATGGGGCGATAGAAATAATACGCAAGTTGTTTATCAAAAAGAAGGAGCTGATAGCGCGTCTGTTATTTATGATGCTATAAGCTCTGCAAAATCTAGAGGTATCGATGTAGTAATAGCAGATACTGCAGGACGTTTGCATAATAAAGATAATCTGATGCAAGAACTAAAAAAAGTTGTTAAGGTAATTAAAAAAGTCGATGATTCTGCACCTCATGAGACAATGCTTGTTGTAGATGCTACAACTGGTGGTAATGCTCTTAGTCAAGCTGAGGCATTTAATGAGATTGTTAACCTAACAGGTATAACAATCACTAAACTTGATGGTACTGCAAAAGGTGGAATAGTCTTCTCAATTGCTAAGAAAATGGGACTACCACTTAGATTCATCGGTGTTGGTGAGAAGATTGACGATCTGCAAGTATTTAATGCAAAAAACTTCACAAGCGCATTGTTTAGCTCTAATTCACAACAGTAATAAGTTTAGTTATTGAAACTTCACATTAGTAGAATATTTTTTGTTAAAATATTGTCTATCTAGTTATATAAAATATTGATTCTAATGTCTAATAAAGACTTTCTTTCAGGGTTAAATCCCCAACAAAAAAAAGCGACCTTGCTAGAGGATCGTAATTCTTTGATACTTGCTGGAGCGGGTAGTGGCAAAACAAAAGTTTTAACTTCTCGTATAGCGTATCTTTGTCGTGATAAAGGAGTATCTGTAGAAAATATTCTAGCTGTAACATTTACAAACAAAGCAGCTAAAGAAATCCAACACCGAGTTGAGAAAATGCTTGGCATTTCAACTTTTGGTATGTGGATAGGTACTTTTCACGGTATTGCTCATAGATTATTGCGTAAGCATGCTCATGAGTTGGGTCTAGATAAGAACTTTAGAATTCTTGATCAAGATGAGCAGGCTCAATTAATCAAAAAAGTAATTAAGAGTTTGGATCTTGATGATAAAAAATATCCACCAAAATTATTGCAAAATTTTATTAATAAGCAAAAAGATAAGGCTATTCGTAGTAACAAATTAACAAAACAGTATGATATTAATTATGCTCATATCTATACTGCTTATGAAGAGAGATTACAGTTAGATAATGCTTTAGATTTTGCCGACTTACTTTTGTATTTATATGAACTGTTCTCTCTTAATCAACAGCTTAGAGAATATTATCAGAGTTTATTTAGGTATATTTTGATAGACGAGTTTCAGGATACTAACCAAGTCCAATATATGTGGTTGAAGTTACTTGTTACAGATAATAACTACATGATGGCAGTTGGAGATGATGATCAGTCAATATATGGTTGGCGTGGTGCAGTCGTTGATAACATTCACAAATATGTCGCAGATCTAAACGATGTTGAAATCATAAAGTTAGAGCAAAACTATCGTTCAACAAAGAATATTCTTAAAGTAGCTAATTCTGTAATCAAAAATAACGATAATAGAATGTTAAAAGAGCTATGGTCTGCTGCTGAAGATGGCGAAAAAGTTGAAGTGTATTGTGCAGTTAATGAGCGTGATGAAGCGAAATATATTATAGATAAAATTCGCCAATTACATGATGAAGGAGTTGACTATTCTGATATGGCAATTTTATATCGCTCAAACTATTTGTCGCGTGTCCTTGAGGAGAGTTGTATTTATGCAAGTATACCTTATAGGATTTATGGAGGTTTTCGTTTCTTTGATCGAGCTGAAGTTAAGGATGCCTTAGCATATTTAAGATTAGCTGTTACAAGTAATGATAACTTAGCATTTGAGAGAATTATTAACACACCAACACGAGGAATTGGTAACAAAACTTTAGATACAATTCGTAATTTCTCACAGATTAATAATGTATCATATTGGCAAGCCACTATAGATATTATCCAGAAAGAAATTGTAACAAAAAGAGCCGCGTCTCTTCTGTTGAAGTTTATAGAAATTATAAATGCTATTTCATCACAAATAAAAGACTTAAGTCTAGATAAGCTTCTTGAAACTGTAATTAATGAAAGTGGTTTGTTGGCATCATATCAAGAAAAAGATACTGAAAAAGATCGTCAAAAAATTGATAACTTAAAAGAGTTAATAAGTGCAGCTAAAGATTTTGAACCGCAGATAGAGTTACTTGATGATAATATTGATATACTACAAGATTTTTTGTCTTTTGCAGTGCTAGAAGCTGGTGAGATGCAGGCTGATGAAAATGCAGATAGTGTTCAGTTAATGACAATACATGCGTCAAAAGGTTTAGAGTTTCGCTATGTCTTCTTGGTGGCTGCAGAAGAAGGAGTATTTCCTCCTAGCTCGATTATTAATGCTGAAGAGGCATATACTAGTGCAGAATCTAAAAAAATCCAAGAAAAGCTAGCTGAAGAGAGACGTCTATTTTATGTTGCTGTAACAAGAGCTATGAAGGCTCTAACCATTAGCTATGCTCAAGTACGTAATATCTTCGGTAGAAGTAGTTTCCAAGTCAAATCACGCTTTCTGATGGAAATAGACTCTGAACATATTAATGAGGGTAAACTAACTGTAGGATCTCAAAATAAACCAAAGTTAAAGCAAAAATCAAATTTTGGAGTATCTCCTTTTGACTTTCTTAAGTCAAATGATACAAAAGGAAATAAGTTCAAAAAAGGAGATAAGGTGTTTCATAAGATTTTTGGTAAGGGAGTCTTTGTCAAAGCACAATCTCAAGGTTCAAAAGAGTTTTATACTGTGGACTTTGGTACAGATGTTGGTCAGAAAATACTGTTAGCAGATATTGCAAATTTAGTTAAGCTTTAATATTTATTATCATGCTTCTCATGATAATAAATGCTAAAGCTAGAACAATACCAAAAGCAATTGTTATACTTGTATTTGCATTTATATTAAAGTGATCACCACCATCAATAGCTAGTCCAGCACTAAGTTGTCCAATCTCTATTACTAATGTTATAAACATATTTGTGATTGCAATCCCAACCGCAGCAAAGCTTGGAGGGCATATCTTATTAAAGTAATACCACACTAAGACTTGTGATGCTGAAAAAGTGCCGAATAAGAACGCAATACTAATAGCATAATTCTTAAATAAATGAGCATTTACTAGTACGGATATTAGAATAATTCCAACTATTGAAATGGTTATGATTTTTTTGCCACTGAATTTGTTACACATATGTGTCATTATTGGTGAAAAAATAATCCAACCAATGAAAATCGCAGTTATCATGGTTGTTGAATATATACTGTCAAAACCGTAAGACTGCTTGAAATACAGTACACCATATTGTGATGTTAAAATTACTGTTGGTGTATATAGAAGTCCTGCCCACATTGCGTTTTTCCAGATTAAACTATTTTTTATTAGCTGTTTACCTCGTTTTAGTATTTCACTAAATTTTGGCATAAGTGTCGAAGAATATCTTTCTTGTGGGATTATGATTTGAAAAAGCAGTGCTAGGGGCAGGGCTATAACCCCAGAATAGATAAAGATATTTATCCAAGAAGTATCATAGTGAGATATGATGACACTTATGTTTTGAGAAAATGCTGCAGCGAGTGTTCCGAGTGATATAACTAAACTTGTTATTATCGGGAAATATTTTGATTCAAAATTTTCTAAAGTAAGTTTTAGAACACCAATAAAAGCAAATGAAGATCCTAGTCCTACTAGTAATCTACCGAATAGTGCTAATTCGTAACCACCTGAGACAAAAATGATGTTACCAACTCCACAGAGTATAGTGGCACTAATAAGTACTTTCTTACTGCCGTATCTATCAAGTAGTATTCCAGCAGGTATTTGCATTAGGAGGTATGTAATATTGTAACTAGATACTAAAAAAGAGAATCCAATATGTGTTGAAAGATTAAAGTGTTCAACTATTTGTTCTTGATAAGCACCTGTCAGTATTCTCAAAAAAAACTCATAGCAATAAAAACTAATTCCTACTACTAATACTAACGATAGTTTAAATTTTTGCATTACCAAATACCTAAAATGAATATTTCTTTAATTTATCTTTTCATTAGCTAAAAGTCTAATTAACTTTTTTTAACATGATCTAATTAGTATTAAATTATGATAATATTGGTTTTAAATATGGAGGTGTCAATTATGAAGAATGTAGTAGCTTTTTCTGTGTTATTTTTATGTTCTTTTTTTGCTTATTCTGATAATAAGCTTGATCTAAAAACAGGTAAGTATTACATAACAGCAAATGATGCTTTTTATCGTCCAAGTACAGAGCGTGGAAATGAAGTGATAGATAGGGAAAATGCTTCCGATTTTTTGGTTAATGTTTCTGATAGTGCTTTTGATATTACTGATAGCCTTACTTTTGATGCATATACTAGCTCTACTAACCTAATAGCTGAAGGATCTATGGGAGATCTCAAAGATACAAAGTTTTATACCCAGGAAACAAAGTTAGTTAAAAAATTATGGAATGATAAGTTTGAGCTCTATGGTGGTACTGTGTTAGGAGCTAATCCATATCAGTTAAATAATGTTAATTCTGCATATGATACAGGGTCTCGCATAGCAGCGTTTGCTAGTGGAAGAACAGGTGCTAAATATAATCTATCAGATAACTTTGGGCTTCTCTTAGAAGGGCAGTATAACTTAACTGGTGAAATGGCAGATAATACAGATATGTTTACAGGATTCGATGGAGCACAATATAAAGGCTCAAGAATGTTGAAAACAGGATTTGAATGGAATTTCTAAATTAGTTTTTAATGCTATCTAGATAGAGTAGCTAGTTTGGGCTCAAGAGAGATTATTTTATTTACATGTAGATGGTTTTCTAGCATAATTTTTTAAATAATTAATCTCTATATTTCAAACTATGCAAAAAATTACCAGGGTTGGATTTACAATATGGTTTATATGTGCGTTTTTTTATGCACTTGAATTCATAATACGAGCTTCAGGAAATTCACTTTATAATGACTTTTCTACAGTACCATATAACCTAACGCCAGAGCAAATTAGTGTTTTAAGCTCAGCATTTTATTGGGCGTATGTTGCTTCACAACTTCCAGCAGGCATTTTATTAGATAAGTTTGGTGTCAAAAGAATTATGGCAGTCAGCACCTTGATATTTTCTGTAGGGGTTTTTATCGCAACTAGAGCGACATCTCCAGAATATCTTATTTTATATAGAATATTAGCAGGTATTGGTGGAGGATTTGCTTTCTTATCTGCACTGAAAGCGATAGCTATATGGCTTCCTAAAAGAACTTTCCCTTTATTCACGGGGGCGACTCAGATGCTCATGTATGGCGCGGGAACTCTGACTGGATTGCCACTAGTTATTTTGGCCAATAATTTTAGTATCCAAGTTATAATGTCTGGAATTCTTATTGTCTCAGTAGTGTTATTTTTAAGTGTATTGTTTTTTATACCGTTTAAGGAGCTACATAACCAGACAGATACAGATGAGTTGGCTGATACTCATACAAAGATTGAAGATATTCCAATAGTTTTTAAAATTAAACAAATATTATTAAATGGTTTTTTCTGTTTTACAATTTATGGAACTACAGCTATATTTGCTGATTTGTGGAGCTATAGGTTCTTAAGTTTAGATGGATATTCTGAGCATTACGCAGGGGCTGCATCATCTATGATATTTATTGGGATTGCAATTTTTAGTCCTTTATGGGGGGTTGTAGCAACGTTGTTAAACAAGCAAAAAGCCTTACTTACATGGGCTTCAATTTTTGGTTTGTTTATCGTTGTGGCTGTTGTATATCTACATGTTAATCCAATAATTATGTGTATATTGTGCGTGCTATGGGGTGGTATGCAGGCAGCTCATGTTCTTAATTTTACAATTTTGCGCCAACATATCAGTCCAATGTATATAGCTACTGGTATTGCTGCGGTTAATCTATTTATACCTTTAAGTGGTGCTGTGCTTCAGCCATTTGTTGGATATATGGTTTCATCTTTGGAGAATTATGGTTTTGCGCAACTAGAGGCGTTTAAATATTCATTATTCATTTTACCAGTATTAATGTTTTTATCTGTGTTGCTGTCTCTTTTTATTAAAGAGAAAAAAGCATAAAATATTTATTTAGAAATTTGTAGTTTTTTTTACTTATGGAGTTTTTTTATGTCAAAAGAATTTATATTAGCAGTTGACCAGGGCACCACTAGTTCTCGTGCTATTATCTTTGATAAGCAAGGTAATATTAAAAAGATAGCGCAAAAAGAATTTACTCAAACTTACCCAAAGAATGGTTGGGTAGAGCATGACCCTATGGAAATTTGGGCATCGCAAAGTAGTATTGTTAGAGAAGCTTTAGAGTATGCTAGAGTTTCTCCGCGAGATATAGCTGCAATAGGTATTACTAACCAAAGGGAAACCACAGTTGTTTGGGATAAGAATACAGGCCAGCCAGTTTATAATGCTATAGTTTGGCAGTGCCGAAGAACATCGCATATCTGTGATGAGATCAATAAAGATAAAGAATTTACTAATTATATTCGTAAAAATACAGGTCTTGTGGTCGACGCATATTTCTCTGGTACAAAAGTTAAGTGGATACTTGATAACGTAGATGGTGCTAGGGAGAAAGCAGAAAAAGGAGATTTACTTTTTGGAACAATCGATACTTGGTTAATCTGGAATTTAACTAAGGGTGAGGTTCACGCTACTGACTTTTCAAATGCTTCAAGAACAATGTTGTTCAATATCAATACACTTGAATGGGACAAAAAAATTCTAGAGTATTTAGATATTCCTGTATCAATGCTACCAGAGGTTAGATCTTCAAGTGGTGATTTTGGGCACACTCATCCAAGTACTTTGGGCGGCGCTAGAATTCCAATAGCTGGTGTGGCAGGTGACCAGCAGTCAGCTTTATTTGGTCATTGCTGTTTTGAGGAAGGTATGGCGAAAAACACTTATGGTACAGGGTGCTTTGCTTTAATGAATGTTGGTGATAAACCTGTGTTTTCTGATGCAGGGCTCCTTACGACTATTGCTTGGGCTGAGAATGGTAAGCCAACTTATGCTCTTGAAGGTAGTGTATTTATCGCGGGAGCAGTTGTTCAATGGATTCGTGATGGTCTAGGTCTTGTACGCTCTGCTGAAGATAGTGAGTACTATGCTACAAAAATTGATTCAACGGATGGTGTTTATTTGGTCCCAGCTTTTGTTGGTCTCGGTACGCCATACTGGGATATGTATGCTAGAGGTACTATTGTTGGTATTACTCGTGATACTAGGCGTGAGCATATCATAAGGGCAGCACTTGAGGCTATAGCATATCAGGCAAAAGATGTTTTGGATTGTATGAAAGAAGATACGGGTCTTGATTTAGCAGGGCTTCGAGTAGATGGTGGAGCAGTTCAAAATAATTTTCTAATGCAGTTCCAATCTGATATTTTACAATCAGAGATTTCTAAGCCGAAGATTAATGAAATTACTGGTTTAGGGGCAGTTTTCTTAGCAGGTCTATCTGTAGGTTTTTGGAAAGATAAAGAAGAATTGAAATCTATTCTCACAACAGAAAAGACTTTTGAGCCACAAAAAGACCCTCAAACAGTAGCCCATGATTATAAGGGTTGGAAAAAAGCAGTAGATAGAAGTAAGGCTTGGGCTGAGTAATATTAGCAAATTTTGTGGTTGCTCTGTAAGAGTGGCGATTTTTTAGATATAAAGATTTGAAAAAAAATAAATGAAAAACGAATACGACATAATAGTTATAGGTGGTGGTGCAACTGGGTTTGGTTGTGCTGTAGAGGCGGTTTCTAGAGGGTATAAAACTTTGCTTTTAGAAGCCTATGATTTTGGTAAAGGAACATCTTCAAAGTCGACTAAGCTGATACATGGTGGCTTGAGGTATCTTGAGAATTTTGATTTTGCTTTGGTGAAAGAGGGGCTTGAGGAAAGATATTCATTCTTACATAATGCGCCACACTTGACTCATAAGCAGTCTTATCTTATTCCAACTCGTAGTTATTTTGAGACTATTAAATATACAATTGGTGTAAAGCTATATGAGTTTTTGTCGGGTAAGTATAAAATTGGCAAAAGCTATAATCTAAATAAACAGCAAACATTGGTAGAGCTACCAAATATTGATGATTCGAAATTGCTGAAAAGTTTAGTTTATTATGATGGTCAGTTTGATGATACTAGATTACTGATCTCATTGATGAAGACTTTTGAGGCAAAAGGTGGTACAGCTCTTAATTATCATAAGGTTGAGAAGGTCTTTAGCTCTACAAATTCAAAATTAGATACTGTAAAAGTGGTTGATACCCTGTCAGGCGAGCAAAAAGAATTTACAGCTAAACATATAGTGAATGCTACAGGGACATTTACAGATAAAACTATTGATATCGCAAATCAGCAAGATTCTCATAAATATGTATCGGTTGCTCAAGGTACACATATAGTCTTTGATAGAGAGAAATTCCCAACAGAGCATGCAATTTTAATTCCAGAAACAGAAGATGGTCGAGTGTTATTTATATTGCCTTGGCATAATCATTTGATCGTTGGTACTACAGATATCAAAAAAGAAGCACCAAGCATTGAGCCAAGAGCTGAGAAGTCCGAGATTGATTTTATCCTAGAGACTTTTAACCAATATGCAAAAACAAAAGCTACAGTTGCAGATATTAAATCAGTATATTGTGGTCAGCGCCCTTTAGTTTCTCCCAAAAATGCTAAAAACACGGCTAAAATCTCGCGTAAGCATGAGGTTGTAGAGTCAAAAGATGGCTTAATCACAGTTGTTGGTGGTAAGTGGACAATCTTTAGAAGGATGGGGCAGGATGTTATAGATTTTATCGAGACTAAAAAAATTGCTCAAAAGACTTCCAAGACTTCTAATGAGTTACTTGTTGACGCTATTGAACCAAAAGATGCTTATCCACTAAAGGTTTATGGTAAAAATGCTGAAGATATTAAAGCAATCCAAACAGAGCTTGATAATTTTGAGTTGTTACATGGTGATTTACCATATTATCAGGCAGAGGTTGTTTATCATGTTAGAGCTGAGAAGGCTCAAACTGTTGAGGATGTTTTAGCTCGCCGAACTAGAGCAGCCTTTTTAGATATTAAGGCTAGTATCGATGCAGCTCCAGTTGTTGCTAAACTCATGGCAAAAGAGTTGGACAAAGATGAAGCTTGGCAAAATCAGCAAATTGATAGCTTTATGGAATTTTCTAAGAACTTTAATGTTGATGAGTTGTATAATTAAGGGTTATTTATGTTAGAAGCGTGCATAGCTGAATTTATTGGTACAATGATTTTGATACTGCTGGGAAATGGTGTGGTTGCCGGAGTTGTTTTAAAAGGTACTAAGTCAGAGAATGGTGGTTGGATTGTTATCACATTCGCTTGGGGTTTGGCAGTGTTTTTGGGCGTGTTGGTTGCTGGCCCTATTAGTGGAGCTCACTTAAATCCAGCTGTTACATTAGCACTTGCTATTGCCGGTAAGTTCTCATGGGGGTGGGTTGTACCATTTGTTATTTCACAGATATTAGGTGCTATGGTTGGTCAGCTTCTAGTGTGGACTATGTATTATCCACACTACTCAGCTACTGATAATACTGACTTGAAATTAGCTACTCATTGTACATCACCAGCTATTAAGCATTTACCCTCAAACTTTGCTAGTGAGGTTATCGGTACCTTTGTACTTATTTTTGCGATTTTAACAATGCATGGTGTGGTTGCTCATGCTGGTGAGGCTAGTGTGACTACGGCTTATCCGATAGATATGGGAGCTTTAGGGGGAATTCCAGTAGCCTTTGTGGTTATTGCAATTGGATTGTCGCTTGGTGGAACTACTGGTTATGCTATCAACCCTGCTAGGGATTTTGGACCTAGATTGTTTCATGCTATCATGCCAATACAGGGCAAAGGCTCTTCACAGTGGAGTTATGCGTGGGTACCAATAGTTGGCCCGGTGCTGGGAAGTGTTATTGCTACAGGTTTATATTTGTTTCTGAGAACAAAAGGAGTTTTCTAATAAAATGTGTGAGATGATTTATTTACCATTGTTAGCTGATGATATTTTGAGGCTATTTATTTCACTTATGCTATTTTTATGCTGTGCAATTTTAAGTTATATTTTTGCAAAGAAAAAGCCTTGGGATGCAGCCTTTTGGATTTGTTTTTCAATATCTTTGTTAGCTATGGGTGGTTTTGGATATGTTGCGCATCGTATATATTTAGAGAATACTTTTTCTTATGATGGATTTGTTTCTGGTGCTGCTTTTATTACGGTATGTGGACTCTTGTTTTCAAAAAAAAGATATCATGAGTTTAATGATAGTGTTTTTAGTAGAGATGCTCTAATATTGTTTGCAACATTTTTTGTTTTTGCACTTATATACATATCTACAATTAAATATAATTTTGAGTGTGTAGAAACATTCGAGTATTTCTTTATAGATGCTTTGCAGATAGTTATATATCCATTGTTGCTGTTGTTTGCAATATCAGCTTTTTTATATAGATTTTCTATATGTTTATCTGTTTTTGCTATAAGTATGGCATTATTTGTTGTGGAGAATGTGATTTTTATATTGAACACTTTGATGGGGAGAGTAAATCATCTCGAAGCTTTTGAGGAGGTTTTATTTGCCTCAATATCAATAGTCCTTAGTTGTGCTGCTATTCTTATGCTTGCCAGTGCTAAAAAAACATATATGGAGAATAAAAAGAAATGTTTGATCAGATAGGTGTTGGAGGATCATTTTGGATGAACCTAATTATTTCAGTTTTAATTTTAGGTATAGGTTTTTGGATATCTAAATATATAAAAAAAGTAGTTTACCACTTGCTTGAGGAGTATGATAAGACGGTATCACAATTTTTATCAAGCGTTGTGTATACCATTTTCTTAGTTTTAGTGGTGGTTATTGCACTAGCGAAGCTTGGAGTTCCTATATCGCCTGTTACAGGAGTTTTAACGGGGATCGTTTTTGGTATTTCTATGTCTCTTAAGACATCTTATAATATTGTAGCATCAGGGATTATGCTGGCGTTTAGTAAGCCTTTTGAGATAGGTGAGAAGGTGGATTTGGGTGGTGTAAAAGGCCAAGTTAGATCGATCGGTTTCCTGTATACAAAACTAAATGATGAAGCTGGTAATGAAATTGTTATGCCAAATAATCTAATTCTTTCTAGGGTTATTACGAGGTTTTCCGAGTTAGAAAATAAATAATGCAAAAAAACTTTCTCAATTCTGAAAATTATTTATATTTGCCGAATGGGCAGAAAATAATTCTTAATCAACAGCAAATAGAAGCTATTCGCCTTATAAAAGAATTTATTGCGAGTAGGGAGTCTTATTTTTTACTCTCAGGTTTTGCAGGTACAGGCAAGACTACTGTGGTCAAAAAGATTTTGGATGAATACCCCAAAAGAGCAATAGTTTCTGCACCGACTCGTAAGGCAAATGCTGTTATTTCACAATCAACTACTAGGCAGGGTTATACTATTCATTCTTTACTTGGTTTGCAGCCTGATATAAATCTTGCTGACTTCAATCCGAATGAACCTGTCTTTGGACAAATTAATAAGGCGAGTATCAAAAATTATGACTTAATAATAATTGATGAAGCTAGTATGATAAATAAATCACTATTTGAGCTTATTGATTCAGAAATTACTAAATCATTATCATCTAAGGTTATATTTTTGGGTGATAAAGCACAAATACCACCAGTTGGCGATCAGGTTAGTCCAATTTTTCAATTAGAGAATAGATGTGAACTTACTCAACTTATGCGACAAGCAGATAGCAACCCACTAGTAGAGTTAAGCCAGCAACTAAGAGACGTTAGTGAAGAGCTACCATGTTTTTTGAATAAAAAAGAAACTGTGTTGAATAAAGAGAATGAGGGTGTGCTCTTTGTTAAGTCAAATGATGAGTTTAGAGAGCAAATAAAAAAAGTTTTTGGATCATCTTATGCAAAGACTGATTTGAACTATGCTAAGTTAATAGCTTGGCGCAATAAGACAGTCATGTTGGCGAATAGGATAATCAGGGACTTGGTGTTTGGAGAAGGCGCTGACTTAATTGAGAAAGGTGATGTTTTAATTGGCTATCGAGCCATTAAAGCCAATTCTAAAGAATCTTTCTTGATAAATAATTGTGTTGATTATAAGGTGGTTGAGGTATCAAAAAAGCAAAAAAATATGAATGGCCTTATGGGATATAGTGTAAAGGTGCATGAAAAAGCAAAAATTTATAAGGGTTTTGATGAAAAAAGTATTTTCATAATAGATTCAGATGATATTTGTAATTTAAATCAGTATGCAGAGATACATGATAACTTACTAGAGATTGCTAGGAGCGATAGAACGTGGTCAACGTATTATGAGTTTCGTAAAAATAACTTATTAATGATTGATGTTGAAAGATATTCTGATGGTAGTTTAAGGCCCAAGAATAGTGTAATAAAAAAAGACTTGGATTATGGCTTTGCTGTTACGGCTCATAAAGCACAAGGGTCGACTTATAAAAAGGTATTTGTACTTCTAAAAGATATCTCATTAAATAAGAATTTTATAGAAAGAAATCAAATACTTTATGTGGCGATGACAAGAGCACAAAAAATGTGTGTGGTTTTATAAAAAACGATATAATAACTTTACATTTACACCTACGCATAGTAATATAACCTTAGTTTTTTGTTAGATGAGTTGTTGGCGTAAAGCAAAATACAAATTATCATAAAAAAGCTTGATTTTTAGTCAAATAAACTTTATAGTTATCTAAAAGTTTTAGGGGAGGGATTCCCGAGCGGCCAAAGGGATCAGACTGTAAATCTGACGGCTCAGCCTTCGCAGGTTCGAATCCTGCTCCCTCCACCATGCGGGTGTAGTTCAATGGTAGAACTTCGGCCTTCCAAGCCGATAGTGTGGGTTCGATTCCCATCACCCGCTCCACCTAAACCTAATTTATAATAAAATATTAATAAGCTCGCATGGCTCAGTTGGTAGAGCACTCCCTTGGTAAGGGAGAGGTCACCAGTTCAAGTCTGGTTGTGAGCACCATATTTAAACTATTGTTTTTTGTTGAAAAAAAATGGAGCATGAAAATGGCTAAAGAAAAATTTGAACGTTTGAAGCCGCACGTAAACGTAGGTACTATTGGTCACGTTGACCATGGTAAGACTACTCTTACTGCTGCGATCACTAAAGTTATGGCTGAGAAAAATGGTTCTGCAGCTAAGAACTTTGATGAAATTGATAACGCACCAGAAGAGAAAGCGCGTGGTATAACTATTAATACTTCTCACGTTGAGTATGAGTCTCCAAATAGACACTATGCTCACGTTGACTGTCCAGGACACGCGGACTACGTTAAGAATATGATTACTGGTGCTGCTCAGATGGACGGCGCTATCCTAGTATGTTCTGCAGCTGATGGTCCTATGCCACAGACTCGTGAGCACATTCTACTTTCACGTCAGGTTGGTGTACCAAAAATCGTTGTTTTCTTAAACAAGTGTGACATGGTAGATGACGAGGAATTGTTAGAACTAGTTGAAATGGAAGTTCGTGAGCTTCTAGATCAGTACGAGTTCCCTGGTGATGATACTCCAGTTGTTATGGGTTCTGCTCTTAAAGCTATCGAAGGTGAAGAACAGTACGTTGAGAAAATTGTTGAGCTTGTGCAGGCTATGGATGACTACATTCCTGCACCTGAGCGTGATACAGAGAAGCCGTTCATTCTTCCAATTGAAGATGTGTTCTCGATCTCAGGTCGTGGTACAGTTGTAACTGGCCGTGTTGAGCGTGGTGTTATTAACGTTGGTGATGAAGTTGAAGTTGTTGGTATTCGTCCAACTCAAAAGACTACAGTAACAGGTGTTGAAATGTTCCGTAAGCTTCTTGATAGAGGAGAAGCTGGTGATAACGTCGGTATCCTAGTTCGTGGTCTTAAGAGAGACGACGTTGAGCGTGGTCAAGTATTATGTAAGCCAGGTTCAATTAAGCCTCATACTAAGTTTGAAGCTGAAGTATATGTTCTTTCTAAAGAAGAAGGTGGTAGACATACTCCATTCTTCAAAGGATATAGACCACAGTTCTACTTCCGTACTACAGACATTACTGGTGCTGTTGAGTTACCAGAAGGTGTTGAAATGGTAATGCCTGGTGATAATGTTAAGATGACTATCACTTTAATCAACCCAATCGCTATGGACGAAGGTCTACGTTTTGCTATCCGTGAAGGTGGTAGAACAGTTGGTGCTGGTGTTGTTGCTAAAATTATCGAATAATAGGTAATTTAACAAAAATATAGGTCAGTAGTTCAATTGGTAGAGCAGCGGTCTCCAAAACCGCAAGTTGGGGGTTCGAGTCCCTCCTGGCCTGCCACATAATTAAGGCGGTGTTGTATAAATTGCAACTCCGCCTTTTTTATTTCTTGATATTGTCTGTTTGCTATGGTATTTTATTGCCTACGTTTATAATTTCTCTAATTAAAAATACTCTTTTTAAGAAAAAGGATGTCTTGTGAAAAAGAATCAAGGTTTTAATAATAAGGTTTGGATAAGTGGTGCCACGAAGACCACAGAAGTTAAGAAGATTTCTAAGTCTAGTAGTGCGTTATTGTGGTTGGTGGCTGTAGCAATAGTGGTTGCTGGTGTTGCTGTTACTATGTATTCTGATGTTTTAGGTTCAAGCTACAGTTCGTATAATACTTCTTTGGCTGTAGTGGTGGTTCTGGCTGCATTAGTGGTTGCAAGATTTACAAATCAGGGTCGTCGTTTCTGGGCTTTTTTTCAAGCATCTAAGCTTGAGTTAGCGAAAGTCGTATGGCCTACGCGAAAAGAAACTATGACAATATCTGCTATGGTTATAGTTGTAGTTATAATTTTTGCACTAATTATATCTTTATTTGGTGTTATATTTGAGAATTTTATTCAGTATTTTCTGGGTTAATAAAAGGATATTGGTATGCTTTGGTATGTTGCGCAGGTGCACTCAGGTTATGAAAAAAGAGTTAAAACTCAGCTAGAAGAAAATATAGAAATAGCAGGCTTGAAAGAGAATTTTGGTAGAATACTTGTGCCGACTGAAAATGTTGTTGAGATGAGAGGCGGGCAGAAACGTAAAAGTGAAAGAAAATATTTTCCCGGATATGTTTTGATTGAAGCTAATTTGACAACAGAAGCTTGGGATATTATTAAAGCAGTTCCTAGAGTTTTAACAGTTGTTGGTTCAAGAGGGAAGCCTATTCCTCTTAGTAAGCCTGAGGTTGAAAGAATACTAGGTTTTGTGGAAGGAAATGCTTCTGCAGTTGAGCCAAGATTGAGAAAAACGTACCATGTTGGTGAGGTTGTTAGGGTTTTAGAAGGACCGTTTAATGACTTTACGGGTGTTATTGAAGAAGTTAACTATGAAAAGTCAAGATTGAGGGTTGCGGTATCTATTTTGGGTAGATCTACTCCTGTTGAGCTTGAGTTTTCACAAGTTGAAAAAGAGTCTTAGTAGTATTTACTAAGATGATAGGGAGCTTATATTTTCATATAAGTGCTATTAACCTAAATTTGGAGAATAAAAATGGCTAAGAAAAAAATAGAAGCTATTATTAAGTTGCAAGTTGCAGCTGGCAAGGCAAACCCTAGTCCACCAATTGGTCCTGCGTTGGGTCAGCATGGTGTTAATATTATGGGTTTTTGTAAAGAGTTTAATGCTAAGACACAAGGTATGGAACCTGGTATGCCAATACCTGTAGAAATATCTGTATATGGTGATCGTAGCTTTACATTTGAGATGAAGACGCCACCAGCTTCTTATCTGATCAAGAAAGCTATTAAAGTTAAGTCTGGTTCATCAAACCCTTCAAAAGACTTTATTGGTACTATTACTCGTGAGCAGTTAGAAGAAATTGCTAAGGTTAAGGATCCTGATTTAACAGCTGCAGATGTTAATGCTGCTGTAAGAATTATTGCAGGTTCTGCACGTAGTATGGGTGTAAAAGTAGAAGGGGTTGAATAATGGCTAAAATTTCAAAAAGAATGAAAGAGATCTCGGCTAAAGTCGATGCTGAGAAAAAATATCCTGTATCAGAGGCTTTTGATATCTTAAGAGATGTTTCTTCTGTTAAGTTTGTTGAGTCAGTTGATGTTTCTGTGGCTTTAGGTGTAGATCCTCGTAAATCTGATCAGGTCGTCAGAGGTGCTTCAGTTCTTCCTAATGGTACTGGTAAAACTGTGAGAGTGGCGGTTTTTGCTAAAGGCCCTGCGGCAGATGCTGCGAAAGCTGCTGGCGCTGATATTGTTGGTATGGAAGATTTGGCTGATGAAGTGAAAAAAGGTAATATGGACTTTGATGTTGTTATCGCTTCTCCTGATTCCATGAGAGTTGTGGGTCAGTTAGGTCAAATACTTGGTCCAAAAGGACTTATGCCTAACCCTAAGGTTGGTACTGTAACTATGGATGTTGCCAAAGCTGTAACAGATGCTAAAGCAGGTCAGGTTAGATATAGAGTTGATAAAGCTGGTATAATTCATACTACGATTGGTAAAGTAAACTTTACTACTGATGCTTTAACACAAAACTTAGAGCAGCTTTTAGCTGATCTTAAAAAAGCAAAACCAGCAGTATCAAAAGGTATTTATCTGAAGAAAGTTTCTGTATCTAGTACAATGGGTCCAGGAATAAGTGTTGACTTTTCGGATTTAAATATATAATATACTGCTTTGCAATTTCTTTGGGTTGTATGAAAATACAACGATCAAAGACCGTAGGAGCTGAGCTTGCTTGGCTTAATAACTTATCCTACGCAGACGATGTTGACAACCTTTTTGGTCTAAATATCGTGTTAATTAAATAAAGTGTAGACAATAAAATAAGGAGTCGATATGGCACTTAGAATAGAAGACAAAAAAGCAATTGTCGCTGAAGTTGCTGAAAATGTCTCTACAGCATTGTCTGCAGCAGTTGCAGATTACCGTGGCTTGACGGTTAATGAAATGACTTCATTAAGAAAGCAAGCTCGTGAGTCTGGAGTTTATTTAAGAGTTGTGCGTAACAACTTAGCACGTTTAGCAATTAAAGGAACTGATTTTGAGTGTCTTGGTGATGCTCTTAAAGGTCCTCTTGTTCTTGCTCTTTCTAAGGATGAGCCAGGTGCAGCAGCTAAGCTATTCAAGAACTTCCAAAAAGAGCACAATGCTTTTGAAGTTAAGAATTTAGCTATGTCTGGTGAACTGTTTGGTCCTGAAAAGTTAGATGACTTTGCTAAGCTTCCTACTAGGGAAGAGGCACTTGCTACATTACTTAATGTTATGCAAGCACCAGTTACTAAGTTTGTTCGTACTCTTAATGAGATTCCGTCTCAAGCGGTACGAGTATTTGCTGCTGTTGGAGATAGTAAATAATTGCACTGGCTTATGAAAAAGCTGAAAAAGAATTAATTGTTAAATAAATAGGAGTTATAAAAATGTCTATAACAAAAGAAGATATCCTAAATGCTGTTGCTGAAATGAGTGTAATGGATGTATGTGATCTAGTTAAAATGATGGAAGAAAAATTTGGCGTATCTGCTGCTGCTGCTGTTGCTGTTGCTGGCCCTGCTGCTGGTGGCGAAGCTGCTGCTGCTGAAGAGAAAACTGAATTTGACGTTGTTTTAGTTGAAGCTGGTTCAAACAAAATCGCTGCTATTAAAGCAGTAAGAGGCGCAACTGGTCTTGGTCTTAAAGAAGCTAAAGAAGCTGTAGAAGGTACTCCTTTCACAGTTAAAGAAGCTGCATCTAAAGATGAAGCAGAAGCTCTTAAAAAGCAACTTGAAGAAGCTGGCGCTAAAGTTGAGCTTAAATAATAAAATTCTAAACTATAGTTTTTAGAAATTTACGACTAGTGGTCAGTTTTGGCCTCTAGTCTTTCTAGTATTGAAAGATACATAGATATTGGTGCAAATATAATCATATTTGCTTTTTATTTTGTGTAAACAAAATCTTAGGGATGTTTTTGATGTCTTACTCATACGCTGAGAAAAAAAGAATTCGCAAAGAGTTTGGGGTTCTCCCTCATATCTTAGATGTGCCATATTTACTTTCCGTTCAAACAGAGTCTTATAAGAAATTTTTAAATGCAGATGATGCAAAAGGTAGACTTCACTCTGGTCTTGAATTAGTGTTAAAGCAATCTTTTCCTGTCGAAAGTAAAAATGGTCAATATGAACTTCATTATGTTGATTATCAAATTGGGGAACCTACTTTTGATGAAACAGAGTGTCAAGTCCGCGGTGCTACATATGATGCGCCATTAAATGTAAAGTTAAGGTTGGTTGTATATAATAAAGAAGCTCTTCCTAACGAAAAGGTTGTAGAAGATATTAGAGAAGAATATGTCTACATGGGAGATATTCCTCTTATGACAATTAACGGTACTTTTATAATTAACGGTACTGAAAGAGTTGTTGTTTCACAATTACATAGATCTCCTGGTGTATTCTTTAGCAAGGATGATTCAGAAGATGGAGCGTTTTCGGCGCGCATTATCCCATACAGAGGTTCATGGCTTGATTTTGAGTTTGACTCCAAAGGTATTGTATGGGCTAGAATTGATAGAAAGAGAAAGTTTTGCGCTACAGTGATTTTAAAAGCTCTTGGATATACACAAGAGGAGATACTAAGTAATTTCTCTGATAGTAAGACAATTAGTTTTAATAATAAAGGTTTTGCACTTAAGCTTGATAATTTATCAGGAATGAAAGGTGAAGTGCTTAAATTTGATATTGTTGATGAAAATGATAAGACAATAGTCAAGAAAAATAAGAAATTAACATCTAGAGATATCAAGAAAATCAAAGACGCAGGCGTTGACTCTGTAGCAATTGATTTTGATTTGGTTAGTACTCTTAGAGTAGCAAAAGACATTGTTAATGAGGTAACAGGTGAAGTTATAGCTTACGCTAATGACGATGTTACAGAAAGTTTATTAGAAGCGTGTGTAGAAGTTGGCATGCTTGAATTAGAAGTTATTGATTTTATAACTACTGAAAGAGGTAGATATATATCAGATACTCTTAAATACGATCTTACTAAAAATACAGATGAAGCACTTGTAGAAATATATAAAGTTCTTAGACCAGGTGATCCTCCAGCAGCAGCTTCTGTGAAAGCTCTTTTTGAAGGACTGTTCTTTATCGAAAGTAGATATAGCTTATCTGATATCGGTAGGATGAAGCTGAATGCAAGATTAGGTTCTGATAAAGTATCCGGAGATATTTATACTCTGGAGAATAGTGATATTGTAGGGGTTATAGAAGAGCTTATTAATATTCGTGATGGTAAAGGAAAGGTTGACGACATTGATCACTTAGGGAATAGACGTGTGCGTTCTGTCGGTGAAATGGTTGAGAACCAATTTAGAATAGGTCTTTACCGTGTCGAGAAAGGTATTCGTGAAAGTATGTCGTTAGTTCATAAAGATAAGCTTATGCCTAAAGATATCGTGAATTCTAAGCCTATTACAGCAGCAATTAAAGAATTCTTTACATCAGGTGCTTTATCGCAGTTTATGGATCAGGATAACCCTCTATCTGAAGTAACTCACAAGAGAAGAATCTCAGCACTAGGTCCAGGTGGTTTATCCCGTGACAGAGCAGGCTTCGAAGTTCGTGACGTTCACGCAACTCACTATGGTAGATTATGTCCTATTGAGACTCCCGAAGGTCCAAATATTGGTCTTATTAACTCATTGGCAAGCTATGCAAGAGTTAATGATTATGGCTTCTTAGAAGCACCATATAGAAAAGTCGTAAATGGTAAAGTAACTAATGAAATTGAGTATTTGTCAGCTATAGATGAAGATCATTATGTAATTGCGCAGGCATCGACTAAGCTTGATAAAAATAACCACTTTGTAGAAGATCTTATTCAGTGTCGTTCTGGTGGTGAAGCTATATTTACTGAGTCAAGTAGGGTTCAGTATATGGATGTTTCTGCCAAGCAGATGGTTTCGGCGGCGGCGGCATTGATACCATTTTTGGAACATGATGATGCTAACAGGGTATTGATGGGTGCAAACATGCAACGCCAAGCTGTACCAACTCTAAAATCTGAAAAACCTTTAGTGGGTACAGGTATGGAGAAGATAGTCGCTAGAGATTCAGGTAACTGTATTGTTGCAAGAAATGCTGGAGAGATAGCTGAAGTAGATTCTAATAGAATAGTTATTAAAGTTGATACTGAAAAATCACAAACAAGTAAGTTAGTTGATATTTATAGCTTGACAAAGTTCAAACGCTCTAACAAAAATACTTGTATTAATCAGCGTCCAATAGTTAATGTTGGTGATAAAGTTGAAGCAGGAGATATTCTAGCGGATGGTTTTGCAACAGATTTTGGCGAGTTGTCGCTTGGTCATAATCTTATGGTTGCATTCATGCCGTGGAATGGTTATAACTTTGAGGATTCAATTTTACTTTCTGAAAGAATAGTAAAAGATGATAAGTATACTAGTATCCATATCGAAGAATTTACTTGTGTTGCTCGTGATACTAAATTAGGTCCAGAAGAAGTAACAGCAGATATTCCAAATGTGAGTGAGTCAAGTCTTGCTAAGCTTGATGAGTCAGGTATTGTTCATATTGGTGCTAATGTTGAGGCGGGTGATATCTTAGTTGCTAAGATTACACCTAAGGCTGAGCAACAATTAACTCCAGAAGAAAGACTTCTAAGAGCTATCTTTAATGAAAAAGCTTCAAATGTTGCTGATAGTTCATTAAGAATGCCAAGTGGTACTTCTGGTACTGTAATCAATGTTCAAGTCTTCGAAAATGATAAAGGCGGTAAAAGCAAAAGAGCCCTTAAGATTGAGAAAGAGTTAATTGACAAGGCGCGCAAGGATTTTGATGAGGAATTTGCTGTAATAGAATCTGTAGTTAAATCATCAATTGAAGCAGATGTTATAGGCGCTAAGATTCAAAAAGCAAAAGGTCTTAAGAAAGGTGCTGTTCTTACAAAAGAGTTCTTAGAAAAGCTACCTTTTGCTAAGTGGTTGGAAATATCTTTTGAAGATGAAAAGCTTGAGCAAAAAGTACAGAATGCTAGAGAATACTATGAAGAAGCTAAGATAGCTGTAGACGCTAGATTCGAAACTAAGAAGAAATCAATCACTCAAAGTAATGAGCTATCTCCTGGTGTGCTTAAGACTGTTAAAGTTTTTGTTGCTATTAAGAAGCGTATTCAGCCTGGTGATAAAATGGCAGGACGTCACGGTAACAAGGGTGTAGTTTCAAGAGTGCTTCCTATTGAAGATATGCCGTACATGGAAGATGGTACTCCGGTAGATGTTTGTTTGAATCCATTAGGTATACCGTCGCGTATGAATATAGGGCAGATTCTTGAAGCGCATTTAGGTCTAGCATCTTATGGTTTAGGTAAGAGGGTAGAGCAAACACTTGAAAAGACAAGAAAAGCAGCTGAGTTAAGAAAAACTTTAGAAGAAGTCTATAATAGTGTGGGCGATAAAAAAGTTAATCTTAAAACTTTAAGTGATGAAGAAGTACTTAATCTTTGTGAAAATCTAAAAGGAGGGGTGCCGATTGCAACTCCTGTATTCGATGGTGCAAAAGAGGAAGATATTAAATCATTACTAAAAATAGGTGGTTTTGCGGCAAATGGTCAGATGAAACTATTTGATGGTCGTACTGGTAAAGCATTTGATAGGCATGTAACAGTTGGATACATGTATATGCTCAAACTAGACCATTTGGTAGATGATAAAATGCATGCTAGATCAACTGGATCTTATAGCCTAGTTACGCAGCAACCACTAGGTGGTAAAGCGCAATTTGGTGGTCAAAGATTTGGTGAGATGGAAGTTTGGGCATTACAAGCATATGGTGCTGCTTATACATTAAGAGAAATGTTAACGGTTAAATCGGATGATATAGCTGGTAGATCTAAGATGTATAAGAACATAGTTGATGGTAAGTTAACTATGAATGTAGATGTTCCAGAGTCATTCAATGTTTTAAGAAATGAAGTTAGAGCGTTGGGTATAGACATGGATTTTGACTATTCATCTGAGGAAGAATAAGCATCTTAATTTAAAGCTACTTATTTTTTGTTATTTAAAATAAAAGTATAGGAGAATTACCTGTGAATAACGGTATCCTACATCAAAATTACAATAGTAAAAAGTTTGATATTATTAAAATATCTTTAGCATCTCCTGAGGT
This sequence comes from Francisella sp. XLW-1, assembly GCF_008711455.1. Taxonomy (NCBI): domain Bacteria; kingdom Pseudomonadati; phylum Pseudomonadota; class Gammaproteobacteria; order Thiotrichales; family Francisellaceae; genus Francisella; species Francisella sp. XLW-1. The sequence continues at coordinate 178,149 of NZ_VXKP01000003.1, read as the reverse complement.
CATTCGTTCATGGTCTCATGGTGAAGTTAAAAAACCAGAAACTATAAATTATAGAACATTTAAGCCTGAAAGAGATGGATTATTCTGTGCAAAAATCTTCGGCCCAATTAAAGATTATGAGTGTCTATGCGGTAAGTATAAGAGACTTAAGCACCGAGGCGTAGTATGTGAGCGTTGTGGTGTTGAAGTAGAAAAAGCTTCTGTCCGTAGAGAAAGAATGGGACATATAGATTTGGTATGTCCTGTAGTACATATTTGGTATTTGAAATCTTTACCTTCTAGAATTGGCTTATTCCTTGATATGCCATTGAAGAATGTTGAGAAAGTTTTATATTTCGAGTCTTATATAGTTACAGATCCGGGTATGACTCCGTTAGAGAAGAAGCAGCTTCTTACGGATGATGAGTACGCAGAAGCTTTAGAGAACTATGGTTATGAGTTTGAAGCATCTATGGGTGCAGAGGCTATCAGAGATTTATTAGCAGATACGGATCTTGAAACTGAAATAGAGTCTTTACAAGCTGAGTATGAAGAAAGTAAGTCTACAGCCAAAAGAGAAAAAGCAATCAAGAGATTGAGACTTCTTGAAACTTTCCAAGCATCTGGAAATAAACCTGAGTGGATGGTAATGACTGTATTACCAGTTTTACCGCCAGATTTAAGACCATTAGTTCCAATTGAAGGTGGTAGATTTGCAACTTCTGATCTTAATGATTTGTATCGTAGGGTAATTAATAGAAACAATAGACTTAAAAAACTATTGGATTTAAATGCTCCAGATATTATTGTTAGAAATGAAAAGAGAATGTTACAGGAATCTGTAGATGCGCTACTAGATAACGGTAGACGTGGTAGGGCTGTAACAGGTTCAAATAAACGTCCACTTAAGTCTCTTGCTGATATGATAAAAGGTAAGCAAGGACGTTTCCGTCAGAACTTACTTGGTAAGCGTGTAGATTACTCTGGTCGTTCTGTGATTACAGTAGGCCCATCTTTAAGACTGCATGAGTGTGGTTTACCTAAGAAGATGGCATTAGAGCTATTCAAGCCTTTTGTATACTCTAAGTTAAGATTAGGTGGTTACGCAACAACTATTAAGCAAGCTAAGAGAATGGTTGAGCTTGAAGAAGCAGTTGTATGGGATATTTTAGAAGTTGTTATCAATGAGCATCCTGTATTACTAAACCGTGCTCCAACACTTCATAGACTTGGTATTCAGGCATTTGAACCTAAGCTAATCGAAGGTAAAGCGATACAGCTACATCCTTTGGTTTGTGCGGCATTTAACGCTGATTTCGATGGTGACCAAATGGCTGTACACGTACCATTAACTGTAGAGTCTCAATTAGAAGCTAGAGTGTTGATGATGTCTACAAACAACATCTTATCTCCAGCATCTGGTCAGCCAATTATTACTCCTACTCAAGATATTGTACTAGGTTTGTACTATATCACTAGAGAGAAAGAGGGTGCTCGAGGTGAAGGTAAATTATTCTCAAACTATGATGACGTTAGTAGAGCATATAACTCTGGCACTATAGATATCCATGCTAAAATCAAGCTTAGAATAGATAGACAAGTTTTTGATACTAAAGGTAATACTTATAACGAGAAAGGAGTTGTGAATACTACTGTTGGTAGAGCATTACTTCTTAATATATTGCCTGAAGGATTATCATTCTCGCTATTAAATAAAGTGCTTGTTAAGAAAGAAATTTCTAAAATCATTAACCAGGCATTTAGAGTGTTAGGTGGCAAAGCAACTGTAGTTTTAGCTGATAAACTAATGTATGCAGGTTTCAAATACTCAACATTATCAGGTGTTTCTGTAGGTGTTGATGATATGACAATACCTGAAACTAAAGAAGCTAAAGTAGAAGAAGCAGAAAAAGAAATTAAACATATTACAGAGCAATATCAGTCATCATTAATTACAGAAAATGAGAGATATAACAATATCATTAATATTTGGAGCAAAACTTCTGATGAGGTTGGTGCTTCAATGATGGATGCTATATCTAAAGATACTGTAATGGTGAATGGTGAGAATAAAGAAATTGAATCGTTTAACTCTGTATATATGATGGCAAAATCAGGCGCAAGGGGTTCTTATAACCAGATGAGACAGCTTGCAGGTATGCGTGGTCTAATGGCTAAGCCAGATGGAACGATGATTGAAACTGCTATTACGGCGAACTTTAGAGAAGGTTTGTCAGTATTACAGTACTTTACATCTACTCACGGTGCTCGTAAAGGTTTGGCCGATACAGCATTGAAGACAGCTAACGCTGGTTACTTAACTCGTAGACTTGTGGATGTTGCTCAAGATTTAGTTGTTATCGAAGAAGATTGTGGTACTGATGATGGTTTAATGTTTTCAGCTATCGTTGAAGATGGTGAAGTTAAAGTTCCTTTAGTAGAGAGAGCTTTAGGTAGAACATTAGCTGCTGATGTTGTGACTGAAAAAGGAGTAGTTCTATTAGAAGCTGGTACTCTACTTGATGAAAACCTTGTTGAGATACTTGATGATAATGGTATTGACATGATCAAGGTTAGATCTCCAATTACATGTAAAACTCGTAGAGGCTTATGTGCTAAATGTTATGGTCGTGACCTTGCTCGTGAGAGAAAGGTTAATGTTGGTGAATCTGTCGGTGTAATTGCTGCTCAGTCAATTGGTGAGCCAGGTACACAGCTTACGATGAGAACGTTCCATACTGGTGGTGCGGCATCATTGGGTATTACAGTATCTGATATCAAAGTTAAAACTGCTGGTAAGATCAAGTTCAAAAACATCAGAACAGTTACAAATAAAGATGGCCAAAATATAGTTATATCAAGAGCTGGTGAAATTATAGTTTCTGATACTATGGGTCGTGTTAGAGAGCAACATAAAATCCCTATGGGTGCGGTTGTTCCTTTAGCAAGTGGCAAGGGTGTTGAGATTGGCGATGTTATTGCTACTTGGGATCCGCATGCTCAACCATTGATTACAGATGTTGCTGGTAAAGTAGTTTTAGAGGATGTTATTGATGGTATCACATCAAAGCATACATATGATGATCTAACAGGTCAGCAAACTATTGAGATAACTTCAATATCTCAAAGAACAACATCTAAGAACTTAAAACCTGTAGTTAAGATTGTTGATGAAAAAGGTAATGAGCTTAAATCAATTTCATTAGCTGTAGGTGCTGTATTGAATGTTGCTGATGATTCGGTTCTAGAGGTTGGTGATGTGGTTGCTAAGATTCCTTTAGAAGGATCTAAGAACAAGGATATTACAGGTGGTCTTCCGCGTGTTGCTGAACTTTTCGAAGCTAGACGTCCAAAAGATGCTGCTATATTATCACCTTGTGATGGTGTGGTTAGATTGGGTAATAGAGATACTAAAGAGAAGCAAAGAATTGAAATCTTAGATAAGAATGGTCATATTACAGAAGAAATACTGTTACCTAAGTCTAGACATTTGGTTGTTTTTGATGGTGAACCAGTATCAAAAGGTGATGTTCTGGCGGATGGACCTACTGATCCACATGACCTTCTAAAGTATAAGGGGCTTGAGGCGTTTGCTGATTATATCTTAATTGAGGCTCAGTCTGTATATCGTATGCAAGGTGTTGTAATTAATGATAAACATATTGAGACTATTGTCAGACAAATGTTAAGAAAAGCGACAATACTTGAGGAAGGTGATAGTAAGTTTGTCAAAAATGAAAGTATTGAACTAGTAAGAATACTTGAAGAAAATGACAGATTATCTAAAGAGGATAAATCATTGGTTGAGTATGAACTTACTTTAATGGGTATTACTCGATCATCTTTATCTACAGAGTCGTTCTTGTCTGCTGCATCATTCCAAGAAACGACTAGAGTATTAACAGAGGCTTCAATACATTCTCAAGTCGATCAGTTAAGAGGACTTAAAGAAAATGTTCTTATTGGTAGGTTGATTCCGACGGGTACTGGCTTAGCAGTTAGAAAAGAGTCTAATAAGATTGAGAAGATGAGAGAAGAGCTTGGTGTCGAAGATAATACACTGTTTACAGATGCATCATCATTTGACACTGAAGAGTCTTCTTCGTTTGAGAATCAAATTGAAAAAGAAGACAAGGATATCAATGAAGATATTGAAGAGTCATTGAGAAACGCCTTGGAATCTTTAGACTTCTAATAATTTTCAATAAATCCATATCACATATCTTATATATGTGATATTAAATAGTTTTTCTAATTTATCTATCAAATTAAGTTTTATAATTTCAAAAAAATTAACTATAATATTGTCAATATATTTTATTTAAGAATGTAATTTATGTTTAGTACAGTTAAAAAGTTATTTTGGCAAATATTGTTTGGTTTGGCAATTATTGTAATTGTGTTTTTGTCTATATTAAATACTGATAACGTTAGCTTTGATTATATATTTGGTAGTACAACATTGCCCTTAATGGTACTTTTGTCTATAGCTTTTGTTATTGGCTTAGTTGTTGGTTCTTTTATAACCAAGTTTATTCAGATTACAAAAACTAATGGTGGTGCAGGGACTGCTAAGAAGTAATGCTTGTTCTCGGTATAGAAAGCTCTTGTGATGAAACTGGTGTATCTGTTTATGACTATAAGTCTAAGACTATTATTGCAGATACTTTATATAGTCAAATTGAATTGCACAAGAAGTATGGTGGTGTAGTTCCAGAACTTGCATCTCGAGAGCATATAGCTAAGCTAAATGTGTTGACTAAACAAGTCCTTGAAGAGGCTGATTTAAGCTTTGATCATATAGATTGCATTGCATATACAGCAATGCCCGGACTGGTCGGCGCTTTGATGGTGGGGGCAACTTTTGCTAAAACTTTAGGGATGATTCATAATATTGATACTGTTGCTGTGCATCATCTCGAGGGACACCTACTATCTCCTCTTCTAGATCAAAATAGTGTTATAGAGTATCCATTTGTAGCACTATTAGTGTCTGGAGGTCATACACAGTTATTTGAAGTCAGAGGTTTTGGTAAATATTCTCTGCTGGGTGAGTCTATTGATGATGCTGCCGGGGAGGCATTCGATAAAACTGCCAAACTTTTAGGAATGCCATACCCTGGTGGAGTCGAAGTGGCTAATCTTGCTGATAAAGCTGCAGATAAAAATAGGTATAATTTACCTCGCCCAATGAAAAATAAGCCTAACTTAGATTTTAGTTTTAGTGGTTTAAAGACTGCGGTGCTAAATACTTGGTATTCAGAAGAGGATAAATCTCAAGAAAATAAGGCAAATCTTTGTTATGCTTTTCAAGATGCAGCTGTAGATGTCTTAGTATCAAAATGTAGCAAGGCTTTGAAGCAAACAAAAAATAGAAGATTAGTGATTTCTGGTGGTGTTAGTGCAAATAAATTGCTACGTTCTAAGTTGGATATACTATCCAAGAATAAGGGTTATGAGATATTTTTCCCTCCAATGAAATATTGCACAGATAATGGTGCTATGATAGCCCTTGCTGGTGCCTATAGATATGCTAATGGCTATAAGGATTCTGACTTAAGTATTAACGTCAAAGCAAGAGCTCAAATTTAGGGCTACTATAAATAACTATCAAAAATACTAGTTTCATGATACTATAGTATCGTAAATAGTAAATTCCATACTCACATCATGTGGGTTAAATTCAAAAAAAGGTTAAAGGTTCTAAATGAATAATAATGAAATAATACATCAATCTATCGAAAAAGAAGGTAGTATCGTATGGAAGAGTGTCTTCGGATTATTACTTCTTCCATTGGTTACAATGATTGCTGTGCCGTGGTATGCAATGACTATCGGCTTTACTACAGCTGATTATGTGTGTCTTTTCGTTTTCTATGCTCTTACAGGTATAAGTATTACAATGGGATATCATAGGCTGTGGTCGCACAAGACATATAAGGCTAACAAAATAGTTAGTTACATTCTTTTGGTTTTTGGTACAGCAGCATTACAAAATAGTGTAATTCAATGGTCATCAGATCATAGAAAACACCATAAAGATGTTGACGATCCTGTCAAAGATCCTTACGCTGCGACAAGAGGATTCTGGTTTTCACACTTTGGTTGGTTGCTAAGACATAGTAGCCCAGATGTTCAAGAAATTAGAGGTATTAATGATTTATTGAAAGATAAGGCATTGGTGTATCAGCATAATAACTATACTGTGCTAGCTATTCTAGCATGTTTTGGTTTGCCTGCGTTGCTTGGATTTGTTTTTGGTTTCTTATCTGGTGGTACGTTAACTGCTGCTTGGCATAGTGCTTTAGGTTTTTTACTATTAGGTGGTTTTTTGAGAGCTGTACTAGTTCATCATGCGACTTTTTGTATTAACTCTTTAGCTCATACTATAGGAAGAAGACCATACTCTACAAAAAACACAGCTAGAGATAGTTGGATAACAGCTATTGTAACTGGTGGAGAAGGTTATCACAATTATCATCATGCATTTGCAGGAGATTACAGAAATGGTATCAGATGGTTTGATTTAGATCCTTCTAAATGGCTAATAGCAGGTTTTGCAAAAATGGGCTGGTGTTATGATCTTAAAACTACGCCTAAGCATTTGATTGAAATTGCAAAAGCAAAGGTTAAACTTGATGAGGCATTAACTAAAAAGAATAAAACATTCCACTTAGGTATTGAAGAAATGTACGCTAAGTTAGTTACAAATGTTAAAAATATGTATAGTGCTAAGCAAGAATACTTAAAAGCTAAGAAAGAGAATGTACTGTCTAAGGCTGATATAAGAGAAATTAAATCAAAATATAAAGATTTAAAAATTGAATTTATTCAAGCAAAGAAAAAATACAATAAAGCTAGTACGACAGCATAATCTAAATAAATATTTCTTGGAATTATTATTCCATCAACATTCTCTTATTGTCATTTTGAAAAATATAGTCTGGTAGAAATATCTTGTTAAGATATTGAGCAAGGTTTAATCACTAATGTTGCTTTTTTATTAAAGGTAATTAAAGAAGTTAAGATCTAATAATGAGATACTAATAATAGGCGCAGACTTCGTTGTTAAAAATGTTATTATGGGTTTGAAATGACTAGGTTAACTTATGGATCCACTAGTTATGAAGCTTGTTTAAAAAAGTTTGTTAGTGGAATTTTGAGATGTGGTCGTAACTGTGTGAAGAATTAAATTTTTGCAGCAGACTTAAGATTATCTGCCTTATCTATTTTTTCCCAAGAGAATTCTGGTAACTCACGACCAAAATGGCCATAGTTAGAGGTTTTACGATAAATTGGTCTAAGTAGATCAAGATTTTCGATAATCTTACCGACTCTAAGATCAAAAGCTTCTGAAACTAGTTGTTCAATTTTGCTATCAGCAATTTTGCCTGTACCAAATGTATTAATCATAAGTGATACTGGCTTTGCCACACCAATCGCGTATGCTACTTGAACCTCGCATTTATCTGCTAGGCCAGCTGCAACAACATTTTTAGCGATATATCTACCCATATATGCACCAGAACGATCTACCTTAGATGGATCTTTACCAGAGAATGCACCACCACCATGATGAGCTGCTCCACCGTAAGTATCAACAATGATTTTTCTACCCGTAAGACCGCAATCTCCTTGAGGACCACCTATTAAGAATACACCTGTTGGATTGATGTGATACTTCGTATCTTTTGTAATTAGCTCAGCAGGAATTACCTCTTTTACAATTTCTTCTATCACAGCATCATGAAGATCTTTTTGTGAGATTGATTCATTGTGCTGAGTGGAAAGTACGATTGTATCAATAAATTTAGGCTTATCATTTTCGTAAGCAAGTGTAACCTGAGCTTTTGCATCTGGTCTTAACCAAGCAAGTTTTCCTGATTTTCTTAACTCAGCTTGCTTTTTCATTAGTAGATGAGAGTAGTAAATAGCAGAAGGCATAAGAGTAGGAGTTTCATTTGTCGCAAAACCAAACATGAGCCCTTGATCTCCGGCACCAAGGTCTTCTAGTGATCCACGATCAACACCTTGGGCAATATCGCCTGATTGTTTACCAATAGCATTTATAACTGAGCAAGTTCTTCCATCGATACCTTTGTTTGCGTCATCGTAACCTGTTTCAACAATTACTTTTCTAACTAACTCTTCAATATCTATCCATGCAGAAGTTGTAATTTCACCAGCAACTAGAGCCATGCCTGTTTTTACAAGAGTTTCACACGCTACACGAGCATTTTTATCTTGTTTTAGGATTTCATCTAAGATGGCATCTGAAATTTGATCAGCTAGTTTGTCTGGATGTCCTTCTGAAACTGATTCAGATGTGAATAAATAATTTTTTGACATTTCGTTCTCCCTTTTAGTTTTGCTAAAAGGTTTCTAGAAAATCTTTTATAAAATTTAGTAGAAACGCTTTAGCTTATTATTTAGTGTCGCAAGCAAGTTGTTTGTTAAATTCAGCGACTTCGGGTATTATATATTATGTTTATGTAAAGTCAACTATTGACATTTTGGTTAAGAGACTTTAAAGTATTGCTATTAAATTTTTGCATAATTTTTGCTGAGTGGATGGCTGCTAAGCTTAGCTAAGAAAAGTTTGAAATATAAAAAGATAAAACCGGAGAATAATAAATGGTAGTAATTCGTATGGCTCGTGGTGGAGCTAAAAAGCGTCCTTTCTATAGAATCGTAGTTGCTGATAAAAGAAGCCCAAGAGATGGTAGATTTATCGAGAAGCTAGGTTTCTTTAATCCTTTAGCTAAAGGTGGTGAAGAAAGATTAAAGCTTGATGTAGCTAAAGCTGAAGCTTGGCTTGCTAAAGGTGCTCAGCCTTCAGATAGAGTAGCTAGCTTAATCAAAGAAGCAAAAAAAGTTGCTTAATAGCGTCATTTTCATAATAATTTTTCTTTTATGTCACAGGACTTCGTAGAAATAGCTAAGATTGGTGCTACATATAAGCTTGATGGTGAGCTTAATTTATATCCTTTGGCGAATTCAATTGAAACTCTTTTAAGCTATGGTGACTGGTATATTCAATTGCCAGCTAATAATATTTGGCAACCCCTCAAAGAAGAAAGTGTTTTTAGAAGAGGGGATAAGTTGTATATTAAACTTGCTAGTGTTGATAGTGCAGAAGTGGCTAAGAAATATGTAAATTCCTTAATTGGTGTACCAAAAGAAGCCTTACCTAAGGTTGAAGAAGATGAAGCTTATTTCAAGGATTTGATAGGTTGCTCAGTAGTTAATACAGCTAATGATTCATTTGGTAATGTCATTGATATTATTGAAACTGGAGCTAACGAGGTTCTTGTTTGTAAGAATGATTCTGGTGAATACTTAATTCCTTATGTTAAGCAATATATAGTTAGTCAGGATCTTGAGTCTAAAAAAATAGTTGTTGATTGGGAGTATGATTATTAGTCAATAATTTTTTCTTAACAATATGTCGCTACTTGCTGTGTAAGCATTAGCAACATATTCTTTTTATCTCGAAAAAAGTATGTGAAATCACTTAGCACTGCGTTATCGTATTTTATAAAATACTAATCGTCAATGTGCATTCATTGCTACAAAGTGTATTTTATCTCTCAAATATTTGTGTTTGTTTGTTCTAGGTAATACAATTAGGGAAGATTTAGAATAGGTGTTCAAAATGAAATTCGGAATAATATCTATATTTCCAGAGATGTTTAGGGCAATAAGTGATTTCGGGATTACTGCTAGAGCAGTTAAAGACTCTAAAATATCTATAAATTATTTTAACCCTCGTAGTTATGCAACAGATAAGCATGCTACTGTAGATGACACTAGTTTTGGTGGTGGCGCTGGTATGGTTATGAAATATGAACCTTTATCTGAAGCTATTAAAGAAGCAAAAAGTACTTTAGGTTATAATGCAAAAGTAGTATACTTGTCACCTCAGGGTGGTGTGTTTAATCATGAGAAGGCTCTTGAGCTTTTGCAAAATGATTCACTGATACTACTTTGTGGCAGATATGAAGGGGTTGATGAGCGCCTTGTACAAGATCATGTTGATGAGGAAATCTCTGTAGGTGATTTTGTATTAAGTGGTGGTGAGCTCCCTGCTATGCTAGTTATGGATAGTCTAATAAGACTATTGCCAGAGGTGTTGGGTAACAAGGATTCCATGATTGAGGATTCTTTTTATGATGGTCTTTTGGACTACCCACACTATACAAAGCCAGCTGTTTTGCCTGATGGTAACGCAGTACCTGGTGTTTTGTTATCTGGTAATCATAAGGAAATAGCGAAATGGAGGCGTAAACAGAAGTTGATAAGGACTTATGAGCGTCGTAAAGATTTAATCGAGTGCCTATGCCTATCTGAAGAAGATAAGCAAATTATAAATGATTATAAAATGGATATGGTAAGCACAAAAGGAGAAAACAATGAAAAATAAATTTGTTGAATTAGTAGAAAAATCACAAATCAGAACAGATCTTCCAGAATTTAATCCAGGTGACTCAATCACTGTTAATCTATGGATTAGAGAAGGCGATAAGCAAAGAATTCAGGCTTTTAAAGGTTTTGTTCTTAGAAAAAGAAACAGAGGTCTTCACTCTGCTTTCACAGTGAGAAAAATGTCTTCAGGTATGGGTGTAGAAAGAACTTTTCAAACGCATTCACCTTTGATTGATAGTATCACTGTTGAGAAGAGAGCAGATGTACGTAGAGCTAAGCTATACTACATGAGAGGTCTTACTGGTAAGGCTGCTAGAATTAAAGAAAAAGTATAATTCTAGGAAAATCAAAAAGTGTCTACAGCTGTTGATGCTTTTCTTGATAATCTTTGGCTTGAGCACGGTTTAAGCCAAAACACTATTTCATCTTATCGCACAGATCTAAAGTTCTTACAAAGTTATTTCTCACAAGTAGAATTGATTAATCTTGATTTTGAGCAGTTATATGCTTTTATATCTTATCGTTCTAAGAATGGTTATAGTAGTCGATCTAATGCGCGTATGATATCTACATTACGTAAGTTCTATAATTGGCTTATATCGACAGGACAAGCTACTACTAATCCTACTACAAAATTAACCTTGCCGAAGTTAGCTAAAAAGTTGCCTAAAGATATGACAGAGACTGATGTCGAAAGACTACTTCAAGCTCCTGATTTAACAGATGATATCGGTATTCGTGATAAGGCAATGCTAGAGCTTATGTATGCCACAGGTTTGAGAGTTAGTGAGTTGGTTGGGCTAAATACTCATGATATTGATTTGAATATCGGAGTAATACAAGTAATGGGCAAAGGCTCGAAAGAGCGAATTGTGCCGATAGGAGAGTATGCGCTTGAATATTTACACAAGTATTTTGAAGAGTCGCGTGAGTCGTTAGCAAAGAACTTTAAAGAAAAAGCTGTTTTTATTAGCAAACATTCAAAGAGAATAACTCGTCAGTCTTTTTGGCATCGTATTAAGAGCTATGCGCTTATTGCGGGTATAAACACAGATATATCACCACATACTCTAAGACATGCTTTTGCAACACATTTGCTCAATCATGGTGCCGATCTTAGATCGGTTCAGTTATTGTTAGGTCATAGTAATGTATCAACAACAACTATTTATACACATATATCTCAAAATCGCTTACAAGAAATATACCAAAAACATCATCCAAGAGGTTAAAATTATTAGAGCTAGCGTTATTTGCTTAGCTTAGAAGGTATGTTTAAAAGTGATACTGAAACTTAAAAGTATAGTAAAAGCTAAACCAGGAAAAAGGTTTTATTTATTGCATAGATATTCTCGTAAAAAATTATCTAATCCTCTAGTTTTATTAATCTTTTTAATAATTTCAATTGTGGCTTTGATACTTGGTCTAATTATGATATTTACTCCTGGACCAGGATTATTTTTTATAGGATTAGCTTTATTACCATTTATTGCAATAAGTAAAAAACTTGCAAGATCACTTGATAAGTTAGAGATATATTTGCGTAGAAAAATAAAGAAGAAGATATAGAAGTTTATTTAATTAAGTTTTCCTATCTAAGATATCATCAAGTTAATGAAACATAAAAGTATTATTGATATAATTAGAGTCAATCCTTGAATTGTTTCCCTCTAAAAAAATGGAGTAAAAATGAATATCCGTAGCGTTGATTACTATGCAGATAATGCAGCTGAAGAGTTTACGAAGTCTTTGAAAGAAACTGGTTTTGCGGTTTTAAAGACTCATCCTATTGACTGGAATCTTATCCAGACTGTTTATAATGAGTGGCAAGATTTCTTAAAGTCAGGTGATGCTGATAAATACTTATTTGATGTTGAAAATCAAGATGGATATTTTCCAAAAGATGTTTCTGAGGTTGCAAAGGGTGAAACAGTAAAAGACATTAAGCACTTCTATCATTTATATTTTCCTAATGGTCGATATCCTAAGGAGGTGAGTAGTGCAGCTAGAGAAATGTTTGAAAAAATGATGAAGCTTGGCGAGACACTTCTTGAATGGATAGATGAGCATATGGATCCAGCTGTTGCTAGTAAGCTACCACAACGATTAAGAGATACTGTTTCTTATGAAAGTACGTTGTTAAGAATATTACATTATCCTGCTATGAAAGGTGATGAAGAGCCAGGTGCAGTAAGAGCTGCAGCCCATGAAGATATCAACTTAATTACATTGTTGCCAATAGCTTCTTCACCAGGTTTACAAGTTTTATCGCCAGTAACTAATCAATGGCATGATGTGCCATGTGATAGTGAGTCTCTAGTTATAAATATCGGTGACATGCTTCAAGAAATGACTAATGGTGAGTATATTGCAACTAAGCATAGAGTTGTAAAGCCAGAAGGTGAAATAGAAAATCTTGATCGAGTTTCAACACCATGCTTTATACACCCTAAACCAGAAGTATATTTATCTGAAAAATATCCTCAAGCTGGAATATTTCTAGAAGAAAGATTGAAAGAATTAGGTCTAAAATAAACGTATATATGACACAAGAACAAGTTGTTTCTTATTATGAGAGTCAAGCTCATGAAGATGAGGTAAGTAGTATTCTTGAAAAAGCTAAGCAAATAATAGATGCTCAATCCTCATTAAAAAATCATGCCATAGTTCTTGATATTGATGAAACTTCATTGAATCATTATTATCCTTTTAAAGAAGTAGGCTTTCCTCAACAGGAGAATCATCAAATTTGGGATGAACTACTTGCAAAAACTAGTGCTTATCCAATCAAGGCTACTTTAGACTTCTATCTTTACTGTCTTGCTAAAGGACTTAAAATATTTTTCATAAGTGCGCGTATTGCTAAGCATCTAGAAGCGACAAAACAGGCATTGTCTAATGCTGGTTATGTAGGTTTTGAAGATGTATTTGTTTTTCCAAATAACTTGACAGAATATAATTCCAAGGGCTTTAAAAATTTTAAGGCAGAGAGAAGGGCTTATATTGAATCTCTAGGATATAAGATACTTATCTCGATAGGAGATCAATCATCTGATCTAGTCGGAGGTTATGCTCTTAATACCTTTCAGTTACCAAATTATTTATATGGAGAAAATTCAGTCTTTTAATAAACTGATTTCGATTTAAATATTAGATAATTGCCCATGAATATTAAAATTGCACAAGCTATAAGAAGTAGAATACTTATACTTTGATCGAATAATATAAATGCAAATAAAGGCCCCCAAATAATGTAAGTAATATTTAGTGACATTGCTAAAGTTACATTTGAGTACTTAAATGCTTGCATATATGCTAGATCTGCAATATAACCAATAACACCAATAGCAGCTATAAGTAATAGTACATAAATACTAACTGTATCGATTATAATCCAAGTGAATGGTAAAAATATGATAACTGTAGATATCTTGCGTAGAAAAAGTAATGTATTTGCCGAGACATCAGCATTCAACACCATTTTGTAAATAACTCCCTCTAGTCCCCAGAAAATAGCTGCTAAAATTGCAAAGCTAAGACCTATAATGCTATTTGCCTGATCAAATAATTCACTATAGGCTGTTAAGGTAATACCAATTAAAACAATTATAAATCCTAATATTTTCAGAGGGGTTAAGCTTTCCTTGAGAAAGATTCTCGCGCCTATCATTCCTACAGCAGGATAGCATGATGATATTATGATTGCCGTCCCAGTAGAGATATCTCTTGTCGAAAGCATATACATAGTCATCGCAAGTCCACCTAGAAGTGGGATACAGCATATACTTATAATTTGCCAAAGTTTTAGGTCTTTAACTCTTTTTACAGATGATTTTGATACGACACTAACAGTTGCTGCAACTCCCAAATCATGTATCGATGTAAGCCACATTGAAACTAAAAAAGTCATTGTGAGAAGTGTGTGAACTTGTCCTGCTAATGTATAGTCAAGACCCCAAAATATTCCAGATAGCGAGCCAAATAGAAAAGCTCGTTTTTTAAAATTCAAACTAAAAAACCTGAGAATAAGAACAATTTATCTATACATTAGCTAATTGAATGAAATATTACAAGTATAGATGTTTATATAGTTTGAAGTTATCCGCTGATAGGCTCTTTTTGAGGTTCTATTAGTATTTCGTTTATGGCAACATTTTTTGGTTGATTCATCGCAAAAATTATTGTCTCAGCTATTTGTTGTGGCTGTATGAAATTATCTGAATCATCGCTAGCATATTTTTTGACAGCCTCATTATCTGTAGACATGTTTTGCAATGGAGTAGCAACATTACCAGGCTGGATGTTGATAATTCTGACATTTTTATCAATTAACTCCAAACGAATTGCTCTAAGTGTATATTCCATAAAAGCTTTTGAACCTGAGTAAATTGCTAGACCTGGAAAGGCTTGCCTAGCAGCATCAGAAGTTATGTTGATTAGCATGCCTTTATTTTTAATTAGTGATGGTAGTACAGAGTATAAAAGATTAGCGAATCCTATGACATTAGTATTTATGGTAGTCATCCATTCTTGGTAATTTCTATTTTCTATACATTGATAATACATAACACCTGCACAGTTAATGACATAATCGAATTCACCAAAGTTATCTATACTTTGGTTTATAAAACTCTCTACTTGAGCTAAATTCTGGATATCTACTGATTGAAAAAATATATTATCACCTTGAATATCAATTTCACGACGCGAGCATAAAGATATTTTCATTTGCTTTTCTCGACATGCATTAGCAATAGCTTTACCCATACCACTAGAGGCACCGACTATTAATACATGTTTATTTGTAAGTAAGCTCATCTTTACCTCCTAGAAAAATATTATTTATATATTCAGCAGTTATTTTTGGATAATTGATATTGATTTCTTTCATGATTTTTTGGTAATTAGTTCTATCATAGTTACATATTGATGAGTCGATATTTAGGTTATCTTTTGCTAAGAATTTTGTTGAGCCATCTATAATAGCATCAAGCCAATTATTATATTCGATAGTTTCATAATTGAAACATTTAGCTAATATGTTTGCGTTAAGAAAATTTTTGTTAGTAATATTAAAGATGTTGTAGTCTGGTTCAGTCAATATAAGATGTTCTACAATCTTAGTTATATGATCTACTGGAGTCATTTCTAAGTTTATATTTTGAGGTATTTTATTCTGGGTAATTATTTCTTTTAGTAGTAACCAGTTCGTATCGGATTTGTTTATATAGCTAGGTGTTTGAGGTGAGATATTTCCTAGTCTTAAAACACTTGCATTAAGACCTTTTTCAATCATTTTATGAACGAGTTTTTCTGCTGCCCACTTTGTTTGTGAGTAGCCAGACTCTAGTGATTCAATCCAATCAATGGAGTTAGATTCATCAAAAACTTTATTCAGATGTAATGGGAATATTCCATTAGTGGATATGTATATTAAATGTTTACTTTTATTCGTAAGACAAAAATCAATACAATGTGCTGTTCCATCAAGATTGCTTGGTTTCAAAGCATTATAAGGTAATAGTAGGTTAACAGAAGCTGCTGTATGAATAACTGTATCTATATCTTTAGATAGTTCTAACCATTTTTTACTATCTAAACCAAAGTTTGTTTTAGTAATATCTCCATTTAAATAGACTATTTTTGAGTTTGTTTTAACGTTAAGTTTTTCAAGAGTTTTTTCGACTCTTTGTCTCGCTTGATTTTCATCTGTAGCTCTTACCAAGCAGTAAATTGTTTGTATTTCATCATTTGATATTAAGTGAGCTAGAAGGTGAGAACCTAAAAATCCTGTTGTGCCTGTCAATAAGATATTTCCAGTATTTGTAGAGGGTAAATCTTCGCAAATATTTGATTTTATTGTGGTTGTGAATTTATTAATGTCATCTAAGATCTCTTGGGTTATCTTTTGTTTTGTTGAGGATTGATTATTTGTTACTAGATTATAACTATCTTGCAAAGAACTTTTTTCAACAAAATTGCTGATACTAATATCAAAGCCAAACTCTTTTAGATTACTTATAAGTAACATTGCAGATAAGGATGATCCACCTAGCTCAAAAAAACAGCTTGTTAGAGATATATCATCTTCAGATATATTTAAGATATTTGACCATAATCTTTTATATTCTTGCAAATTATTGATTGCTTGAACTTCTTGAGTTTCAATGATTAAATCGTCATATTTGATACTATTTCTATCAAGCTTGTTTGAATATCTATTAAGAGGTATTTCATCGAGTAGAACAATATATTTAGGGAGCATGTAGTGAGCTAGATGAGGAGCAATTTTGTCTAGTAGTTTTTTAGAAGGCTTATTGTTATCTTTTAGATTCCATTGTTGGCGAAAAGTATCTTGATTCTCTTTGGGGATCTCTAAATATGCAATCAGTGATTCTGACATTCTTGTAGCACCAGTTTTATCGACTATACAGTGCATTATGTCGAGTTTATCTTTTATAACTGATTCAATAAATGGTAGTGAAAGGGTATAGCCTCTTAGTTTGATAATATAATCACATCGACCATATATTGTTATTAATTGTCCATCATCTGAGAGCTTACCAAAATCTCCAGTTTTATAAAGTCGCTTTTTGATAGGGCTATTTGCTGCAGAGATAAATCTTTCTGCATTCAGATCAGGCCTGTTAATATATTCATTAGCTAATCCTATAGAATGGATATATACTTCTCCTTTTTGACCATTCTTAACTATTTCTTTATTCTCATTAAGTACGACAGCATCAACCTTTGGTAGTACATGACCAACAGGTACAATGCCATCTTCTTCTAAATATTTATCATTTGGGTGTAATTTGTATACTGCAACATCGTGACATTCAGATATGGAATACAGATTATATATATTTGTGGAGCTCATGAATTTTTCTAGTTTGTATTGTAACCAGCTAGAAACTACTTCACCATTTAACCAGCATGTATCAATATCATGAAATATTTCTATAGCAGTATCTTCAGAGGTTGATAATAAAGTTTCAAGATACGAAGGTGTAAAAAGAATCTCATTAATCTTCTTGTTTTTGATATATTTTGCAAGAGCTTTAAAATCATAAAGAACTGTATCTGGAATTATATTAGTTCTTCCACCTTTTAATAAAGGTCTAAAAGCTTCCCAGAGATAGTAAATATTACAACCAATCGAACTACTATTATCATATGGTTTGATAGTTTCTCTAATCTTATATGATTCTAGGATTGCTCTATGAGATATTGAAATTCCTTTATTTTTACCTGTAGTACCCGATGAGTATACTAGCCAAAAATCTTTTTCTGGATCTATGTTTATATCAGTAGGTACTTGAATTTTAGAGTCATCACATTTTGAGATGATACTTATATAATTTATACATTTAACTGATTTAATATCTGGTATCTCATCACATAGGATTAGGTCTGAGTTTGTATCGTTAATAATATCTTTAAGCAAAGGTAAAGGAAATGATTTATCTAACTGTACGCAACTTGCTCCTATACTTGATACTGCCAAAAAGGCAATGATAATCTCATATCGTTTTGAACTATATATAGAGATTATACTATTATGATTATAGCCATTTTCTGACAAGTATCTCGCTAGATTTATAATTTGGTTAGCTGTTTGCTGATATGTAAGCTCAATGTTTTCATCAGTAATAGCTATATTATTAGGTGTTTGTTTAGCTTGTATAAAAAAGCAATTACTAAGAGTGTTCGGAATCACTATTTTAAGAGTGTTTATCTGAGTATTAATAACTATGTTAAATGATTTGACTGATGAAGATAAGTAAAGAATCAAAAAATGCTCATTTTATTAATATTTATGGAAGCTATTGTTATGAACTAAATATAATTATAAATTATCAAACTTACAAAAATTAGTTTACAATAAGGTTAGGAAGAAGATAGTTTTCTTTGAATAATGATAGATAAAAGTGGGTATCGAGCAAATGTAGCGATAGTTTTACTAAATAGACAAAATAGAGTGTTTTGGGGTCAAAGAAAGAGTAGAACTTCATGGCAATTTCCTCAAGGTGGAGTCGCAGTAGGTGAGACGCCTTTACAAGCGATGTATAGGGAATTGTATGAAGAGATAGGTTTACGTCCTCATGATGTTGAAGTAATTGCATCTACTAGAGACTGGTTTAAATATGACATTCCTGATTCGTTGGTAAGAAGTCGTGAGCCAGTATGTATAGGGCAGAAGCAAAAATGGTTTTTACTAAGGTTAAAAACTTCAGAAAATAATATTAACTTGGAGGCTAACGACTCGCCTGAGTTTGATAATTGGCGATGGGTAAGTTATTGGTATCCAATAAATCATGTGGTTTACTTTAAGCAAGAGGTTTATAGAAAAGCTTTGACCTATTTCAAAGAATATATAAATTGATTATTTGTTCAATCTTTTGTTTTCAACAAATGCTTTTGACCATAAGTAGGTAAAAATACCTATGTATCCAGCAAGAATTACGTCAGAAATGAAATGATCTAATATAATAATTCTACTAGTAGCAACAAAACAGCATATTACCAAAGCTATAACAGTGATAAATTTTTTATCAAAAAAGTTGGCTATCGCAAGTAAGCCTGCAAAAGTTAATGCTGTATGGCCAGATGGCATAGAGTTGTAAGCCTTTTTGAGAGAGAAAAAGTGAAATCCATATCTATTATCAAAAAGTAACATTTCTGGTCTGTATCTTGCTAGTATGATTTTTATTATGGTAGTAATTATAATAGTCATTATCAAAGTTAATGACATAATATAAAGCTTCTCTGAAGGGTTTTTGGTTATATGCTTATATATACAAATTAGTGTTACTATAACTGCAAGTATAGCCCAAACCTTAGGGGAGAATACTTTAGATGTCATAGCAGCTACTGTACTAATTTCAGTGCCAAAAAAGTCACTAGTATGTATAAAGTTTGCTACTTTTATATCTAAGAAGCTATAACTGAGTGATACAACAATTAATGTTACGATACCGTATAAAAAAGTTCTTTTTGCAAGCTTACAATCAAGACATTTCATAGCTAAATTTATTCAAAATTACCAAATTAGTTGATAAAGTATAATACTATTGTAAGTAATTTTAAATACTAAGATGTTTGATCAGGGCTGGTATAAAAAGGCTAAGTGTATAAAAAGCTCAAATTTCAATCAAAGACCTAATAGTAGTATCATCAGTCTAGTAGTTATACATTGTATAAGTTTACCGGAAGGTGAGTACAATAATACTAATGTTGAAAAACTTTTTACTAATAAACTTGATTGTAAGCAACATGAGAGCTTCTTGAGTTTGCAAGGTGTTGAGGTATCGGCACATTTTTATATTAGAAGAGATGGTGATGTAATACAGTTTGTATCCGTGGCTGATAGGGCTTGGCATGCTGGAGTAAGTCAATTCAATGGCCAAGAAGGATGTAATGATTTTTCGATAGGGATAGAGCTGCAAGGCACTGATAGTAGTTTGTATAGTCAACAGCAATATGAGTCGCTCAATATTTTATTAAAAGATTTACAACAAAGTTATCCAAGCTTGACTGATATCGCAGCTCATAGTGATATTGCTCCTGGTAGAAAAACAGATCCAGGTAGTTTTTTTGAATGGGAAAAAGTAGATTTTAAGTCTAAAGGAGGTCGCAGAGATGAGTAGAGAACAACAGTTAATAGATTTGTTGTACAAAGAAGTTGTGCCAGCAGAAGGCTGTACAGAGCCAGTTGCTTTGGCGTATTGTGCTGCAAAAACAAGAGATGTGTTAGGGCATATACCTGATAGGATAGATGTTTTTGCCTCTGGTAATATGATTAAGAATGTAAAAAGCGTAACTGTACCGAATAGTGGTGGAATGATTGGTATAGAAGCCTCTGTTGCAATGGGTACAATCGCAGGGAACGCGGCTAAAGAGCTTATGGTTATTTCTGGAGTGACTGATGCAGAGTTACCAAAAGTACAAAAATATTTAGATAAAGATTGCATTAAAGTGTTTAATGCATCTGTACCCGTAAAATTATATATACGCATAGAAGCATATCACAACGAAGATAAGGTTGTGGTTGAGTTTAAATATACACATACAAATATTACTCTAATCAAAAAGAATGATGAAGTTATTTATGAAGTTAATGATGAAGATAATAAGAGTAATCTTGTTGATGAAATAATTTCTAAATTTTCAATTAAAGAGATTTATGGAATCGCATTACAATTAGATACATCTAAAATTAGTGATATGTTAGATAAAATTGTTAAAGATAACTGTAATATATCTAATGAAGGCTTAGCTCATCAGTATGGTATCCAGACAGGTAGAAATATTCGTTCAGGAATTGATAACGGTTTCTATGGCGATGATATCCGTAATCGTGCGGCAGCTGCAGCATCGGCTGGAAGTGATGCTAGGATGGGTGGTTCGGCTTTGCCTGTGATGACAGCTGCAGGTAGTGGTAATATAGGTTTAACATTATCTTTACCATTGATCGAATTTGCTAAGTCAAGAGGTAAGTCTCAAGATAAGCTTTATCAAGCTTTATTTTTTGCAATTGTATCAACGGTTTATATAAAGTCACGTATCGGTAGACTATCTGCGTTATGTGGTCCTACGTGCGCATCAGCAGGAATTGCTGGTGGTCTTGCAATGATGCTAGAACTATCGGAAGAAAAAGTTGAGAAATCTATTATTAATGCTTTAGCAGGAATTATCGGTATTATGTGTGATGGTGCTAATTCATCATGCTCTATTAAGATAGCAAACTCCGTATATGCAGCGTTTGATGCTGTAAATGCTGCAATGCTTGGTAATACGGTAACTCCACATGACGGTATTGTTGGTGATGATGTAGAAGATACTATCAAAAATATTGCAATATTGGCTACGGGCAAAGGAATGAATGAAACAGATGATGCTATCTTAGGGGTGATGACAGGAAGATTAGCTGAAGTTTGCAAATAAATTGCAAAATTTATTCAATTTCAGCTTTATCACCATGATTTTCAAGCCAATCACGACGGTCTTTGGCTCTTTTTTTCGCCAAAAGCATATCTAAAATTTCAGCATCATCATAAGTATTAGAAACTGTAAGCTGTAAAAGTCTTCTCGATGAAACATCCATTGCAGATTCACGTAATTGGATAGGATTCATCTCGCCAAGACCTTTGAAACGCATGATATTTATTTTGCCAGTTAGTTTAGAATTTTCAGCTAAGATTTTTTCTTTTTCATTTTCATCAAGAGCATAAAAGGTATTCTTACCAATATCAACTCTAAATAGTGGTGGTTGGGCTATATAAATGTGTCCACATTCAATAAGTTTTCTAAAATGTTTAAGAAACATGGCACATAAAAGAGTGGCAATATGCAGACCGTCAGAGTCAGCATCGGCGAGTATACAGATTTTATTATATCTTAAACCCGAAATGTCATCGCTATCTGGGTCAACACCAATTGCTGTAGCGATGTTATGAACTTCTTGAGAGTTCATAATGGTATCTGCATCAAGCTCCCAGCTGTTTAGGATTTTACCTTTAAGAGGTAGGACGGCTTGAAAGTTTTTATCACGAGCTTGTTTAGCAGAGCCTCCAGCAGAGTCACCCTCTACTATAAAAAGTTCAGTAGAACTAACATCAGAGCTAATACAGTCTGTAAGCTTGCCGGGTAACCGAATTGAAGTATTCATAATACGCTTACGAGCTGTTTTTTTATCAGCGTTGATTCTTTTTTGAGCAACACTATTAATATTTTCAATAATTTGACGCGCTTCTTCAGGATTTTGGTTTAGCCATATTGTTAGCAAATCTTTGACAGCAGTGGCTACAAATGATGTTACATCCTTATTGGAAAGTTTCTCTTTTGTTTGTCCTGCAAATTGAGGATTTGTTATTTTTACTGATATTACGTAGTTTAATTTAGCAAAGGAATCATTAGCTGTAACTTTGATGTTCTTTGCTCCAAGAGAGTTTTTTTCAATATACGCCTTAATTGCATCATAAACTCCATTTTTCAGACCTGTAACATGTGTACCATCTTGCGGTGTTGGAATTAGATTAACATAACTATTTTTGATGCTTTCTAAAGGATCTTCACACCAGCAAAATACAGCATCTAAATAAGAATCACCATTTGAAAAATTATCTATCATAAAAGGCTCAAGAGGAAGTGTTTCAGCCTCTAATTTATGATCAAGATAACCTTTTAACCCTGTTTCAAAATGCCACGTGATTCTTTCTTTTTTTATTTCATTTAAATATTTAATTGTAAGTGCTTTACATAGTATGGCTTTAGCTTCCAAGAGATTTTTAAGAGCTTTAACGTTAACTTTGATATCATCAAAATATTTTTTGTTAGGCCAAAATCTAATTTTAGTACCAGTATTTTTTTTACCAACGCTATCAATGATCTCTAAATCTTTAGTTTTTAGACCATCTTCAAAAGTTATTTGATAAACATTACCATCACGTTTGATTTCTGCTTCAAGTTTGCTTGACAGAGCATTGACAACGGACACCCCAACTCCATGAAGGCCACCTGAGTGAGTATAGTTTTTGTTACTAAATTTACCACCTGAATGTAGTTTGGTCATAATAAGCTCAATCCCAGACATTTTATGCTCAGGATGAATATCTACAGGCATACCTCGACCATCGTCAGCAACTTCTATACTGTTATCATTATATAGAGTGATATTTATTTTACTGGCATGTCCCGCTAGAACCTCATCAACACTGTTATCAACAATCTCTTGTATAAGGTGATTCGGGTTTTCAGTATTTGTATACATACCAGGTCTTTTTTTTACAGGATCTAATCCTGTGAGGACCTCGATAGATTTAGCATTATAATTTTGCATTTATAAATTATTAAATATTTGAAATATATTACTTAGAGTAGATTCTATCATATAATTATTTTAATTCGTAAGCCTAAGACTATAAAGGCTTTGGATATTTACTTCTTAAGGAAGTAACAACTATAAGGGAAGAATATTATTAGTCCAATAAGTGGTAGCAATACAAAAGCAAAAGCTAAAGTAAATTCACTACCAAAATGAATTTGACTAATTACAGCAGTTGTGATTGAAGCGATGCCCATCTGCATAAACCCCATGACTGAAGATGCAGCACCAGCAGTAGTAGTAAAGTTTTCTAATGCTATTGGTGTTAATAAGGGTACACTGAATGATACACCTATGAATGTGAGAGAAAGAACACCGGTTAAAGCTATAGAAAGAGTTAGTCCTGTTAATTTTTGGAAGGCATAAATAAAGAGTATTCCTGATATCAAAGTACAAAGCATACCAAAATTAACTAGATGCTTGTATGCTATTACGCGACTTAATTTTGAGCAAATAATTGACCCTAATACTACTGCTGTAACCATAATTGTAAGTAAGTATAGGAAATTAGCTTTTTCAAGTTTCAATATATTTATAAATATATCTGGAGCTGTAACTAAACATGCATATATCACACTAATATTTATTCCTAATACAAAGGTTGCAAAGAAGAATTGATGATCTTTAAAAAGAGAGAAGTAGTTCTGAAAGAATGATTTGATAGTCAGTGCATCCATGTTTTTTTCCTTGACAGTTTCTGGGAAAAAAAGTGCTACTTTGATAAATAATAATGTAGCTGCGACTAGTAGGATCCAAAAAATTAAGTTAGGACTAAGAAATACTCCTAAAACTGCACCAAACGCTGGAGCTAAAGCAAAAGCGATATTCATAATAGCAAATATAGCACCCTGTTCATTAACTTTGAAAGCATCTTTAACAGCGACTGTTGCTATAACCCCTCCAGCTGCAGCACCAAACCCTTGTAGTAATCTTGCATAAATTAGAGTATCAATATTTGTACTAAGTAAACATATTATTGAGCTAATGATAAAAAAGCTTGAGCCTACTAGCATTACAGGCTTACGTCCAAATCTATCTGAAAATGGACCATATAGAAGTTGGCTAACTGAGTAACCAAGTAAATAAGAAGTAATGGTTAGTTGTACATGTGGATAATCAGTACCTAAAATAGTTTTGATCTCTGGTAAGGCAGGAGCATAAATAGTATCGCCGAAAGGTCCTAGTGAAACCATTAGTATTAGAATAAAAATTGATGGTCTTATACCTTTATACATTAGTCAGAGTCACCTTTACTAAAATCACCAATAATTATAGTAGCATTTTTACCTTTTGGTGTAGGTTGTACTTTGTTAGATGTAACAACTCCTTCAGCTATTGAAGAGTCAGTATTTTCATTTTTCTCAGCCTTTGTTGAGGTATTTGATACCGGGGTTGAGTTTATCATTTCTTGATTTGCTGGGTTTTGTATATCTTTAGTGCTTGTAGCAGTAGTAGCAGGCTTTGAGCCAGTATCATTTTTACTAGTTTTATTAGAGTCTACTTCTTTGTCTGGTAGAGCTTTTGGAGAGCTTTCAATAGAGCCTGATTTTGGTTGCTCTAGAGGATATATGACTTTGACATTTTTGCCTCTGTTGACTTTGTAGTCGCCAAGGATATTTTCATAAATAACTCTATCACTATGAGCATCGACTAAGTATGTTGTTCCACTGTCAGCTTCTATCAGTATACCTTTTTCAGTTGGAACCAGCTGTCCTGAAATTCCATAATCAAAAAAGTCACTTTTAGGTGTAAGTTTGTATCTACCTAAGTAATCTCCATTCAATGAGTTAAAGAAATGTAGGAAGCCTTGATAGTCAGCAACTACTATTAATCCTTTGTAATAAATGGGAGCAGTTATTTTACGCCATTCAAGTGTACTTTGGGTCCAGACAGTATCCCCTGTTTGGATATCATAAGCCTTGAGTTCGCTATTGGCTTGTGCTGTGAAAATTACACCGTTGTTGATAGCCATATTATTGATTATAGAGGCTTTCTTTGCCCAAAGCATTTTGCCAGTATCTTTGTCTAGAGCTACAATAGCACCTTGAAAAGCAGCGAAAATTAGGTAGTTACCGTACAGCATTGGATTAGCTGTAATATCAACCATTTTGTCAGCTGGGGACGAGCCATGTGCTATGGCAACAGGTAGGTTGATAGTTCTATCGCCACTGTCTAAAGTGAAGCCTAATACTGTACCAAAAGCAGATCCCACCATCACGGTGTCATTAAGTATGATGGGCGATGAGTCACTTGGTAGAGTTATCTCTGGTATGTTATTCGTTACATTCCATACTTTGGATCCATTTGTGGCATCAAAAGATGTTACGGAACCATCATGAGTATGAGTATATAAATGATTACTATATATTGTTGGTTGAGAAAAAATGCTACTTGGAGCATCAGTACGCCATAGTATTTTTCCATCTTTTTGATCAACAGCAGTTAATACACCTTTTACAGACCCAAAAATTACTGCATTTGCTATCGTGTTCGGTTGTGACGATAGTATGGTACCAGTATCATGTTTCCAAATTATTTTACCGTCTGTAATTGATAAACCATAGGCTACTCCGTTTTGGTTGGGGACAAATACTGTATTATTTGCATAAGTAGGGGATACATTATAAATTGGTAGTCCACCGTTGCCATTACCTGTTTTTCTACTCCATTTGACTTTTACTTTTGCTTCTTTAGGTGGTTTTTGAGCAAGCGGGGTTGGTGGAGGAACATTACTTGTAGAACAGCTAGTAGCTAATAATGATAGTAGCAATGGAACTATTACTAGAAATAATTTTTTCATGATTAATTGGCGTTATTTAGAAGTTGAGTAATTATTTGTTTGAATTCAGGTGAACTGTTAGGATCTTGTAGAGCTTTGTTCCAAGCTTCTGATGCTTTAGCTTTATCTTTTTTCTCACTATAAGCCTCGCCTAATAACATTAACGGGTATGCATTGCTATCTAGAGAGCTAATGCTTTGAAGCGTACTGATAGCTTTATCTGGGTCATTACTGGATATGTATAGCTTAGCAAGTCTAACTTTTGTAATATTAGTTAAGCTATCATCAGGGTTGCTTTGGACACTCTGTTGTAATACATCAATAGCTTTAGGAAGGTTGGATATATTAATATTGAAACTCTTAGTATCTAGATCTGTTGGAGCCATATATAAATCTGCTAATTGCCAACTAGCAAATATTCCAAAACTAGTATTTGGGTAGTTTTTTGTTACCTCTTCAAATTTTGATATCTTTATACTTGTTGGAGATTTGGGGTTTTCATTTGCAATCAGAGCTCTTTGGTACATATCAGATGCAGCAAACATCTTTTTTTCATTATTCGAGTTATAAAATTGTAAAATTATAGCGTAGATGATAGCTACAATTATTATGCCCGCTATAGTATAGAGAGCTTGACTTTGTTTTTTAGATAGATTTTTCATAATTAATTAGCGTCTACAAATTAAGTTTGTTTATAGTAAACTTACAACATCTTAACATAAAAGTTGCCAACGTTCTAAGTTTATTGATTAGATTGGAATGTAATGTTCGAGTCTTTTATGTTAGAATATTGATTTATTTTTCTAAGTTTAATTACTAGTTATTTACATTTAAAAATTATTTGAACATGGCATTAATATCTTTAGCAATTGATTATAAAAAATCCCCAATAGAAGTTCGTAGTGAGTTTGCACTTTCAGGGCTTGATGTATCGATGTTATATAAGTCAATATTAGCAATAGATAATGTCATCCATGCGGTTATTCTATCAACATGTAATCGTACTGAAGTATATCTTGAAATAATAGATCTAAGAGTCGTTGATGATGTCTTGGTTTGGTGGCAAGGATATGTTAGAAATCCAGATTTCAAAATAAGAGATTATTTTAAATTACGTCAAGGTACAGAAGTAATTATGCACTTGATGAAACTAGCTTGTGGCTTGGAATCTATGGTTTTAGGAGAGCCACAGATATTAGGACAAGTTAAGGATTCATATACTCTTAGTAAAAAAAATCATGCTATAGGTAAAGAATTAGATAGAGTTTTTCAGAAAGTTTTTGCAACTGCTAAAAAAGTTCGTAGTGAAACTAGAATAGGGCATTGTCCAGTATCTGTAGCATTCTCAGCAATTAGCTTAGCTAAAAAGCAATTGGATAATATTTCTGCTAAAAATGTGCTCATAATAGGTGCTGGTCAAACAGGAGAGCTTTTATTTCGACACGTAACAGCTCTTAATCCTAGGCATATTATGCTAGCTAATAGAACTATAGAGAAGGCCGAAAAAATTACATCTAATTTTAGTAATGCTAGTGCCTATTATTTATCAGATTTGTCTAAACTAATTAAAAAAGCGGATATTATAATTGCAGCAGTTAATGTTACTGAGTACATAGTTAAATGTGAAGATGTAGGAGAAAAGCCAAGAGTTTTTATTGATATTTCTATACCGCAGGCATTAGATCCTAAACTTGGAGATCTAGAGCAAAATGCGTATTACTGTGTCGATGATATTAATAGTGTTATAGAAGGTAATAAAGATAAAAGAAAGCATGAGAGCTCAAGAGCTCAAAAAATTATCGTAAAATCATTAGAAGATTATTTAGAAAAAGAAAAGGCAATTATTTCTAATAGTGCTATTAAGGAACTGTTTCAGAAAGCTGATGGTTTAGTGGATTTATCATTAGAAAAAAGCTTAGCAAAAATAAGAAATGGTAAAGATCCTGAAGAAGTACTAAAGAGATTTGCTTATGAAATTAAAAAGAAAGTATTACACTATCCTGTTGTTGGCATGAAAGAGGCTTCTAAGCAGGGTAGAAGTGACTGTCTAGTATGTATGAAACGAATGTTTGGTTTAAATGTGGAAAAGTAAATGAAAGATTCTATTAAAGTAAAACTACAGAGTTTGATAGAAAGACATGAAGAGGTTAGTGTTCTTTTGGGTGAGGCTGACGTTATTTCAGATCAGAATAAGTTTAGAGATTTATCGAAAGAGTATTCTCATCTTGAGCCTATTGTAAAGGCATTTAAGGAATATACGCAAGCTCTTGAAGATAAAGAAGCTGCTTATGAAATGTTAAATGAGAAAGATGCTGAACTTGTTGAAATGGCAAAAGAAGAGTTAAAGTCAGCTAATGAGGCTATCGAAAGACTTGAGGACGAATTGCAGATACTTCTTTTACCTCGTGATCCAAATGATGACGCTAATATATTCTTGGAAATTAGAGCTGGAACAGGTGGAGATGAAGCATCGATATTCTCTGGAGATTTGTTTAAGATGTATTCAAAATATGCTGAGCAAAGAGGTTGGAAAATAGAAGTTATTTCAGCTAGTGAAGGAGAGCATGGCGGCTATAAAGAAATTATCTCAAAGATAAATGGTGATGGTGTATATTCTCAATTGAAGTTTGAATCTGGTGCCCATAGAGTGCAAAGGGTTCCAGCTACAGAGTCTCAAGGTAGAATCCATACCTCAGCATGTACTGTTGCAGTTATGCCTGAAGCAGATGAGGTTGAGGGAATTGATATAAATCCTGCTGATATTAAAGTTGACACTTTTAGAGCATCTGGAGCAGGAGGACAGCACGTCAACAAGACTGATTCAGCAATTAGAATTACGCATATCCCAACAGGTGTAGTTGTCGAGTGTCAAGATCAAAGATCACAACATAAAAACCGTGCTGCTGCAATGTCTATGCTTAAGTCAAAACTTCTACAAGCAGAGATTGATAAGCAACAAAAAGAGCAGTCTGATGCGCGTAAAAGTTTAGTTGGTAGTGGTGATAGATCTGAGCGAATTAGAACATATAACTATCCTCAAGGTAGAGTTACTGACCATCGTATTAACTTGACTCTTTATAAACTTGATGAGGTTATGGAAGGAAGTCTAGATAGTATTATCCAGCCACTAATCTTAGAGCATCAAGCTGATCTTCTAGCAACTATGTCAGATGAGTAATATCTCAATATCTCAACTGTTAGCTTCAGCTGTAGCTAAATTTCCTCAAAGTGACTCATCAATAAAATATGATCTACAAATGATTATTAGTGATGTTTTAGGTGTTGATAAGACTTATCTTTATCTAAATCCCGATAAATGTCTAAATCAAGCGACGCTTGCAAAAATAAATGAGAAAACTTTATGTCTCTTGGCGGGTGAACCATTAGCTTATATTCTTGGTTATAAATATTTTTGGAATCAAAAATTATATGTGACCGAAGATACTCTCATACCCCGAGCAGATACTGAAGCTGTAGTTGCTGCAGTGCTAGATGATATACAAGATAAAAATGCTCAACTAAGAATACTAGATCTTGGTACGGGCTCTGGAGCAATTGCTTTAGCTTTGGCTGATGAGCTGCCTAAGAGTCAAGTTGTAGCTGTTGATTTATACTCTAAGACTCTAGATGTTGCTAAAAAAAATGCTCTAGCCAATAAGATTGTTAATGTTGAATTTATGCAAAGTAGTTGGTATGAAAATTTAGATGGGACTAAGTTTGACATCATTGTATCAAATCCACCATATATAGATGTTGACGATGCCAATATTGATGATAGTGTTAGAGAGCATGAACCATCAAAAGCTTTATTTGCAGCAGATAATGGCTTAGCAGATATTAGAATAATCATATCACAAGCAAGTGGTTTTCTAAAGCAAGGAGGATATTTGTATATAGAGCATGGCTTCACCCAAGCGAATGATATAGCAAATATATTTTCTCAGTATAGTTTTTGTGACATTCAGACTATTAAAGATTTAAATCATAAAGATAGGTGTACAAAAGCTAGGTTTTGTGGTTATTTATGATAAGGATGGCCTTCTAATATCGTATAAGCTCTATACAACTGTTCAGCAATAATGATACGTACTAGAGGATGAGGGAAAGTCATTTTTGATATGGATATTTTTTCTTTAGCAATATTTTTGATACTTTGATCTATACCATCTGGACCACCAATTAAAATCACAACATTCGGATTGTTAAATTTCCAATTTTGCATTTTGTCAGCTAATTCTTCCGTTGAAATTATTTTAGAGTTAACATCAAGAATTACCAAGTGATCAGAGTCACTAAGTTTAGTAAGGATAGTTTTTGCTTCTTGTTCCATCCAAAGTTTGGGATTACCAGTTTTAGTTCGTTTAGCTATTGGTAATTCAATCAGTTCAAGTGGGATTGATTTGCTTAGGCGTTTTTTGTATTCATCGTAACCGTCACTAACCCATTTGGGTGGTTTTTCTCCTAAAGAGAGTATTCTTATCTTCATAAACTATCTCGTAAAGCACATAAGATTTTCAGTTGAAAGTTCTGGACTATATTTATAGTTAGCTATATTGAAATTTTTAATATCACTGATATTTTCTATTCTATTTTCAAGAATGTACTTTGTCATTAAGCCACGTGCTTTTTTAGCATGAATCCCTATAGTCTTATATGTACCATTTTTATTCTCCTTAAAATCAATATTTAACCACTTTGCATCTAACGATTTTTTATCTATTGCTTGTGAGTATTCATTAGAAGCAAGGTTTATCAAAACTTTATTTTGTTGCTGGCTGAAGTATTCATTTAATTGAGCAGTAATCTTATCTTGCCAATACTTATATAGAATTTCTCCATCAATTTTAATTTTTGTACCCATTTCTAATCTATAAGCTTGCATTAAATCAAGAGGGCGTATCAGTCCATACAGTCCAGATAACATCAAAAGATGATTTTGAGCATATTCGATAGTCTCTTTATCTAGTGTATCTGCCTCAAGACCTTTATAAACGTCTCCACTAAATGTGAAAATAGCAGCTTTTGAATTTGATTCGTTATAATTCTTAGGGTTAAAGCTATTATGTTTAGTAAATACTTCTTCAGCTAGTTTGGGACTAATTTTCATTAGCTTTTCAATCTCATCAACCTCATAGTGTTTAAGGGTGTTTATAAGCTTAGTTATCTGATCTTTGAATATTGGCTGTGTAAATTGATATTTTGCCGTTGCAGTTTCAAAATTTTGACTTTTAGCAGGGGATATAACTATTATCATGATATTGATTAAATTTAACTATTTTTGATAATAATACCAATTTATCTTAGATAATGGAATTTGCTTTGTTAGCTTGTAATTCTTGGATATATCTAGTAATATACCTAACGCTGACTTGGTTTCCACGCAATGATAGATTGTGAACCCCGCCAGGTCCGGAAGGAAGCAACGGTAACTTTTGATTCATGTGCCGTGTCAAGGCTAAGTCAGCACTTTTTAGAAAAAGTCAGTATTTTTGATCATAAATTATATATAATGTTTTTACTGTATGAATTGTTTAAACTTTATAAATGCTTAGTACAAAATCAAATATAAAATATCAGGTATTTGTTTACCTTTTGATATTCACTTATTTTTTAATTATAAATCTGTGTCAACCTTTGATGATGGATGATCTTTGGCGTTCAAATGTAAATGCTCTTCATGATGGAACTGTATGGTTTCACATTAGAAGTGACTATTTCTATTGGACTGGTAGAGTTTCGGCACAATTACCAGTTTATATTCTTTTTAATAAAAGTTATCCATCTTTGATTTATGTTGTAGATATGCTAAATGCAGTTGCACTAACTGTGTTGGTTGTTTATTTATATAAATTAATATTTAGAGATCAAGTTAGCATTTTATCTAGAAAGTTCGTTATATACGCTTGTCTATTCATGGGTTACTTCATAGGAAATACTTTTTTAGGTAATGCAATGTGGAAAACTATAGGCATTCAGTATCTTTGGGGTATAAGTCTAATTGTCTGGGGTTTCTATTTTCTTTTTGCAGAAAATAATCACTCTAGAATATTAAGTATTATTTTGGGAATTTTTTTGGGCTTATATAATGAAGCATTTTTTATGGTGGTTTTTACCATTTGCTTTTATTATGTAATTCATCAGGCTATCAAGAAAGACAAACTAAATCAGAATACTTTATATTTTATTATACCATTTATAGTTGCTGGGATTGTGATGATGGCGGCGCCTGGGAATTTTGCTAGAACTAGTGGTATGCTTGCTGGGCAATCTCTTTTGGGGTATATATTTCATAATTTATTTGATATAACTCTGAAGTTTTTTTCAAAGTTTGAACTTTCACTACCATTCATTCTTTCTGTATTTATGGTTTTTGCTTTTGAAAAGGATATAAAAACTAAGGTTCTTACAATTCTATGCTTAATATCGGTTTCTCTGACAACGTTTCTTATTATGTTTGGCTTAGAAATACGAGTTGAGATGCTATATATGCTTATATATTTCTATATAATATGTAAATACTTATTTCGCTCAGGTTTCTCATATTTATTTGATAAATTATATTTATTTTTTGTTTTTGCTCTATTATTTTTTGTAGTTAAGTTTTTTTATGCTTATCTTCAATTAGGATATTATAACCATCTTAGAATGAACGAAGTGAGACACTATCAACAGTCTGGTAATAAAGATATTTTATTAACAAAACTACCATTAAGAGCTAATACTAAAATTATTTATATTGATTTAATTCCTAAATCAGATGATCCTGAATATATTAGAAAGTGGGGATGGAACAATGAGCAGTTTGCACAATATTATGGCTTTGATAGTGTTTTTGCAAAGTAGAGTGGCATCAAGAGCCATTAATTTAGATTTGTTATATTAATAGTATAGTTGTAGTGATAGTTGCGAATAGTTATTTTTTTATTATTATCACTATATTTTATTGTTAGAATTTTTTTGCCGTCTTTAGAAGTTAAAATCCTTTCATTTGCTTTTTCTGATACGCTAATATTTGTATTAGCAAACATCTCTTTGACAATATTTACAGGTGCCTGGCTTATAATAAACTCTGTGAGGCTTTGTTTAACACCAATATTTTGGTTTGGCATTGGCAGGCTACTACTTTGGATATCTTTGCCATTATAATCAAGCTTAAATAAAGATCCACCCCAAGCTGATAATGCTACCATTATGATATGTTTTGAGTTGGCTTCAATAATCATATTTGTTGTTAGATTTTTTTGTTTGCCATCTTTATCATAATAAGTAGCAGAGACTATTTGCGATATTGTTTTATCAATACCTAGTTGTTGTGGCTGGGGTAGTGTTACAGTTGTATCTGGTGTTATAGCTACCTTTACATCGATTTGCTGTTTTGTTTGCAACAATGAGCAACCGCTTAAAAAGATGAATATAAAAATAGTTGAAAGAATTTTACTTTTCATAACCTTGTACCTTAATTGCTATAGGAGCTAATAAAAATGCTACCGAAATACCTATTAGTACAGTTAGACCAAAATATTCAATAGCTGGAGTATTACTTAATGCTAAAAGCCCAAATGATAGTATAGTAGTAATAGCTGATAGTGCTAATGCTAGCATAGTACTACTGAATCTATTATGGCTCTCAGCTAAGAATAAAACATAATCCATACTTATTCCTAAAACAAGTATTATCGCAAGGATGCTAAATAATGTAAGAGGAATATTTAGTAATCCAAGAAATGCTATAGATATTAGACATGATAATAATGGTACTACAATATAAACTATAGATTTTCTAAAAGAATATCTAACAGTTAATCCCAAGCATAGCAAGACAAATACAATTGCCATTATGTAAGAAATCATATTACGATAATGACCAAAAATATCACTTATCTGACTTACCTTATCAACAATATAAACATTATCGATAGAGCTAAGCAAACTTTGTAGTTTAGCAATATCAATATCTTTTGAAAGTGCTATTGCCACAGCTTTATAATCATTTGGTTGGTCTCCTAACCACAAAAATCTCATCTGTGCTGAAACAGGTTTGTCTAACCATGCAGATAGTTCCAGAGGCTTAAATTTTGTATTTTTAATTTCATCTATTACTTTTACTTGTTGAGCCTCTGAGAAACCTATTTGTTTAAGGTACTCTTGTGGATATTTGGTATTAATAAAGTTTTGTATAAGATTATAGTTTTGTTGCTGCTGCTCTAAGCCTGGTACATAGTCACTTATGCTAATTAGTGGATTTTTAATATTAGCAAAGTTACTACGAATAATGCTTGTTACATGATTAGCTTTTGACAGAAGGGTATTATCATTTTTAGCTAATACGATAATATAGCTGAGACCTATATCACTGCCAATTATGTTTTTAAGCTGTTGTTCTTCATCCTTGAGCTCTTTAGGAGTTGATTGTAATATATGAATATCATCATTAGGTTTTATTTTATATATTCCCGCAATAATTATTATCACTAGAGCTAGTAAGATCAGAATAATTTTTTTTGTACTAATATTTTTCCACAGATTTAGATATTTATCCGTAAGCCTTAATAGAGGAATACTCTTATGGCTTTTTGATTTGATATTGATAATATATGGGAAAAAGCATATCACTGTTAGGTATGACACAGCTAAGCCAACGATACCAAAAACTGCTAGTTGATGTAGTCCAGGAAAAGGTGCAATTGCTATAACTAAAAAAGCTATAATAACATTTAAAAGTCCTAATGTTATGCCTTTGAAAATACGATTTAGTCCTGTTTTTGGAGTCCAATTAGCATCAGCCAAAAGCTTTTCAGAATAGTAAAAGAAAGCATAGTCGACAGATATACCAATCAAACTTGCACCGAAAACTAGCGTAAATAAGAAGACACTACCAAATATATAGTGTGTAACAACAAACGCAGCAATAAATCCACAAAGGATTGAAAATAGTGTAAAAAAAAGAGGAATAATTGATCTAAATGTTAGAATTATCAAAATCAAGACGCCTATCATAGAACCAATACCAATAGTATTTATCTCATGATGAGCATCTTCGGCTCCAGCATTTGCATAAAAGAGCATTCCAGTTTTTAGAATATTAATGTCATTTGATTTAATTTGTTTGATAGCATTATTAATGCTTTTGATAATTTCAGTTTGAGTTGTTAATGAAAAGCTCTGTCCTTTAATTTCAGCTTTAATGAGAACATAGTAAGTATTATTTTTTTCAGCTACTAGAAAGCCATTTCTAAGCTTAAGGTTGGAGCTTGGTTTCGGTAAATTAAAAAGATAGTTTTGATATGTAAAGAAAGGATCATTGTTAAGTAAGTTACGATTAACTACTCCTGTTGGGTTATATATATTTGCTAGAGCATTTTGGTATAGTCTTTCGTAGTTTTCATCAGCTAATAGTTGTTGGTCTTTATCGCTAAGTAATTGTTGTCTATATGGGAAATAAAATTTTGCCCAAGATAATTGCTGGTCTTGGTTTACTCCAGTATTTACCGTTGTGAAGTTATTACTTTGTTCAAGTAAATTGCTAAATTTTGCTGCAGCATTTATAGCTTTAGTCTGATCTTTAGAACTTATTAAAAATATAACATCATTACTTATACGGTTAGAAAACTTATTTGATGCTGAGGTAAGTTCAGGCGAGGTCTCTTGGTTTGGTAACAAAGCTAGAATGTTTGTATTTAAGTTTAGTCCTTTTGTAATGATGGCTATAAATAGGGTTATGCTACTTAGAATAATGACACTCCAAATAATAAGACGGATAAGATATTTATTAATCATAATATTTAGTTTGTTGTAATATCAAAAAGTCTTATTTTGATTATATTATCTTGGGTATCAGCGACGTCAATATTTGTAATATATCTATTACCTTTTAGAGTTATCTCTTTTATAGCTTTATTAAGAGGGCTAGATTTCGGTGTGAGGGTGATAGTCCAGTTTTGAGTATTACCCTCAAAATTAATATTAAAAAATTCTGATATGGTTTTTGTATCACCTTTAAATACAGACATAAAAACACTTGTGAATGTGAACACTACAGGTTGGTCTTCGCGTGTTAGAATCGTAGGAGGATTATCCATAATAGTTTGTGTAAGCTTATTTTTAGACATTTGCATTGTGGTTTTGATCGGTTGTAGCTGTTGCCATAGCAGAGATCCATCATTAGCTAGTTTAAATGTTCCTGAAGATTTTAAACTTGAGTTTAAACCTGCAATTTGTCTGATTTGTATAAATTTACCCGAGATATTAGTATCTTTGGTTAATTGCTTTTCAACCGCTTGAAAGTCAGAATCGTTAGAAAGGTCTGAAGCATACAAAGGAGCCACAATAGTTAAAAAAATGCTAATTAAAGTAAATAGTCTCTTCATCTTCTAATAATCTCTTTTATTTTTTGTTGCCATTGGTGAGGTGTTACGAAACAAGTTTCTTTCTTGTTAATATCAACAGCAAGCTGAGTAGTATAACCTTGACATAACTTTATTTTAGTTAAGCTATCTAAAATAGTATAGTTTATTTTTAATCGGTTCTCGAACTCTATTAGATCACAATAAATATCAATATCTTGTCCAAATCTTGCAGATTTAATAAATTTGGCTTTTATATCAACTATAGGCCAAGCGAAGCCATCTTTCTTCATAGCTATATAATCGTAACCAATTTCTTTGAGCATACTACATCTAGCCATTTCAAAGTACTTGATATAATTACCATGCCAAACAATTTCGAGCATATCAACATCAAAAAATGGGATACTCATTTTGTAAACATGTGTAAATAAACTATCTTTAAGCATTTACTTATTCTCCTTGATGCCAAAAATCAAAAAAATTAAACCATTGTTTTGGATACTTTTTACAATATGATTCAAGCATTTTGGCATATTTTTGTGCATACTTTTTTAAATCTTGTTGTTTTGTTTTTCTATTTAAAATAATGCTATTTTGATCAAACTCTTTGAAAATAAAATCAAAGTTATTACGATCTTTTTTTGGACATAGCATAAAGTATGTAGGGCATTTCAGAATGCTTGCTAATATAAATGCACCTTGCGGGAAAAATGCCATATCATCTAAAAATGATAGTCTAAGATTTCTCTCTGGTTTAGTTACAGAAGTTCTATCAGCAGGGATAACGATAAATTCACCATTAGCAATGCGTTCATATAACTCAATTGCCAAATCTGGAGTAACATCTTGTATACATATCATATTGATTGAGTATTTAGGATTAATCTTTGTCAAAAGTTTGTTAAATGTAGGAGCTTGCTTGCTAAATACTAGAGCATTTATCTTCATATTACTATCAAAGTCTGCTAGAGATCTTGCAACATCAAGATTACCAAGATGAGCTGTAAAAATAACACCACCTTTTTGTGATTTGATAGCTTGGTTCATGATTTTGCGATCTTGTAATGAGAAGTCTACATTATCTATAGTGATCTTATTACTCCAAACAGCTATTTTGTCTATAACCATCTCACCAAATGCTAAAAAATGTTTAAAACTATAAAACCATAATTTTGAAGTTTTAATATTCTTATCGAGGTGTTTAATATATTTAAAAGAATAGTTGCGTGCACTTTTGTACAATAAAAAATAATAGATCATAACCACTGACATGATTGAGTAGGTGAGTCTACGACCTAATAGACGAAATAAAATAAAAGTAGTTCTAAGCCCAAATAGACCACCGGCTTCTTTTATCTTAGTCCAATGTTTCACCTGATTTTTCTCCATAATAATATTGGTAATCTAATAATCATACCAGTAACTAATTTTGTATGAGTCCAAGATATTCTGACATTATCTCGAAACATTCTAAAATTGGAGTAACCATCTTGAGGATAAATTACTTTGGTATTTATATAGACGATAGGAAGACCTAGCCAGTACATTCTCACGATTACATCTATATCAAAATCCATCTTCACTGAGAAAGTTCTTTTGTGCATAAGCTTTGTATAAGCTTCCAGTGGATAGATACGAAAACCACACATTGATTCTTTGAGATCAAACGATAGAGTTTCTATTGCTACCCAAAAATTTGTAATTTTTCTACCATGAAGTCTACTTTTGGGAATACTATCATCATAGATAGGCATACCAGATATTAGTGCCTGAGGGTTTTGCTGCATTGCTTGTATAAATTTAGGGATATCATTCGAATCATGTTGACCGTCAGCATCTATTTGAAGCATATGTGTATAACCCATTTTAAAAGCTAAATTGGCACCATAACTTACAGCAACACCTTTACCTTGATTTTTATCAAGTGATTCTGCCAAAATAATATTATTAAATTTATCAGCAACTTCTCTCATGATTTGTTTAGTGTTATCTTGGCTACCATCATTTATAAGTATGATAGGTAAGTTATATCTAGCGATATTTTTGATGGTGTTACGTAGTTGTTTTCCATGGTTATAGATTGGTACTACAATACATAAATTACAATCACTACTACTCATATTTTATTTTACCCTGAGATGCTACTTGATTATTGACAGAAATTTCAAAAGTAATTGTATTGTTGTTATTTGTGATTTTTATTTCTATATCATCATTAGGTAATATAACTTTTTTGAATTTTACTTGTGGAATATTACCAAAAGAGAGTTTATTAATATCGAATATCTGGCTTGCCAAATTTATGACAAAATCAACTTGAGCAATACCCGGTAAAATTGCCTGCTCTTGAAAGTGACCTTTAAAAAAATCACACTCGTGGAGTACTTGCGCCGATACTAAAACACAGCAATCATCAATATTTTGTATATTATTTATCTTAAGATGTTTGTTCATAGTTTATTTCGCCATAAATTTCAAATAAAGTCTCCTTAATAAGCTTAAATCTTATCAAACTTATAAGCTCTAACCTATTTAATTATCATCTAATAATTCAACTAATAGTTCTAGAGCTCTTTTTCCTTGAGAGTTAGTCGGTATTTCAGTTACAAAGCGCCATTGTTTAGGTATAACTACATTTGAGTAATAGTTTAATAGATAGCTCTTTATTTGTTTAATTAAATTTTGTTTACCAAAATTTTGTAATAAGTCTTGTCCAGCTTGATTTAGACATATTATTGCTGCTATATATTCACGATAGCTTTGACGCTTGATACATACACAGTCTTTTATTAAGTCATGAGTGATTAATATATTTTGCATTTGTGATATTGATAAACGATTACCAGCAATTTTGACAATCTTATCGACCCTACCTCTGAGTTCAAATTTATCGTTGTATAATGTAACGATATCTGCCATTAGTTGTTTTTTTTGCTTAAAAAAAGGAGATCTAACAACTAGTTGATCAGACTCTGTAGTAATACAAACATTATCAAAAGGCTTCCATAGTTTATCAATTAACTGTTGTCTATACGCAATAACTCCAGTTTCACTACTGCCATAAGCTTCAAGAATAGGAATGTTGTAACTATTTTGAAATTTAATCGCGATATTGGCACTTAATGCACTAGCTGATGAAATGAGCAAAGAGTTAGTGATAGGACTGCTGAGACTACCATCAAGGTGAGAAATAATTACAGGAGTTGTTATCAAAATATTGTTATCTTGAAGTAGCTTTTTGTGGATAAGTTCGGGTACAAATAGCCTTTCTGTGTGAATGATTTTTTGGTATAGCAGTGGCCATACTATAGCCCAGCTAAAGCCATACAGGTGCTGATGTGATACTGTTGTAAGCACATTGATATTCTTAAGATTAAAGCTTTGTATGACACTGTTGATCGCGAAAGACTCTTGTTCAAGATTGTCTATGGTTTTGCTATAGCTTTTATATTCACCAGTAGATCCAGATGTGAAAAATATAGTTTCACAATCTTTTAATGTATATTCATTGATGATTTTTGCTGATAAATCAAGATCATTATCAGTTATTAAAGAGTCGTAATGTTTTGCAAGCTTGGCAATTGTGCCAGGTTTGTCATTTGGTATCATTATAGTAGTTTTACCTAAAAACTGACATGCTATCCATGTGCAACAAAATAAGTACATATCATCAACTGATAATGCAACTTTGTAACTATTGCTTAGAATGATATCAAGATGATTAGCTAAAGTTTTTATATCATTTAAAAACTCTTTTGCGATAATATTATTTGAATCTTTGATAAATATGATTTCAGAAGGATTTTGTGCATAAAACTCTAGTATTGATTTAAGTGTGCTTTTCAAAATATCTCCTAACAACAATTCTAATTATAATTTCACTAAGCATCATTAATCCTATAAGGACATAACTGATAAAACCGTTATAAAGTGTCCAAAATTGTATCGAACCTAATATAATAGTATATGTTGAAATACTGGCATTTATAGCAAAAAACACACACCAAGCTAATGTTACATACCATGTGTATTTTATTGCATAGTCTGGTAGAGGCTCTTTGCTCATACGAGTTGCAAGTTTGGTAAT
This sequence comes from Francisella sp. XLW-1, assembly GCF_008711455.1. Lineage (NCBI taxonomy): Bacteria > Pseudomonadati > Pseudomonadota > Gammaproteobacteria > Thiotrichales > Francisellaceae > Francisella > Francisella sp. XLW-1. The sequence continues at coordinate 137,647 of NZ_VXKP01000003.1, read as the reverse complement.
CAAGCTTTTGTCTTGGAATAATGAATAACAAAAAACACAGAAGAGGCTTATACTTACAAAGACAGGGTATAGTAGCATAACGGTGATATTATCTACAATGATGGCTATACCTGCAAGAAGTATCCCTACAATAGTAATAAGTTTCCAAGTGATGCTAGGATCTTTTTTTATAATTAGTAATCTTAGTATAAATATTAAGACGACAATTAAGCCAAGATACTTTATCGAGAGTGAATTTAAGCCAATATAGACTATAAATGGATATAGTATAATAATTATCAATATAAAGAATTTAAGTAGAGATTTCATTAAGTGTGTATTTAGTCTTGTGCTAGAGCTGCAACTATAGTATCAACAACATCCCCAACAGTACGAACAGATTTAAATTCCTCAGGTTTAAACTTGCGACCTGTGAAGCTTTGAAGCTGTACTATTAGATCAACGGCGTCGATGCTATCTAAATCAAGATCTTCGTATAGTGTTGAATCTAGAGTGACATCATCCTTATCTATTTCAAAAAGATTATTAAGAATATCCTGTAATTGTGCGAAAATTTGTTCTTTAGAAAAGCTCATCAGTATATCCTTAAGATTTATTTTCTTCTACAAATTTAGCCAAAGATGCCACAGATTCAAAGTGTTTTTTGACATCTTCATCAGCAACTTCAAGGCTTATATTATAGCGTTTTTTTAACGCAACCCCTATCTCTAAAGCATCTATTGAATCTAGTCCTAAACCATCTCCAAAAAGTGCTTCATTAGCATCTATTTCATCAGCTGTAATATCTTCAAGATTTAAGACCTCGATGATCATTTCTTTTATTTCTTGTTGCATGTTTTAAAGTACCTATTTTATAAAAAATCTAATTTAGTAGAGAGATTATACTGTAAAAATTTAGTTAGCCTACGAGCAGCTAGAGATGGTATCCCATCTGCCTCATCAATAAAATCTTGAGGATTAACCTTATCTCCAACAACTACTCTAAACAACGGCGTTGTTTCGGCAATGTTATACCATTTGGTATTTTTTGTCAAAGTAATAGGAGAGCATGAGATATGTATCATTCTTATAGGAGCATTTGTTCTAATTGCTAGTTGCGCGGCACCTCGTTTTAGTTTTGGTAACTGATTAGGAATAGTTCTGGTACCTTCTGGAAACATTAACAAATTTCTACCTTCTGCAAATATTTCATTTAAGCGTGAGAATGTTTGGTCAGGATTGATATTCGGGATATATCCAGCTGTTTCTATTACATGCTTGTAATATGGGTTTTCCCATAAGCTTTGTTTGACAATATTATCGCAAAGTTTGAGTCTAGACACTATTGCAACATAGTCGATTAAAGTAGGGTGATTAGCTATGAAAATACAACCTTGATCTTGATATAGTTTTTCGATACCTTCAAACTCAAATCGAATGATTCTAAAATGATGAATAATTCCAATAAAAATTTTAAAACCAATATTTATTGTGTGTTGAGCATGTATTGTGCGAGCACTTTTATCTTTTATAAATATTCTAACTAGAGGGAAGTATATATAGCCTAATATTGCTCCAAAAAAGCTAAATAAAAAGAAACATATTCCTGTAGCAATTCTGCGATAAAACCTATTTAAGTATTTATACATAATTACATCTTCTCTATAGATATACTCTTCAAAAATAATGGTTTAAATTCATTACAAGCATACCAGTTTGCGAAAATAATTGCAGATGGGAGTCGATTAAATTTTTGTAATAATGTTTTGTTGTTATTAATCTCTAATTTTAAGCCTATACTTGACTGTGATAGTGGTTCTCTTGATATGGCAAAACTAATTCCATAAGCAAGATTATCTGAGATATTCAGTTCATCGAAGATTTCTGGCACATTATCATCATAACAAGTAAACAAAACATTATCATAGTCTTGTAACTGTGTGATAGCGTCAATTAAACCCATTTCAAAAGTCTCGGTACCAGCAGCTATTGAGTTAAAAGGTATTTTTAGTTTTTGTTGGATTGATAGAAGTCCAGAAGGAGTGTTATGCACAGATTGAGAAAATGCGTTTGGTGAAAGGATTTCTTGACTAGAAATATCTTTAAATATAGATAATGTGTTTGCTAGTTCACCATGTTGAGATGCAAATACTACGGCATCTATTTCATATTTATGGATTTGAGGTATGGATACTGAAAGAGCGATTTTGCTAGATTTACTACACCTTCTTCTCATAGCCGCAGCTATGAGGCTAGTATCAATGTTGATGTCCTGTTTTATCATTTCAAGGTATGATATATCTTTAAAATTTGATATGTCGTTTTTTCCTTGAGCTATGGCTAAAACCGAATCTATATAAAATCTCATCCAATATGCTATTTTATTCTCTTTACTAGAATCTATCATATTGAAGTAAAAAAATGTATCTCTATAAGCTTTTTAAGTATTAAATACAGTTAATATACACTTAATTGTATTTAAACTAATTGTAATTGTATTTATACTTACAGGAAGTTATTCAAAATTATACAGAATATGAGTGGCAATGAAATTTATCTGAATTCACTAGGTATAATCAATTGTTTAGGTGATTCTAAACAAGCTGTTTTGCAATCATTGTTTAGTAATCAAACTGGACTGGTAACTGATAAGAATCTATTGTCAGGTCGCAAGACAGTTGTAGGGCAAATAAATGATAGGATACTCCCAGAAATTCCTACACGATTAAAAGAATTTGATTGTCGTAATAACCAAATGGCTCTTCATGCCTGTATGCAAATAAATCATGATATAAGTCGAGTTATAGATAAATATGGAGCTGATAGGGTGGCTGTGGTTTGCGGTACTAGTACATCAGGTATAGATAATGGTGAACGAGCTTTAACTAAAAAGTTTATATCAGGTCAATTCCCCAAAGAATTTAGCTACAAGCAAGAAGAAACCGCAGGTCTTAGTGAATTTTTGAGGGAGTATTATAATCTTGAAAATATTGCTTATACTATATCAACAGCTTGTTCATCAAGTGGTAAAGCATTTGCCTCAGCTGCTAGATTATTAAAACAGAATTTGTGTGACGCAGTTATTGTTGTAGGTTGCGATACTCTTTGTGAATTAACATTAAATGGCTTTGATTGTTTAGATGCGATATCTCAAAACTTATGTTCACCCTTTCATAATCAAAGAGATGGTATAAATATTGGTGAAGGCGCTGCAGCATTTATTATGTCTAGAGATTGCTCAGAAATAGTACTTTTAGGTGTTGGGGAATCATCAGATGGTTATCATATTACAGCACCAGATCCTAGTGGCGAAGGTGCTAAATTAGCTATGATACAGGCATTGAGCTCTGCAAGTCTAGCTCCTGATGATATTGGTTATTTAAATTTGCATGGTACAGCAACCATACTAAATGATAATATGGAAAGTAATGCAGTAAGGGATATATTTAAAGCACCTGTTGCGTGTAGCTCTACTAAATCATTGACAGGTCATACACTAGGTGCAGCGGCGGCTACAGAGGTGGGGATATGTTGGTTATTATTATCAGATAATTATAATCCTAACAAAAAACTACCAAAGCAATACGATTCAGATGAGGATATTATTTCTGATATTGGTATAATAACTAGTGATATCCGATACCACAAGCCAAATTTTATGAGTAATTCGTTTGCTTTTGGCGGTAATAACGTAAGTGTAATTATAGGAAAGAAATAGATGCATAATATTGGTGATTTGATACCCCATGAACCACCTATGAGACTTGTTGACGAGTTTATCGCTTTTGAAGACAATACAGTACACTGTAGAACTATTGTGACTGATGGCGATATATTCTTCGATAAGCAATTAGATGGTATACCACACTGGGTAGCGGTTGAAATCATGGCTCAAACGGCTGCTTCTTATGGTAGAGCTAGTAAGCTTGCTGCATCTAACGCTAGTACTAATGAACCTCCAGTAGCATTTTTACTGAGTGTGAGAGGTTATAAGACAGATGTTAAAAGATATGAAACTGGTAGTGTTTTAGATATATTTGCTGAATGTATTATTCTTGATAAAGGGACAGGGGTATTTAGTTGCAAAGTAGTGTTGGATAAGCAAGAAGTTGCATCACTTACGATCAATGCCTATCAGCCACAAAGTTTTGAAGATGTAAAAAAAGTTATTAGTAGAGAAATATAAAATATGAAAAGAATATTAGTCACAGGTGCGAGTAAAGGGATCGGTAAGGCGATAGCACTGAAACTGGCTGCTGAAAATAGGCATATAACTATACACTATAATACGGACAAAGTTGGTGCTGAAAACGTTCGTGATAGTATTCTCGATAAGGGTTTTCAAGCGGATATTATAAGTTTTGATATCTCTAATAATCAGCAGACAGAACAAGCTATTGGCGAGTATATCGAAAATCATGGTGCATTTTATGGAGTGATTAATAATGCCGGTCTTTGTAGGGATACTGCATTTCCAGCAATGACAAAAGATGATTGGTCAAGAGTTATAGATACTAATCTGGATGGTTTTTATAATGTTTTAAAGCCTTGTATTATGCCAATGATACAGCTTAGAAAAGGTGGCAGGATTATTACTATGGCTTCTGTATCTGGTATTGTGGGTAATAGAGGACAGGTCAACTATAGTGCTGCAAAAGCTGGTATTATTGGAGCTACAAAAGCTTTGGCTGTAGAGTTAGCAAAAAGAAAAATTACAGTTAATTGCATAGCACCAGGTTTGATAGATACAGAAATGACTGATGATATTGAGCATTATGATGAGATCATTAAGCATATACCAATGAAAAGGGCAGGTAGTGTGGATGAGGTAGCAAGCTTAGCAGAGTATCTAATGTCGGATGCTGCAGCTTATATAACAAGACAAGTAATTTCTATTAACGGAGGACTTGCTTAATGCATAGAGTTGTTGTTACTGGTATGTCAGGCGTTACAGCTCTTGGTAGTGATGCTGATACTATTTTTGAGTCACTATTAGCTGGAAAAGTTGCAACTAAGAGAATGCCTTGGGACGATATTCAAGGTCTTAACACTAAACTTGCTGCTCCTGTAACAGATTTTAAAATGCCAAATTATCCTCGTAAAAAAATACGTGGTATGGGTATGGTGTCAAAGTTAGCAACCGTAGCAACCTCGCAAGCATTAGCGGATGCTGGTTTACTTGATAAGACAGATATATTAACTAGTGGTAGAACAGGTGTTGCTTATGGATCATGCTCTGGCAGTCCACAACCATTAGCTGATCTTTTGATGATTCTTACTGACAAAAAAATTGGCAGTGTTAATGCAACAACTTATATCAAAGGTATGAGTCATACTTGTGCAGTTAATGTAGCTTTGTTTTTTGGGTTGACTGGTAGATTGATTCCGACATCTAGTGCATGTACCTCAAGTAGTCAAGCTATAGGATATGCTTATGAAGCTATTAAATATGGTATGCAGGATGTGATGGTTGCTGGTGGCGCAGAAGAGCTTTGTGTAAGTCAGGTTGCAATATTTGACACATTATTCGCGACAAGTCAGATGAATGATACGCCAAGTCTTGCACCTAAACCTTTTGATCGAGATAGAGATGGCTTAGTTATAGGAGAGGGAAGTGCTACTTTGATATTAGAGTCATTAGAGCATGCTCAACAGCGTGGAGCAAAAATTTATGCGGAGGTTGTAGGTTATGGCACAAATTGTGATGCTGAGCACGTTACACAACCAACAGCCGAAAAAATGCAGATTGCTCTTAAACTTGCTTTAGAAGATGCACAGATAACACCAGATATGATTGGCTATGTTAATGCTCATGGTACATCAACAGAGGTTGGAGATATAGCTGAGAGTATTGCTACGCGTGAAGTTTTTGGTAGGGATATTAGCATCAGTTCATTAAAGGGCTATTTTGGTCATACGTTAGGTGCTAGTGGCTCGCTTGAAGCATGGCTAACTATAGAGATGATGAATAGAGGTGTATTTATCCCAAATGTGAATTTACAAAATGTAGATCCAAGGTGTGATAGCTTAGACTATCTTGTAGATAAACAAAATATAGAGACTGAGTATGTGATGACTAATAACTTTGCTTTTGGTGGGGTTAATACATCTTTGATTTTTAAAAAATTTTAGAATAACGATTATACTTTAGTCACAAAATTGATATGATATTAAAAATGAATTTAACACATTTTTTTAGACTTATAGGAAGTAGAGTATGAAAAAAATATTGCTTACATTAGTTGCTGCAGGCTGTTTTGTTTTACCTTTATCTGTTTATGCTTCGGATGATATTCATGATGTGAGTATCAAGAATGCTATGGAAGTAATGCCTGAGAAAGTCAAAAATAAACTTGGAGATTTTAAGTTTTATTTTGGTAAAGATTCAAAGCCATTTGATTACTCAGCTGGAGGAACAGTATATACTAGCAAAAGGACTAATGGTGTCTTTAAAAACTATCAGAAGTCTTGTAATTGGGCTTTTTATTCAGCATTAATTGATCTAAAAGAGCAATCACAAGCTGCAGGTGGCAAAGGCGTTGCAGATATCGAATCTAACTGGAAAAATAATCCTACATCAAGCAAAGATACCTATGTTTGTGGTGATGGTCTCTTAATGTCTGGAGTTGCATTAAAAGGAGTTATTATAAAGTAATATCTCAACAACATAACCTTGATAACGCTCTAATTCCTTGTTTGGGGTTTCTCACAAATGGGTTATTTTTATCCCAAGCATATCCCGCTAAGATAGATACAATCTGCTCTTTTATATTTTGACTACTATTTTTATAAAATATTATATCCTGCAAGCTACCTTCATACCAGGCGCTAACAAACTCTCTAAAAGTATTGATACCTATATACAATTCATCAACAAATTCTTTTTGCCAATCTACATCTATCCCCCTTAGATGTCTATCAAGAGCATTTGCTGCTAAGGATGCTGATTTAACGGCAATGGTTATACCTGATGAAAATACAGGGTCTAAAAATTCAGCAGCATTACCAAGCAATGCAAATCTTTCGCCATAAAGTTTAGAAACATTTGATGAGTAACCTTTAATAGTTTGAACATCAGATCTAAGTATTGAGGCAGATGTTAAGTTTGCTAAATATGGCATTTGCTTTATAAAGCAATCTAGATTCTGCATATTGGTATTATTATCAATGAAATTCTCCGGCTCTCCAACCACGCCAATCGATGATGTTCCATCAGCAAAAGGTATTAGCCAGTACCAAATATCTCGATATTCTGGATGAACACTTATAAGAATTTTATTGCGATCGAAACTTTTATCAACAATATTATCCTCTATATGACAAAAATATGATTGTCGTATTGGAAAGTTAGAGGGTTTCTCAAGATTAAGTAATTTTGGTAGCACCCTTCCAAAACCACTAGCATCAAGTACAAAATCAGCTTCTAATTCATATTGTTTTTGAGTTTCAAGATTTCTGACAGTCAGAGTGATACTATCTCTTTCTTCAGCTACATGGGTAACTTCAGTATTATAAAATATTTTTGTACCTAGACCTTGAGCCTTATCAGCTAAAGCTTTGTCGAAGATCCCTCGCTTAACCTGAAAAGTATCACCATAACCTGCCGTGAATTTTTGATTAAAATTTATAGAAATAGAGTCAATATTATTATTAAAAGCAGCTCCATTTTTATGCTGAAATATTGCTTGTTGTTTAATTACATCAAGCATATCAGCTTCTTCAAAATACTGCATTGATTGAGGTAAGAGACTTTCACCTATTGAAAATCTTGGGAATATTTGTCTTTCAATGATAATTACATCATAACCTTTTCTGACTAGTATTGCTGCTGCAATCGAGCCGGATGGGCCAGCACCAATTATTGCAACAGTAGCCTTTAAATTATTATTGAGCATACAAGCCTTAAACTTAGATTTACATCTGAATTTTAGCACTATTAATTATTATTAGATACTTTCATCGCACATTTTAGTTATAGTTTGTGTACAAGATAAATACTGAGAAGGATGAGATATTTTTATTTTCTGACCTGACAACTTGAGCAGCCAGTTAAGTTTGCAACAAATTTGATTCTGGTTGATAAATATCTCATTATGGCAATTACAATACCTAACCCAACTATGGCAATTGCTGTATACATGATAGATTTAACTGGTGTATTAAGTATATTGCCTAGTTGATATACCACAACTGCAGAACTATATGCCATTGCCGAGCTCCATATAATAGATAAAATAGCCCATCCTCTGGTAGATTCTCTAACTGTGGCACCAATTACAGATATACAAGGTATATATAATAGTACGAATAGTAAGTATGAAAATGCAGCTAGACCAGAGCTAAATTTACTTGTCATATTACCCATAGCAGAGCTACTCATATTAGCATCTGCCTCGTTACTTGTGATTGGGTTAAGATCCATATTGAAAAGGTTATCCCAAGTACTATATATAGCGTCTTTAAAGTTATCTGTAATACTGTAACTATCTGGAATACCCTGACTATCATCTTGTGTATAAAGAGTGTTTAAAGTACCTACAACAACCTCTTTTGCAAGCACCCCAGTCATTAAACCAACAGTAGCTTGCCAGTTATCATTATTAACTCCCATAGGTGCAAATATTGGAGTTATCTCTTTACCTGCATAGCTAAGAGCAGATTCGTTTTTAGTTACATTGATGCTATTTAGGCTTCCGATGATAACTGCTATTGGTACTATAACTTTACCTGCTTTAAGTAGGAATGATTTTAAACGATTCCAGCTGTAGAGCATAATTGTACTAAAATGAGGTAAGTGATATTTTGGTATATCTAATACAAAAGGAGTTGCTTCATTTTTTAGGAATGTAAATTTAATAACATATCCTGTCAAAATTGCTGCAATAATTCCTAGTAAATAAAGTAAAAATATTACTGAAGCACCGTGGTCAGGAAAAAATGCTGTTGCAAATACTGAGAAGATAGCAAGCCTAGCGCCACATGACATAAATGGTGACATCATGATTGTCATTAAACGATCTTCTCGAGTTTCTAGAGTTCTTGAGGCCATAATTGAAGCAACATTGCATCCAAAGCCAACAATCATAGGTACAAAAGCTTTACCAGAAAGTCCTATAGATTGCATAAATCTATCAATGACAAAAGCAGCTCTTGACATATATCCAGAGTCTTCAAGTAGAGATAAGAATATAAATAGGAAGCCAATTTGAGGGATGAATGCAAGTACTGTGTTAATACCTGTACCAAAGCCTTGAGATAATATCATAGTCAATTGTTCAGGTAGACCAATCATATTCGAGTAATATGCAACACCATCAATAAATACTGAAGCTGTAAAATCATCAAACAAAGGCTGTACTGCAGAACCAAATGTTATTGAGAAAAAGAACATTAGGTACATCATCATTAGGAACACAGGTATCCCTAAAAAACGGTTCATACATACAGAGTCCAATACTTGTGTTATGCTTCTACTGGATTTTGAAGTTGTATAGCTAATCGTGTTTTTAAGGATATCATCTACTATGCCATAGCGAGTTTCTGGTATTTTGTGTCCAGATTTAGCTATTAATTCTGAGTGCTCTGAAAGTAGTGCTTCAATATCAATATCTTGATTATCCTGTTCAAGTTGGATAGTTCGACCCTCATAAAGCTCTCCAGCTAGCCATAAGTTTGCTGTATCTGATTGACGTAGTTCTTGAAGTTGATTATCTAATCTCAATATCTCTTTAGGATAGTGAGATTTTAAGTCATAGTGTGAGGCCGACTGTGGTTTAGTGAGAGCGTTTTTAAGTTCATTTATTCCAACACCTTTTGAACCAATTACTGGAAAAACATTTATTCCCAAGAGTTTAGATAATTTGTCAAAATCAATTATAGTTCCACTTTTATTAGCGACATCTACCATGTTTACAGCTAGTATTATTGGAACATTTAACTCTAGTAGTTGTATGGTTAGATACATACTTCTTTCAAGATTAGATGCATCTAAAACATTTATTATTGCATCCGGTTTCTCTTGTATAACATAGTTGAAAGCTATTTGTTCATCAATAGAGCTACTATCGGATGCTGATAGGCTGTATATACCGGGTATATCAACTATTTCAACTTGTTGATCATCAACTTTAAAATAACCAACTTTTTTATCTACTGTAACGCCAGACCAGTTACCTACCTTTTGATTAAGTCCTGTCAGTACATTGAAGATTGTTGTTTTACCACAGTTTGGATTACCAACTAAGGCATATCTCATGATTTGATCTCCTCTAGATCTAATAGGTCTAGTTCTTTTACACGTATGGAAATATCAGCATTTCTTACACTGACTTGACATGGACCACCAAAAATAGCTTTACGTTTTATTTCTAGAGTTTTACCAGGCAATAAACCTAAGGATAAAAGTCTGTTTTTATAGGCGACTGGACAGCTCTGGAGGTACCCTTTGATTAAATATTTAGTATTAGTCTTATATTTTGACATTTACCTATTCCATAAATGATAATTATTATCAGTATCGGTGAATTGTAATTCATATCCCATTTTTTTTCAATATTTTTTGATTATTACTTAGGTACCACTACTATTTCCATCTCAAAAGTTTTTATAAGAGTAGTAATTATTATTTGTGCTGAAATTTTAGTAGTAATATATGTTTTAAGTAGGATTGTGTAATATAACTCAAATTGTTGTCTTGGTTTGGCACACCCAGAGGGACTCGAACCCCCGCATCCGCCTCCGGAGGGCGACGCTCTATCCAGTTAAGCTATGGGTGCTATATCTAATTATGTATAATACCGAAGTAAATCTTATCGAAAATATAATTATACACAAAAGCATATACAAGATAAAAAATAACAAAGCCAATATCAACAATAACTGCTTCTATTAGCCCCATATCTAGCATATATGCAACAAGAGGGATAGTAACAATTAAAAGACCAGCTTCAAAGAGAATGGCATGCAACACTCTTATAATAACTCCTCTTTTTGAGCGACACCCGCCTGTTTTATTCTCGACGATGTCAAAAATATAGTTATATACAAGATTCCATAGCATGGCTATTATTGATACTATGATAGCTAGTCCTGCGATATGAAACATATCTTTGTGTAGGACAAACATGGCAAATGGGGTGAAAATCACTATTCCAAAAAATTCAAAGCCTATTGTGTGAACTAAACGGGCAGTGAAGCTCATATTTTTATTGTTCAAAGTTATACCTCATGTTTTGTTGTTAATACTATATATTTAATTATGCTAAGTTATTTATGATATTCGCTAATTTGAGAGATTGATCCCAATCAATAGCATGTCCAGATTTATCGAAATTTATAATATTTATAAAAGACTTATTCTTGATAAGAGCTATAGTCTTTTGCGTATCTTTAGGGTTAAGTATCTTATCATTTTTAGCTAAAAAAATAGTTGTTGGAATGTTCAGGTTTATAAAATTATCAAGGTTATTTTTATTTTTAACCCATTGGCTTATACTTTTCTTCTGTTTAGTATATATCTTGTTATTTGGAAAAAGGTTAGCAATATCTGGGTTTATGAATCGATTAACTTCACTCTCTAGGTTTTTAGGATTATAGTCGTAAAGATTATTGTCAAATACAAAGTTATATATTTGTCTTGAACTTTTAAGGGTTGGTGTTTTGCTGAGTTTTTGTGGTACGCCAGGATTATTGTCAAGAGGGACTGCTGGAGATATTAGGAAGGCTTGCTTAAAAGTGTTTGTATTATCAAATAAAGTTTGCTCAGTAACTGCTCCACCCATAGACCAACCAAGTATATAAAGGTTTTTGAGTCTGAGTTTTTTTATAAAGGCGTTAGTATCTTCAGATAAAGATTTTATTGAGTAATTTAAGTCATCACCATTTTGATCAGTATTAAGACTTCTATAATCAAGAATATATAAGTTATACTTTTGCGAGAGTATATCTATAAAATCTTTTGGCCAAAAGTTAGCAGTAGTACCAATACCAGTTAACATAATAAGATTTAAGTCGCTCTTGGAATTGTTAACTTGATAATAATGAACCTTATTTTTGTTTATCATTATTTCTTTACTTTGGATATCTAAAGCAAAAATACTTGTTGTAATAGTAATAAGGAATATGGTCAGTACTATTTTCTTCATCTTTTTGGTGTATTTGATTTTTATCAAGGAGATTCTAACAAAAAAAAATACAAAAAAATCTTGAAAATGACTTTTTTGGCTCAATATCTAGTCATGCAAGAACTTAGAATAGGAAAACTTCTAAGCTGCACAAAAATTAAAAAATTTTTGAAAACACAAAATAGCAATAAATTAACAAAGGAGTAAGATTGTTATGAACATTCGTCCATTACAAGACAGAGTATTAGTACGTCGTGCAGAAGAAGAAACAAAGTCTGCAGGTGGGATTATCTTAACTGGTAGTGCTCAAGAAAAGCCAAGTGAGGGTGAAGTTGTAGCTGTTGGGAATGGTAAGAAATTAGACAATGGTTCTACTCAACCTATGGATGTGAAAGTAGGCGATAAAGTACTATTTGGTAAATACTCAGGTAGTGAGGTAAAAGTAAATGATGAGACTCTTCTTATGATGAGAGAAGACGACATTATGGGTATTATCGGATAATTAAAAAGAATTTTAGAAATTTCAAAGGAGAAATAAAAATGGCTGCAAAAGAAGTTTTATTTTCAGATGACGCTCGTGCAAAAATGCTAGATGGTGTTAACACTTTAGCTAATGCTGTAAAAGTTACTTTAGGTCCTAAAGGTCGTAATGTCGTATTAGACAAATCATATGGTGCTCCAGCAATTACTAAAGATGGTGTATCTGTTGCTAAAGAAATCGAACTAGAAGATAAATTTGAGAATATGGGTGCTCAGATTGTTAAAGAAGTAGCATCTAAAACTGCTGATGTGGCGGGAGATGGTACGACTACTGCTACTGTATTAGCTCAAGCGCTACTTACAGAAGGTCTAAAAGCTGTTGCTGCAGGTATGAATCCTATGGATCTAAAAAGAGGTATTGATAAGGCTGCTGCAAAATTAGTAGAAGAGCTAAAAGTACTTTCTAAGCCGTGTTCTGACTCTAAATCAATCGAGCAAGTGGGCACAATCTCTGCTAACTCTGACTCTACTGTAGGCAAGCTTATCGCTGAAGCTATGGCAAAGGTTGGCAAAGAAGGTGTGATCACTGTAGAAGAAGGCAAAGGCTTTGAAGATGAGCTTGATGTGGTTGAAGGTATGCAATTTGATAGAGGTTATTTATCTCCATATTTTGCGACAAACCAAGAGAATATGACTACTGATCTAGAGAGCCCATATATATTACTAGTTGATAAGAAAATCTCTAATATTCGTGAATTACTTCCTGTATTAGAAGGTGTTTCTAAGTCAGGTAAAGCTCTATTGATCATCGCTGAAGATGTTGAGAGTGAAGCTTTAGCTACTTTAGTTGTTAACAATATGCGTGGTGTAGTTAAAGTATGTGCAGTTAAGGCTCCTGGCTTTGGCGATAGAAGAAAAGCTATGTTAGAAGACATTGCAATCTTAACAGGTGCTACAGTTATATCTGAAGAGCTTGGCATGAAGCTAGAAGAAGCTAATATGGAGCACTTAGGTACTGCAAATAGAGTACAAGTGACTAAAGATGATACTACAATCATTGATGGTGCTGGAGATAAAGATGCTATTGCAAATAGAGTTTCTCAAATCAAAGCAAATGTTGCAGAAGCTACTTCTGACTATGATAAAGAGAAGCTACAAGAAAGATTAGCTAAGCTATCTGGTGGTGTTGCTGTAATTAGAGTTGGTGCTATTACAGAAGCTGAGATGAAAGAGAAGAAAGACCGTGTTGATGATGCTCTACATGCTACTCGTGCAGCTGTAGAAGAAGGTATTGTTGCTGGCGGTGGTGTTGCACTTATTAGAGCGCAAAAAGCTCTTGATGGCTTGACTGGTGATAATGATGATCAAAACCATGGTATTGCTTTACTTAGAAAAGCAATCGAAGCTCCTCTAAGACAAATTGTACAAAATGCTGGTGGCGAAGCTTCTGTAGTTGTAAACGAAGTTAAAGCTAAAGAAGGAAGCCATGGCTACAATGCAGCTAATGATACTTATGGTGATATGGTTGAAATGGGTATCTTAGATCCTACTAAAGTTACTCGTTCAGCTTTACAACATGCTGCTTCAATTGCTGGTCTAATGATCACAACAGAAGCTATGGTTGGTGAGATCAAAGAAGATGCTCCAGCTATGCCTCCTATGGGTGGTGGCATGGGCGGTATGCCAGGCATGATGTAATAAAATCTTAATATCCAAAAGTATCTCTTGTTAGATATGTTTTGGATATCATCTAAAGACTACATTTCAAATTCTCATATATCTTTTATCTAAAAATTAAATTCATCATTAAAAAATAAGCTTCTAGAATATTTATTCTTAATTATGATGTATATAATCATTCTATGAATTATTAACGAATAATATATTTTATGGGTTCAATCTCAACAGATAATAAAGTTCTTGGATTAAAAGATGTCACTATAATGGCAGTCACTGCTAACTTTGGTATTCGTTGGATACCTGTTGCCGCAGGCTTGGGGGCATCTGCAATATTCTTTTGGATACTTGGAGCTTTAGTATTTTTTCTACCATTGGTTGTTATAGCTACACAGTTGTCACGTAAGTATCCTGATGAGGGCGGTATGTATGCTTGGACTACTAGAGCTTTGGGTGAAAAATCAGGCTTTATGGTTGCATAGCTTTATTGGATTAATACAATATTTTACTATCCAGCAGTTCTAATATTCTTGGCTACAAATTTTGCTTACTTCATTGGTAAGCCTGAGTTAGTCGAGAATCATTATTATATTACTGTGGTGGTATTAATCGCTTTTTGGTTGATTACGGTAATTAGCTTTTATGGTCTAAAGGCAAATAAATATCTAGTAGATATTGGAGGTATTTTAGGCTCATTTATACCTGCTATTGTGATAATCATTTTAGGGGTGGCAGCATATATAGCCGTAGGGCATAGTGCTACTGATTTTTCTATGGCTAATATAGCTCCTCATGGTAGCTCGTGGGACAATCTTTCTACTTTGACTATTATTATGTTTGCTATGGCTGGTATTGAGATAATTCCTACTTTTGCCAACTCTGTTAGAGATGCTAAGAAAAACCTCTATTATGGCTTGATTTTATCTGCTTTTATATTACTTGGACTATATATACTAGGTACCGTAGCTCTAAATCTGGTAGCATCTCCAGATGATATTGGTAAGGCATCTGGTTTGATGACTGCATTTGAGATTATAGGTCATCAATTTCATTGGGCATGGTTTCCTAAACTCATGGCATTTTTATTAACATTTGCTGAATTTGCCGCAGTTAGTATTTGGTTATTAGCACCTGTTATTATGTTTTTTAAATGTACTCCTAAAGGAATTTTGCCGGACTGGTTGCATAAAACTAACAAGCACGATTCTCCAAGAAATGCTTTGATATTTATGGGAGTGTTGGTCACCTTTATAGTCGTATTTACAAACTTGTTGCCATCAGTTGATGCGATGTATCAAATCTTGATTCTCATGGCAACTGTACTTTATTTTATCCCTTATTTATATCTTGTAATCGCTTATATCAAGCTTATGAATCATAAGATAAAATATCTGTTTGCAGTACTAGTTTTTGTATCGACATCATTAGGTATAATATTTAGCTTTCAACCTCCAAGCGATATGACTGATGCTTATGAGATTGCAATATATGAATCAGAACTAATTTTAGGGCCAATGATTTTTATATTTGTAGGATGGTTTTTGTATAAGTTTAGAAAATAATGGTTAATATTTTCCTACAACCTTGTCGAAAGCTTTTGTTGTCAGAAATCTTTTGAGAGTAGTCATAATCCAAGTTGCTTTTGTTATAAAGTATCTAGGTCTTGGTTTTTTTGCTACAAGAATTTTTTCAACAACTTTTGCTACTTCAATTGCTGGTAGGTTAAAAGGGATAGGTTTGTGATTACCAAGCATTATTCTATAGTATTCTTTATTATGAGGTGAATTTTCTACTTCAACATTATCGATAGTCTTTAGAGCATTCTCTCTAAATTTGCTTGTTACAGGTCCAGTATTTAATAGGCTAATGAAAATATTAGTATCCCTAAGCTCAAGTCGCATAGTATCAGTCATACCTTCTAGTGCATATTTACTAGCTACGTATGATCCGCGAAACCTCATACCAATAAGCCCTAATATTGAACTATGCTGTATTATTTTCCCATAACCTTGCTTACGCATGATTTTTATAGCTTTGTTAGTTAGATTGTGTACGGCAAATATATTGGTTTCAAACTGCTTTTTGATAAATTGCGTATCGATATCTTCTAATGCGCCAACTTGTCCAAATCCAGCATTATTAAATACAGCATCTAATTTGCCACCAGTTTTAGCTAAAATAGCCTCTAAGGCCTGATCAACCTGATGATAATTAGTGACATCTATCAGATAAGTATCAAAGCCTTCAGCTTTGAGCTTATCTACATCTTCTTTCTTTCTAGCAGAAGCAAAAACTTGATATCCTTTATCTCGAAGATAGATGGCTGTAGCGTAGCCAATACCGCCATGCGAACAACCTGTTATTAGAATATTTTTTTTGTTATCCATATTTATAAAATCTAAAGTATCCTACTAAGTTAGTTTATTTTAAGTCTATCGAATAGTCAAAATAAGGGAAAATTAAATTCTAAGCTGCTGTAAAAATATTTAAAAAGATTTGCTTTTATATAATGATATTGTAAACCATTAAAATAATCGATGGTTTACAATTTGTGAAATATACAACTTAAGGACAAACTATATGTTTAAAAAAATATTTTTAATAGGAGCTTCTTTGTATGCCTCAGCGTATGCAAACGATATTGAGTTAATCGTTAAGTATAAAGATAATCAAAATAAAATAGGGACTGTTAGTGCTAATTCTGTAACTACTATGAGTACAGTTCAAAACTATCAAGTCCTTGAAGACATAGATTCGAGAACAAAAGTTGTAAAAGTAAGTGATGGCCAGGCTTTACGGCCAACTACTACTAGTTTAAAAACTCAGTCAAGTAGTGCAGCCCAAAAGGTATCAAACAATAATGCTTATGCCGCTGCCAAAAATTTTATGGATAGTAATCCAAATGTTGAATATGCTATCCCAAAAAATTCAAAAATGTATGCTTATGATTTAAACAATACACAAACAACCAATACGACTAACTTTCAAAATAACATCATAAGCTGGGGACAACAGTGGGATATGCAGAGTCCGAAAGAGGTCACAGGTGGGATTGATGCTTATGGTGCATGGGACTTGGTTTTAGATAACCCAAAGAGAGTTGATGTCGCTGTAATTGATTCAGGATTAGCTTATGCTGCTCCTGAAGATATATCAAAAAAAATAGATAGAGATCATAGCCATTACTATTTTTTTATGAAGAATAGAGAGCTTAGAGTATCTAGCAATATCTATGATAATGGTAGTTTTCATGGTACACATGTAGCAGGGACAGTGGCTGCAAATGGTCCTAAAGTCAAAGGTGTTGCAGGGCCAATAGATAGTATTAAGATTTTGCCTATTAGGGCTTTAGGAGATGATGGTAGCGGTGATACTTATGCTATTTTAGAATCTGTCAAATGGGCAGCAGGAGCGCAGGTATATGCAAAAAATAGTAGTGGCCAATATTTAGAGGACAACAGCGCTCCAGTTAAAGTTATTAATCTTAGCCTTGGGATGTCTAGGATTGATCCATATACTGGACAGCCTATAGTTAGTCGAGATGAGTGGAGAGAAAACTATATGGGCACATTATGCCCAGCATGGAAAGAGGCCATTCAAGCTGCACATGAAAGAGGTGTGACAGTAGTTATTGCCGCAGGTAATGATGGTAAAAATTTATTTAATGACATACCATCAGGCTGTAGAGATATTAATGCTATAGTTGTTGAATCTACAGGGCCGGAAGGATTGTTAGCACCTTACTCGACATACTATGCACCTGATGGGATACTAAAGTGGGTAGTAAACAGTCTAGTTGTTAGAGCTCCAGGTGGAGATAGTTATAATTATGGCAAAACAGCCCAAATATACTCTACTCTAAATAACTATGAATATGGTTATATGCAAGGTACATCTATGGCTACTCCTCATGTTGCTGGTATCATTGCATTATTGTACGCCAATTTACAAGAGTCTCAGTCTTCAGGGCAAGATGTAAGTGTAGTAAGAAAAGCATTGCAAGATTCTAAAGATATTTATAGCCCTAATATTGTTAATGCGAAGAATTCATTGAATAATTTGAAGAGTACTACACAAGCGATAGCAGCATAGAGATGACTTTGAAGACAAAAATTATTTAAGATTTTTAAGGGCTTCTTTTATTTCTAGATTTCTAATATTAGCATCAAAAATACATTCTGTTTTCTCTAAAATAAATTTTTGGATTTTCTCAACATCATTAGTAAAGTGAGCAATTAACTCTTTTACAGTTTCTTCTGATATATGGTTTTTGTGTGCAAATTCTGCAACGTCTTCAATAATTTTTGTCATGTTATTTTCTTAAATTATCTTTTTTATTTTGCCAAAGACTTTGTTTAGAAAACCTTTTTTAGTTCGCGATTTATTGGCTCTCTTCAGTTCGTTAAGCTTATGCATTTGATCTACTGAGTTTTGAATAGATTCTATATTTTCTGAATCGTTACTTTGCAGACAGTCTTCATTAGGAGAAGTCTCTTCTTCAGTTTCAGTTAGTTGTATTTCTTCAGAATAAAAATTTGGGTCATTTAAATCAGTATATTTTAAATCAAGGCTAGCAGTTTTTGGGGCTTCGGGTTTCATAGAAAATTTATTCTCAGTTATAACATAAACATCATTTTCATTTTTTTTGATGAAACCCTGATCTCTGAGTGCCCTACGATATTTGTATATTAAACTTCTAGAAACTCCAAAACCATCTGCTAATTGGGCAACGCTATAGCCCTGTTCAATAGCTTTTAGAATAGCTTTTTTTATAGCAAATTCTTTCTCATTAGGTATTTTCATATTAAAATATTTGACCCGAAAAATATTTATTTAATTATAGCTTAGCGATTAGATTTATACAACTTGTCCCGAGGCCCAACCAGAAGCCCAAGCCCATTGAAAATTATATCCACCCAGCCATCCAGTTACATCAATAACTTCGCCAACAAAGTATAAACCTTTAACTTTATTTGCTTCAAGAGTTTTTGACGATATTTCATCACAACTAATACCACCCAAGGTAACTTCTGCAGTTCGGTAGCCCTCTGTTGTCTGAGGGTATATTACCCACTCATGGAGCTGTTGATGAATCTTATTTATTTGTTCAGCAGACAAATCACAAATTCTTTTTTCAAGTAGAAATGTCTCAAAAAATGTACTAATAAGATTTTTTGGTAGTAACTCCGATAGAGTATTTTTTAAAGTGACTTTTGAACCTTGTTCTTTTTTCGAAGTCAAAAAATCAGCAATATTTATATTTGGAGAAAGATTAATTTCAACACTTTCTCCTGAATGCCAATAAGATGATATTTGTAAAATTGCTGGACCACTTAATCCCTTATGTGTAAAAAGAATGTTTTCGTCGAAGCTTGCCCGATTGTTTGAAACTCTACAATAAGTTGATACTCCACGTAATTGTCCAAACTTTTGTTGATCTTCTGAGCTGAAAATAAAAGGCACAAGACCAGCTCTTTGAGGATTAACCTTTAATCCAAATTTTTTAGCGATTTTATAACCAAATCCAGTTGCACCCATAGTAGGTATAGATAAGCCACCGGTAGCAATCACCAGTGACTGGCATACATATTCGCCAGAATTAGATTTTAGATAAAATAAGTCTTCTTTTTTTATGGCGCTATCAATAGTTGTATGTAGTTGTATCTTAGCTTGATATTTTTGGCACTCATCTAGAAGCATATTAACGATATCTTTAGCTTTGTTATCACAAAAAAGCTGGCCTAGAGTCTTCTCATGATAAGGAATGTTGTATTCACTAACCAAGCTGATGAAATCCCATTGGGTATATCTTGATAGTGCGGATTTCATGAAGTGTTGATTATCTGCTAAGTATCTATCAGCGGCTATGTTATAATTTGTGAAATTACACCTTCCACCACCAGACATTAGAATCTTTTTGCCTACTTTATTGGCATGGTCTAATACTAGTACACTACGCCCTCTTTTAGCAGCTTCTATAGCACACATAAGTCCAGCAGCGCCTGCACCAATTATTATTACATCATAGCTTTTTATAGACATAAGACTTTAAAGATCCTTTAGTTTATACCAGTATAACCCAACAATTATAAACATTAAAACCAAGTAAATGCTTATAATATTTGTAATACTGTGAGCATGAACGTAGCTTTGTAAAAATGATGTTAGACTAGTCATTGAGATATTCACAAAATACATAATTGCTGCTGCAGTTCCAGGGATATGGCGAAACATTGATATACCTTTACCCATCGATAATGGAAAAATTGATCCACATGTGAAATAAACAGCCATAGTAGCAATAATGATCAAAGATATATTATTGCTTATTAAGCTAATTATAAAGAAAATACTAGTCAATACTATAAATAGATGTATAACTACAAAAAATATTTTACCAACAGAATAGTGATCTAATAATCTACGCCCAAGTATCGGTGCTGGTAGGAAAGCGCAGCCTAAAAATATAGCTAATTTACCAAAGTAAGCGGCTGAATATCCCATTACATCTTGAATTAAAAAAGGTCCCAAAGTATTGAAACTAATGATAAGTGAATAAGCTATCCCCATAGCTACACAGAGAGTCATGAATTCTCTATTAGTTACAACCTCTATTATATCTTGTTTGATTTTAGTTATGCTTAGTTTTGATTTTTTGCTAAGAGTTTCTGGGATATAGATAAAAACTAATATTGTCAGCAATGCTACTGCTATGCTAAAGAAGTAAAATCCAGATTTCCAACCAAAAGCATCTTGTAAGAAGCCACCGATTATAGGTCCTGCAATAGGTCCTAATCCCCATAAAAATCCCATTGTAGGCCCAAGTTTTAGTAGCTTCTCAGGTGGCAGAATATCTGAAAAAACTCCTCGAGTAACAACTCCCATTGAACCCATAATGAACCCTTGAGAAAATCTTGAACCTAGCAATACATATTCGTTTGGTATTAGAGTAGGTAGTAAGCTAACTATGACAAATAGTACGCATGATGATCTAAGTAGAACTTTGCGACCTATACCATCAGTAACGATACCTATTAGCAGATTACCAATAGCATATCCTATAAGATATATTGAGATCACCATCTTTGAAATAGATGCTGTAGTATTTAATGAAATACTTATACCTGGTAAAGATGGTGCAAATAAATCTATACTCATGCCCATCAATATGGGGAATGACAGTAATATAAGCATTCTTACCCTATGCTTATAGTTATTGGACGTAAAATTATTTTGTTTAATCAATTTGTTTTAAGAAAGAACCTTAAGAGAAAGTGATTTTAGCAGATTTTGCTAGTGATTGAATAGTCACTAGCAGTATATATGTAATATAAATTTTAGATACTAATATCTACCTTGTTGAATCATAGCTTCTGCAACTTTCTCAAAGCCGGCCAAGTTTGCACCAGCAACCAAGTTGTATCCTAGGTTGTATTTGCTACTAGCAAACTTACAAGCGTGGAATATGTTAGCCATAATTTGTTGTAACTTAGCTTCAACTTCTTCTGCTGTCCATGCTAATCTAGCAGAGTTTTGACTCATTTCTAAACCAGAAACCGCAACACCACCAGCATTGGCAGCTTTACCTGGAGCTAGGCATACGCCTTTTTTCATTAAGAATTCGATTGCTTCGTTAGTTGTAGGCATGTTAGATGCTTCAACAACATATTTAACACCAGCATCAATAAGCTTTTGAGCTTCTTCAACATCAATTTCATTTTGAGTAGCTGCAGGGATAGCGATATCTGCTTTGATTCCCCAAGGCTTCTCACCTGGATGCCAGCTAGCATTGAATTCTTTAGCATAGTCTTGCATAGAAGCTTTACCTTCGCGAATTTTAAGTAAGAATTCAATCTTCTCATCTGTTGTGATACCTTCAGGATCATGTACGAATCCTTTTGAGCCAGAAATAGTAACAACTTTACCACCAAGTTGTGCAACTTTTTTACATACACCCCAAGCAACGTTACCATAGCCAGATGTCACAATAGTTTTACCTTCCATAGTTTCACCATCATGCTTGAGCATTTCATCTAAGAAGAAAACAGCACCGTAACCAGTAGCTTCTGGACGAATCAAGCTTCCACCAGACTCTAACGACTTACCAGTTAATACACCATTTTCAAAAGAATTTCTTACTCTTCTGTATTGGCCATACATATAGCCAATTTCTCTACCACCAACACCAATATCTCCAGCAGGAACGTCTCTGTCTGGACCAATATGACGCTGTAATTCCATCATAAAACTTTGACAGAAGTTCATGATTTCTTGCTCTGTTTTGCCTTTAGGGTCAAAGTCAGCACCACCTTTACCACCACCCATTGGAAGTGTAGTTAAGCTATTTTTGAAAACTTGCTCAAAACCTAAGAATTTGATGATTCCAGAATATACGCTAGGATGGAATCTAATACCACCTTTGAAAGGACCGATAGCTCCGTTAAACTGGTATCTGAAACCTCTGTTAACTTGTACGTCACCATTTCTATCAACCCATGGTACTCTAAAAGAGATGCCTCTTTCAGGTTCAACAATACGTCCTAAGATATTTTCTTCGATATACTTAGGGTTTTGTTCTAGAGCTGGTTTAAGAGTAGAAAATACTTCTTTAACGGCTTGGATGAATTCCTTTTCATGTCCGTCTCTTTTTTCAACATCAGCAATTACGCTATCAATATATTTCTGAGCATTCATTTATGCATCTCCTTTGTGATTTGAAAATTTATTTAGAATATTTCTCATATACCAAGTAAACTCAGTCATGATCTTTCATGATGAATAAAATATAAGAGAATATCCTACATATACAAGTTTGCATTTTACCAAATCAGTTTACAACGAACTTGGTTTAATTAACATGATTTTATAATAATATTTTATTAATAAAAACCAAATAATCTAATTTAATATACAAAATATTTTACAACTTATTGATTATTGTTTAGTCTAATGAGATAAATGATATTTTTCGTTAAATTAAACCAAAAGGAATAGAGCATGAGTATGTCATTTGGTTATAACTTTATGAGTCGTATTTGGAACCTCTAACATTAGGAGAATAGTGTATGTGTATTTCAAACTTTTATTTCAAAATAAATTATTCATTAATACCCAAAAACCATAAAACATACACTAAGCGAAAACCTCTTATCCTTTAAATTTATTTTATTGATTGAAGTCTAGGAGGACAAAATGGTTAGTCAAAATCTAAGTATACAAAAAATATCAAAGGCTAAGCAATTAATTGTAGTAACCACATCAAATTGGCAGAGTGTATCGGGGAAGCTTTGGTTTTTTGAAAAAGACAATCAAAATAATTGGTTGGCTAAGAAATTAGCAACTGCTGTAGTAGTTGGTAAAAATGGCTTAGCTTGGGCAGATAGCATATATCAAAACCTAGCAGATGCTGACTTAAAAAAAGAAGGTGATAGTAATTCACCAGCAGGTATTTTCGATATTGGTAAAACTTTTGGATTTGCTAATATCTCAGCAGTTGAATATGTACAATTAAATACTGGAATCGAATGTGTAGATGATAGTAATTCAAAATACTATAACCAAATAGTTAATAGTAATCTTATTGATGATAAGGATTGGCTATCAGCTGAAAATATGTCAGAGATTGCTATCTATAAATATGGTGTAGAGATTTTGTACAATACTAATCCAGCGATAGCCAAAAAAGGCTCTTGTATTTTTATGCATATCTGGAAGTCTCCGACGACAGGTACAGAAGGATGTACTGCTATAGCAGAGGATGATATTAGAGATATTCAATCTTATTTGGATATGAATAAAAATCCTATATTGGTGCAATTAACTCAAGATATTTATAAACAAGTACAAGATGATTGGCAGTTGCCGATTTTATATTAAAAAGGATAATTAAATGAGTAACTATATAGTTTTTGATAGAGCTAGACTAGCTAATTATATAAAAGAGCATAAACTCACGACACCATGTTATATATACGATAGTACACTTTTGGAAGATACATTTGTTAGTGCAAAAAAAGCATTAGATAAAAATTTCAAAAACGCTGAGATTCATTATGCAATTAAGGCAAATCATCATCCAAAGATAGTAAATATTGCTAAGAAATATGGTATGGGGATTGATTGTGTAAGTGGCGGTGAGATTAGAAGGGTGCTTGAGCAGAATGTAGATCCTCAGTATATTGTTTTTGCAGGAGTTGGCAAAGCTGACTGGGAGATTGAGTTAGCTATTGATAATAATATTTTTGCTTTCAATAGTGAGTCTTTAGAAGAGGTAGAGGTTATTAGCCAAATAGCATCCTCGAAGAATAAACAGGTAAATATTTGTCTGAGAGTTAATCCAAATATAGATGCACAGACTCATCATTATATAAGTACGGGGCAGTTTGATGATAAGTTTGGTATTGCTTTTGATAATATTCTTAACTGGTTAAAAAATGATTTTCAAAACTTTGACAACATAAATATTATAGGATTGCATTATCATGTCGGTTCACAGATATTGAATTATCAAGTTTTTCAATCACTAGCTATAACGACAAATGAGCATATAAAACTTCTCAAGCAAAATGATATTAATATTGCGCATATTAATTTTGGTGGTGGTTTAGGGATTGATTACCAAAATCCACAGCATAATCCTATAGTAGACTTTGATAACTATTTTGCTAGATTTAGAGAGTTTTTTGAGTACTGTGATGATGTTAAGCTACATTTTGAGCTTGGTAGATCATTAGTAGGGCAGTCAGGTGTACTTGTATCACAGGTATTATTTAATAAAGTGACTCAAGATACTCATTTTGTAATTATAGATGCAGGTATGACAGAGCTTATTAGACCAGCATTGTATCAAGCACAACATAAGATTGAGGCTTTGGTTGATGAAAGTGTTGATGAAAAGCAACATTATCATATAGTTGGGCCTATCTGTGAATCCAGTGATGTATTTGCAAAATATTATCAGCTTCCTAAAATAAAGCGTGGTGATTTATTAGCTATATATTCAGCAGGAGCTTATGGTAAGGTTTTAGCTAGTGAATATAATCTAAGACCAACTGTTCAAGAGTATTTTATATAAGGTTTATTTAAATTATGCATATATCTAACAAAAAAATTTCGACACTATCGCTAACAATGCTAAATATCTCAGCGATAATTAGTTTAAGTTCGATAGCTTATATGGCAACAATTGGTTTACAAAGTGTTTTCTTTTATCTAATTGCTGCAGTTACATTTCTATTACCAACATCACTTATCTGTGCTGAGCTTAGTAGTATGATAACGCAAAATAATGGCGGTGTATTTAGCTGGGTTAAGGCAGGTCTTGGTGAAAAAGCCGGTGTACTTGCGATGTGGTTGGAGTGGTTTAATAATGTAGTAGGCTTCCCAAGTTCGGTGACAGCATTAATCGCGACATTTTCATATATTGGCTTTAGAGGTTTTGCTGAGAATACTCAAACAAGTATTACTTTTTGGTTAATAATGGTTGCTGTATTTATCGCTATAAGTTTATTTAACTTTTTACCAATGCGCAAAGTAGTACTATTGAATATAATTGGTGCAGTCTTTGGTATGATAATACCAGGAGTACTATTAGTTTCTGGTGCAGTATATTTCTTAGTTACTGGGCAAAGTAATTTAGAATATCATGGATTTAGTGATCTTTTACCAGTGTTTTCTGTAGGTACTTATGCTCTTTTAGTTAAGACTTTATCTTCATACTCAGGTATTCAGTCAGTAGCTTTCCATATGACAAATATCGAAAATCCTCAGAAAAATATTCCCAAATCAATACTTATAGCTACTTTGATAATAGTATCATTAACTATTTTAACAACGGTTGGTTTAAATATTATTATTCCTGTACAAGATGTTAATGTTTTAAATGGTTTGATACAGGGTATCTCACAAGTATTAAACATAATAGGTTTAGGTAATGTTAAGCCGGTAGTTGTGATAATGATAAGTTTGGGTATGTTAGCTGCTCTTAGTACATGGGTGTTAGGACCTGCTCGTGGTATGCAGACAGCAGCAGAACAGGAGCTTTTCCCAAGAATTATGGCAGGTAAAAATAGATTTGGCATGCCAGTAAATATGCTAGTTATTCAGATTTTGATAGTTTTGGTTTTATCTTCGGTATTCTTAGTAATGCCTTCAGTATATGCAGCATTTGCGTTATTGATTGCTATTACATCACAGTTCACTGTAGTTATGTGGATAATGGTTTTTGCTGCAGCGATTAGACTTAGGTTTACCCAACCAGATACTCATCGAGTATTTCATGTAGGTAGGAGAAATTCTAATTGGCTACTTGTAACCATGTCTTTAGTTGCAATATTTATGTGTATGTTAGGCTTTATACTTGGGTTATTTCCACCAAGCTTCTCGCATGTTAAGAATGTCTTACAATATACTATGATTTTGGTTGTAGCGGATATTATAATTATAGCAATTCCATTGATATGGATTTGGTTACATAGAAAAAGAATTTTATAATAAACCTTACATGCAAGAGTTGCTTCTAAGCGCTAATTAGCTTCTAAATTTAACAAAAACTCTTTTTTATATAATCCACCAGTATAGCCACCAAGTTTACCGTTGGAGTTGATTACTCGATGACAAGGAATAATTATGGGTAATAGGTTCTTACCGTTAGCATTAGCTACAGCTCTAAAAGCAGTTGGTTTACCAATATTTGTAGCTTCTTTACGATAGCTGATTGTTTCTCCATAAGGGATCTTTATCAGCTCATGCCAAACTTGTTTTTGAAACTCAGTGCCTGTTAGTTGTAAGGGGATAGAAAATGTTTTTAATTCTTTGTCAAAGTATTTATCAAGTTGATTTCTAGTTTGGTTGGTTATGTCATTTGTTTTGAATGATATTTTCGCATTATAAGTTTTTAATAATTTTTCTATAGCGCATATATTTGAATCATTAATAAAAAAGCAAGCATATAGGTGATTATCATCAGCAATAGCAATAAGATTACCAATAGGGGTTTTAATTTCTTCGGTATAAAATACTGTTTTATAATTTCCTTTGTTAATTGTGGCTAAATAAATTTGATGAGTTTCTTTGAGCATAAGTATATTATGTAATTTAGATACATTAGATAATAGCGAAGTAATGGCAAATAGTAAATTTTATAAATTTTTTCCAATAGCAGTACTAATCATTGGTATAATTTCTTTCTTTAGTTTTGGGGGGCAGCAGTATTTGTCTCTTGAAGCACTCAAAAATAATTATCAAACAATATTAGACTTTGCTAATCAGCATTTTTTAGCTTGTATGTTAGTGTTTTCGGTTGCATACATAGTTGTTGTAGCATTATCTATACCAGGGGCTACTATTATGACTTTGTTAGGTGGTTTACTATTTGGTTTGGTATTAGGTTCAATTATTGTTGTATTGGCTGCAACATTAGGAGCAAGTGTAGTTTTCATTGCTGTTAGAACAGCGTTGGGAGATTCACTAAGGAACAAGGCTAAAGGCAGTATCGAAAAAATGCGACGAGGTTTTGAAAAAGATGTCTTTAATTATTTATTAATACTTAGATTGATACCTATATTTCCATTTTTTATTATAAATATCGCAGCGGGTATGTTTGGTGTGAAATTCAGAGATTTTTTCTGGGCAACACTACTGGGGATAATTCCTGGTAGTGTTGTTTATGTATGGGTTGGTACAAGCTTTGCTTATGTAATTCAGCAAGGAGCAGATATTAACTTAGGCATCATATTAGAGCCTCAATTTATTTTGCCATTAATAGCCTTGGCAGTACTGTCAATTGTTCCAGTAATTATTAAAAAGAGAAAGTAGCTATGATTAAAACAGATATTTGTATTATTGGTGGTGGTTCAGGTGGACTTTCTGTAGCAGCTGGTGCAGTACAAATGGGTGCAAGTGTAGTTCTCTGTGAAGGTGGCAAGATGGGAGGTGATTGTCTTAATTATGGTTGTGTACCATCTAAGGCAATCATAGAAGCTTCAAGAGTTATTACAAAATTAAATAAGGCTAAAGACTTTGGTATAAATGTAGATAGCATAGATATTGATTACGCCAAGGTACAAGCACATATCAAAGCTACTATAGCAAAAATAGAGCCACATGACTCAGTCGAGCGTTTTGAGAAATTAGGGGTTAAAGTTATCCAAGAATATGCCGAGATAGTTGATCGCTATACAGTCAAAGCTGGTGATAAAATTATCAAGGCTAAATATATTGTTATAGCTACTGGTTCAAGAGCAAGTATTCCTAATATTAAGGGTTTAGATACGATTGACTATCTAACCAATGAAACAATTTTTGAGCTTAAAGAAAAGCCAGAACATTTGATGATTATCGGAGGTGGACCTATAGGTGTAGAGCTAGCACAGGCTTATGCTTTGTTGGGTAGCCAAGTTACAATTTTTGAAGCTTCCGATACTATCTTAGGTATGCTTGATAGTGAATGTCGCAAAGTTGTGATTAAGGAGTTTGATCGTTTAGGTATCAATATAATTACAAATGTAAATATCACAGAGATTGAACAGCAAAATCAACAGATAAATGTTTGTTGTGGCGATAAGTACTACGAAGGCTCGCATCTATTAGTTGCAGCTGGGAGACAGCCAAATTTAGCTAAGTTAAATCTAGATAATGTGGGTGTTAGATATACTTCTAGAGGTATAAATGTTGATAAGCGCTTGAGAACAAACTATAAAAATATCTATGCTATAGGCGATGTCACTGGAGGATATCAGTTCACTCATGTGGCAGGCTATCATGCTGGTATAGTGATCCAAAATATCTTATTCAAGTTACCAGCAAAAGTTGATTATAGTAGCTTGCCATGGTCTATATATACTAGTCCTGAAATCGCGCATGTTGGTCAAGATATCTCACAGGCTCAAGATCAGGGTGCAAAAGTTCTGAAATTGTCATATCAAAATAATGATAGAGCAGTCGCAAGTCTAGCAACTAATGGCTTAGTCAAAGTGGCTATTAGCCGAAAAGGATATATATTAGGGGTTACTATTGTTGGTGAAAGCGCTAGTGAGCTAATTGTACAGTGGACTTTAGCAGTCAAAAATAAATTAAAGATAAAAGATATAGCCTCTCATATTGTGGCGTATCCAACTTTGAGTGAGCTAAATAAAAGAATTGCTGGAAGTTATTTCACACCGAAGCTATATAGTAACAAAGTTAGACGCTTAGTTAGACTGTT
Source organism: Francisella sp. XLW-1 (assembly GCF_008711455.1). Classification (NCBI taxonomy): domain Bacteria; kingdom Pseudomonadati; phylum Pseudomonadota; class Gammaproteobacteria; order Thiotrichales; family Francisellaceae; genus Francisella; species Francisella sp. XLW-1. The sequence continues at coordinate 108,187 of NZ_VXKP01000003.1, read as the reverse complement.
AATGAAAGTATTTGGTAAAAGGCTATGATAGAACAAAAAATCAGACCAACTTTTCAGAAAATCTTTGTTGATAATGTCGCTAAGCTTGTAGCGCCTATAATAGAGCCTAACTTGATTACAATACTATCTTTAATCTGTGGTTTAGTTGCTGCAGTATCATTTTTTATAAACCAATACTTGTGTGTGTTTTTGCTACTGTTATCAGGATATCTAGATATTTTAGATGGCTCAGTTGCGCGTCTACAAAATAGCTCATCATCATTTGGAACTATGTTAGATATATTAAGTGATCGTTTTGTAGAGAGTTTTATTATTATCGTTATTTTTATCAATCAACTTGATATTGCATGGGTTGGTTTATTAATGATGATGTCTATTATTGTCTGTATTAGTAGTTTTTTGCTAGTAGGGATATTCAGTCAAAAAGAGTCTTCTAAAAGCTTTTACTATAGCCCAGGTTTAATTGAAAGAGCTGAAACATTTATCTTTTTTATAGTTATGATTTTATTACCGAGTACAGTATTTGTACTAGGCTTGATTTATACACTGTTAGTTTTATGGACTACGCTGTATCGTTGTTATGAATTTTATTGTCACGAAAAAATTAAGGAGCAATTATAATGAGAAATTTTTTAAATAAAACTTTTGTGGGCTTTATGGCAGGATTAATTAGTGCCTGTGTTTTATATTTTTTGTTTATTTTTATTCGTCAGCATGGAGTTGAGCTTAATGATGAATTTAAATATACGCTTTATCGCTTAATGGTGTGGGGTGGTGTTTGGGCTATATTATTTGCATTACCGATATCCAAAAATATTCTTATCAAAAGTATAGTTATTGGTTTAGCTGTTATATTGTTTAACTTTTTGGTTAAAATGCCATTAGCTGGTCAAGGTTTCTTTGCTATAAATGCTGGCACAGCAGTATTTGTTATGAATATTGTTTTTAATTCTTTATGGGCATTACTTGCTGGTGTTATTTATAGTATTGCGACAATTCAGCAATAAAATTAGATAATTTAACCATATCACTTGTTTTTCGCTGATTAATCCCTATATCTAATAGCAGGAAATTTTATAACATTAATTGTGTATCCATATTATCTATTTGTTGGATATGTTTGAAAGTATTTGGGAGTTTAAAATATGGCAGATTATTATTCTTTACTAGGAGTTAGTAGAGATGCTTCAGAAGCTGAGTTAAAAAAAGCATATAGAAGATTAGCAAAAAAATACCATCCAGATGTCAACAAAGAAAAAGGGGCTGAAGATAAGTTTAAAGAAATTCAAACAGCTTATGATGTCTTAGGTGATAAAGAAAAGAGAAAACTATATGATGCGTATGGAGAAAACTGGGACAAAGTTCAGCAAGGCGGTTTTGGTGGGGCTGGAGGCGGCTTTGGAGGTTTTTCTCAAGGTGGAGGAAGCTCTCAAAGTTTCAATTTCGAGGATTTAGGTGATATTTTTGGAGATCTTTTTGGTGGCGGTGGAGCTGGTGCAAGAGGCTTTGGTGGAGGTCAACCAAGAGCTAGAAAAGGTGAGGATATAAATATCTCTTTACGTTTGAATGTTGAAGATGCTATCAAAGGTGGCTCTAGAACAGTTTCGTATAGCTATCAAGAAGCAGGTGCTAACGGTATGCCAACTATGCAGCACAAAAGTGTAGATGTCAAAATACCACCCGCTATGGGTAATGGTAAAAAACTACGTGTCAAAGGTAAAGGTGGTGCAGGCATTGGAGCAAACGCTCCAGCTGGAGATTTATATATCAAAGTTGAAGTGGTCGATCATAAAAACTATAAGATTGATGGCAATGATATTTATGAGCATATTAATATAGCACCTTGGGAGGCGGCTCTTGGTACATCACTAGAAATAGCTACCCCATATGGTAAGAAGAAAATGAAAGTACCAGAAGGTAGTCAATCTGGTCGTAAAATGCGTATCAAAGGTAAAGGTCTTGGGGATGGAGATTTTTATATTGTCTATGATGTCAAATTACCAGCTGCTGATACTGATGAGAAAAAAGAGTTCTATAAACAAATGCAAGAAAAAATGAATTTTGATCCAAGAGCTTAGACTTGCCTTTTTCTATTTCCTATTTCAATTATAAAATAGCTCACAAGTATTAATGAGCCTCCAATAATCGTTGATAAATATATTTTTTCATCATTGATAAGCTTTCCAAAAATTGTCGCAAAAATAGGCTCAAAAGAGAAGATAACAGCAACTTGAGACATACTTAGGTGTTTTTGATAAGTGTTCTGTAAGTAGTAGCAAGTAATTGTTGAAATTGAGCAAAAAACTATAGCGATTACTAATATATAGTTAAAGTGAAGATACATAAACGATGATACATCTGTTATCAAAGGCATAGGTATACCAAAAGCTACTTGCAGTATTATTAGTAGACGCAAGTCTTTAAAAGCTTCGCTGCGATGATCTTTTCTGGTTTCATAGCTAAGATATACCACTGATACAGCATACATCAGAGCGCATAATACTGACCAAAGATAACCTATAGTAAAGTTATCAAAACTTGCGCCAGATAGTGCGTATATCCCTAATAATGAAACACCAGAAGCAACCATTCCATAAATTGTTAATCGATCTACCTTAAAAAGACTTCCTATGAAAGGAATCATAATTACACTCAAGGCTGTCAAAAATGCAGAAACACTTGATGAAACGGTGTATAGTCCTTGAGTCTGAAAATAAAAACTCATACCTTCAAGTGAGCCAAATATAGCCCCTACTTTTAGTAAGTAGAGCTTATTATGAAACTTAGCTCTTAAAATTAAAGGTAAGAATAATAAGCATGATAACCCTAGTCTAAAAGCTACAAAAAGCCCAGGTGAGACATACTCAAGAGAGATCTTAACTAGAGGAAATGTTGTTCCCCAAAGAATGGTGACTATAAAAAGGGCAAATACGGCCTTTCTTTGTATATTCATGATATTTTTTAAATATGATTTAGAAATTTAATTAGCAAGTTTGTCTTTATCTGCTATCAAAATCAACAAAGAAATTATGAAATTTAGGTTATCAGCTCAAGTTATGAATTAAATATAAATTTGAGCAAAAAGACAAAGTGTTATATGTAGATTAGATTTTTATTGGAGTAGTACTAATTATGATAATAAAGTTATTAATTACTATTCTTATATTTTATAGGCTAGTAACTTCTCATATTTCTACAACCCAAGTTATCACCAGTAGATGTTCCGATGATATCAGCTAAACGGGTGTAGAAGTTATTTCTATTACTAACTTGATAAGATTCGGTATTTCCACCTTTATTACACTCGATTCCCCCGTTTATAATATTTGCAGTCATGCCGAAACCCGGCACACGATTAGCATTTAAGTCATCATTACTTGGTCTCCAAATACCCAGTAAAGCATCATGAGCTGATGGTTTAGGAGGCTGTGGAGTCATCCAAAACCATAATGCAGAAGTCCATGCTATTTTGTAGTCCCTAAGTACTAAGCCTGGGTTAGCAAGTAGGTTGATAGGGTTGTTACCTGCAAATTTCTCATTATAGAAATCTTGGAATAGACCGTAGTTATAGTTCCACGATAGTTGGATCATACCTCTACCATGGTAAAATTGTCCTGGAACTCCCTTGTGGGCTGGGTTTCTAGGATTTTGGTCAGTATATTGTGAGCAATCACCGTTTTGACATCCGACCTCTTCTATAAAACATAGTCCCCAAGCATATTTACCGCCCGGGGCTGTAGCCCAGCCACCATTTGTTTCTTGCGATACATTTGCCAAAAATGCTGCAATTTCTCGTTTAGCTAGCTCTATTTTTTGTTGCTGGCTTTGGGCAACTCTATCAGGAATGGCTTCTGGGTTAGCAAAGCTAGGGAAGTTGGCAGCAGCAGCTATTAGACCATCATATAAACCTTTTAGGCCATTATTTTTGGCTGTACATGCTCCGTTTGTGGCATATGGAAATGCTTTTTCAAAATCACTGAAAGGCAATAGCTTTTCTAGTTCAGAATTAGTTACCTCTGAATGGTCTTCATCTGATGTATAATTCTCATATGCTAGGGTTATTTGAGCATCCTTAGTCACTGCTACAATTTCTCCATCAAGTTTTAGTAATTTACTACTTTCAGGAGATGCATCGATGATGCTGTAATTACCCACTGGTAGGTTTATTTCGTTAGTACCATCTTTAAATTCATAAGATTTTACGAGCGTGGAGTCTTGTATTGAGGTGAAGATTACAGTTTCTGTATTTTGTCCTAAACCAGTTACTATTACAGCAGCTTTTACAACATTGTTGGTATCTTCTGTATTATTGCTATTGTCATCATTATCTGGAGCAGGACCAATTTTTTTCCATACTTGAGCATTACCAGGAGTATCACCCTTTGTCCACCATTGATTTTCGTACAATATACCTTTATATTCTACAACATCGCCTTTTTGGGAATATGTTTTATTACTATCCCAACTTTGGTTATCGCTATTATTGATACTATCTTGAGTATTGTTATTATTTGTAGAGTCATCAGTATTGGGTGATTCAATTAGTTCCCATACATTTGCAGAGCCCGGAGTGTCACCTTTTGTCCACCACTTAGCCTTATATACTTTACCATTGTATGTAACCTGATCTCCACCAACAAAGACTTTATTGGTCTGCCAAGAACCACTAGTGTTAGAGCTGCTTGAGTTTCCAGGATTGTTGTTATTTGTGTTAGTGTTGGTATTATCTGTAGGAGTCTGGTTGTTATCTGATGTGTTGGCATTACTTATTTCTGTCCAAGCATCTTGCCAATGGCTACCACTACCAGGAGCATAATGTGACGCAGACATTCCACACCATCCACTAGCAGGGAATGGTTTACATTGATATTGATTGCCATCTGTACCTACTACAATTTGTCCAGCTGTATAGGATTTTCCTTGTTGATATGTCGTCGCTGAGTTTGCGGGTACTACATAACAGAATATTGCAGCCAAGATACTGCTTATTAATATTTTTTTCTTTGATCTCATAATTGATCTCCTTCTTCATAAAAATTAAAATAATTCTATTTCGTGAGTATTTTGTAAATACTCACACTTATACTTTAGCATATTTTTTATTAAATTAAGGTATCAAAAAATAATCTCTACAGTGTATTTTTGATGGTGATATTTGTTCTGACAAAGCAGTCTGGGTTGCCTTTTTTTAATTAAAATTGCTATAATTTAGTGTTTTGTAATTACCAAGTGAGAAGAAAGTCGGTGAAGGATGTTTCGAAGGTTAAACAGATAGGCGCAGTAGCTATCATAGCTGGTACAGCAATAGGTGCTGGCATGCTTGGTATTCCGTTTGCAGTAGCAGCTGTTGGGTTTAACTATGCGCTTATGGCGCTCTTTCTAGTTTGGATTATAATGTATGCAACAGCTTTATTGATTGTCGAAGCAAATGTTTCACAGCCATTAGGTACTGATATGGATTCAATTGCTCATAATATACTAGGTAAGTCTGGTAGAGTAATGAATTTATTGTTTTATTTGTTATTGCTCTATTCGTTGCTTACAGCTTATATCTTTATGGGGGGACAGCTTTTTAAGACATATATCACTAGTTGGTTTAATTTTGAAAGTGATAGTTTTGCAAAGCTTCTATTTACATTTATTTTTGGATTTTTCATTTATAAAGGAATCAAGGTTGTATTTAGAGTTAATGAGCTATTCTTGAGTCTTAAAGTTTTGGCTTTTGTATTGTTTATATCTTTTGTTGCTCCACAAATACGCCCAGCTATATTAGAGAGTAGAGCATTAGGTGTTGAATATGTTTGGTTTTCTATCCCAATACTTGTAACATCTTTTGGATTTCATATTGTGATTCCTGCGATTAGGAACTATTTTGAAAATGATATTGTATTTAAAAGAACGGTAGCTGTTGGGGCATTAGCTCCACTAGTTGTCTACTTGGTTTGGGTTATGGCAACTCTAGGGACTATAAATTTATATGGTGGCAATGGTTTTATTGATCTAAGTCATTCAGGTAAAACATTAGCAGAAGCCTATGTAAGTTTAGGGCAAAGGGCTCCATTAGTTTTTATTAGACTTTTTGAGAATTTTGCAATTATTACATCTTTTCTCGGTGTGGCATTAGCATTATTCTCATTTAATCAAGATTTGTATGCTCTAAATTCTAGAAAAAAGCTGATTACTTTGGTCGTTACGCTATTACCTCCATTATTCTTTGCGATATATTTTGTTAATAGTTTTATAGCAGCTCTGGGATATGCAAGTATTTTTGTGTCTGTGCTTTTGATTGTGCAACCTGCACTAATGGTTTGGGTTATAAGGTCTAAGCAGGGGCAAAATAGTATTATCAGTAAGTTTTATTTATCTTTGATATTATTCTGTGGTGTAGGTATTATTGCGTTGCAATTATTAGTAGCCTTTGGTAGATTACCTCATATATAATTTTATTAACTTTCAAATCTTTTATATTTCTATGAAAAAACCTACTTTTGATTACAAAAAAAGATCACATGTTAGTGGTAGTTATCAATTTGCAAATAACCATAATAACAGAAAACCTGATGTAACTGAGTTTAGTGTTCAAAAACTTCAGCAGTTTCCAGATGAACTAGTTGAAATATTTAATCTAATACAGGCTGTTCGCTGTGATAGGATAAGTCTACAAGAGGAATATAATAAATACAGACTAAAACTAAGTAACGATAGAATGAATCTTGAATCTGAAGTTATAAGAATAAAAAAGCAGTATAATGCTAAGATATCTGCTTTGCAGGAAGAATATAATTCGGTAAAATCTAATTACAACATTGAGTTAGCAAAAATTAGAGAAAGCTAATAATACAAAGTCAGTCGGACAGTCGCGCTTTTTATAAGTGAGGAAAGTCCGGGCTTTATAGAGCAAGATGCCAGATAACGTCTGGGGGGCGTGAGCCTACGGAAAGTGCAACAGAAAGTATACCGCCTTTGTTTAAAAGGTAAGGGTGAAAAGGTGCGGTAAGAGCGCACCGCATTGGTGGCAACACTCAATGGCATTGTAAACCCCATCTAAAGCAAGACCAAATAGCGCTACTAAGATGTTGCTCGCATTGTAGCAGGGTAGGTCGCTTGAGCTTGTTGGTAACAGCAAGTCTAGATAAATGACTGTCTATTACAGAACCCGGCTTATAGACTGACTTTGTATTTTTTTTAAAAAAGTGGGAAATTATGCAAGTTATTGACTCTAAACTTTTGGATAGTGATGGTCAGATAAAAGATGATCTTTTAATATCCGAGCTTAAAAGTTTTTATACTAGCGATAAGTTTGGAATTATAGCAGCGTCATTAGAGCTTCTGAAAAGCAAGAGTGCCAAATCAGTACGTCATCCAACCGGTATTAGTTCATTTTTATATGCTATCGAGATGGCATATATGCTTTTTAAAATCAAAGCAGATGAAGAATCAGTATCAGCAGGTATTTTATATGAACTATATAATTTTGGTGATATATCTGATGAAGATGTTGAGCAAGCTACTAATCAGACAGTAGTTAAAATTTTGCAAGGTACTCGCAAAATGTCAGCTATTAGAATGTATCGTTCAGATAATATTTCATTAGAGCAAATAGATACTTTTAGAAAAATGCTTTTGACAATCATAGAAGATGTCAGAATCGTTTTAATTAAGATAGTTGATAAATTATGTACTATAAGGCATCTAAAGTCATTAAATAGTAATACACAAAGAGTTATAGCTAGAGAAACTCTAGATATCTATGCACCATTAGCAAATAGGCTTGGATTAGGGGCTGTTAAGTGGGAGTTAGAAGATAGAGCTTTTTTCTTTTTGAAGCAAGAAGAATATAAAAAGATAGCTAAGAGTCTAGGTTTTACACGTAAAGAAAGAGAAGAGTTTCTTAATCATGTTATCGATGAGTTAAAGCAAATACTTAAGAAATATGGTTTGGATGCGGGCATTCAGGGTAGAGTTAAACATATATATAGTATATATAAAAAGTTCAAAAACAAAGGTTATCAAAATATCAATGAGCTGTACGACATTACAGCGGTTAGGGTTATAACAAATAATGTTGACGAGTGTTATAAGGTACTAGCTGAAGTTAACAATCTATACTCGCCTATTCCTGAAGAATTTAGTGACTATATCGCGAATCCTAAATCTAATGGTTATAAATCTATACATACTGTTGTCAAAGCAGGTCAGCAGAATATTGAGGTTCAAATTAGAACGCACAAAATGCATGAGGAGTCAGAACTTGGCTTTGCTGCGCATTGGCGTTATAAAGAGGGTGTTAAGTTTGATGCATCTTATGAAGCTAGAGTGGCATGGTTAAGATCTCTTCTAGAATGGGAAAAAGAAATCAACGAAGATGATAGTCAAATTACAAAAGAGCTTAATAAGAGGCTTTATGTATTCACACCTGCTAATGAGTTAATTGATTTGGCTGAAGACTCTACAGTTCTTGATTTTGCATATTCAGTACATACAATGGTTGGTCACCGTACTAAAGGTATTAAACTGAATGGTAAGATAGTTCCATTAACAACAAAGTTAAAAACTGGTGACAAAGTTGAGGTTCTGACAGGAAAGGAGCCAAATCCAAGTAAGGATTGGGCCTCAGAGAGTCTAGGATATTTATCTTCTGCTAGGAACAGATCTAGAGTAACTAAATGGTTTAATGAGCAAAACAAAGAAGATAATATAGTTCTGGGCAAAGATAGGCTACTTAAAGAGCTAAAAGGCTATGATCTTAAAGAAATTGATTTTGTAGAAGTAGCAAATAAGTTTAATATGAAAAGTGGCGATAGTTTATTTGTTGCTGTTGAGAGCGGTACTGTTAGAATCAATAGTATTGTTAATCATATAATTGATACGTATTCAGCAGAAGAAAAGCTTGTCAAGAAGCAAAATAGAGCAAATACAGCCAAAACTAAAATATCTAAAGTTCTAGTATCAGGATTTAACGGTATGAAGTATGAAATGGCAAAATGTTGTCAACCAATTTATCCAGATGAAATTGAGGGCTATATGAGTGTCTCAAAGGGAGTCGTTATACATACATCAAGCTGTCCTAACCTAAAACATTTAAAGGAAAAAAGTCCAGAGAAATTTATAGAAGTTAACTGGGATGAAGAGTAGTAATAAAAAAAGAATGAATTATTATTTTCCTCTGTAGTTTCCAGTGTTTTTTGCTTGTTGTAACCAACCATTTTTGATGTAGAAAGTTACTTCATTTGTTGATTTAATTTTGCTACCGTTAGCTGTTTGTCCAGCTATGCTAAGTCTGTTTTCTCCAGGTGTTGGTCTAGCAATTTTCCACTGGCCATCTTCGAATGTTGCTGGCATAACAGTTCCATTAATTATAAAAGTTGGCTTGTCATCAGCAGCTATGGCAGGATTTGTCGATATAGCTAGCTTATCTTCTTTGGTGAAAATATTAGCATCATTGGCTGGAGAAGTTATTTGTACGCTTAGATTCCCAGATTGTTGATTCTCTTCTAATACTTCCTTATTTTTTTCAGCTAAACTAGAATTATTCAGTTTAGATATATCATTTTGATTGATTTTTACAGGCTTGCTAGAATTGATATCTTTAGTGGCTTTGGTATCAACAACTGTAGGTTGGCCAACCTCAATAATTTTGTAATCAGTACCATCACTAGGCTTTTCTTCCGAAAATACGACAGTACCACTCTCAGAGCGCCATGAATAAATAGTAGTGTCGTCAGCGGCTTGTGCAAGAAATATAAAGCTAAATCCTGACATAAGAGCAGTTAAAATAATTTTATGAAAGTTAGACATTATTGAAATCTCAAATTTTTAGCTATCTTAAAGTATATATAAAATTGACAATAATCAAAAGCCTAGATAGATTAATTTATCGACCTAGAACTTGACGTCTGAAGAATTCCGAGTCATTGGAAGTAATGATTTTATGATCTTTAGTACTTCCTCTAACAGAGATTGTAACAGGCCCTGGGTTTGGTCTGTTGATTTTCCATACTCCATTTTCAAAGTGAGCTGGATAAGGTATGCCATTCACTACAAATATCGGATGATCTTCCGCAGTTAATGTTGGTTCTAAAACTATAGGTAATTTTTCATTATGCACAAATCTATTTTCGCCATTTGCAGGAGAAATTACTTTTACTTTTACAGCACCTGATTTATTTGTTTGGGCTTGGCTATCGGTTTGAGTATCATCAGAGTTTAAATATAAGTTGTTTTGTTTTAATGATGCAAGTTGTTGCTCTACGGGTGATTTTTGATGAATTTGGTTCTTGTGTGTTACTCCAACTTTTTCATATTCCTGATCAAAGACAGGAGTGGCTTGAGAGAATACTACTGTACCATTGGGCGCTTTCCATGTGTAGACGAAATCATCTTCATTTGCATATAGAATACTATTAGTGAGAGCTAATAATATTAGTGGATATAAGTATTTTAAATAAATCATAAAACAAATAAATTTTAAAACTTTATATTTACAATTATATATGTTTATACTACATCAATTAAGAAAAAGTTTTACTAATAGTATGATTACATTAAATTATGTTATTTATGACTGTATAGCTAATGCCTGTTTATTAGGATTGGCGATTTTGCTTTATAAGAAAAATAAATATGCTTGGATATTTATGCTTGCTAGTTTGATTATAAAGGTCTTTATTTATGGTAAATATGGGATTACAACCTCATTTATCTACTTATCAGCACAGATATTAACAACTGTGGTAGCTGGATATATTTGGCTCAAACAATCTAACTATACTAAACCGACTCAAAAAGTAAGATTGCTAGCGATAGTTGCTAGTTTGATTGTCCTATTATTATGGGTTGGTGTGATGTATAAATATGTTAATCCATATATACTCGATTACGAGTTATTATTTGGCTTTGATTATCTATGCTATATGCTAGTTGTAATAGGAGCTATATTTGTTGCACTTAGGTTAGCTATAGGGTTATTATTTTTTTCTGTAGTATTTATTAGCTATGCTGTTAATTATGCAAATTCTGCGATGGTTATTAGTAATGCGCCTCAAAATATAAGAGATTTTATTCCATATTACTGGGTATCAGCTGTACTTTTGTTCATTGCTGGAGTTACCATTGTAGCAGCATATACAAACGCTAAGAGAAATGTTTAATACAGTTATAGACTGTATACATCAAATCTATTTGTTTTACCTTTAAGTTGAGATGTTGGTTTTTCCCCAGATAAAAATTCAGCATTGATTGGTCTTTTGACAATAGCTTTTTTAGTTCTTTTTGCTTTAATAATATTTTCAAGTAACTCTGCATTTGAGCATTCTTCATTAAAAGCAATTTTATGTAAAATTTGCATAGCTTGTTTAACTTTAGCGCTTTTGCGACGGGTGGGAAACATAGGATCAACATATACACAATCAAATAAGATCTTGCTGGTTTGTAAGTAAATGTTACTATCGATATTTATTAAATCTATTCTAGCAGCAATTTCACTTAGCTGCTTAGATTCTTTAGCTCTATTTAGAGCATCAGCTAAGAGTAGGTAGATATAAGGATCTTTTTCTAACGAGGTTAAAGAGTGGCCTCTTGCTGCTAGTATAAAAGAGTCCATGCCTAAGCCAGCTGTGACATCTAAAATATTAAGTTTATTTTTGCTTCTTCCTTCAACAGCTTGTATAACATTACATTTTTTTGTCTTCGGATTGATACGATTGAGTAAATCTGGGCTTGAAAAATCAATATGTAATAGTTGATTATCAAGATTTAATTTGAGAATTTTATCTTCAATATAAAGATATTTACTGTTATCTAAGCCAATAGTATTTTCAAAACTATCATCTAGCTGGTCGATATATTTAGATGTTATAGAATCTTTTATTGAGAGTTTATTCATTTATTTAAGTTAGTATATATCTTTAAATATTTTATCATTAGTTAAGATATATATTTTATATTAGTATACAGAGTTTTTTAACTATTATTTAGAATACAGCCTTCACCACCAATTCCAAACTGGGTTAGTGTACATGCTTTACTTAAATTGCCAGCCGCTTGTAGATAGCTTTGATTGCTAGGGTTATAGCATAAGAGCTTTGGATAATTTGGGTCTTCTTGGATACATGCTTGCATGCTATTATAGGTTTCAGCACAGTTAATTTTTTGATTAAGTTTACCATGATTACCTAAATATGCTCCCCAGCCATGATATGGAGTATTATCGTTATTAATAATAAAACTACCAAGATTAGCTTGAGCTGGGCACAAGTACAGAGTTTCATTTGTTGGTGTTGGTGTTGGTGTTGGTGTTGGTGTTGGTGTTGGTGTTGGTGTTGGTGTTGGTGTTGGTGTTGGTGTCACACTATTATTAAGAATTTCAAGTAAGTATTTTGATAACTCTTTAGCGTGTTGGAGTGCAAAGGCGGTAGTTGGATGGCCACTTCCTGTGTTATCAATATTATTTGTATTGCCACGGGTATCAACAAAGCAGCTTATCTGTTTACCTGTGTAGTTGATATTACTAATATTAGCACTAACATAAGGACAGATATTTTGATAATTATTGCTATCACCATCACTAACTATTTCACTTATTGCTTGCCAGTAGTTGTTATAATCAAAACCATATGGTGTTGAAATAAAACCCCATAGATCTAAAACAATCTTTGCATCTGGGTTTAACTCTCTAATATCTTGAATAAAGTTAATTAGATTATCTTGATATTGTTTTGGTGAGTAATTCCATACTTTGTCATTTGTACCAAGATTAATAACAACTATATCAGCATTTTCTTCTCCTGGAGATAATTTACCAACATCACCAGCACCATAACCATAATTGATATGATTATAATAATTAAACATACTTGAATTCCACCAGCCATTATTTAACACACCAATACCTGATAAAGCAATAAAGCTTGGGTTAATACGATATTTTGAATTGAGCTCAAGTTGTTGGATTGTCTGAAAGGCATAAGTCATCTTAATATTTGCATAGCCATTATTGCCACTTTCTCCGCCATTATTATTAGCATCTTGTAAGCCAGCAGTTATAGAGTCTCCATAAAAGACAATTTTCCTAAGTGGTTTTGTTGAGTCAATAAGTGTGGCGTTATTTAGTTTGATCTTACTACTAATAGTTGTGGGGTTATAGTAAACAGCATATTTATTTGGAGCTTCATTAAGCTGTACGATTCTAACTTGATATTTTTGTCCAGTTATAAAGCCATTTTGATTTGTAAGATTTAATTTAAATGTCTGTAGAGGCTGAGTTTTTGTTAGATGTAGCACTGGATTATACTCAAGCTTAGTATTATTATGATAAAAAAATGCCTGAAACCAGTTATCTGTAGCACCACCTTTATTTTCTGATTTAAAGTCGATATCGACACTAGCATTATTACTAGTTGGTGTGAACTCAAATGCTATACCAGTTCCTGACCAATTAGTTACTGTATGTGATTGATTGGGCAGCACTCTACCAAGATAAGTTATTTTATTATTAAGCGTTTCACCTATAACTAGTTGAGTACTAAGAACTAATACCAAAGCTGCTATATAATAAGAACTAAATAGTTTGGATTTAAGATTTTTCATACAAGAAGACCCCCTTAACGTCCTATATCTTATATCTTATTCTGCTATATAATAAGAATTAAATAATTTAGATTTAAGGTTCTTCATGCAAGCCTTATTTAATGTACTATACTTAATAGCCTTACATAGTATTCAGATTTTAATAAAGATTATTTTTTTTTCGCTCTTGGATGTGCTTTATCAAAAACACTTGCTAACTGTTGGAAGTTTAAATGTGTGTATATCTGTGTACTAGAAATATCAGCATGACCAAGTAAATCTTTTACAGCAAGTAAGTCTTTGGATGAGTCTAAAACATGGGTAGCAAAAGAGTGGCGTAACATATGAGGATGTATATGTTTAGTTGCATATTTTTGTGCAAAGATCTCAATACGTTTTTGGATTGATCTATTTGTTAAATGCTCACCATTTTGTGAGATAAAGAGATAGTTACATTTTGGATTATAAGCATCTCTGATATTGAGCCATCTGTCTAAATTTGTTAATGTTTTGTTACCAAAGTATGCAATTCGTTCTTTATTGCCTTTACCAATTACACGTATACTTTTTTGATCTATATTGATGTCTTTTAACTCTATAGAAGCTAGCTCACTAAGTCTTATCCCACAACTATATAAAAGATCAAATGATGCAATATCTCGAGCTTCTATATTATTGGTTGGTTTGATATCTAGTAAATATGCTAACTCATCTGTATTTATAGCTTTTGGCAGTTTTTTGCTATTTTTAGGTGCTTTGATACCTGTTGTAGGATTGTTTTGTATAATTTCATTATTTACTAGGAAATTATAAAAGCTTCTAAGAGAACTTAGTTTGCGTTGCAAGGTTGAAGATGAGTTACCTTGAGCGTGAAGCTTCTTAATCCATGCTAGAATATCATTATTTTTTAATTGACTTATATCTTTGTTATTATCAATTGAGTCATTTAATTGTACCAAATCTCTGCGATAATTATCGATGGTTTGTTGTGAATAATTTTTTAGGTAAAGTAAATTGTCAAGAAAACTATTAATGTGTTCAATATTCGTCATTATTTAACTAGATAACTACACACAGTATTACTATTACACCAGAAAGTAAAGAAATTAGCCATAGGCTTTTATGAGTTGATATCTTATAGTTAAAGCTCTCTCCAAGGCTATTTATCTTAAACGCCATAAGAGCGGGCATAATCATCAACAAAACAGCTATTGATAGGCCAACGCAGGTCATAGCATAAATAAATATATCAGGATCCATTTGATTTATTATCAGTGGTATAGCAAAAGTCAAAATTGTTGCTATAGAATATCCAATGACCTTTTTTGTTTTATATAATTTATATGTGTCTAAGTTAAAGTGGAATAAAGATAGATTAACACTTAAAAAGGATGTCATAATAGCGACATAAGTGAAAATATGAAGTACTGCATCAGTTGTAGGGGTTTTTACTTTATCTCCTAAAGTTTTAAGGATGTCACCGATATTGGCTTTATCAACAGGTATATGGTTAAATATCGAGTCCATAAAGCTTACGGGACCATGTAAAGGTAAGACACCTAAGATAGTAAATACCCAAATTATATATAATATAAGAGGGATAATGCTACCAATTATAACTATGCGTTTCATATCTTTGGCATTTTTGCCAAGATAGTCAGAAAGCGCAGGGACTATAATGTGTGATGTAAAAGAGGTTGTAAAAACTGGAATTGCAATAATTAGAGAAACTCCCAAATCAACTGGAGCAACAAAAAGATTAGGGACTTCAATGTAACTATTAAATACTACACATAAAATAACTAGAACTAGTATTTTTAGTATTATAAAAAACCTATTGGCATAATCAACAAACCTTGTTCCTAAGACTACAATGCTTCCAAAAATAACTACAAAGATTAAGGATGATATCTTTTCATCAAGATTTGGAAATGATGATGATAATGATGAAGCAGCAGCTGATATATATGCCGTACTAATAAAATACATTAATACTAGGAAGGCTATACTAGCTACAATGCCTCCAGCTTTACCAAGGTATTTTTCAGCAATAGTTTTAAAGCTACTACCATAAGGCATTGAGCAAGAAATATCTGAGATAACGACAGCAGTATAAGTCATTATACTCCAGATAAGAATTATAAGAATAGATCCAATCACAAAACCAAGTTTAGCAGTTATAATAGGTAGTGCGAGTATTCCTCCTCCTATCATAGTACCTACTATGATCATTATTGATCCTAAAATTTTGATGAAACTATTCTCGGGGTTATTCATATACTACTCTTAACTTAGTGTGCTGGTTGTTGAGATTGATTTGCTTTTTTTTGCATGTATATAGCATCAAAGTTGATTGGTGCTAGATTAAGAGGTAAAAAACCACCTTTAATTATAGACGAATCAATAACTCTTTTCGCGTAAGGGAAAAGAGTATTGGCACAGTATGTATTAAGTACTGATTCAACCTGTTCCTCACCCATGCCAGTGATTGTGAATATGCCAGACTGAGTAACTTCAGCTATATAAGCGTTAGATTGCTTATTTTTGGTTGTTACTGTAATTGTTAGGTCAAGTTCAAAAGTCTCATCATTGATTTTCTTTGTGTTTATATCAATATTAAAATCTGAACTAGGATCCCACTGATCTTTAAAACAAGCTGGAGAATTAACTGTTTCTAGTGAAACATCTTTTGTGTACACTTTTTGAATTAAGAAAGAAGGTTGATTTTCATTGTCTTGCATAGTTTTTCCTAAGACTTTACAAATTTATATTTAAGAAATTATAGCAAATTGAAAAAGTTTATATAACTAAATTAGAGTTTTTTTAATTCAAAGAGAATATTTAATGCTTCTATAGGAGTTATAGTATTGATATCTATGTTTTTAAGCTTGGTTTTGAGTGTGTTTTCATCGTCTAATATTAGTTCAAGTTTGAGATTTTTCTGAGGTTGCTTCGGTGAGCTTGGTTTTGATTGGTTTTTTTCTAAGTCACGTAGATTTTTCTTTGCTGACTCTAAAACATCTGCTGAAATACCTGCTAGCTTAGCTACTTGGATTCCGTAAGATTTTTTAGCAGCACCGGCTATTGCCTTATGCATAAAAAAGATATCATCTTTATATTCTTTTGCTTCAAAGTGTATGTTTTTTATATTTTGATACTGGTTAACTAATTCTGTAAGTTCAAAATAGTGAGTGGCAAAAAGAGTGAGTGAGCTTATTTTTGCAAATTTTTCAGCACAAGCTTTCGCAAGAGATAAACCATCAAACGTACTTGTACCTCTACCAATCTCATCCATGATCACTAGTGATTTTTTAGTTGCGTTATTTAGGATATAGGCAGTCTCTGTCATCTCTACCATAAAAGTTGATCTACCACTAGAGATGTCATCTGAAGCACCAATTCTGGTATATATGGTATCTATGTCACAAATGTCCGCATAATTAGCTGGTACAAATGAACCGATATATGCCAGAAAAACAAGCTGAGCAACTTGGCGCATATATGTGGATTTGCCGCCCATGTTGGGTCCAGTTATTATTTCTAGTGTATGAGTGTCTGCAGTTAATAGCGTGTCATTAGGTATAAAAGGTTCATCGATATTTTGCTCAATTGCTAAATGACGAACTTCTTTTATGTCGAGTTTACCAAGTTTATTAAACTTAGGTTGATTTAAGTTTAGTTTGATAGCTCTTTCTGCAAAGTTTGTTAACACATCTATTTTTGCAATACTTACTGCAGTTTCTTGGATTTGACGGTAGTACTCTAGAACTTTATTTAATAGAGTATCGTAGATAAGTTTCTCTCTAGCCAAAGCCTTTTCTTTTGCTGAGAGAATTTTATCTTCAAATGTTTTAAGTTCATCAGTGATGTAGCGTTCACTTGCTTTAAGAGTCTGGCGTCTAATATACTCGGTTGGAACTCTATCTGCGTACTGTTTTGATAGCTCTATGTAATAACCATGCACACGGTTGTAGCCAACTTTTAAGGTGTTTATACCTGTTTTTTGTTTTTCTTGTGCTTCAAAGTTAAGTAAAAAACCGTAAGAATTATCTTTTAACCCTTTTAGTTCATCGAGCTCTTGATCAAAGCCTTGTTTGATAACACCTCCATCACGAATGGTCGCCGGAGGATTATCTATAATAGCTTTATCTAGTAAGTCTGTGAGTTCATCGATTTGATGAATATGATTATTTATATTTATAATTTCATCTGTATTTTTTTGATTAAGTAAATCTTTAAGTTTAGGTAGTTGTTCAAGGGATGTGTGAAGCGAGACTAAATCTTTGGGTTTTACTGTTCCTAGAGCAACACGTGAAATTATTCTTTCAATATCATTTATGTAAGAGAGGACTTCTTGGATTTTTAGGAAATAATGCTGTTCTTTAAAGGCTTTTATAATATTGTGACGAGAAGATATTTTATTTAGATCTCTAGTAGGATTTTTAAAGTATCTTCTTAAAAGTCGACTTCCTAGACTGGTTTTACATTTATCTATTATGTTTAAGAGGCTACTTTTTGAGTTGTTGTCTAATTCTAAGTTAGTTCTACTATTAGCATCTATTTTTAGTGTGTTTTGGTCTTCATCTAAGCAAATATCTGTTATATGTTTAGGTGTGTTTTTTAGTGTACTTGTCAAATAAGCAAGTATTGATCCGATTGCTATTAACTGCTCTTTTTTATAAAGACTTAAAATGTTGTTTGTAAAACTTTTATCAAAGGAATTAGTTATATGTTTTTTTGTTTCAAAATCACTAAAGTACCATTCTTCTAAAACTTTTGTTGGTTTGTCAAAAATATTTTGTTCAGCAAGACCTTGGGAATTGGTTACTATTTCTTGTGGCGAGAGTTTCAAAATTTGGCTTTTTAGTTCAGAGAGGTCTTTTATAGTATTTGTTAAGTATATTTTACCTTGAGTATAGCTTGTGTATGCTATGTGATATTTATCACTTTTTTTATAGATGCTTACTAAGATACTATCTTGATTACTATCTAAAAAAGCTTCTTCTGAAACTGTTGCTGGAGTTATTATTCGTGTTACTTGCCTGTCAACGGGACCTTTCGACGTGTTTGGATCACCTACCTGTTCACATATAGCGATCGAAAGTCCTTTTTTGACAATCTTAGCTATATAGTTTTCAGCAGCATGATAGGGAACTCCAGCCATAGGTATCGATTCACCATTAGACTTACCACGTGCTGTAAGAGTAATATCCAATAGATTTGCAGCCTTTTTCGCATCATCAAAAAAAAGTTCATAAAAGTCACCCATCCTATAAAATAGTAATATATCTGGATATTGAGATTTAATTTTTAGATATTGTTGTATCATAGGTGTGTGATTAGAAGTTTTTTGCATAGCTGTTAATATTCAGATTTCAAAATTTTATGTTTGAGATTATATTATAATTAACTACTATAACAAACCTTCAAAATGATTCGTTGTAGCTTTTTTATTTTGTTAAAATGCTTTAGAATATAATCTAGCTATTTTTACGAATTGATTTGTATTTAGAAAGGAGAAAGTAATGAATTATTTAGACTTTGAGTCAAAGATAAAGGAAATCGAAGATAAAATTACGTCATTATCTCATGTGTATGAAGATGATAAAACAGAAGCTGAAATTAAGAAGCTTGGTAAAAAAAGACTTGAGCTTATGGAGTCAACTTACTCTAAGCTTACAGACTGGCAGGTAGTTCAGCTATCTCGTCATCCAGATAGACCATATTTCAAAGATTTACTATCACTAGTTTTTACAGATTTTCAAGAACTACATGGCGATAGAGCATTTGGTGATGACTTAGCTGTGATTGGTGGTTTAGCAAAATTAAATAATAAGCCTGTCATGGTTATAGGCCAAGAGAAGGGCCGTGATACTAAAAGTAAGATTAAGCATAACTTTGGTATGATGCATCCGGAAGGTTATCGTAAAGCGCTAAGACTTATGAAATTAGCTGAGAAATTCAACATGCCAATCGTTACTTTTATTGATACTCCAGGTGCGTACCCAGGTATCAAAGCTGAAGAGCGTGGTCAGAGTGAAGCAATCGCAAGAAACTTATTAGAGATGAGTGCGCTTAAAGTTCCTGTGGTTTGTATCGTGATTGGCGAAGGTTGTTCTGGTGGGGCGTTAGGTATAGGTGTTGGTGATAGATTACTTATGCTTCAATATAGTTACTTCGCTACTATCTCTCCTGAAGGATGTGCGTCAATTCTACATAAGACAGCTGAAAAGGCGTCTGAAGTTACGCAAATGATGAATATAACTTCAGGTCGTCTTAAAGAGTTAGAAATAGTTGATGCAGTTATTCCAGAGCCGTTAGGTGGAGCGCATAGAGACTATGATACAACAGCCGCTAATATCAGAAAAGCAGTTGCTGCAGAGTTGAAAGTATTGTCAGAAATGACTGTAGAAGAAAGAAATGCTAAAAGATATGATAAATTAATGTCTTTTGGAAGATTCAAAGAAGCTTAATTTTCTCAATTTTAATCTAATTTATTTCAATGCTTCTGAAAAATATAAGATCGCAGGCAGGATTTGGTATTGTAGAATCAATGATTGCTGCTCTGATTTTATTATTTGTTTTATCATCAGGATTTATCTTATTAAATAGTATTCTTGTGAATATAACTCTTGAAAATAGGAAAGATGAGATAGCAACTCTTCTTGATGAAAGAGTTAGTATATATCGTCTTACAGGAGTATTTGATGATTCTAAGACAGATGATGGCATAGAGTTTATAAAAACTGTTGTTTTAGAGAAAGAAAATGATATAAGGCCGGAAGAAAAAAAACAGCCTGTGAATAGATTTAAATCACTAAGTGTATCTGATATCAAAAAAATGGCAGCAAAAGCTGATAAGAAAGCAAAAAAAGACGCTGCTAATAGTGTCGATATTGTATACAAGGTAGTAAATATTGCGGCAATAGATGATCAGATGGGAGTGGCTGATAGGGTCAAAATTATTGAGCGAGATATAAAGGCTGATGGTGTTGAAGAGAGTTAGAAAGTGTGCAGGCTTTAGTTTGCCAGAGCTAATGGTTGCAATGGTTATAGCTGCTATAGTGATGGGTATGGCTGTTGGAATATATATTGATATGAAAAAGCAATATATAAGGCTCAGTGATAAACATAGAATAAACTCTGATCAACTATTGATTAAGCAAATTTTCTATAATGCAATCGGACAAGCAGGCTTTACAACTAAATATGGAGACATATATCAACAGCTTGTGGATAACTCAGGGGATAACTTTGGAGATATCTTTGGGAAAATGGGTATAGTTACAATTGGTAAGTCACCTGCGCAAAGTTTTGAAAGCCTTCCTAAAGGATTAAGTATGCCTGTTGAGCTATGTAAGGAACGAATGCTAAATGATGAAGCTCTCAGAGATATGAATATTGACGAGGACATTCACTGTGTACAGCCTGAGAGTGATTTTTTAATGATTCAAAGAAGTAGCTTAGATTCCACTTTAAAGTCAAATTCATCAAATAATATTTTTAAAGTAAATGAATTTCAAAAGGATACATTGCCTGAAAAAGATCTTTCTATGAATGATTACTTGGTATTATGTAACTCATATGAATGTGATCTTGTTAAAGTTGGGGCTGTTACGTATGATTTTGTTTCTACGACTAAGCGTGTAGAAAGTAAATTTAAAATTGGTGATTACGTTGGTAAGTATATATTAGAGGTATTCTTTGTCGCATCTACTAATAAAAAAGACAAAGATGGTAATGAAATATACTCACTGTATGAATATGTGAAGCAAAATGCAGACGATTCACAAATATATGAATTAATAAGTGATGTGACTGATTTAAAGATTGAGTATGTTTTAAATTCAGATATTCAACAAGGAAATGCTAAGATAGACTGGAAGTCATTGAAAAAAGAGCTTGTGAATATAAAAAGTGACTCGACTGCTGCACTTAAAATCTCTTTTAAAGTGGCCGGTCAAGAAACAAGTAAAATTTATCTATTAGGCCAAGATTAGGTGGGTATATGAGAAATAGACTAAGCCCAAATATGAATGGTTCAGCATTGTTAATGGCCTTAATACTTTCGTTTGTGATTATGATAATGCTTGGAGGTCTTTTATACACATTCAAGATGGGAATGTTAACTACCAAGAGTATTATCAGAAATAGTAGTGATAAAGTTCTAGGAGAGACGTACCTTTCTAAAGCAAAGGATGATATTAATTTTACAAAATCTAGTGAGTTTGAAATTGGTAAGAGTAAATTTGAAATAACTGTCGATGACGATGATATATCATCATTCTATCCAGCTATGATAAATGCTGAATTATTTCAGTCACAGGAATACAATAGTTATGATGTTATATACAAAGCTTTTAATCAAGGAACAAAAGTAGATTTAACAGAGAGAATTATTTATAACGCGCTTGCAGCTAATACGTATCAAAACTTTGATGGTGATTATACCCCAATAAATGTTCCAATGATAAATCCAGATTCAGTGACTAATTATCAAGCAAGAAGCTATCGTCTAAAGAGTGATGGTAGTATTGAAAATTCACCAAAAGGGTTTATTGGATTTGTAGAAAAGCAAAATAAGCAATTGAATATCTTTACAGATAAGGCAAAAATAGGAGTGCCAATTCCAGATAGTATGGGGACTGACTATAAAGTTAGGATAGGTTGGAACCTTGAAAAAGGGAAATGGACTTTATATTTGTTGTTATATGATACTGATAAATTGTTTACATCAAATATAGAATTAGAAAAATTGCTTAGTGACGATGTGAAAGGGCTTGAGAAAGACAATAAAGCAATAGGTGAAGAAATTGGAAATTGGCAAGCAGTTTTGGTTGGTAATGGAAAGGGTCGATCCTCATCAGGAGCACAATTTGTAAAAGATAATATACTTGGAGTGGTTTGGTATTTTGACAATAATGATGGTGCTCCAGAAATAATGTTGGTAAGAAAAGATAGTCAGAAAAAAGGTAATAGACAGGTCTTAGAAGTTTATTATTCAGAATATTCTACAACAAATAAGAGTTATATACTTAAGTTAGCAGAGAAAATTAACTTTAAAGGCGATTTGGATGAGGATAATATAAAGCTTCTAGTACCTGATATGTCAAATAATTTAGAAGCTAATATGGTTTTAATATTTCATCCTAATAACCAAAGTAAAACTCTTATGGGAATAAGTGATTTTAATTTTAATGGAGATCATAGGGTCGGTAAAAGTCTAGATACATATATAGATGGTGAAAGCTTTGGCAAACCTGTTATAGTTTCTAAATCTGATGAGTCGATGTATATCATAACGTATGAGCCAAATAAACTTCATAGATATGAATATCAAAAAGGTTTTGGTAGTTTTGTTAGTTTAGATTTTGGTTCTAATGGTTTGGAAAAAGAGTTTAATTTTGAAGAAAATGATAATCTAAATGTTGTAGTAGGGCTTCCTAAGAAAAAGAAGAATAAGCCTAAAAGGCTTGGTGGAGACAAAAGTAAGAATACGGAAGATCAAGATGATAATGGTATCCAGCTAGTTATACCTAAGTTTGGTTATCTGTTTGTATTTACACCAGATAAAGTTATGCAACTTAATTATGATTTTGATGTACTTCAAGAGGTTGATTTAGGACCTCAATCTCCTCAGATTCTTGCTGATTTTGATGCTGTCAAAAATACTGTTAACAAAATATATATTCAATCAGAAGCTTTGGACTTTAAAGCACAAGAAATGAAAGATGAAATAGGTGATGAAGCACAACCTGAAGATAAGTCAGAAGTTAATGATAAGTCAAATAAATCTAGGAGTAGGTCAAAATCTATTTCTGAAAGAAAAAAAGAGCAAGCAAACAGAGGTAAGAAAGCTGAAGATGAGGTAGAACCTGCCGCTCCAGTTTATTTGGAGAGTAAATATCTTTATCCATTAGGAATTGTTAAGGAAGTTAAAATATGAGCATGCTAGAAAATATAAATACAGAAAAAAGGAATTCAAGGAGCTTTAATCTTGATTCGATGTCAGTCCAGGAATCTGTGAATTTAATGATAGATGAAGAGTATGGTGTGATTGAAGCATTAAAAGAGCAAAGTTTAAATATTGCTAGGATAGTTGAGGTTACATCACAAGCTTTGAAAAAAGGTGGTCGGATAATATATATAGGTGCCGGAACAAGTGGTCGATTAGGAATACTCGACGCTGTTGAGTGTCCACCAACATTTAGTGTTGATTATAACACTATTATTGGATTAATCGCAGGTGGCGAAAAAGCTTTTATTCAAGCTCAAGAGGGTGCAGAGGATAATCCTGATTTTGGTAAAGCAGATTTACTAAAAATAGATTTGACAGATAAAGATGTTGTAATAGGTATCGCAGCTAGTGGAAGAACACCTTATGTTATAGGGGCTCTTGAGTACGCAAATTCTATCGATGCTACTACTATTGCGATTAGCTGTACTAAGCAAGCTAAGATATCTAGTTATGCTGATTATAATGTCGAGGCAGTACCTGGTCCTGAGGTTTTGACTGGATCAACTAGGCTTAAGGCGGGAACAACACAAAAACTTATTTTAAACATAATATCAACGTTATCTATGGTATCGGTTGGCAAGGTGTATCAAAATTTGATGGTTGATGTTAAACCAACCAACGAAAAGTTAGTTGAGCGCTCTAAGAATATTATCTGTGAGGCAACAGGAGTTGATTATGTGACAGCCCAAGATTTTTATATGAAAGCTAATAAGTCTGTAAAAGTCGCGATTGCAATGATATTAAATGATTGTGATTATGAACAAGCTTTGGCAATATTAAAGAAGAATAATAACTTTATAAAGAGTTAATATGAGATTGTTTATATTATTTGTTTTAGCATTAGTAAGTTTAGATGGATACTCTGCCGTTTATGAGTTGCATAAAAATGGGGTGCCTGAGTTTACCAATACTCCATCAAAAGGAGCAATTAAATTAGACTTAGCTAATGACAATGTTACTGTGGTAAATGCAGACGACATTCCAAAGCAAATTGTGTGGCGTAATAATCAGCAACAGCAGGGTTATGCAAACTATTCACAACCTTATCAAGATACACTGCAGTCTGCTTTCCCTGAAGAGTTTACGGATAATTATTTTGATTTTTACGGCAGAGATTATCAATATCATAGTCTAATGGCATCAAATATGGGCCAAAGTATGTATTCTGAAAATGGAACTAATAATAGACGTTTGCGCAGTAGCTACTAAGTACCATAAAATTCTAAAGTTTAGATATTAAAAAAATTACTTTAATTGTTCCAGAGATGTAT
The DNA here is from genome assembly GCF_008711455.1 of Francisella sp. XLW-1. Taxonomy (NCBI): domain Bacteria; kingdom Pseudomonadati; phylum Pseudomonadota; class Gammaproteobacteria; order Thiotrichales; family Francisellaceae; genus Francisella; species Francisella sp. XLW-1. Next base: position 83,332 of record NZ_VXKP01000003.1, on the reverse strand, counting down.
TTGCTGCTTGCTTAGTTGGATTGTGAGGATAAATCATATTTAAAACTATCTTCAGCGTTGAGCCCTGAGCTAATATTGATAATATCACGACAGTATAAGTCATACTGACTATAACATGGCCCTCATCAGGTAGTGATAATGCTAGAGCTAGGGATATTCCACCCCGGACTCCAGACCATGCAACAAGTATATTATCCCTAGCAGATGCTCTGGAGAGTTTTTTATCTATAACGGTTATAGGGATTGAAATGCTGATTAATCTAGCAAATGTAACTATAAATATACCAGCAGCACCCACCCAGAAAGCGCCATGATCAAAAGGTATGCTAGTCAGTTCAAGACCTATCAGTATGAATAGAAATGAGTTCAGCATATTGTCAATAATCATCCAAAACTTATCAATTTTTTCTACCTGGTTTGGGTGAGTTTTTTTGCGATCAGAAAGGCTGTTACCTATAACTAGGCCAGCAACAACCATAGCAATTGGTCCTGATACATGTAGGCTATGAGCTATTACATAGCCCATACTAGCTATTGCTAGTGTTACAAATATGGAAGTTTCTGAGTCATCATTTGTTTTTAGGAAGATTAAAGCTACTTTTGCAAATATATAACCAAGTAGTATTCCTCCACCTGCTTCAATACCAATCTGTTTGGTAATAACCCAAATATAGTTAACACCAGGGCTAGTTATTCCTTGACCGAAGTCTCCTCCACTACCAAAAAATACAATGTTTGAAAGTATTACAAATAATACAATACCAGTAGCATCATTAAATAATGATTCACCTACCACACGCGTTTTGAGATGTTTAGGAATTGACTTATTGCCGGCAAGGGTACTAATGACTGCTATTGGATCCGTAGGTGAAATAAGTGCGCCAAACACCAAACAGTATCCAAAGCTTATATCAAATCCAACTAACAAGCAGAATCCATAGATTAGAATGGCTGTTGTTAGAGCAGACAAAATTAAACCAATACTGGCAAGTCCAAATATAGCTTTCAGCTCTTTTTTTAGATCAATCATATTGAAATGCAAAGCATTTGCGAACAACAGGAAAGACAGCATTCCATCTAAGACTGTTTTTTTGAAGTCAAAACTAGATAGAGCAACTACTAAAAAGTTCGATGGACTAAGAAAAGATGCACATAGTGCCGAAAAGGTTATTGATAGTATAGTTAGTCCTATTGCTTTTGGTAGTTTCAGAAATTTTGTATTGATGTAACTCATCAATGCAGCTACAACAGTAAGTAAACTAAATAAAAAAAACTCACTCATATTATTCCCCTACAGTCCACAGCTATATTCCCAGCTACAGGCCTTTGATAATTCTTCTAGAATATTGCCATGAATAAAAGCATGGCGATCTAATTTGTCGAAAGGTACATTATTAAACATAAGGCTGTTTGTTTCATTTTCTAGTGCTGAAACTTTTTTTACATCAGCTTTTGTCATTTTTTCAAACTCTTGCTGTGTTAAGTGTATACAAGGTTGGCACTCAAGACTATGATAAAACGCTTTAAAAGGCAGGTTTTTAGTTAATTCTAAAATATCATCATGATTTAGATCCAATAAAGGGTATTCTAGTGATCTATAGTCATATTTTTCCTCTTCTTCTAAGTTTCTCAAAAACTGTGAAACCTTTGATAAGTCTTTTCGGTGACTCAGAAGTATAGTAGCTTCAGCATCAGGATCAATTTCATCAATTTTGTTTAACAATGTGATACCTTTTAGGAAGCCAGCACACCAACTGAACTGTTGTGAAGGAAACTGTTTACGTGCTTCGACTAGTTCTTGAAAAGTATTTTCTGATTTTAGGTGATAAAATTCTATAGCTTCATTTTTGAGCCATGTGAATACATTCTCTAAATATTTATCCCAATTCTCAGCAGCAAAACCAGTATCTACGGATAGTACACAAAAGTTATTGTGTAAATTTTTCTTTGCCCAATATATAAGAGCCAAAGAATGGACGCTATAGTTAGCTATAATTACATTATCTAACCTTTGCATTTTTACATTCCTATTAAATCTTTAATTTCTTTAAGTTTACTCATAGCTAAAGGACGCATTTTCTCTGCGCCTTGATTGAGAATATCATCTACAACTTTCGAGTTATTGATATAGTAATCATATTTCTCTCTAGCGTCTGTCAAATATTCATTTATTTTTTCAAAGAGTATTTGCTTGGCATCTCCCCAACCTAATCCACCAGCTAAATATTTTTCTTCTAGAGAGGAGACTTCAGCTGTGTTAGCGATACTTTTATATATTGCAAAGACAGTACAGTTTTTTGGATCCTTTCTTTCTTCAGGTGTTTGGGAGTTTGTGATGATTTTCATAACCTGTTTTCTAAGCTTTTTCTCTGTGGAGAATATAGGTATGGTATTATCATAACTCTTTGACATTTTGCGACCATCTAAACCAAGTATTGTTTGACTGTCTTCATTCGTTAGAGCCTGAGGTGCTTTTAATATTTGTTTTTTGTATATATGGTTAAATCTATTTGCAATATCACGGGCTATTTCTATATGTTGGATTTGATCTTTTCCTACTGGGACTAAATCTGCATCAAACATCATAATATCTGCAGCCATAAGTACAGGGTAGTTAAACAGCCCCATAGTTATGCCCTTATCAGGATCAACATTTTCTTCTTGAATATTTTGGTCTACTAATGCTTTGTATGCATGAGCACGATTCAATAAGCCTTTAGCGGTGGTTGTACTGATAATCCATGTTAGCTCCATTATTTCGGGTATGTCTGATTGACGATAAAAAGAAGCTTTTGTAGGATCAAGTCCTAGAGCTAACCATGAAGAAGCTATTTCATATATATATTGTTGGCGTAGCTTTTTATCCCAAAGCTTTATTAATGAGTGTTGATCAGCTATGAAATACATACAATTGTATTCATTACTTTGAGACATTTCTATTGCAGGCTTAATGGCGCCTATATAATTTCCTAGATGTGGTGTGCCAGAAGGAGTTATGCCTGTAAGAACTATTTTTTTAGACATTATAGGTATTTAATTACTTAGTATAATAGTCTGTTAATTTTATCATATAAGAAGTTTATTTACTCTATCGCTATAAAATAAAGTTAACTAAACTAAAGACATTAAATATTGATAAAATATGTTAGAAATAAATTTAAGAACAAACTTTTTAATTACCATACTCACAGTTAGCAACATAAGTTCCATTTTGCTCAACTACATATATTTCAGCACGAGTATATTTTGTTGTATCCATTTTTGTAGGACAAGTTACAGGAGCTTTACCTGACTCTTCATACCATGTTATTTTTGGTGATACAGTTATACTTGTTCCAATAGGAGCTTTAGCAGAAGTAGTGCCCGGCTGCTTATTAGTGGTTGGAGCTATATAGCCTTGTGTATATACGGTACCTTCAGGACCTGAGAAAGTTATGCCATCAAAACCTGTCGCTGGGCTGTTGTTGTGTACTAAAACAGTTGCTTCTTTAGGAAGTTCTCTTTCATCAGGAATCTTATCGCATTTATTACTATCTAAAGCACAAGGAGACATGTAATAGCCAAAGTCACCTATGCCGTGAGCCGGGTATTTGACCGAACCTGTATTATATGCTTCTGGGACATAATCAACATTTAAAGACCAGCCCATGAAACCAGCGAATTTTGTATCTTTAGGAATGTTTCCTAGGTTGTCATATACTGATTTCATAGCATCATAAGTTTGTAAAGCCGAAGAGTTTGGAGGAACATTACCATAGTTACCGTCAAACTGAGGGAAATATACTGTAGCAGCTCCACCACCTTGAGCAGCAGTAGGATAGCCTATAACTATTTTAGCTGTTTTTGCTCCAATATAATCTTTAGTAAGTGTGTATGCATCTTGAATAAAATCAGGATTTTGCTCAGGTACTGAATTATAGTTCTGTACATATATATAATCAACTAAGTTTAAGACCTTATTGGTTGCATTAAATAATGGCGCATAAAACTCATCGCTACCCGTTGAGACTAGTTTATTATCATTAATTTGAGGAGCTATTACTACTAGCTTTGAACTATCGATATTTTTTATGTTTGTAATTACATCTTTTAGGTATGTACCATTGTTTGTTGCTGTTTCCGGTATTTCAATATCAAAATCGATGCCATCTAGTCCATATTTATTTAAGAAGTTAACTATATTTTGAGCAAGTCCTTTGGCATCAGTACCATTAGGGTTGTAAGTATTAACATTACTTTGTCCGCCAACTGAAACTACAACTTTTAATCCGGCATTTTTTGCTTCTTGGATTTTTTTAGCTGCAAGAGCTTCATAGTCACTTTTAAACGATATATTATTATTTGCATCTATTGTTGCAAATGCTATAACAGCCTCGTTGTAACCATCTTTAGCAACTTGAGATAAATCTACACTATCAGCAGATCCCATAGCGGTAATATCTAAATACCCAGCCATTATTCTATCATTAGAGTTTGCGGAACTAGCAGCTGCAGGAGTAGAAGTACTAGCGAAAGCTATAGCTGATGATGCTATAAGTAAGCTTGTTATAAATGTTTTTTTTATCATTGTGATCTTTCCCTTTTGTTATGTATATTAAAAAAAGCTTTATACATCACAATTATAATTATGTTTGCTAGAGATTGATACCTTTGTTTCATAGTATTTAAAAAAATAAACATTAATACATAGTCAATATTGGAAAGAATTAGATAAAGCTTCTATAAAAAAAATATAACAAGTTGAAAGCCTGTAGAGAAAAAATGGAGCGGGAAACGAGGCTCGAACTCGCGACCCCAACCTTGGCAAGGTTGTGCTCTACCACTGAGCTATTCCCGCTTGAAACTATGGCACACCCAAAGGGATTCGAACCCCTAACCGCTCGGTTCGTAGCCGAGTACTCTATCCAGTTGAGCTATGGGTGCAAAAGTTGAAGCATATTATATGCAAAAAATATTAGTTAGTCAAGTTTGTGATGTTATTAATTGTTTCAATTAATTTATCTTCTAACTCTTGATCGCTCAGGTTAGTATTGTCTATTACGAAGTTGGCAATTTTTTCTCTTTCATTATCAGATATCTGTAGATTAATGAAAGCAACCGCTTGTTGTCTGCTTTTGCCATCACGCTCCATTAGTCTTCTGATTCTGGTTTCAAGATCGGCCTTAATTACAATTACATTTTTCAAGTAATCGTAGTGACGAAAATTATATGGACCAAGTAGGGGGATGTCGACAATAGTCATAACAGTATCGGATTCTTTTACTTGTTTCTTGATTTCTCTGTTAATAACAGGGTGAAGATAATCTTCAAGCCATTTTTTAGCTTCCTTGGATTCTGTAATAATTGCTCTGAGCATAGCTCTGTTTATTTGCTTATTCATTACAATATCATTGCCAAATTTTTCGGCTATTTTTTTAATTACAGAAGGTTTTTTGGTAATTTCTCTGCTTATTGTGTCTGCACATACAACATTTAAATTCATTTTTTCTTTTAAAATTTTTGTTGCTGTTGATTTGCCACTAGCTATACCACCAGTTATACCAATTGGATAAGTTTGTATCACGCTCATCTACGCCTTCATTATAAAAAAATTATTTGAGCACAGATTTTAATATTTTTTTCTGAGAAAGTCATACATTTTTTTGATTAAAATCCATTTTAAACTTAAAATAACTATATTTTTACTGAAAATAATTATGATTTTGTGTCTATTGAAAATATAATTCTAAAAAAAATAAAGTCTAGCAGCAATCCATTTTTATTTAGAGATTTTATGCAGCTGGCTTTATATTATCCTGAGCTTGGTTATTATTCGGGTTCGAAAGAAAAAATATCTTCATCTGGAGATTTTATCACTGCGACATCTCAAACATCTTTATTTGCGCGTACATTAGCAAGACAATTTGCATTAGTTCTGTCTGAATTGGGTAGTGATTGTAATATTATAGAGTTTGGTGCTGGTAATGGTAAATTTGCTACTGACTGTATGCGAGAGCTTAGTGATTTAGGAGTTCTGCCTCAAAAATATATAATAATTGAATTAAGTAATGACTTGAAGTCCAGACAGCAAGAGAGCATAAGGAAAAATATTCCAGAACTATATGACAGATTTGAGTGGTTTGCAGAGCTTCCTAAATATAAGCTTAAAGCTGTAATTTTTGCTAATGAGGTTTTAGATGCAATGCCAGTGGATATTTTTAGAGTCCAGGATAGTCAATTAATACAGCAAGGTGTGGATTTTGTTAATGGTAAATTTGAACTTGCTGATGTACCCGAAAATGATGCTCGGTTTAACTATGAACTAAATAAGATTAAAAGTGATGGAGTGATTTTTGAGGATGGTTATGTAAGTGAAATTAATACTTGGATACGTCCATGGGTCAAATCTTTGTGCGCTACTTTAGATAGAGGGATGGTGTTCTTATGTGATTATGGCTATCACAGAGATTTATACTATTCAAAAGAAAGAAGCATGGGGACCTTGGTCTGTTACTATCAGCATAAAGTTAATTTTGATCCATTTATAAATATAGGCCAACAAGATATTACTGCGCATGTTGACTTTACAACTGTTGCTGAGGCGGCTGTGGAGAGCGGTTTTCAACTTGATGGTTATATGACACAAGCAAACTTTTTAAAAAGAGCTAGGGTTGTTGATGTTTTTGAAGATGTCTTTAAGAATCTTAATTCCAAAGATCAATTAAGATATGCTAATGATATTAAAGAACTTCTACTCAATGACAAGCTTGCAGAAGTATTTAAGGTGATTGGCTTTTCTGTCAATTTTGATTATGTATTAGATTCGTTTGATAATGAGGATAATATCGACTTTCTGCTTTAAAATCGAAAGGTTTGAAGTAAATATTAGATGAGTTAAAAGGTTGACTACGAGTTTTTGGAGTTCTGTATCTGTAATGGGTAGCTATTAAACACCCAACTGTTCTGTTATATGGTTGATGTTATTTATAGATTAACTTATAATCGAGTGGTTAAGTTTTATTTTCGTTAATATTCGATTAATTCGGAGGATAAAGGATGTCGGATTTCACTAAAGATATTGATGTTTTAGAAACCCAAGAGTGGCTTGAGGCTTTTGAAGATGTCATTAAAAGAGAGGGTGCTGATAGAGCTAAGTTTTTATTTGAACAATTACTTAGTAAGGGTACTGAACTTGGTATAGAGAGTGCTTACTCAACAGCAAAAGTTAAGAGATATATAAACTCTATAGATGTTTCTGAGCAACCAAGTTATCCTGGTGATATGGAAATTGAGCAAAGAATCGAAGCTATCAATAGATGGAACTCTGCTGTAATAGTTGCATCCGCTAACAAGAGAGAGGGTTCTATTGGAGGTCATATTGGTACTGGTGCTGGTGCTATGACTTTATATGAAGTTGGTTTCAATCATTTTTGGAAAGCTCCAAATGAGAATCATGCTGGTGATTTGATTTTCTACCAAGGACACCTTTCTCCAATCGTATATGCTCGTTCGTATCTGGAAGGTAGAATTACTAAACAGCAACTAGAGAATTTTAGAAGACAAGCTTTTGATAAAGAGAATGCTGTTTCTTCTTATCCGCACCCATATTTACAGCCTACGTATTGGCAGTTCCCGACAGTATCAATGGGTCTAGGTCCACTGCAAGCTATTTATCAGGCTAGATTTATGAAGTATCTTGAGGCTAGAGGTTTGGCTGAAACTTCTGATCGTCGTGTTTGGGCATTCTGTGGCGATGGTGAGATGGATGAGCCGGAGTCAATTGGTTCTATCACTAGAGCAGGACGCGAAGGTTTAGATAACTTAATTTTTGTAGTTAACTGTAACTTACAAAGATTAGATGGTCTTGTGAACGGTAATGGTAATATTGTTGAAGAGTTGGCAGATGTATTTGCTGGCGCTGGCTGGAATGTTATCAAAGTATTGTGGAGTAGTGATTGGGATAGGTTACTACAAGATCAAAAAGGTGGCAAAAAGCTTGCTCAAAGGTTGAGTGAACTAAATGATGGTCAATTCCATACAATTAAGGCTCATGGTGGTGCTGAGTGTCGTCGAGTAGTATTTAGTGGTGACGAAGATCTTGAAGCCTTGGCTAAGGATATGACAGACGATGATATCCAGGCATTACGTCGAGGCGGACATGATCCTGTCAAGATATATGCAGCATATAAAAAAGCTGTTGAGCAATCAAATGGTAAACCAACACTTATCTTACCTATGACTGTTAAAGGTTATGGCTTAGGAGAGTGGGGTGAGTCTAAGAATATTGCTCATAATGTTAAAAAACTTGATACAGATGCTCTTGAGCATATCAAGAATAGATTTGACGTTCCTGCAACAAAAGATGATGTTGAAAATTACAAGCTTGTATCATTGCCTGAAGATTCTCCGGAGATGAAGTATCTTCACTCTAAGAGAAAAGATTTGGGTGGATATATTCCTAAGAGATTGGAAAATAATGAAGCGCTAGAAATTCCAAGTGTTCAAGACTTTGCTAAAAACTTACTAGATGATAGTGGCGATAGAGAGTTCTCTACTACTACTGCTTTCGTGAGAATATTATCTCATTTAGCAAAAGATAAAAAATTAGGTAAGCATATTGTACCGATTACTGTTGATGAGTCTCGTACTTTTGGTATGGAAGGCCTATTTAGACAATTAGGTATTTATAACCCTAAGGGTCAACAATATGTACCAGAAGACAAAAAACAAGTGATGTTCTACAAAGAGGCTGTAGATGGCCAAATACTTCAGGAAGGTATTAATGAGCAAGGTGGGTTCTGTTCATGGATAGCTGCTGCTACCTCATACAGTGTACACAAAGTTCCTATGATTCCTTTCATGATTTATTATTCTATGTTTGGTTTCCAAAGATTTGGAGATTTGGCATGGGCAGCTGGTGACTCTATGGCAAAAGGTTTTGTGATTGGTGGTACATCTGGTCGTACAACTCTAAATGGTGAAGGTCTGCAACACGAAGATGGTCATAGCCATATCCAAGCAGGTCTTATTCCTAACTGTATCTCTTATGACCCTACTTATGCTTATGAGTTAGCTGTGATTCTTGGCGAAGGGATGAATAGAATGTATGTTAGAGGTGAGCATGTTTACTACTATATCACTGTGATGAATGAGAATTATTCTCATAGAGCTATGCCAGAAGGTTGTGAAGAAGGTATTATTAAGGGCTTATATAAGCTTGAAGATACTAAGCCAGCTGGTAAGCATGTACAGTTGCTAGGCTCAGGTTCTATATTGAGAGAAGTTGAAGCAGCTGCTAAGATGCTGAAAGATGAGTATGGTATTACTTCAAATGTATGGAGTATGACTTCTGCTAATGAGCTTCATAGAGAAGCTAAAAAAGTAGCAAGAGAAAATATGCTTCATCCAGATGCTGAGAGAAAAGAAAGTTATATTGAGAAATGCTTGAAGAATGAGCAAGGTCCTGTGATCGCTTCTACTGATTATATCAAGCTATACACAGATCAGCTAAGAGAATTTATACCACAGACTTATGTTAACTTAGGTACTGATGGTTTTGGTAGATCTGATACTCGCGAAGCTCTAAGAAGCTTCTTTGAGGTTGATAGATATCACGTGGTTGTTGCATCTTTATATGCTTTATCACTTGATGGTAAAGTTAAAGCTAGTGAAGTTAAAGAAGCAATTAAAAAATACAATATAGACCCAGAGCGTGTAGCTCCATTATATAGCTAATTGAGGAGATATTAATGTCTATAGAGATAGTTAAAGTTCCTGATATTGGGGATTATGATAGTGTTGATGTGATCGAAGTTAATGTCGCAGAGGGTGATGTTATCGCCGAAGAAGATTCTTTGATTACATTAGAGACTGATAAGGCTAGTATGGAAGTTCCGTCTCCAGTAGCTGGAAAAATTGTTAAACTAACTGTCAAGGTTGGTGATAAGGTGGCTGAGGGTTCGGCAATTATGGAAGTCGAAGTTGAAGGTCAAGAGTCAGCAGAAAAGCCTAAGCAAGAAGCAGCTGCACCTGCAGCGCCTGTAAGCCAACAATCTTCACAAACTGTAGATGTCAAAGTCCCAGATATTGGTGACTATGATGCTGCTGAAATTATTGAGATAGCTGTTAAAGTTGGTGATGAGATTGCTGAAGAAGACTCTTTAATTACTTTAGAAACAGATAAAGCTAGTATGGAAGTACCATCATCTGCTGCTGGTAAGATTACTGAAATAGCAGTTAAAGTTGGCGATAAAGTCGGTGAGGGTGATCTAATACTTAAGGTTGCTAATGCATCTAATTCAGAACCTGCTCAAGAACAGGCTTCACAAGAAGCGCCTGCGTCAGCATCAGGACAGATTGTAGATGTTGAAGTTCCAGATATCGGTGATTATGATAGTGTTGATGTAATTGAAGTGGCTGTAGCTGTTGGTGATAAGGTGGAAGAGGAAGACTCTTTAATCACTTTAGAGACAGACAAAGCTAGTATGGAAGTTCCATCTCCTGTGGCTGGAGAAGTTACAGAAGTTATCACAAAAGTAGGTGATAAGGTTGCTCAAGGTACTCTAATTCTTAAAGTCAAAACACAAGGTTCAGCTCCTGCTGCAGCTCCTAGTCAAGCGGCTAAATCTGAAGCGCCTAAGCAAGAATCGGCAAAACCAGCTCCTGCACCAGTAGCGCAAAGTAGCGTAAATGAGTATGCGGTAGATAACTCTAATGCTCACGCTTCACCAGCGGTTAGAAAACTAGCTAGAATTTTGAATGTTGATTTAAGTAAGGTTAAAGCAACTGGTCGTAAGGGCCGTGTAACGAAAGAAGACTGTTATAATTATATCAAGCATGCTGTAACACAGGTCCAGACTGGTAAAGTTGCTGCAAGTGGTAGTGGTTTGGATCTTTTAGATGATCCAGTTGTTGATTTCTCTAAATTTGGTGAGATTGAAACTCAGCCTCTAACTCGCATCAATAAAATCAGTGCGAAAAACTTACATAGAAACTGGGTGAAAATCCCCCATGTAACTTTCTACGATGATGCGGATGTTACAGATCTTGAAGAGTTTAGAAAAGCTAAAAAAGGTTTTGCTGAGAAAATGGGTGTTAAGATTACTCCATTATCATTCTTGGTAAAAGCTGCTGCTGTGGCTCTACAAGAGTTCCCAAGAATGAACAGCTCATTATCAAATGATGGTGAGAATTTAATATTGAAGAAATACTACAATATTGGTTTTGCTGCAGATACTCCAGCTGGTCTTATGGTTCCAGTTATCAAGGATGCTGATAAGAAAGGTATTATAGAAATATCAAAAGATATTATGGAGCTAGCTGGTAAGGCTCGTGATGGTAAATTGGGATCTAAGGATATGTCTGGTGCTACATTTACTATTTCAAGTATCGGCGTGTTAGGTACTACAGCATTTACACCAATTATAAATATGCCTGAAGTTGCTATTATGGGTGTATCTAAGACAGCTGTTAAGCCAATTTGGAATGGTAAAGAATTTGAACCTAGAACTATGTTGCCACTATCTATGTCAGCAGATCATAGGGTTATTGATGGTGCACTAGCTGCTAAGTTCTTGACAAGATATAGTCAGATTTTATCTGATTTACGTGAAATCATAATGTAAATACGGAGTTTTAAAATGAGTGATATTAAAACACAATTAGTAGTGCTAGGTAGTGGTCCTGGTGGGTATAGTGCGGCATTTAGGGCTGCAGATTTAGGTCTAGAAGTGGTTTTGGTTGAGAGATATGCTGAAATTGGAGGTGTGTGTCTAAATGTTGGGTGTATCCCTTCAAAAGCTATGTTGCATATTGCTAAAGTTATCAATGAAGCTCGCCACTTAGAGTCTCTAGGTATAATCGAGATGGGTGGTCTTAATATTAATAGAGAAAATCTATTGAAATATAAAGATGGTGTGATCGGTAAGCTTACTGGTGGTCTAAAAGGCATGGCTCAGATGCGTAAAGTAAAAATCGTACAGGGTTATGGTAAATTTACTTCTGATAAAGAGCTGGCTGTAGAAGCTGCGGATGGTAAGGTTACTAAGATTGCCTTTGATAATTGTATTATTGCAGCAGGGTCAAGTGTAATTAATTTACCATTTGTACCTAAAGATGACAGAATCATTGACTCTACTGGTGCTCTTGAGATGAAAGAGATCCCTGAGACTATGCTTGTAGTGGGTGGTGGTATCATCGGTCTTGAGATGGCGCAAGTTTACTCTGAACTTGGTACAAAGATCACTGTAGTGGAATTTGCTGATCAACTTATGAATGGTGTGGATAAGGACTTGGTTAAAGCATACCAAAAAGTGAATAGTCAGTATGATGTTCGCTTGAAAACAGGTGTTACAGCTATGGAAGCTAAAAAAGATGGTATCTATGTAACTATGGAAGGTGATCATCCAGCAAAAGATGAGCGTTATGATAGGGTTCTTATGGCTATAGGTCGTAAGCCTAACGGTAAGCTTATCGATGCTGAGAAAGCTGGTGTAAATGTTGATGAAAGAGGCTTCATTGCAGTGGATAAACAGCTTCGTACAAATGTACCACATATCTACGCAATCGGAGACATTGTTGGTCAGCCTATGCTTGCTCATAAAGCAGTGCCGGAAGGGAGAACAGCTGCAGAAGTTATTTCTGGTCTGAACCATAGTTTTGATCCGTTAGTAATTCCTTCAGTTGCTTATACTGACCCTGAAGTTGCTTGGGTTGGTGAGACAGAGACTTCTGCAAAAGCAAAAGGTATCAAGTATGAGAAAGGTGTATTCCCTTGGGCTGCTAGTGGTAGATCCCTAAGTATCGATAGATCAGAGGGTATGACTAAGGTTCTATTTGATGAGAATCATAAGATTATCGGTGCTTCTATCGTTGGTACTAATGCGGGTGAGCTTATTTCTGAAGCTGCCCTTGCTATTGAAATGGGCTGTGATGCTGAAGATATCGCTCTTACAGTACATCCACATCCAACTCTATCTGAGAGCTTGATGATGGCTACGGAAGTGTTTGAAGGTACCGCAACAGATCTTCCTCCTCAAAAGAAGAAAAAATAAACCTCTCTAATTGAATATTAATCTTATATTTTTATTTTACTGTATTTTCATTTTGTTATAATTTTATAAGTTATAAGGATTTATAGAATATAAAAAGTGAATTGGTCAGATATCTTAGCAGAAGAAAAGCAGAAACCTTATTTTAAAAAAATATTAGAGTTTTTGGCTAGTGAAACATCTGTTGGTAAAATTCTTTTTCCTACAAAAGAAAATGTATTTAGTGCTTTTAAGTATACCGAGCTAGATGATTTAAAGGTCGTAATTTTGGGGCAAGATCCTTATCATAATTATAATCAAGCCCATGGACTTGCTTTTTCTGTGCAGAAAGGAATTGATGTTCCACCATCACTACGTAATATTTACAAAGAATTAGAGCGCAGTATCGCAGAATTTAAGATTCCTGAGCATGGTTGTCTGATAAATTGGGCAAAGCAAGGAGTATTTCTGCTAAACACGACACTTACGGTAGAAGCTCATAAGGCTAATTCACATAAAGATATTGGTTGGGAGATTTTTACAGATGCTGTAATTCAAAAGATATCTAACAATAAGCCAAATGTTGTGTTTATGCTGTGGGGCTCACATGCTCGTAAGAAAAAAAATCTTATTGATGATACTAAGCACTTAATTCTTGAATCATCACATCCATCGCCTCTATCTGTATATAGAGGATTTGAAGGTTGTAATCATTTTGTGAAAGCTAATCAATATTTGACTTCAAAAGGTCTCAATCCTGTAGATTGGAAATTATAAGGGGAAAATTAGTCGACTATTGCGGTTGTTGAAAGTGTGCTACCATCTTCTAAGATTAGCATTACAGGTATTTTTTGACCTTTTGTGATTTTTTGTTTAAGGCCTATTAGCATTACATGTAACTCTTGATATGACAGATCAACACTATTATGAGGATATATTTCAATTGTCTTGATTTGCTTCATTACACGTTTATTGCCGACTGTTACAAAATGGTGAAGTTGTGTTTGGGTGTCCACTGGCGAATATGCTGCGATAATATCAACAGTTTCATTACCGCTATTCTTAATGTGCATTTTTATAGCTGTATTATTGCCTTTGGTTTCTTTTACTTCTGCATGAGTTATGCTAAGTTCGCATGATTCGATTTTACATTTTTGTTTTACATCGTCGCAAAATCCGTATGATATTAGGATTATTATAGCTGTTAATGCTACTAGTATCTTTTTCATAAAAGTCATTTCCTTAGATTTAAGTTTATTTGCTAATAAGCTTTTTCAAAGTATATCATTTTAGTGCTGTGTGTTGCTAGTAATGAAGCTTATTTGGATGTTAAAGCGTTTGATATTTAAGAAATATTTTGAGTTTTAAAGTTACTGTTTTGTCCAAGGGCAACCGTACTCACAGTTATTATCTTCTGGATTTTTATTTTTATTCCAAAAATTAGATTTATAACTTATTCCATTCATTTTTGCAAAATCACCTTCAACATATGTTTTCTTAGGATCCCAGTCACCTTCTGGAACTGGAGGAGTTGGTTGAGGATTTAGGTTTTGCCATGCTGAGTCAGAGTAATCACCCACTGGAGAATATGTGGAATCGTTGCACCAGTTTGCAACTTTACACTGGTATGTGCTATCACCTGCGCTAACAACTGTACCAGCTACATATTCGCCAATGCCATCAGGATACTTATACTGTGGCTTTGGTGTTGGACCAGGTTGTGGCCCAGGACCAGGCTGCTTGTCATATACTGCTGTGAAATCTATGTTGTCATTTTTTGCTAAATTGGTAATGGCTTTGTTGATGATTTTATAGATTACTAGTCTCTGTTGATTTTTTGTCTTAGGGGTATTTGAGAAGCTTAGTTCAGTTTCTGTTATTTTTAGTTGCTTTATGGCTTGATCAAAAGCTGTATTAGCAGCTGAAATATTAATATATTGAAGTTCATTATTGCTATCTCTATAGGATAGTTTGTGTATTACCATTCCAAATACTGCTTTAAGCCTTTCGATTTTGAATATTACTTCATTGTTGACTTGAAGTTCAGTTTTTTCTAGCTTTGCATTGTTGTTATTAAATATCTGATTGATATAGAAAGATACTTGTCTAGGATAGCGATAGTATGTTGCTTCACCATCATTAGGCTTTTCAGCACCTACTTTAGTTTGATAAGTGATTGTGTCTAACATCCAGTTGTTCATATTTTTGTATTCTTTTGAATCTGTAGACCCGTTTGCACAAATATCTAGGTATGTTTTAAGTACTGGACTGTATGAACCAGCATTGTATACAACATTCATAACAAATGGGAAGTTTAAGCCACTAGCATCACTTTTTTGAGAGTTAGCTAAACAGTCTTTCCATTGTTGGTGATACACAAACCAGTCATTAGAAGCATTAACATTCATCCTGTTGATATCATTGAAATGATAGAATGTCGTAATCATTGGTCCTGCATATATATTGTCTAAAGCTTTAGGTCCTTGGCTGTCAGTTTGCTTACCACTATCCTGATCTTCGATAGAGTAGCCTAGAACCTTTGCAATAGAGTTGTAGTTTACTAGACCAAGTGATCCTTCTTGTCCTACTCCTGGTAACCTTTTTGAATAGTCATTGATTTGATAAGGACCACCTTGTCCTTTTGATAAAAGAATATTGGCATAAGTTTCATTCTGGATTAACTGATCAGGATCATTTGGTTTAAAATCTTTGTTAATCTGAGTTGTCATGTCTGACTCTTGCATTAGTTGCCCTATTAATGAACCATATAAGTAATCTTTGTTGAATTTAATGTCAGGATATTTTTGTTTAATTAAATATCCGTACATAACACCAGCAATGGTATTAGACATTATTACAGTATTTGCGTATTCAGTATTTGTAGTAAAAATATCGTAAGTTGCTGATTTACTGAAGGGGAATGTGTTGTGATAAGCGACTTCGCCTTCTTTGAGCGATGTGTTTGCTAGTGATGCTACTGGTAGTGCCAGTGATGCTAATATTGAGCTTATGATAATTTTTTTCATATCTGGTAATCTCCTCAAAAGAATGTAATATTTCATATTTGGAATTTTGTGGACATATTATATATTAAAATTAGAGTTGCTAATTTATCATATATTGATAGTCCTTATCAAAATTTGATAGATGTTGTTTGGATAATAATTGCTACGTAAGTGTTTGGTTCTTGCTTAGGCTTAGTGCGGTCTCTAAAGAGTGCTTTTTGCTATTGGATGTGTTAGAATATCGGCTATATGTTTTATCTTTGTAATAAGCGATAAGTAATGTCTATACCTACTAAAGAATCATCATCTATAAATATAGAGAAAGAACTTAAACAATCATATCTTGATTATGCAATGAGTGTGATCGTTGGTCGTGCCTTGCCAGATGTGAGAGATGGTTTGAAGCCAGTTCACCGCCGAGTGCTTTTTGCAATGAATGAGTTGTCTAATTATTACAATAGACCATATAAGAAGTCTGCTAGGGTTGTCGGTGATGTGATAGGTAAGTATCATCCACATGGTGATACTGCGGTATACGATACTATCGTTAGAATGGCTCAGCCATTTTCTCTACGTTATACGTTGGTAGATGGGCAAGGTAACTTTGGTTCTGTAGATGGCGATTCTCCTGCAGCTATGCGTTATACTGAGATTAGAATGCAGAAGCTGACGCATGAGCTTTTGATTGATATAGACAAAGAAACTGTAGATTTTTCTCCAAACTATGATAATACAGAATTGGTTCCTGATGTTTTACCGACTAGAGTTCCAAATCTTTTAGTCAATGGGTCATCAGGTATTGCTGTGGGTATGGCGACAAATATTCCTCCGCACAATATGACAGAGGTTATTAATGGTACTATAGCTTTGATTGATGACTCAAAATTAACTATAGAGGATTTGATTCAGTATATTCCTGCACCAGATTTTCCTACTGGGTCTTACATAAATGGTACTGATGGTATCTTGGAGGCGTATAAGACTGGTCGTGGGCGCGTTATTATGCGTGCCAAAGCTGATATTCATGAAGATGAGGCTTCTGGCAAGTCTCAGATTGTGGTTACAGAAATACCATATCAGGTTAACAAAGCCAAGCTAGTTGAAAAAATAGCGGAACTTGTAAAAGATAAGAAAGTAACAGGTATATCTGAATTAAGAGATGAATCGGATAAAGATGGTATTAGGGTTGTTATTGACCTTAAGAGAGATGAGTCTCCAGAAGTTGTTTTAAATACTTTATATGCTCAAACTCAGCTACAGTGTAGTTTTGGTATAAATATGGTGGCACTAAGCGACAATAGACCTAAGTTACTTAATCTTAAGGAAATATTAGAGCAGTTCATTAAACACAGAAAAGAAGTTGTTACAAGAAGAACAATTTTTGAGTTAAGAAAATCAAAGGAACGTGCGCATATATTAGAAGGCTTATTGCTTTCGTTGGCTAATATTGATGAAATGATTGAGCTTATTAAGGCTTCTCCAAGTCCTGCCGATGCAAAAGAGTCAATGCTTGCTAGATCATGGAATGGTTCTATGGTTAAGAGTATGCTTGAGGGTGTTGATGTCAAAATGTATCGTAAAGAAACATTAGCATCTCACTATGGCATTCAAATTGATAGCTCTTACAATCTTACAGAAGAGCAGGCTGAGGCAATACTTGCTTTAAGATTGCATAGATTAACAGGTTTAGAACAGGATAAAATTACTAACGAGTTTAAAGAACTTATTGAAAGAATTAAGTATCTAATAGGTATCTTGAGTGATGTGAATGAGCTGATTCGTGTTGTGAAAGAGGAGCTTGTTGAAATTAGAGATAACTACGGTGATACAAGGAAGTCTGAGATTATAGAATCAAGACTTGATCTTACAAGAGAAGATCTTATAGCAGAAGAAGACATGGTTGTGACTTTGTCAATGGATGGTTATGTTAAAACTCAACCGCTTAGTATGTATAATGCTCAAAAACGTGGTGGTGTTGGTAAGTCTGCAACTAAGACTAAAGAAGAAGATAGTATCTTTAAATTAATGCTTGCTTCAACTCATGACACAATGCTTTGTTTCTCTAGTTTGGGCCGAGTGTACTGGTCAAAAGTATATGATTTCCCTGTGGCAAGTAGAATTTCTAAAGGTCGACCTATTAATAATATTTTACCACTTGATAAGAATGAAAGAATAACCGCTTTAATGCCAATTTCTGAGTTTACAGAAGGCTGGTATGTGTTTATGTCAACTAAGCTTGGTAGGGTTAAAAAAGTTGATTTATCAGAGTTTGCGAGACCTCGTTCTACAGGTAAGATAGCGATTGGATTAAATGACGGTGATGAACTGTCATATGTAGCTCTTACAGATGGTTCTAAGGAAATTATGATGTTCTCAGATGCGGGTAAGGCAATTCGTTTTGGTGAGTCAGATGTTAGAGCTATGGGGCGCTCGGCTGCTGGTGTAACTGGTATGCGTTTACATGCTGATCAAAAAATAGTCTCTATGATCGTAACAAATCCTGATGAAGGCGTTGTCTTGGCAGCAACTGAGAATGGTTATGGTAAACGTACTGCAGTATCAGAATATCGTAGAACTAAAAGAGCTAGTCAAGGTGTAATAGCTATATCAACCTCCGATAGGAATGGTAAAGTTGTTGTTGCTGTTTTGGTTGGTAATGATGAAGATATAGTCATGATTACCGATAATGGAACTCTGGTTAGGACTTCATCTGATCAAGTTAGAGAATGTGGTCGTTCTGCTCAGGGTGTTAGACTTATTAATCTTAGGAATAATGAAAGGCTTATAAGTCTAAAAGTAGTCAAAAAAGATGATGAAGTTGATAGTGATGATGTAGAAATTTCTGAAGCAACAGAGCAGAGTGAATAAATTAATATGCTAAAGAAAAAGGTAACTATACTCGGTGCTACAGGTTCAATAGGTGATAGTACATTAGCTGTAATTAGAGAGAGTAATGACTTTGAAGTTTATGCGTTATCAGCTTTTAGTAATGTAAAAAAGCTGGCGAGATTGTGTAAAGAATTTTCACCGAAATTTGCTGTAGTTTCGGATTTACCTAAAAAGCAACAATTACAAGCCCTGATATCTGATGTTGCTATTTTGGTTGGTGAAAGTGCTTTAGAGGAAGTTTCAAGTGCAGCAGAAGTCGATTTGGTGATGTCTGCTATAGTCGGCATAGCAGGTCTTAAGCCTACCTTTGCTGCGGCTAGGGCAGGCAAGAAAATTTTGCTTGCAAATAAGGAGTCTCTTGTAACAGCTGGACATCTTTTAATTGAGGAAGTTGAGAAAAATAATGCTCAGCTTATACCTGTGGATAGTGAGCATAATGCTATATTTCAATGTATTGACAACTCAGATAAGAAATATACTAAAGAGATTAGTGAAATAGTTTTGACAGCATCTGGTGGGCCTTTTAGGGATAAAGAGTTATGCGATTTGATTGATATCACACCTGCGCAGGCTTGTGCTCATCCTAACTGGGAAATGGGGCAAAAAATATCAGTCGATTCATCTACTATGGTAAATAAAGCACTAGAAGTTATCGAGGCATATTGGCTTTTTTCTGTTTCAGCTGATAGAATAAGCGTTCTGATTCATCCTCAAAGTGTAATCCACTCTATGGTTAGATATGTGGATGGTAGTTATATAGCACAATTAGGTGTGCCAGATATGAGAACACCTATAGCAAACGCAATGTATTACCCAGTTAGAGGGTCGATTAATGTTGATAGATTGGATTTTACAAAATATGAGCTTACTTTTAGGGAAGCATGTTTTGACAGGTTCGAGGCTCTGAAAATAGTTTTTGATAATTTAAAGAGTGAAAATTATTCAGCAAATATTGTTTTTAACGCTGCAAATGAAGTTTTAGTGGCAGCGTTTTTAAACGAAAGAATTAAGTATTTAGATATAATAGAAGTAAATAAAAAAGTAACAAAAGAGTTGATTTTTGAGAATCCAACAAATATAGAAGAAGTTTTTGAAATAGATAGAAAGACTCGAGAATATGTGGATTCTGTTTTGGGGTAAATTGAGTGTTTTTTTTGAGAAAGAAGTTTGTATTAGCCTCTCTTCTTATGGGTATTGCATTAAATAGCTGGGCAGATAATGACAGTTTTATATTAGACAATGTTTCCATAAAAGGTTTGGAAGGTTTACAGAGTGATGTGATAAAGAGCCGAATTGGCTATAAGAAAGGTAGTTATATCACTCCAGAAGATACAAACCAAATTATTAATAATCTTTACGGTACAGGATTTTTTAATAGTGTTGATCTATATCGTAAGGGTAGTAACCTCTTTATTAATGTTAAAGAGAGACCAATTATTGCTGGTTTTAATTTCACAGGAAATAAAAAACTTAAAAAAGAAGATCTGGAAAAGGTCTTTACTGATGCGGGTATATATGTTGGTAATGTATATAACCCTAATACGATGTTTTTGCTTAAGCAGTCACTACTAAATCAATACTCTATGATGGGCCTATATGGTGCAGAGGTTGATGAAAATATTAGAAAACTCCCTAATAATAGGATTGATATAAACATTACCTTTAAAGAAGGGAAGCCTGCAACTATTGATTCTATAAATTTTGTAGGTAATAAAAACTTTGATGATTCAGAATTAGATAGTAGTATGGCCTTCGAAGTTCCATCTATATGGAACTTGTGGGGTTTTTTGTCGTCGTTTGATAGTTACTCTCCTGAAGGTATGAATCAATCTGTTCAAGGAGTAACTAATTATTATCTTGATAGAGGTTATCTTGATTTTAAAGTTACATCTAAGCAAGCATCAATGTCTAAGGATCGAGAGCATTCATATATCACTCTTGATGTTGCAGAAGGTGATGTATATAAGGTTGGTGACGTATCTTTGACCGGAAAATTTATTTTACCAAAGTCTGAGTTAGAATCTTTGATAAAAATAAAGCGAGGCGAGGTTTTTTCTAAAAGTAAGCTTGTTGATACGGTTGAGAGTATAAAAACCTTGTTGGGAAGTAAAGGTTATGCATTCGCTACAGTTAACCCTATTCCGTCCATTGATAAGAAGAAGCGTATAGTTTCTTTCAAGTTTGTTGTAGATGCAGGTAAAAAAGTATACGTAAATAGAGTTAATTTCTTTGGTAATAATGTTACTAATGATTATGTTTTTCGTAGACAGTTGCAGTACTATGAGCAAAGCCAGTATAATAAAGAAGCCATAGACAAGTCTCAAAGAAGGCTTGATCAGCTTCCATACGTCGCAGGTGCAGATATGGAGCTTGTGCCTGTAGAGGGCTCTGATGACTTGGTTGATGTCAACTATAATATCAAAGAGAGAAATGCGAACTCAGTTAGTGGAAGCTTAGGTTTCTCGGACTTATATGGTTTCATGATCGGTGGTAGGCTTAATATGCCTAACGTTTTTGGTACCGGCAATACCTTTAACCTTAATGCGCAGTTATCGATTCCATTCCAACAATTAGATATAAGTTATATTGATCCTTATTTTACTACTTCTGGAGTTAGTCAGAGTATTTCAGCTTATATTAATAGATCAAACTTTGCAAAAACTAATGCAGTTGCGGCATATCGATTAGATACTATCGGTGCAAGATTAATGTATGGTGTGCCAATATCAACATTTAGTAACGTTTCAGCGGGTATAACATTTGCAAATAATACTCTTAACCAATCTAATGGATTTACTTCATCAATTGTACAATGGTTTATACAGCAACAAGGTGGGAGAAATAGCTTTAATGAGCCTGCTTTAACTGCTGGTTGGAGTTTTGATAATTCTAATAAATATATGTTTGCTACAGATGGTGGCTCATTTGATATCAATGGCTCAGTTAATATACCAGTTATTAGTAATATTGAAGCTTATAAGATTGAAGTTGGAGGTAAGTATAATATAGCTATACCAAATACAGATATGTCTGCTCTAACTATTAGGGGTGGTGTGCAGTATGGTGGTGGATATGGTGGTACTGATAACTTACCTTTTTATGAGAACTTCTACGGAGGTGGTTGGGGAAGTGTTCGTGGTTTCCTACAAGGTTCCTTAGGTCCGCGTGATATAAATTTACAGAATGGTAAATATGGCAACTCAATTGGTGGTAACCTTAATATCTACAATAACTATGATTTACTTTTTCCAGTACCATTTATCAAAGATAGCTCAAAAATGCGAATAGGTGCATTTGTTGACATAGGTAACACTTATACTACTTATGATCTGAAAGGGGTTGTAGCACCTCAGCCAAAACAAGAGACTACTCCATCATTTACTAACCTTAAATATTCTGTGGGTGTTGAGTTTAGATGGGCTTCGCCAATGGGGCCTTTGGCAGTATCAATAGCGCAGCCATTTAATGTTCAGCCTGGAGATGTTACGCAAGTTTTCCAGTTCTCACTTGGTCAAAACTTCTAAAAAAAATAATTAATCTAGAAAATATTTATCGAAATCTAATACCAAAACGATTTAACAAGGTCTATAATATTGTGTTAGAATCTGTTATTAAATATATATAATAAAAATTAAGGGAGATCTTAAAATGAAAAAAATTGTGTTATCGTTGTGCGTTTTGGCTAGTGCTGTGACGGGAGTATATGCAGATACTAAGATAGCGGTAGTTAACCCTGTAGAGATCTTCAATGATTCTGATTTGGGATCAGTTAGCGTAAAGAAAATGGAAAATGACTTAAAGCCAGAAGCAGCAAAGCTTAAGCAAGAGCAAAATGATATTATGCAACAAATGAGAACGCTTCAAGAAAATTCAGCTACTATGACAAAAGCTGAGCTGGAGAAGAAGCAACAGCAGATTCAACAAGAGCAACAGAGCTTTGCTCAAAAAGCTCAAGTTCTTCAGCAAAAAGAGTATGCTGCAAAAGATAAGTTATCTAAGAAATTCCAAGCATCTTTTGATAGTGCGGTAGCAACAGTTGCTAAACAAAAGGGTTATAATATTGTTATGACAACTCAGGCGCTAGCTTATGTAAATAATGTTGATGATATATCAAACCAAGTAATTGAAATTATGAATAAGAACTCTTAATTGTTTGGGGAGTTTTGGAATGTATTCTTTAGATTTTTTGGCCTCGAAACTAGATGGTGAAGTTAAGGGTGACAAGAATATTGAAATAAATAGGATAGCTACTTTAGAGAAAGCAGGTGTCGGAGATATTTCTTTTTGCACGAATCCTAAGTATTTGAAGGCGCTATCAGAGACTAAAGCTTCTGCTGTGCTAATTACAGAGGAAGCCTTAGAGTTTTGTAATACAAATGCAGTTGTTTTATCAAACCCATATATGGCATTGGCTAAAGTTATGGAGTTGTTTGATAAGTCACCAAAGCCAGATGGTAAAATACATAGTAAAGCTGTAATAGCCTCAAGTGCTGTTATAGGTGAAAATGTTACTATTGGAGCAAACTCTGTTGTCGGTGAAAACGTTACTATTGGAGATAATACTTTTATTGGTGCATGCACCACTATTGATGAAGGTACTAAGATAGGTAGTGATACTTTTATAAAGAGTAATGTTTCTATTGCTCATGATGTTCAAATTGGTGCTAACTGTATAATACACCAAAATGCAGTGATTGGGTGTGATGGGTTTGGTAATGCCAGAGATGATGATGGCAGTTGGACTAAGATTCCTCAGTTAGGAAGAGTCGTAATAGAGGATGATGTTGAGATTGGCTCAGGGACTACGGTTGATAGGGGAGCTATCGACGATACCATTATTAAAAAAGGTGCTCGTATTGATAATTTGGTGCAGATAGCCCATAATGTAGTTATTGGTCGAAATACTGCCCTGGCAGGTGTCACAGCAGTAGCTGGGAGTACTACTATTGGTGATAATTGTTTGGTAGGTGGACAATCTGCGATAACAGGTCATATAAGTATATGTGACAATGCAATTATTGGCGGAGCATCTAACATAGGCAAATCGATTACTCAACCTGGGATGTATTATGCTGCATTTGAAGCTAAGCCAAGGATTCAATGGGGACGATTCGTAGCGAGATTATCTAAAATCGACAGTTTGATTAAAAAAGTAAAACAATTAGAAGATAAGTTAAATAAGTAAGGATTATTCATGAGCCAGTTTGATGAAAAAAATAAACAAATAGATGTAATGGGGATTAGAAAAATTTTACCTCATAGGTATCCTTTTGCTCTTTTAGATAAGATTGTTGATTGGAGTATTGAAGATAGAACTATTGTGGCCCATAAAAATGTAACGATAAATGAAGATTTTTTTAATGGTCACTTCCCGGAGTTTCCAGTCATGCCTGGTGTTTTAATTGTAGAAGCTATGGCTCAGGCAACTGCTATACTTGGTGAATTGATGGCTGAGACACTGTTTGCTCATGTTGTTGCTAAAGCTGGTGGTGGAAGAAGAACCTTTATGTTGGCGGGTATTGATAAGGTTAGAGTCAAAAGACCAGTCGTTCCTGGAGATGTTTTGGTTATCGAGTCACGTATGGTTAAGCAGAAAAATATTATCTGCACGGCGGAGTCTGTAGCTAAAGTTGATGGGCAAGTGGTTTGTTCAGCTGAGTTAATGGCAGCATATAAGGATTATTGATTGTGATACATAGTTTGGCAGTAGTACATGAAAGCGCCAAAATAGCCGAAAGTGCTATAATAGGACCATTCTGTGTTATTGGAGAGAATGCCGTTGTAGGTGAAGGTACAGAGCTTAAGAGTCATGTTACTGTTGGGGATAATACAGTAATAGGCAAGAATAACCGTATTTTCCAGTATGCATCAATAGGTGATGATCCTATTGATTATACTTATAAACAGGGTGACTTTTCTCAAGTTATCATTGGGGATAACAATACCATTAGAGAGTGTGTTACTATACATGGTGGCACATCAAAAGAGACAGGTATTACAACAGTTGGAAATAATAACCTTATTATGTGCTATGTTCATATAGGTCATGATTGCAAAGTTGGAAATAATATTAGTCTTGTAAATGGAGTTGGTCTTGCAGGTCATGTCCATGTCGATGATTTTGCTATTTTGAGCTCAAATGTTGGTATTCATCAGTTTTGCAGAGTTGGTAAACATGCGTTTATAGCTCATGCTGCTCTTGTTGGAAAAGATGTTCCACCGTACTTAATGGTAACAGCTGTAACAGCAGGTGCAACTCCTTGTGGAATCAATACAGAAGGTCTGAAACGAAGAGGGTTTACCCCAGAGCACTTAAAGAAAATAAAAGAAGTTTATAAAGTGCTGTATAGAAAAGGCTTGATGATCAAAGAGGCGTTTGAAGTCATTAAGGAAATGGCAGATGAAGAGCCTGTGCTAGAACCATTCGTCGATGTGATAAGTACTTCACGTAGAGGCATACTAAGGTAATGAGAATAGGTATTGTAGCAGGAGAGCTTTCAGGAGATCAGCTGGGAGCAACTCTTGTCGAAGCTCTCAGAAAAAAATATCCTGATGCTATAATAGAAGGTATTGGTGGCCCTAAAATGGAAAGTCAAGGGTTCAAGAGCTTATATCCTATGGATGCTCTGTCTCTAATCGGTTTTTTTGAGATTATTTCAAAAGGTCTTAATATATTAAGTATTCGTAAAAAGATAATTAATCACTTTAAACATAATAAGCCTGATATATTTATTGGTATAGATGCACCTGACTTTAATCTAACCGTAGAGAGAAAGCTAAGGTCTGCTGGTATTAAGACTATACACTACGTTAGCCCTAAAATATGGGTGTGGAGAGAGTATCGTATCAAAAAAATCAGAAAAGCTACTGATAAAATTTTGGCAATTTTGCCTTTTGAAGTGGAATACTACAAAAATAGACATGATTTTGAGGCTATATATGTAGGGCATCCGCTTGCTAAAAATATACCAATCAAGATTGATAGGTCTAAGTATAGAGAACATCTTGGTCTTGAAAATATACGGTTACCAATACTATCGGTATTACCAGGTAGTAGAACTACTGAAGTAACTAGGCTATTACCATTATTCTTGGAAGCATTGCAAAAGTTACAAGAATCTGGATATAAATTCAAAGCTATTATGCCATTAGCTAAACCGTCACTTAGATCAATATTTGCTGAGTATGATACACAAATTAGAGACTTGGAAATTGAGGTTTTTGAAACAAACTCTCACGAAGTATTAAAAGCTTCGGATTTGAGTCTATTGGCGTCTGGTACAGCAACCTTAGAGGCTATGTTGTGTAAGTTACCCATGGTAGTTGGTTATAAGTTGTCTAAACTTTCAGCATTTATCGGTAGAATTCTTATACGTGGGCATAGTTATTGGGCTTTTCCAAATATTTTGCATAAAAGTGAAATAATAAAAGAACTAATTCAAGAAGATTGTACTGCAGATAATCTTTTTTATGAATTGAAAAGACTGTTTGATGATAAGCAAAGAAATGATTATATAGTTCAAGAGTTTGAAAAAATTCATGAAGATATGATTGTCGACACCGAAGAAAAGATCATAGAAGTATTGGATACAATGATAGAAAAATCTTAATTTTTATAATCTTTAAATATATAATACATGAGTATGAAAACACCAAAGGTACTAAATAAATGACATTGATATTGGCTTTAGTTTTAATTTTAGTGGTCTTAATCATAATTGATTTATTCCGTAAAAGCTTGAGAGTTAGACAAAAAGATATTCTAGCAAATATTGAACATGCAAATAGTCAAGAGCTGATAAGTCAAGCTAAAAGTTCACCAAGCAATGCACGCGTCGAGGATGTTCAGCGTGAGTATCCTTTATTGAGAGATGGTTTTTTATTAATCTATTTTGAAGGAGCTCAATCTATACAGGTAAAAGATTTAGCAACATTCTTGAAGTATTATGGTATTAAATTTACAGAAGAGAAAGTCTTTCAAAAGATAAACTATAAAGATGTTATTTTTAGTGTTTTGCCTGATAATGAAGGTCAAGAATTTTTGGCTAGTAATGAAGGTGAGGTAAATGGGATAGTAG
Source organism: Francisella sp. XLW-1 (assembly GCF_008711455.1). Taxonomy (NCBI): domain Bacteria; kingdom Pseudomonadati; phylum Pseudomonadota; class Gammaproteobacteria; order Thiotrichales; family Francisellaceae; genus Francisella; species Francisella sp. XLW-1. The sequence continues at coordinate 56,353 of NZ_VXKP01000003.1, read as the reverse complement.
CAGTAATGAACTATAGAAAGCTTACCAGTATAGGATATGATGTTAAAACCTGCTATGAGCTTATGCTTGATATTTTGGAAGCTTTAGGTAAATCACTTAATGGTACACTAATGAATGAGCATAAAGTTAGACTTACAAAAAAAGATAAGCAAAGTTATTTGGCAGCTATATTGTAGATAGGCATATCTAATTTTAAAGAGTTTGTTCCATTTTATTACTTTCTTCTGTACTTTTGTCCTAAAAAATAGTCAACAAATAGAAAATTTGGTCTGCTAAAAGCAAAAAGTATTTCTAAAGATATGAGTTTTAGTTTTTATAATTTGTATGGGAACTATATCTGATAAATTGAATAGTTTGGTGGGCCCAGTAGGACTCGAACCTACGACCTACGGATTATGAGTCCGGCGCTCTAACCAACTGAGCTATAGGCCCAAAACTATAGTCAAGATTATATTTTAAATATGGTGTTTAGTCAATAGAAATTTTGCTTAAGTTTGTTGTTATTTATATATTTTTGATGATGTTCCTACAATGAGGGGGTCTGGTGCAATTGCTACCTCAGGATCTTTGTTATCATAATCAATACTATTTAGTATATATCTAATAGCATTTATTCTTGCTCTTTTCTTATCATCGGACTTCACAATTACCCAGGGAGCATAAGGCTTATCTGTATATATAAACATTCTTTCTTTAGCTTCTGTATAGTCATCCCATTTATCTAAGGATGCTTTATCAATAGGGCTAAGTTTCCATTGTTTAAGAGGATGATTTTCTCTAGCTGCAAATCTATCTTTTTGTTCTTGTTGGCTTACAGAGAACCAAAACTTAATAATTATGGTGCCGCTATCAACTAACATTTTTTCAAGTTGAGGAGCCTGCTCCAGAAATAAAAAATATTCTCTCTCGGTACAGAATCCCATAACTCGTTCAACACCAGCTCTATTATACCAAGATCTATCAAACAGTATTATATCGCCACCAGATGGTAGATGTTCGATATATCTTTGGAAATACCATTGATTTCTTTCTCTTTCAGAGGGTTTTTCTAAGGCTATTACTTTAGCTCCACGAGGATTTAAGTGTTCCATAACTCTTTTTATTGTTCCACCTTTACCGGCAGCATCTCGTCCCTCAAAAATTATTAGAACTTTTTTATTATTTTCTTTAACCCATTTTTGAAACTTTAATAATTCTATTTGTAAATGATGTTTTTGCTTTTCATATACTTTACGAGGGATTTTATGTTTGTATGGAAATATATTCTCGACAAAGAGCTTTTGACGCTCCTCTTGGCTTAATACTTTCATGTGTACATTAACTAATATTTACCATAGATAATATATTACCATAAGGGATAGCTATTCGCTAAAGAGATTAGTTTTTTACTGGTTTAATATTAAGTTTGAGGCTAAATAATATATAAAAAATAGAGAAAATTAGTATTATTGATATAAAAGGAGTTGGAGTTTTTATAGGATATATTAGCACTGCTAGGAATGTGGAAATTGATGCAAGCATTGTAAATATAAAAGTAAATGATTTGATAAGCTTATTTGTACTTATATGCTCAGTTCTTGATAGGTAAATATATTTTATTGGTACAAATGAAAATATCGAAAGAATGACTATTACAATCTCGTTAACCCAGTATGGAGATTGAAAACATAGCATGTACATGACTATTACATTCCAGTAGCTAGGAAAACCAACAAAAAAGTGGTCATCAGTTTTGGCATTAGTTTGACAGAACTGATATGAAGATGAAATCGTTATCATTACTACTACTGGAATTAACCATTCCTGAGAGACTATCCCTGAGACATATATCCAAATGCATGGGACTATGGAGTATGTTGTGAAATCTATAATATTATCAAGTAAAGCACCGTCTAGAGGGGCTAATTTTTTTATATCTACCAATCTGGCCAAGCTACCATCAATAGAATCAATAAAAATAGCCATGATTATGCTAAACATTGATAGCTTAATGTAATAGTGGTGAAGATCTACTTGGTTAATCACACTGGCTTTAGCAGCCTCTATGGAGAAAATGATAGCGAGTATGCCAAATACTGCACCTAATGAAGTGAATAGGTGTACTAGCCAAGCATAAATTTTTTGTATTATTTGCATTGTTGTTATTTTTTTAAATTTACTATGAAATAAATAATTACGGAATTGTAACAAAAATAGTTAATAGTTTCTATGAATAACTAGTTCAATAAGTTTTTCTAACTTTTGTGTAGAAAGTTGTTTTTCATTTAATTGAGTAAGTAGTTTTTTGATTTCACTCTTATTGTGACTTAAGTGATCACCTGCTTTATCAAGACCCATTAGAGATACGTAGGTGGATTTATTTGCGTTAATATCTTTCGCACTAGTTTTACCAAGTTCTTTTGTCGATTTTGTAACATCTAAAATATCATCTTTGATTTGAAAACATAAGCCAATTAAGTCAGAAAGTCTTGTCAAGATGATTTCTATCTCTTTACTATTATGCTCGGAAATGATGTAGGGTATTATTATGCTAGCTCTAAACATTTTTGCAGTTTTGTTTATATGCAGTTTTTGTAAATCTTTTAATTCTAGACTTTGGTTTTCGCCGTCTATATCTAATTGTTGGCCACCAACCATACCTTCTAGACCACAGCATTTTGCAAAAAATATATTTATTTTCTTTAGCTTGTCAATGTTCGATACCTCAATATTGTTTAGAATTTCAAAACCTAATGACTGTAGTGCATCTCCAGCTAATATCGCTGTTGCTTCATTGAATTGTATATGGCATGTGGGCTTGCCTCTTCGTAAAGTATCGTTATCCATTGCTGGAAGATCATCATGTATAAGTGAGTAAGTATGTATGCACTCTATAGCAAATGCAACTTTATGACAGTTCTGAAGACTTATATCCAATGCTTCACCTAGAGCATATACAAATTGTGCGCGTATTCTTTTACCACCGCTGAAAAAACTATATTTCATCGCTTCTTTGAGTCTTTCGGAAGGCGAGTTAATTCCGGAAAATATCTTTTCTGAAAAAAGATTGAAGCTTTCTAGTGTAGGGGTGGTACTCATAAGAACTTCACTATATTGTTATATTGCTTTTCTAGAACATCACTATGAGCTTCAAATGTTTTTAGAGAGCCCTGAGACATTTGTTGCGAATATTCTTTATTATCTAGTAACTTAACTATACTCTCAGCAAGTTCTGTATGGTTTTTTACTCGTATTAGTGCTCTATTGCGAATTAATTCTTTTGATATCTGACTAAAGTTGTAGAGACTTGTGCCACTTATAATTGGTTTTGCGAGGGCTGCAGGTTCTAATAGATTGTGTCCACCGTTGTCTATCAAAGAACCGCCTACAAAAGTGATGTTAGAAATGTAGTATAGATGAAGTAACTCTCCCATAGTATCACCTAAATATATCTGAGTATGGTTAAAGATCTCATTGGTAGATGACGATCTTTTTTGGTAAGAGAATCCTTTATTTGCAATGAGTTTCTCTACTTTCTGAAAACGTTCTTTGTGTCTTGGTACTATTATTAATAGGCAGTTTGGGTAAGTGATTAACACTTCCTTATGAGCGGCAAGTATTATCTCTTCTTCTCCTTGGTGAGTACTACCTGCAATCCATACTGGTCTACTATTTATGCTTTGTTTGATGCTAAGCATCTTATCTTCTAAATTTTCAGGGGTGATAAGATTATATTTTAAGTTGCCAGTTACTGTGATTTTTTCTTTATCAACACCTAATGAGCAAAATCTTTTTGCATCTTTTTCAGTCTGTGCGTTTATTTGACTTATGTTTTTAAATAGGAAATCTTTTCCAAATGGTATTTTGGTGTAGTTTCTAATCGATCTTCTTGATAGTCTTGCGTTTGTTATAACTACAGGAACATTTTCTGCAAAACATTTATTTAAAATATTTGGCCAAATTTCAGTTTCAATTATCAAGAAAGCTTTAGGGTTAACTTTCACAAAGAAGCTGTTTATGAATGGTATTGTGTCATATGGGATGTACATATTGTATACATTATCGTATTTGCTGTACAAATTTTTAACAACATCACTGCCTGTAGGTGTTGTAGTAGTAATAACAAAATTTTCGTTTGGAAAGTTTTTTAAGAGCTCTTTCACTAGAGGTTCTGCTGAAACAGTTTCGCCCACTGATACTGAATGAATCCAAATTGAACTCTTTAGTCGAAGTTTTGTTTGAGCAAATCTTTCTCCCCATCTTTGCCTATAGCTACTATTTTTGAGGCTTCTTTTGAGTTTTTTGAGATATATGAAAGGTACATATATGATGAATAGGCTAGAGTATATATGAGCAAGAGAAACGTATAATATTCTTTTTAAATGTTCCACACTTCGACCCAAAAGCTTACTTGTTTAGTAAAAATTATCAAACTAATAAGCTATTTTAGCATATATGATAAGAAATTATATCATCAAGGATGAAAAAACATTAAGACCTCATATTTTGCTAATAATTTTATCAAGCGCTATAGCTCTATGACTTATTTTGTTTTTCTCACTTTTTGATAGTTGTGCTAAAGTTTTTTGTAATTCAGGTAAAGAGAATACCGGATCATATCCAAAACCATGTTCACCTAAGCAAGTGTGTGCGATCTCGCCATCTAAGAAGCCATATTCTAGTACTGGGGTAGGATCTTTTTCATTTCTGACATAAGCCAAGGCGCATACAAACCGAGCTGTACGATTATCTTTATCTTTTAGATTAGTCAGTAACTTTTGTATATTAGCATCATCATTGCCATGCTCCCCAGCGTATCTTGCAGAGTAAATACCAGGGTCGCCTGCTAATGAAAATACTTCAAGCCCAGAATCATCTGCTATTGCAGGCAATCCAGTGTGTCTTGAACAGTGTCTTGCTTTAATGATTGCATTTTCTATAAAGCTAAGCCCTGTCTCTTCAGCATCACTAATATTGAATTCTGTTTGAGGGATTATTTGAATGTTTATTTTTTTAAAAATATCTGTAAATTCTTTAATCTTTCCTTTATTGCTTGATGCTAGAACTATTTCTCTCATTTTTGAATGTTTTTTAAGGTTTAAGTCTGTGTATATATTAGCAATAATTATCCGAAATGTTATAGTTATATAAATTAAAGAATGGAAAATATATAGAGTATATTTATGAAAGTTTGTTTTATTGGTGGTGGTAATATGGCCGCTGCAATGATTGCGGGAATGGTTAATCATGGCTATGATGGTCAGAATATTATCGTTTTTGATAGAAATGAAGATAAAAGAGAAAATTTAGTTAGTCGATATGGGATACTGTCTTCGGACTCTTTACTAGAGTCAATTGCTGTAGCTGATATTATTATTTTAGCTGTAAAGCCACAAGGTATGATTAGTCTAATCAGGGATATTAGAGATCATGCTAGAGATGATCAGACAATAGTTACGGTAGCAGCAGGCATCAAAGCTAATGATTATGAGAGAATGTTTGCTAAGAATATTTCTTTCGCAAGGACTATTCCCAATACGCCTAGTAGCTTAGGTTACGGTGCTACTGGAATATTTTTTAATAAAAATATTAGTGATCATAATAAGTCAGAAGTTATTAATATTATGAAGACAATGGGAGAGGTCGCTGTAGTTAAAAAAGAGGATGAGATTGATGTTATTGCAGCTATAGCAAGTTCTGGTCCAGCATATTATTTTCAATTTATGGAGCATATGGTCAATGCTGCTGCTAAAAGAGGGCTGGATAAACAACAAGCTGAGAAGCTTGTTGCTCAAACGTGTCTTGGTGCTGCGCAGATGGTCTTGAAAAGTGACGAGGATATGGCTACTTTAAGAAAAAATGTAACATCTAAAAAAGGTATAACTTTTGAAGCTTTATCTACTTTTGAAAGACTTGATCTTGGTGGAACTGTTGATAAGGCAATACAAGCAAATATCAATAGAGCAGAAGAACTTTCCCAAGAGTTTAGTTCACAAATTTCTTGAACACTCATATTAGTTTTAGGGTAATATTTCTCATAACTCATAAGTTTAAATAAATATTTATTTTATGTACCTTATGCTATATACTTTAGCTGATAAATGTTTTTTAGAATCTTATAACGAATAAAGGTGAATATATGAGGCTATTATTGGCTGAAGATGATCTTAACTTAGGTGAGGGCTTACTCGAAGCGCTGCAAAAAGAAGGTCTTATTGTTAATCTGGTTTCTGATGGCGAAGCTGCACAGACTTTCGTTGAATCAGGATTGTATGATATTGTGGTTCTTGATATAGGTATGCCAATTAAAACAGGTTTGGAAGTTCTTAGGAATGTTAGGAATAAAGGTATTAAAGTGCCAATTATTCTTTTAACAGCTAGAGATGGTCTGGAGGATAGAATCAAAGGCTTAGATTTAGGTGCTGATGATTATCTTACTAAACCTTTTGAGCTTAAAGAATTGGTAGCAAGAATTAAAGCTATTTCTCGTAGAATAGACACAAGATCTGGTAAAAGTACTAAAGAAGAAATCAGGTTTGGCGACTATAGCTTTAACCCTAGCTCTGAGACAGTAACTAAAGATGGTGTTATTATTCCAGTTTCAAAAAAAGAATTAGCGCTTTTGGCTATTTTGGTGCAAAATGCTGGCCGTGTTGTACCAAAAACTCAGCTTCTGGAAGAAGTGTATTCTACTGATAAAGAAATGGACACTAATACTCTAGAAGTACACATGCACAATCTAAGAAAGAAAATAAATATTCCAAACTTTATTCAAACTATTAGAGGCGTTGGTTATTTTGTTCAAAAGGATAAAGTAGTTAAGTGATTTCATGGAACTATTGAACTATATCCTAAGTCTAGGTTTTACTTTTTGGCTACTGTTTTTAACTATAGCAAGTGGTCTGATTTATTTGATGGACCTACTTTTTTTTCAAAGGCCAAGATTAAAGCCTTATGCCAAGGAATTAAAGGGTCTATCTAAGAAACAGAAGCGTCAGTTCTATAAGGACTTTGGCCTTAAGGCTCCTTTGATAGCAGATCAAGCAAGATCCTTGTTTAGTGTATTCTTGGTGGTTTTTTTGCTTAGAACATTTCTTATAGGGAACTTTCTTATCCCTACAGCATCTATGACACCAACACTACCTGTTGGAGATTTTATATTTGTTAATAAAGCTGCTTATGGTATTCGAGCACCTTTTACTAATGAAACTCTGATAAAAACAGGTGAGCCTAAAAGAGGCGACATTTTAGTGTTTCACTTTCCAGTTAATCCAAGTGTAGATTTTGTCAAAAGAGTCGTTGGTGTACCTGGAGATGTGATTTCTTACAAGAATAAGATGTTGACGATTAATGGTAAAAAACTTGAGTACACAAATTGTGATAAAGATGCTATTAATTATTACAATCAATCATTAGCTAATGGCAGTGGTGATACAATTTGTACTGAAAATCTTGATGGTGTTAAGCATCAAGTTGATTGGATTGAATCCGTAAAAGGTACTGATTTTGAAAATCTTAAAGTACCTGCTGGACATTACTTCGTAATGGGAGATAACAGAGATAATAGTGAAGATAGTCGTTATTGGGGTTTTGTTTCTGAGAAGGATCTTGTAGGTAAAGCAAAGATTGTATGGATGAGCTGGGATAAGGTTGATAAAAAAGTTCGTTGGAGTGAAATTGGTAAGGTCTTTTAAATAAATGATTCCTGAATATTCTCGATTATATAAAATTCTTGGTTATAACTTCAAAAATTATACTCTCTTGGTCAGAGCATTAACTCATCGTAGTAAAACAAAGAAAAACTATGAAAGATTAGAGTTTTTGGGAGATTCTATTTTGGGATTTGTAATTGCCGAAGCGTTGTATTTAGAGTTTCCAGATTTAGCAGAGGGCAAGCTCTCACAAATTAGGTCTAAGCTAGTTAAAGGAGTAACTTTAGCAAATTTAGCTCTAAATTTTAAGTTGGATGAATATGTTATCTTAGGTGCTAGTGAACAAGGTGGACATAAGCGAGAAAAAATATTAGAAGATGTATTTGAAGCTATTATTGGGGCAATTTATTTAGATAGTGATTTTGCTACTGTTAAAAAGGTTATACTAAACTGGTACAAGCCAGTTATATCAACTCTTAACTTGGATGATGTAAAAGTCAAAGATGGTAAGTCTAAGTTACAAGAAATCCTATTGCAAAATGGTTTAAGTCTTCCTGAGTATAGTATTGAAACTATCGACGGTAAAGACCATGAACAAGAGTTTACAGTGAAAGCATTGTCTAATGATTTAAATATTGAAGTTAGTGCAAAAGGCACATCGCGAAAAAAAGCTGAGCAGAAAGCTGCTGAGAAGATGATACAAATACTATCACAACAAGGCTTACATGAAAAAAAATAGATTAAATCTCAATGGTGTGATTGTCATAAATAAGACTCAAGGTCTTAGTTCAAATAAAGTTTTACAGCAATTAAAGTATATATTTAATGCTCAAAAAGCAGGTCATACAGGAACCTTAGATCCTATGGCAACAGGAGTTCTGCCTATATGCTTTGGTAGAGCCACTAAAATAGCACAATACCTTTTAGACTCTGATAAGGAATATATTGCAACTATTAAGCTAGGTGTTGAAACAGATAGTGGAGATGCTGAGGGTGAAATAGTGGCAAAAAATGCTAATATTCCAGAATTGTCGGCAGAGTACCTAGAAACAGTTTTGAGAGATTTTCGGGGGAACATAGTTCAAATCCCTCCAATGTATTCAGCTTTGAAGTATAATGGACAACCTCTCTATAAGCTAGCTAGAGAAGGCAAGACTATCGAGGTAAAGCCGCGTAATATCAATATATATGAATTAGAACTACTAGAGTTCAATACAGATTCATTAGAAATAAGAGTTAAATGTTCAAAGGGAACATATATTCGTAGCTTAGCAATAGATATTGGTAAAGTTTTAGGCTGTGGTGGACATTTGTCTGCTCTGCAAAGAACCCAAAGCGGACCTTTTGGAATTGAGGCTGCTCATGACTTAGATAACTTAAAAGATTTAAGTTTTGAACAAAAACTTGCTAGTATAACTAGTGTAGAGAGTGTATTTATTGACAAGCCAATATACTCTTTAGTAGAAGAAGAAAAAGATGATTTATACAAAAGAGGACTCTTCGCTGACAAACCTCATCTTGATGGAACGGTCAGGATATATGATGATGAGAAGTTTGTTGCTATAGCAGAGTTTGATAAAGGTAAGTTAATAAGTAAAAAATTTTTTGACCAGGATATATTCATAAGTGAGTAAATATAATATACATAATGATCCTAATAGGGATGTCGAAGCACAAAAGTACGAGAATCCAATTCCAAGTAGAGAAGTGATTCTAAAATATATAAAAGATACTAATATTCCTGTTAGTATAGAAAACATCGCAAATGCTTTAGAAATTTTTAAAAAAAATCTTTTTGATGGTCTTGTAAATCGTTTAGGTGCAATGGTTAGAGATGGACAGTTAGAAAAAGACAAATCATACTATAATCTACCAGAAATGACGCCAATATATATAACATCTAAAGTGACAGCTGATAGAGACTCCCGTTTAGAGTTATTTAGCCATACTTTAAATACTAAGGTTGGAATTGTATCTCATCAGACAAAAATGGTAATGGCTGGTGATGAAGTAACAGCTAAAGTTCTTGGACTTAATAAACGTGGTAGAATAGATGCAGAAATTAAAACAATAGTTTCAAGATCACAAAAAACCATCACTGGATACTACTATAAGAGTTTTGATTGTGATTTTATTAAGCCGATAAGTAAGAGTATGACAAGTGATATCGTGCTATTACCACCGAGGCATAAAATAGAACACAATTCTCTAATTGAGGCCGAGATTGTTGTTTATCCTAGTATAAATAGTGCAGCTGTAGCTAAGTTTAAGCAAGAGGTCGAAGCAGTATCTCCAGTTAAAGAAGCAATGATGATGGCAACACAGAAATATGACTTAATAGAACAGTGGAGCAAAAAGGCTTTGCGCTATTTAGATAATATTTCTGATGATGTGATTGTTGGTAATAGAGTTGATTTGCGTAATGAAAATTTTGTAACTATCGATGGTGAAGATGCCAAAGATTTTGATGATGCTGTTTATGCACACAAGACTAAAAGTGGTAGCTGGAAACTATATGTTGCGATTGCAGATGTGTCAAACTATGTTGAGAAAGATTCAGGCCTAGATTTGGATGCTAAGCGTCGCTCAACTTCTGTTTATTTTCCTGGATATGTTATTCCGATGTTACCAGAGAAGTTATCAAATGGATTATGTTCGTTAAAACCTAATGAGGATAGATATTCTCTAGTTTGTGAGATGAACATATCTAAAACTGGTAAGCTTTCTAGATACAAGTTCTATTCTGCAGTAATAAACTCAAAGGCGCGCTTAACTTATACAGAGGTTGCAAAACTTTTAGAGAAGAAACAAAACTCTATAGTTGATAAAACTCCTGAGTTGATACCAAATCTATTTGATTTATATGAGTTGTATAAAGTGCTACATGGAGCTAGGCAAGAGCGAGGTGCTATAGACTTTGATACCGTTGAAACACAAATAATATTAAATGAGCATAATCATATTGAGTCAATAGTACCAAGACATCGTAATGATGCGCATAGATTAATAGAAGAGTGTATGCTTGTGGCAAACGTTGCAGCAGCTAAATTCACCATTAAGCATAAAAAAACATCGCCATTTAGAGTTCATAGTGAGCCTAAAGAGGATAGGATGGAGACTCTTAAGAAGTATCTTGCTAAGCATGGTATACATCTTGCATATGGTAAAAATGGCAAAGTTACACCAAAGGCTTTGGCAGAAATGTTAGATAGCATAAAGGATCGACCTGATTATGATGATATTCAGATGATGACTTTGCGTAGCATGAATCAAGCGGTGTATAGTATAAATAATGATGGACACTTTGGATTAGCATATAGTGAATATACTCATTTTACATCGCCAATTCGAAGATATCCTGACTTAGTAGTACACAGAATAATTAAATCAATTATTGGCGAATATGAGCATGGTGGTGCTGATTATAAGTCTTCTGAATTAGCAAATATTTGTGAGAATGCCTCTAATCAAGAACGAAATGCAGATGGTGCATCAAAGCAAGTTGAGAGCTGGTTGAAATGCTATTTCATGCAAGACTATATTGGCCATGTTTTGGAGGCTCAAGTTAAGCATGTTAATGGCTTAGGTCTTTTTGCTGAGCTAAAAGATATGTATATAGAAGGCTTGATACACGTTTCTGCTATTCCAGGGGATTATTATATTTATGATGAAGCTAAAGATATATTGATTGGTAAGAGAACTCATAAAGTTTATAAGATTGGTCAAGATATTACTGTAAGAGTTGTCAGAGCAGATTTGGAAAGAATTTACATAGATTTTGAATTATATGATCCACGTAAGCCAAATTTAGATAAAAATAATGATAAGCCATATCCCAAGAAGTCAAAAAAACCTAATAGGGCTAAGAAAAAAAGAGCTAGACGTAGAAAAAAAGCAAAAACAAAAGCGGTTCAATAAATTTATTCTATAAATATTTAATCTAAACGGTTTTCTTTGGTTCTTTAAATCCCCATACTATTCTAAATTTTTTCAATACACAAAGAATTATGTATGTAATATCAATTTGCCATGCTTTGAGATTATTTCTAACAGAGTAAGCAAATTTATGGTGATTGTTGTGCCATCCTTCACCAAATGTAATTAATGCTATGAACCAATTATTACGACTATTATCTGAAGTTTCATAATCTTTTTTTCCAAAAATATGACAGATTGAATTAACACTAAATGTAGTGTGATATAACAATACTGTACTTAAGATACCGCCCCAGAATACAAATGCTAAACCGGATGTTTCGAGGCTGGGGAAGAAGTGGTTAACTAGGCTACCTACAACAAAGAGACCTACTAAATATAAAGCAAATGAAATATGGTCATACTTATCTAACCAAACTAATTCAGGATATTCTATCCAGTCTTTGGTAAACTTGGGATCAACATGATCACTTCTAGATTCAAAAACCCAGCCAACATGCGACTGGAAGATACCGTTTTTAGGTGAGTGTAGATCTGTGTCTTTATCAGAATGAATATGATGATATCTATGGTGACCTGACCACCAAAGAGGTCCTTTTTGAGATGCCCAAGTACCAACCAATGCTAAAATAAATTGAAACACTCTAGATGTTTGAAAAGCTTTGTGTGCAAAGTAGCGATGGTACCCAGCGGTCAAAGCAAATGTTCTAGCTGAAAATGTAACAAGAAATACAACTAAGGCAGTAATATTATAATTTACAAAAAATATTGCCAGGCAAGCAATATGCATAATAGCAAAAGCTATTATAGTAAGTTTATTAGATTGTGTTTCCATGGTTTCTCCAGTTCTAAATCATCTTTTTAGCAATTTTAAAGTAAAGTTTGTAAGGTAAAGTTGCAATAAGTTTTAGAATTATAGTGAATTTTTTTGTAAAGTGAACCTCAAATTTGTTTGACTCTAAACCTTTGATAATGCTAAGTGCAGCTTCTTCAGGTTGAAGTAGAGCTGGCATTTTAAAATTATTCTTGTCAGTAAGTTTAGTTTTAACAAAGCTTGGATTTATTAGACGGATATCAAGCTCAGTATTTTCTGCTTTTAGGCTCTCCACTAAATTTATAACACCAGCCTTAGTAGCAGCATAAGGTTGTGATCTAGGTAAACCGATATAGCCAGCTACACTGGCTGTAATAGCTAGCTGACATTTATGGTTTTTTTTGAGATATGGTAGCGTAAATCTTATTAGGTAAAAAACGGCAGTTAGGTTAGTTTGGATTGTTTTATTAAGATTTGAAATGGCAATGTCAGCAATTAATGAAGGCTCATAGAATGCTGGCAAATATATAATATAATCAGGATTATAGCTAAGAGCTATATCACTTCCTTTTTTGAAGCTCTCAAAATCTGCCACATCAAGATCAACAGTATGAGCAGTATTTTTTAGACTTGCAGATATACTTTGTAGTTTGTCTAGTGAACGAGCTGATATTATAAAATTAGCTTTTATTGAATTATCAAGTTTCTTAAGTAATGCATTGCCAATACCATCTGTTGCGCCAATTAACCATATAGTTTTACCTGCAAATTTTTGCATAGTTATTCTCCAGATTTTTCTTTATGCATAAATAGCGTTAATGAACCAACTGTTAGTCCAAATTTTTTGAATGTATTTTTGTTTATAAGTACACCATCGTTCATTAAGTACATCCAGTCATCGAAACTAATTTTGTATTTTTTGTCGCCAACTGGGATATTCATTTGATATTGCCAGTTCATAGCGTTGCCTTCAACATAGATTTTAGCAGTACCAATTACGTCGCCTGTTGTACCTTCGTAGTAGTTATCAGAAATTTTCTTGATTGTCCAAATACGGTGATCTTTTTGACCATCATAGTAGACCATGTGCTCATCAAATGTGCCGACATCACCATTCCAGCTAGCAGTTCCAGAGAAGTCAAACTGCTTAGTGACTTTTCCTTTATAGTCTTGAATTATCCCTGTGCCAACAATTTTACCTTGTAAATACTGTTGTAGGTCAAGCTTTGGACCGTCTCCTTTGTAACTTGATATATCAGCTGAGCATCCAAATAATCCTAATGCCATAATAATTACTCCTATTCTAGATATTAATTTTTTCATAAGCCCCTCAATTGTCTTGATAATTTTTGATATGATGAGTTATCGCTAAGCCATATTTCAAAAAAATATTTTGAAAGATCTTTGTCTGGTATTTGACCAATTAGACCACTGTCTGAATATATATATCCTTTACCATCTTCATCCATATAACCGTACAGGTTTGTACCATTTTGGACGTTGGGAATTAAATGATCAAAGGTATCTCTATATTCTTGATAATTTGCCTTAACTTGCTGTGGGTGTTGGTATGATATTTCTTTAACAGTATGTTTAGAGATAGTTTTCCCATCCATATTTCTAAGGTAATGAATTTTTAGTAAAAATGGTTTATCCCAATTAAAATTTCCATCTTGAGTGTAAAGTTCAGCATCATAAACATCAAAAAACCATTTAGAAAAATGAATTTTACCAACTTGTTGTACTTGTTGGGATTTTATTTGCTGTAAAGTTAATTCTTCAGCGTAAGTGAATAAAGGAAAACTAATAATGATAAATATTAGTAGTTTTTTAAGCATGGACAATCTCCAACTGTACAACATCAATACGCCCATGAGTAAATGCAGCACTACAAGAATTTAAGTAGAAACGCCACATTCTCTGAAAACGCTTGTCAAAACCTAGTTTTATTAACTCAGGCTCTACATTTACGAAATTTCTGTCCCATTCATCAAGTGTTTTAGCATAATCTTTTGCAAAAGATTCAGTACCTACACATTTAAGCCCAACCTTATCCAGTTCCAGATTAATTTGTCCCATAGATGGTAAGAAACCACCGGGAAAAATAAAGGTTCTAATCATATCAGTACCTTTAGCATAATCCGCAAAAAGCGCATCATTAATCACAATGGCTTGAATAACAATCTTACCATCTTCTTTAAGTAGCGATTTAAGCTTAGAAAAATATGTGTTCCAATATTCTCTACCCACTGCTTCGATCATCTCGATTGAAACAATATAGTCATATTTGCCAGTTTGGATACGGTAATCTTCAATAACTATATCAGCTTTTTTCCTAGCTAGTCGCTTCGTAGCATAGTCGTGTTGTTCTGTTGATAGGGTGATGCCTTTGAGTGTGTAGTCACCACTATTTAGGGCTGTTTCAGCAAATCCACCCCATCCACAGCCAACTTCAATGATTGAGCCATTTTTTTTACCAAATTTATCAATTATGTTTTTGTATTTATTGATTTGTGCTTGCTCTAATGTTTCATTTTGATTTTTGTACATCGCAGATGAATAAGTCATGGTTTTGTCTAACCACAAACTATAAAAGTCATTACCTAAGTCGTAATGATCGTAGATGTTTTTCTTACTCTGTTTGATGCTATTACGTTTAGTAAGGTAGCCAAGTTTTTGTAATAATTTAAAAAGAAAATTTGGCTTCATGTATTGACCAAATGCTTCTTCATTAACTAAACCTAGTAGAATCAGAGATTTAAGATCTGATGTTTCCCAGTAACCATCTCTATAATCAGCAGCAAATCCAATGTCTGATTTTAATTGTAAGTTTACTACTGTGCGCCAATCTTTTAGTTTTAGATCGGCTGTTGGACCTTGTTTTTCGCCTTTTGTATAAATAGTTTCGTTTTCAGGAGTTGTCAAATATAGCTCACCACATTCTAATTTGTTAAGTGATTCTAATAAATTTTTTCTAACGGTTTTTTCAAACATTTCAAAAGGCAAAGGTTAATTATTCTATACGTAAATATTAGCAAATAAATATTGAGGTAATATTGCTGGAATATTAAATTTTGTTAATAAATTTATAAGTAAGCTTTATATTTCTGATATGGGTAAAATATTGTCGGGAATCTAACTATTTGGACTTATAATATTAGCTACACTGACTCGAATATTTTTCTGCTCAGGTTTTGGAATATATTTTATGCGTTTAAATACGATTTTTAGAGCTTGCCAGTGAATTAGATAGATAACTTTGAAAGTTAGAAGTGGAGATCTAAAAAATTCTTTGATTAAGTTTGTACTTGATAAAGGTTTGATTTGACCATTAATTGCTGTGCCAAGTTGGAGCTGATTATTATCATAGTAATTGATGATAATTTGATTTTTTGCATTATTATCAAAATCAAGTGCGAAGTTGAATTTATAAAAGCCTTGTCTTGGGTAAAATGGCGATACATGAAATATTTTTTCTGCTTTGAACCATGTTTTATCTGTAATTTCGTTGCCATTGTCGTGGCAAATATAGCTATGAGTTTCTTTGAATGTGTTGTTGACTTCAGCTATTACAGCTATAAGTTTTTTTTCACTATAGCAAAGCCAAAAGCTAACGGGGTTAAATAGGTATCCTAGAACTCTAGGCATAGTCATCAATTTGATTTCATCATATTTAAGGTTGTGCTGGTCTAATAAATTAGTTGCCCATTTTAGACTACTTGAATCATCTTTTAGGCCGTGATCTTTATCATAGAAAGAATACAAATTAGGTTTATTGATACTAAAAAAACTAGTCTTACTTTGCTTAAGATTAAGCATATCCAAAATAATATAATATGATTTATATCTAAAAGAATTTTGCTTTGGATGATGTCTCTTATGAAAAATTTTTGAGCTTAAGATAAAGTTTTTTACCATGGAGTCTTGACTCCTAATTTATTCGCAACATTTACTGCACTAAGTATACCATCTTCATGGAAACCATAGCGTAGATAAGCTCCACAATAGTATGTGTTGTTAAGCCCTTGAATTTTATCAAAGTCTTTTTGAGCTTGAATGGCTTTTTTATCAAAAACAGGATGATCAAAAGTATGTTCGTTGATGATTTTTTGTGGATCAGGTTTTTGATCAGGGTTAACTGTAACAAAATAATCTATATTAGTATCTAAGGGTTGAAGATTATTCATCCAGTAGCTAAGTGAAACTACATCACGTTTGTCTTTAGTTTCAGCGCTTAGATAATTCCAACTTGACCACGCAGCTTTGCGTTTTGGCATAATACTAGCATCTGTATGTAATATTACTGAGTTCGGTTGATATTTTATAGCAGATATAAGTTTTTTTTCATCACTGTCGGCATCACCTAATAGTTCGAGAACTTCATTGGAATGGCATGCAAAAATAACCTTATCATATTCTATGGTGTTATTGTTGATATCAGTTATCAAAGTTTTAAGGGTTCTAGTTACATTGGTAGCTTGGGGTGCAAATTTAACATTAGCAGATTTTAGTTGAGTTATGATTTTGTCAACATATACCTTGCTACCGCCTTTGACTGTGTACCATTGGACTGGTTTGGTAGTTGTAAGTAGCCCATGATTATCAAAAAATCGAATAAAACTAAGGGCAGGGAAGTCATACATCTTCTCTAATGGAGTGCTCCAGATACAGGCTCCCATCGCTAGTAGATAATAATCTTTGAAGCAGTTATCAACATTTATAGATTCTAGATATTCAGCAAGGCTTATATTTTCATCAAGAGTATTGTTTTCAAGATGCTGTCTTGAGATCTTATTAAATTTTAGAATATCTTTTATCATTTTATAGTAACTTGGTCTGAAAATATTTGACCATTGAGCGAATAAACTTTTGATACTGCTAGATCCATACTCAAACTTACCGTTTTTGATAGATACACCAAAAGACATATTGCTGTCGGCGACGGGCACATTTAAATGCTTGAATAATCTCGATAAGTGATAATATGTGTGGTAGTTAAAGACAATAAAGCCAGTATCTACAGGAGTGCTATTAACTTCTAATGTACGAGCGTGACCACCGTAATAATTATTTTTTTCGTACAGAGTAATGTCATATTTTTCTTTGAGAAGATAACTGACGGCAAGTCCAGATATTCCACTTCCTATTACTGCTACTTTTTCCATATACTTAAATTGATTGTAAGAATTTTGGTTAATTATAAGGGTAATTTTTATACTTTTAAAAACATAGTTAAAATTTGTTAATGTAATGGTAGCGAGATTTCTATAATTAAACCGTGGGGTTTGTTGTTGGTGGCGGTGATATCACCATTATGAAGGTGTATAATTTTTCTTACAAGAGAAAGTCCCAGACCATTGCCTATTTGGCTACGACTTTTTTCTTCGCGAAAGAATCTCTCAAAGATTTTATCAATATTTTCTTCAGTCACACCAATTCCTTGGTCAGTAAAAGTGATAATATATTTTGAGTTTTGAATTTTTGTCGAAATCGTTATTCCAGTATTATCTTCTGAGTATTTATAGCTGTTATCTAAGATGTTTGTAATACTTTGGAAAATAAGATTTTTATCAATGTTTAAATTCTTTGGAATAATGGAAACATTTAGTTTGATGTTCTTTTGTTCAAACATCGGCTCATAGAGCTCAATAGCATCATCAAGAATTTTTTTTACATTTGAATTTTTTTTGAGTAAGTTTTCACGACCATGTTCAAGACGATTAAGTCTTAGGATACTATTAAAGATATTAAGCAATTGATTACACTCTGCCAATGCCTCAGATGTGTCATCATTTGGACAAGTTTGCTCAAGGCTTTCAAGCTTATTTTTTAAACGAGTTAGAGGAGTCTTTAGATCGTGAGCAATATTATTTGAAACGCTTTTGATATCTACCAAAAGCTCATCGATATTGGCTAGCAAGATATTGAGTATATTAGCTAAATTACTAAGATCATCCCAGCTTGTATCAGATTTGATTCTTTGGCTAAAGTCGCGAGTGTTAACAATAGAGGCAGCAGAGCTAGCTATAAAATTGATTTTCTTGACAACAAAAACACTGATCAAATAACTGATGATGACAACGCTTGCTGTACAGAAGATACCAATACTTAGGGGGATTATATGCTCAGTAACTCTATTACCAAGCGCGGAGAAAATTATATAAATCCAAGATGCTATACTTAAACCTAAAAGTATTGTAAAAAGCACTGCCATTTTAAAGCTTGAGCTAATTATATACCTACGTTGAATAGTGTCGTTGAATTTATTCTTGGATGACATATCCAAAGCCTCGTATAGTTTTTATAGGATCTGGTAGACCATTCTCAGTGAGCTTGTTGCGCAAGCGAGAGATATGTACTTCAACTACATTTGTCTGAGGGTCAAAGTCATAATCCCATACCTCTTTAAGTATCATCGTCTTGCTAACCACCTCATTTTTATGTTTAAGAAGTAGATGTAAAACTTTGTATTCTCTTTGTTGTAATAATATTAATTCATCATTGCGACGTACTTCATGAGCGAGTTCATCAAGAACTATATCTCCGCAGGTCAGTTTATGAGACTGTGCATCAGCAATTTGTTTAGTTCTTCTGTATAGAATATTAACACGAACCATTAGCTCATCTATTGAAAACGGCTTAGTTAAATAATCATCACTACCTGATGTAAGACCTTGAATTTTATTTTCAGTGCTATCAAGTGCACTTAGAATAATCACAGGAATTGTTACATTTTGTTTACGTAAAATTTTTAGCAAAGATATTCCGTCTAAATACGGCATCATCCAATCTATAACAACCACATCATAATTATTGGTATTGATTAGGAATAGTGCTTCTTTGCCATCGTGAGCTAATGTTGTTTCAATACCATTTTCTTCAAATTTGGTTTTTATAAACTGAGCAATTTTTTTATCATCGTCAGCAACTAAAACTTTTGGTTTATCAGTCATTGAGTCTATGTACATATTCAATTCACATACTATAATTATAGCTTATTAATAGTCATGTAACTTGAAAAAAATAGCTATAAAACTTATTTATAATTTTAGACTATTTGTGTATAAAATATTTACATCAAAAAGATGGAGGTTGAAATGAAGAAAATTCTAGCAACAATATTCGGTTTAATGGTTGTGTCGGGAGTATATGCTGAGAGTTATCAGATGTATGCAAAACCAGATGAAAAATCGAAAAAAATTATGACAGTTGATGATCAAAATCCTCAATTTAGAGCTATTTTTTCAAAGGGTAAATGGATTGAGATAGTTGATCAAAAAGATGGTGCTGTTGGTTGGGTAAAACAAAAACCTCAAAACAGTACGCAAGTACCTAATAATAAGCCTATAGAAAAGATGATGGCAGATTTTCAAAAGCAACAGCAGATGATAGATGAAAACTTCAACAGAACAATAGCAAACATTGATCAGAATATTGCCCAAATACAAGCTGAATCTAAAACATCAAAAGTTTCTAAAAAGCCAGATGTGTATAAAGAGTTTAGTTCTATAACGATTAACTCAGATGGTAAAACTGCTAAAATTGTCAAAAAAACAGAAGATAGCACTGGAAAAGTCGAAACAGTAGAGAAGGAAGTACCGGCTGATCAGCTAAATACTATTAAAATCTAGCGTTAGATTTAATTTTACTATTGATGATGTTTGCAAATAATAAATCCTTATTTAATATCTTTTGTTTCTAAAGTGTTTTCAATAAGTTAAAATTACTGTGTAAATGCCACACCAGTCGGGAGTACGTTATGTATGAAGAAGAGTTCTTATCAGAAAAATTACAGCATTTCACATTAGTAGACATTGCTCTTGTTAAAATAGTCTACTTCTTGGTGGGCTTGCTTGTAGCTACAAACTATCTAGTTCTAACTGAAGTGAGTTGGATTTTTTATTTATTAATGTTTTTAACGGCAGTATTTCCAATAGTGATTCATCTATTTTCATTTGAGGGATCATATATTGAGAAAGCTAGAATGTATCTAAAGACAAATAAGCCATCATACCAAGTTCTTCTGTTTTTTAGCCAGTTCTTCTTTGGATGTATGGTAGTTGTACTTGTTCCGGTATTAATATTAGTTCCTTGGTATGTTTATTGTATCTTGATAGTTATTCTTGCTATTAAGCCAATGCGTTCAAATATGTTTTGGTAGAGTGAGGTTAGCAAATTGAAAAAAAGCACACACGATGGCCAAAAGGTTTACTCAAAATTGGTTTTAAAGGTTTATAACTTTTGGGTTTTGTTTTTTAATAATACTTTTTTATGGAAATGTAAGACTTCCAAGTTGCTTAAATTATACAAAACCAATGTCTCTAAAAATCATTTAGACATAGGTGTGGGTTCTGGATACTATTTAAAAAGAGTTAATAACCAGCTCCAACAAGTAACACTTATGGATTTAAACCCAACATGTTTGGATTATGTAGCAAAGGCTTTGCCAGCTAAAAGTGTTTTGACTTATAAGGTAGATATTCTTGAAGCTATTCCTGAGAAATTTCATTCCGAATTTGACTCTATATCATTTAACTATCTAATTCATTGTTTACCTGATAATGGTAACAAACAAGTTGTTTTTGAGAATGTTGCAAAGATGCTTAAATCTGAAGGTGTAGCATTTGGATCAACTATCATTAATGACTATAGCTCAAATCTTGCGATTAAGGTGGCTAATAAATTTAATGACAAAGGAATATTCGATAATAAAAATGATACTTATGAATCGATAGAAAAATATATAAAGAATAATTTTGCTGAATATACTATAAAGCAAATAGGCTCAGTTTGTGTATATATTATGTCTAAACCTCTTAGATGATCTTTACTATTTATAATCAATAACATTCTTAATTATTTTTGTTATAATCGCTATATAGACAAATTATTCTGTTCACAAAAATAATGAAGAAAAACCTTTTATTTGTAACTTTATCGGCAAGCTTAATTTTGTTGGGCTCATGTAGTAAAACAACTGTTGCTTATGAGGATCCAAATGGTGTAGATACAACATCTATTAATTTTAGTTCTACTGATTTGCAAGCTATCACGAACAAGATGACCGAAGATATGCTGAATTCACGAGCGGTTAAGAGAATTACTGCTATGCATACACCAACATTATTCTTTAGTAATATTCGTAATGAAACAAGAGAGCATATCAATACGACAATGTTATCAAATACAGTACAGACACAGATTATCAAATCTGGATTATTCCAAGTTACTGATATGTCTCAAATCAAAAATGTACGTGAGCAGCTTGGATATCAGGCTAATAGTGGTATGGTTGATCAAACTACAGCTACTAAGATTGGTCAGCATATTGGTGCTAGATATATGGTTTATGGTTCTATTCAAGATATTGATAATACTAATGTTGATGGAGATAAGAGATCTAAATTCTTCTTGGCAACATTGAAGATGATGGATCTAAAAACAGGTCTTGTTGTATGGCAAGATGATAAGCAAATTCGTAAATCACAGACTAAATCAACATTTGGCTGGTAGTTAGATTTCAAAATGGTTATTTCAGAGTAGATCTGAAATTTCTTAAAACATAGGAGATAAAATACTATGAAAAAGAAAATATTAAGTTCATTAATTGTTTCATCATTATTAGTAAGTCCTTTAGTTGCTGCAGAAACAACTGTAGATACTAAATCTACAGCTGAGCAGTCGCAATCTGTTGATATGGGTTCAGATGTGTCTAATCTTAATAGTGCTATCTCATCAGATTCAAAAGCAGTTGCAACAACTGCAGAAGATAAGAGATCAGCAGAAGAAATATTAAGTGATGTAATGGAGAGTTATATCGATCAGAATAATCTTAGAGATAAATATGATTATGTTGGTTCTGCTATAGGTACAGCCTCTGTTAATCAAACAAATTCAAATTATGTCGATAGTGCTCAGTTAGCATTTGAGAAAGCTCTAATAAAAGCACAGGCAGAATATATATCGTTTATATCAGCTAATACAAAAGTTGATAAGAGTCTAAGCATAGATAGTACACAAGGTTCTAATGTAAATGACATTAATACAGATTCTGATAAGCCCAAAGAGGGTACTCAAGCTGCGATTGATGCTAAGCAACAAGCATTAGAAGAAGCAAAGCTAGATAAACAATTAAAAGATCAAGGTTTAAACCCAGATGATTTTGCAACACCAGATGAGAAGAGAAAAGCTCTTTTAAGCCAGCAAATGACAGTCAAAAGCTTGACTACAGGATTTGGTAATCTATCAGGTTTGCTGCCAATCAAGACTTTTGTGGTGGAAAAAAATGGTAATGCTGCTATTGGTGTAGTGGTTATTTACTCAGATAAAATTAAAGGAATGTTTGAGGATATCAAACATGGTAATGAACCTGTAATCGTTGGTAAAGGCGGACAATCTCCTTCTGACTTATATAAGGATAAGTCAGGAGAAGATATGATGGGTGATTATGGTATTCGTGTTGGTTTTGGAGAAGATAATAAACCATATATCTTATCATATGGTCAAGGCTCGTACACAGGTCCAAAGCTTCAAGGAGTTTCAGCTGGAGATTATGGTTATAAGCAAGCTGAGATTATGGCAAGAGCAAATTTAGTTACACTAATAGCTGGACAAATGTCAACTAAAGAAGCTTTGACTATGTCTGAGGATATATCTAGCACTCTTGCTAAAAATACTAAGACGCAGCAAACACGCAGAATAGATGCGACTGATATTGAAAAGACACTATCTACATATTACAAAACAAAAGCAAACCTAGATATTATTGGTCTTAAAACTGTTAAGAGATGGCGTTATAAGTTACCAAGTACAGAGAATACTGTATATGGTGTTGTATTAAAGTGGGATCCTAAGCAAGTAGCTACAGCAAATAAGATCAAAAACTTTAATTATGATGAATATCGTAAACAAAATGCTAAAAGTACAGAAAGTGGAGAAACTTCGTTAAATGGTAAAGTAATTATTAGACAAAGTGATGATAATAAATATTTAAACCAGTTCTAGGGTAATGTGATGCAAAAAATATTGATTTTTTTTTCTTTCTTACTGATTTCTATAGTTACTAATAATGCTTTTGCTGCAGATTCTGCTACAAATGTTGTGTCTGATAGCTCAGCTAATTTGTCAAATAACTCATCAGATACTAATTCTGGAAGTACGCTTAAATATAAAGGCGTAGATGAGCGTAATAATCTTAAAATGTTCACAGTTGCTATATTACCTTTTGATACGAAAGGAGCAACTAATGAAAGTATTTACAGTGAGAAAGAGCTTCAAAAAGGACTTAATCAGAATATCATAGCTCAAATAACTCAATCACGTAAGTTTAGAGTATCAAATAGAGATGCTAAAGATGAGAAAGCTTATGAAGAGGAAATTAGACGTATAATAAATTCCAATGATACCAGTGAGAAAACTAAGCTAAATCAAAGAATAGGCGCTGATTTTATATTAACTGGCGATATCCTGGGATTAAACATTAGTAAGAAAAAGAGTTCGTATTATGGAGAAGACTTTACAACATTGAATGTCTCAGCTAGTGTAGCTTATCGGATGATTGAGCTGGCTACGATGGAGGTTAAATGGTCGAATGTAGTTAGATTGCAAGTACCAGCAAATATCGCTAACGAGTATGCTAACTATGATAATGGTGATCACTCACAGATATTAAGCTATGTAGCTGAGCAAATCGGTCAAACAATATCTGAACAAATTGTTGGGGCTATATACCCTCTTCAAGTGTTAAAAGTAGATGATGGTGAAATTTACTTCAACCGTGGTGGTAATGGAGTCGTTAAGGCTAGTACTTATGAGATTCGCCAAGAAGGGGGTACTAGTGTTGATCCGGCAACAGGACAGCATATTGTCTTAGATAGTAAAGTTTTAGCAAAAGTACGAATTACAGATGTGATGCCTAAGTATTCTGTAGGTATTGTAATTGATGGTAGCTTATCTAAAGTACATCCAGGCTTACGTGCTTACCTATCCAAGTAGTATGAAAGTTAAAGTCTGTTTGTTATCTATTGTATGCTTAATAATTTCTAGCTGTGCGACATTCAGTGGTAGCCATCCTGATAAGGTAGAAACTGCCAAAGATGCTATTGAAACATGCAGATACAAGCCTATTGAAACTAAATTTGACAATGCTTTTAGTGGTGATGGTGTTAATGCTTCTATCGGTTTCTTAGAAACAGGACGTTTTGATCAGCTACTTGGTAAAACTGAACTATCACAAGCTAAATATACCAAGGCAACGGATTATGTTGCAAAGTCAGAAGCAGAAGCAAAAATAAGAGTTAGGAATATACTTAAAAATACTCAAGCTACTCTTTTAAGCGATAAAGAGAGATATTACTATATATCTGATTATGAAATTACTTTTTTATATGCTTATCAAGCACTAAACTACTTAAAACAGCATGACTTAGAAAATGCTGCTGTCAGTATTCGTAACTTATCATATGCGCAATATGCCACTTATGAAGCAAAAGATTTAGCTGCTCAGACAAATAAAACCAGGTATGAAGAATTTAATCATGTTAATTCTAGACAGGTTTCATCAAATATATCTAGTTCAAAACAATATAGACAGTTAGTGAGTATAGCTGATAGGGCAAAAAACTCTTATGAAAATGCTTTTGGATATTATCTAGAGGCTTTGATATATCAGTCATACGATACCGATCTAAATAATGCTAACTTATCAATGAGTAATGCTCTAAGGGTTGTTCCAAATAATCCATATGTTAGAGAAGACTATGACGAAATTAAGAACGCTTTTGACACTGGTCATAATATCTATCCACAAGGGCAAGGTAAACTTGTTGTAATATATGAGAGTGGTTGGGTAGAGCCTATTAAAAAATTTGATATACCAATCGTGATATTTTTCCAACAAGCTGGAGTTCAAAAAATTTCGTTACCATACTATGGCTCTTATAGGTTGGCATCTAATGCCGATGTACAAATCTTAAAAGATAATAAGATTATTGATAAAGGCAAAACTGCATTATTGGTTGATACAACTGCAATGGCAGCTAAGTCATTATCAGATCAATATCCTGCGATTGTAACTAGAGAGGTTTTGCGTCTGGTTACAAAAACAGCTATTTCTGTGGCGGCTATTAGATCATCGGGTGACTATGCAGCATTGGCAGCAATTGGAACTTCGGTGTATAATATGGCGACAACCCAAGCAGATCTCAGAAGTTGGAATCTTTTGCCCAAAAATGTTGATTTATTCTCTAAGAATTTAAGCCAAGGTGAATATACGCTCAAAATTAATAATAAAGATACAACTGTAACTATTATGCCTCAAAAAATAACTTTGGTATGGTTAACTAGTGAAGGTTGCTATCAAAGGATATTATTAAACGAAATTTTATAACATTGATTATAAATAAGTTTTGAAAATTAATCTTTTAAAAATGCTCAAAAGTATTTTTTAGTTGTAATAATACATTCTGTCGAGAAATAAATAATTGCATAAGTTTCTATTGATTAATCCTATTCTTGAGAATATATTTAAAAGGTTAAATTTTTTTAAAATAAAGCTATTTAATAGTAAATTGGAGAAGATATGAGAATCTTATCAGTTCAAGATATGGCAAAAATAGTGCAGAAGCACGGCTTTGATAATTTTATTAAAGACTTAGTTGAATATACAAAACAAGACTTTATAAGATGGCAAGAGTTTGATAAATCACCAAGATATGCAGCTCATGTTCCGGGAGGTGTTCTGGAACTTATGCCAACTGCTGATAATAAACTATTTACATATAAATGTGTAAATGGGCATCCTGCAAATCCGTTTGAAGGTAAGCAAACAGTTGTAGCTACAGGTCAATTAAATGAGATTAAACATGGTTATCCATTACTTATATCTGAAATGACTGTTCTTACTGCTCTAAGAACTGCTGCTGCGACTGTCTTGGCAACAGATTATTTAGCACGTAAAGATAGTAAGACTATGACGCTGATAGGTACAGGTGCTCAAAGTGAATTTCAAACTTTAGCTCATAAATTAATCAGACCTATTAAAACAGTAAGATATTTTGACACAGATCCAGAAGCGATGAAAAAATATGCTAACAATATGAAAGGTGTTGATCTTGAATTTATCGCTTGTGATAGTGCTAAAGAAGCTTGTGAGGGTGCAGACATCATCGTCGTATGTACGGCTTGTAAACTTCATGCAATTGTTATTGAAAATGATTGGGTTAAAGAAGGTGTACATATAAGTGGTTTAGGTGGAGATTGTCCTGGTAAGACTGAGCTTGATATGGATATTCTTTTTAGAGGTAAAGTAGTTGTTGAATACAAAGAACAATCAATGATTGAGGGAGAAATCCAGAATTTATCACCACAAGAAGTTGAACAGGTTTTACATGCTGAAGTATGGGAAATTTTAACTGGTAAGAAAAAAGGTCGTGAAAATGATAAAGAAATTACCATCTATGATTCAGTAGGTTTTGCTGTTGAGGATTTCTCAGCACTTCGTCTTACTTTAGATTTAGCTGAGAAGTATGATATCGGTAGCCAAATGGATATGGTACCGCCAATTAAAGATCCTAAAAATTTATTTTCAGTATTATAGTATTGGAGTAATAAGATGAAAAAAGTAGAAGCTGTAGGAATAGCTATTGGTAATGCTGGTAGAGAAATTGGTTGTGGAAGAGCACCATACGCTTTGTTGAATGAACTAAGAGATAGACGTATAGATGCCCAAATTATCAACTACATTGGTGGAAGAGCTGAAGTACCAACTATGGGTAAGTATTTTACTAAGGTTGCTCAGGCGGTATCTGAGATTCTTAAAGAAGGTAAGTTTCCTTTGGCTCTTGGAGGAGACCACTCATGTGCAATAGGTACATGGAGTGGGGTTTATGACTACCTTAAAGATCAGAAAAAAGAACTTGGTTTGATTTGGATTGATGCGCATATGGATAGCCATAGGCCAGAAACTTCTGAGACTGGTAATATACATGGTATGCCTGTAGCACATCTTTTAGGATATGGGCATGAGGAATTAACAAAAGTACTAAATGATAATCCAAAGTTAAAGCCTGAGAATATTGTTTTCTTTGGAATTCGTTCTTATGAAAAGCCAGAAAGAGACTTTTTGGAAAAATTAGGAGTTAAGGTTTATTATCAAAGTGATTTAACCGATAAAAACTTTGAAGAGTTATTTTCACAAGAATTTGAACGTCTTGAGAAGATTACAGAGGGTAATGTCGGGATTAGTTTTGATTTAGATGGTTTAGATCCTACTAATCTTGATGCTGTAGGAACTCCAGTTGAAAATGGTATTGACCCTCAGGTTTTTTACAAGACTATTGAAAAAATTAATTTTAATAGTTTGGTATGTTTTGAAGTGGCAGAATATAATCCCCTGATTGATAAAACAGAAATCTCTCTTAAATATATGTCAAAACTAATAAGATTAGTTGAAGGCAGTATAAAAAATCTAACTCAAAAATAGTTTATCTTTACAACATTTGATAACATTATCTTACAAGTTTCTCTTTATATATATCTGATGCATAGAAACAACCTTTTATTAATGACTGATAGTTATAAACATTCGCATCCTTATCAATATCCTAGTGATGCTAACTATCTTCATTTTTATTTAGAAAGTCGTGGTACTGTAGATAGTGATTTAGGGGCGCATACTAGATTTTTTGGTT
Source organism: Francisella sp. XLW-1 (assembly GCF_008711455.1). Lineage (NCBI taxonomy): Bacteria > Pseudomonadati > Pseudomonadota > Gammaproteobacteria > Thiotrichales > Francisellaceae > Francisella > Francisella sp. XLW-1. The sequence continues at coordinate 28,283 of NZ_VXKP01000003.1, read as the reverse complement.
TACAGTATTACATCAAGAAATACTTATCTCAGCCAATTACACCAGAAATGATAGATGAAGCTGAAGAAATTCTAAAAGCTCATGGTTTGGTATTTTATCGAGAAGGCTTTGAGAAAGTCCTAAAAAAATATAATGGTTATTTACCAGTTAGGATTCGTGCTGTTAGAGAAGGAAGTTTAGTACCTTTACATAATGTATTGATGACTATAGAAAGTACTGATCCAGAGTTATTTTGGTTGCCTGGATTACTAGAGACACTACTTTTAAAAGTGTGGTATCCAACAACAGTTGCAACAATCAGTTTTAATATCAAAAAACTAATCAAAGAGTATCTTCTAGAAACCGCAGATAATCTCGATAAGCTAGAATTTATGCTTCATGATTTTGGCTATAGAGGTGTTTCATCAGAAGAGTCAGCAGGGATTGGTGGAGCGGCACATCTGACTAATTTTCTAGGAACAGACACTTTGGCAGCATTACAAATTTGTAAAGAGTATTATCATGAAGATATGGCAGGTTATTCGATTCCTGCAAGTGAGCACTCAACAATGACTAGCTGGGGTATTGGTTCTGAGTGTGAGCGCCAAGCCTTTGAAAATATGGTTGAGCAATTTGGAGATAATAGTGTTTTCTATGCTTGTGTTTCTGATAGTTGGGATTTTAAACAAGCAATACAAACTTGGATTGATTTAAAAGATAAGGTCAAAGCTAAAAAAGCAAACTTGGTAATTAGACCAGATTCGGGAGATGCTATAGATAATATTTTATATGCGCTTACTGAATTAGAAAAAGCTTATGGTAGTAATGTAAATGCTAAGGGATATAAGGTTCTACAAAGGGTAGCTTTGATACAAGGTGATGGAGTGAGTCTTAGTTTAGCAAAGAGCATACTATCAGCGATGAAAACAAACGGGTTTTCTGCTGAGAATATAGCTTTTGGTATGGGTGGAGCATTGCTACAAGGAAATCATGAATCATCTATAAATAGAGATAGTTTCAAGTTTGCTATTAAATGCTCAGCAATCAAACGAGGGGATTCTTTAATTGGAGTTAAAAAAGAGCCTATCACAGATCCTACAAAGAAATCTAAACAAGGACGTCTAGATTTGATTAAAGATGCTAAAGGTAATTATCAAACAATAGTTCTAGATGATCAGTATGCTATAGGAGAATACCATAGCAACTCAATTCTTGAGACTTATTATGAGAATGGACAAATTAAATTTGAACAATCCTTGTCAGATGTGAGAAAATATACTTAAGTTAGGTATAAATGTAATTTATTTGTATCTATTGCTGTATCTGTATGCAGTTAATTTAATTAATCAATAAAGATAAGGAGTATCTACAATGTTAGAACATCATCCATTAGTTAAAGAATTCCCTGAGTTAAGAGATCAACTTCATAATATTAAAGAAGATCATCATATTAGTAATCAAATGAAAAAGTATGAAGATCTAGATAAGAAAATATATAACCTTGAAAGTTCTGGTATGTTTGAAGATATGCAATTAGAAGAGCTAAAAAAACAAAGACTAGAAATCAAAGATACTATCTACAAAGCCCTAAAAAGCTAATCATTGAATAATTTCTATATGAGATTTGATTCTTAAATAAATTACTTTTTTCTATAATTTCTTATAAAACTTTAGTTCTATTTAGTATATCTTTATAGTTATATGTTTATTGCTTAGTTGTTGAGTATTTATTATATATTTTATAAAGAGGGTCTAATGTTAGTAACTAAATACCAAAAAATCGTTATAACTTTGATAGTTTTGACAGGTGTATGCTCTGGCTTTGATATTGGAGTGATATCAGGGACATTACCTGTTATTAAAGAGGAGTTATCTCTTAACCTTACACAACTATCTGAGATAGCTGGTATTGTCTTTTTTGGAGCTTTGCTATCCAAACTAATATCAGGACCGTTAATGGATATCTTTAGTAGAAAAAATATTTTGGCTTTTGGGGCATTTCTATTTACAGTATCAATGATATTGATGATGATATCTAATACTTATACAACTTTGATGTTATCAAGGCTTCTACAGGGGGTGTCGATTGGGTTCTTGTTGACAGTAATTCCTGTTTATATTTCTGAAACTAGCGTAGCTAAGTTTAGAGGTAGGGCGATGGCTATATTTCAATTATCATTAGTTTCTGGAATTTTTTTGGCTAACTTTTTTGCAAGCTTATTTGTCGCAAGCTTTGGTTGGAGACTGATATTTGCTTGCGCTATCCCTTTTTCAATTTTACTTTTCATCATTAGCTTAATAGCACCATTTTCACCATCTTGGTTAATTTTAAAGGGTAGAAATGAACAGGCACTAACTATTAGTGAGCAATTAGCTCTCAAAGTTCAGCATTCATTAACCGAAAAAAATAAAACAGGTTTTGTTGAGTTTATTAAAATTGTTATCAAACAAAAATACTATTTATCTGTAATACTGATTAGTTTAATGGCGGTTTTAAATGGCTTTGTTGGTATTAATGTCTTTATAAGTTATGGTCCTACTATGTTTGGTCAACTCAGTAGTTGTAGTAATTGTGATGCTACTTATTATGGTACAGCAATGACATTAGTCAATCTTATAGCTACTGTATTTGGCTTATTCCTTGTCGATGTTATTGGTCGAAGAAAACTTATTATTAGTGGGTTATTAATTTCATTTGTATCTATATTTACAATGATCTTTTGTATAACAGCTGGTTATAATAATTTAGGTCTTCTGATGTTGATTATAGTTGTATTCGGAGGAGCTGTAGGTCCTGGAGTGTGTATATGGTTGGTATTATCAGAAGTTTTACCTGTACATATACGTGGTATAGGGATATCTGTAGCTCTTGTTTCAAAAGCATTAATAGAAAGTATGTTTATCTCGAGATTCTTGGATCTTACTCATAATTATGGTTATGCCCCTGTATTATATTTCATGGGAGCTTGTATTGTTGCATTTATATTTATTGTGTATAAGTTTTTGCCAGAAATGACAAATAAAGAGCTTATTTAAGATGTGCCACTAAATCATCAAGCTTATAGCTTGCGATATCTTTTTGTTTCGCATGATGCTCTTCTAAGAGTGCAAAGTCTGCATCAGCATAAGCACATAGATCGCCTTTTTCATTGAAAATATCAACTTTAATCCACACAGTAGTACGACCTTTACGAATTACGGTGGTTTTGAAAATATGTGCTACTTTACTATAGGTTGGTTTTAAGTATTTGATATTTAAGTTGCGGGTCATACAAAATGACTTACTAATACTTAAAACATGTTTGCCAAGAATATCATCACATATAAGTGCGATAATACCACCATGAATAACATTATCCCAACCGACATGATTTGGCAGACATTTGAACTTTGTATACATATTTTCACCGATATGATACAAAGGTAACCTCACACCAAGAGGATTCTTGGCTATGTCACTAAAACAAGTGAAATTCCATGGAAAATCAATTGGTTTATAATCATCTAAATTTATCATTTTAGTTTAACCTATTGGATATTTAGTTATTCTTATATTAATGTTTAGGATTATTAGCTGCTAACAAGCTTCAATAATACCAGCTGCACCCATACCAGTACCAATACACATCGTAATCATAGCATATTTCTTACCAGTACGTTGTAGTCCATGTAACGCTTTGACAGTTAGTACAGTACCAGTCGCACCAAGAGGATGTCCTAAGGCAATAGCTCCACCACAAGGATTAACTTTATTCTTATCAAGTTTCAAATCATTAATCACAGCTAGTGACTGAGCTGCAAAAGCTTCATTTAGCTCAATCCAGTCAATATTATTGATATCTAAACCAGTTTGCTTGAGCACTTTTGGTATAGCTTTGATTGGGCCAATACCCATAATGCGTGGATCAACACCAGCTACAGCAAACCCTAGAAACTTACCTAAAGGTTTTAGATTATGCTCTTTTAGGTATTTTTCACTAACTAAAATCACAGCTGCAGCACCATCTGATACCTGTGAGCTATTACCAGCAGTCACAGATCCACCGTTAGCAAAAGCAGGTTTTAGTTTAGCTAATGCCTCTAAAGAGGTATCTTTTCTAGCGCCTTCATCTTCAGTTATAGTTTGTTTGTGATTAATGATCTCACCAGTAGCTTCATCTGGCTTATTGTGATCAACATCTATAGGTAATATTTCATCTTTGAAATAACCGTTTTCAATAGCTTTGATTGCTTTTTGATGACTCCCAAGAGCAAAAGCATCTTGATCTTGTCGTGATACATTCCAATCTTTAGCAACCATCTCAGCAGTGATACCCATACCATAAGCTATGGCAACATTTTCATCTTTAGCAAAGATTTCTTTACTAAAAGACATTTTGTTACCACCAAAAGGAATCATACTCATACTTTCAACACCAGCACCGATAGCAACGTCGATATTACCTTGAGCAATCTCATTTGCTGCAATAGCAATTGACTGTAATCCAGAGCTACAATAGCGATTGATTGTAAAAGCAGGAACACTATTAGGTAGTCCTGCCAAAAGAGATGATATTCTTGCGACATTCAAGCCTTGTTCAGCTTCAGGCATCGCACAGCCGACAACTATATCTTCTATATCGTTAGGATTTATATTAGCTTCAGCGACAGTTCTTCTAAGTACATCCGCCAATAATTCATCAGGACGTTTTTTTGCAAAACCACCTTTTTTACCTTTTGTAACAGCAGAGCGTTTTGCAGCGACTATATATACGTTTTCACTCATGTCAATTACTCCTTAATTTCTTAGTGGTTTGCCAGTTTCTAGCATATATTTCATTCTAGCTTCTGTTTTCTCAGATATCGCAAGTTCTTTGAAGTTTATTAGCTCTCTTTCTAGTAACCAATCTTCCGAAACTTCAGTATCTTTTTCTATCTGACCACCACACATAGTATCTGCTAAATTTACTGCGATCTTATAATCATGTTCAGATATTTGATTACCATCACGCATATTTACCAATAAAGCTTTGATTGTAGCGATACCAGTTTCACCAAATACAGGGACTTTTTGTTTCAGAGGTGGTTGATAACCAGCTAGAGCCATAAGTTGAGCTTTTTTAATTGCTACAAGTAGGATTTCTTTAGTATTCATTACGATTATGTCATCATCGCGTAAAAAGCCCATTTCTTTAGCTTCATAGGCACTTTTAGCCACTTGTGCAAGAGCAAGGTTTTTATAACGACGCTCAAAGTCTTTCCAGTGATCTTGAGCTTGAGATGCTCTAATAGCCATTTCTTTTGAGCCGCCCCACCCAGGGATAATTCCTACAGCGGCTTCAACAAGACCAACATAGCTTTCATACGCAGCAACAGCAGCATCACTATGCAAGATAGTTTCACAACCACCACCAAAAGCAAAGCCCTTAACAGCTGCGACAACAGGTATCTTGCTATAGCGTAATTTTTTGCTGATAATTCTATGACCTTTACGGATTACCTCTTCGATAGCAGCTTCGCCATTCATTGCAAATTTGATACCAAATTCTTCTAAGTTGGCACCTACCGAAAATACATCTTGCTCTTGCCAAATAACAAGACCATCAAGATTTTCTTCAGCATAGTTGATAGACTCGGATATACCATCTAAAACATCATCGCCAATAGCACACATTTTGCTCTTAAATGAGAGTATTCCTATATTGTTATAGTCATTAATTTGCCATAGTTTGACACCATCATTTTCATACAGTGTTTGTGTTGCTAAAGTACTAGTATGTTCAACTATATTATCAGCGAATAGTTGACGCTTATAAACATCTAGGCTATCACGAGATATTAGGGTTTTATCCTTAAAGCTAAACTCTTTATTATTTTGATAAACACCGATATCAAGAGTATCAATCCAGCTAAATAGAGTATTTTTTGATAATGCCTTACCAGCTGAAATATCATCTTTTAGCCAACTAGCTACTTTGTGCCAACCAGCAAGTTGCCATATCTCGAAAATACCTTGTTTCCAACCAAACCCCCAACGAATTGCTAAATCCATATCTTTAGGGAAATTTGATATATCCCCAACTAGATGAGCAGCATACAAAAACATTTCTCTAAAAGTTGCCCACAAGAATTGAGCTTGGGGATTATCGCTATTACGCAGATCTTCCAGTTTTTTGCTCCAATCTCTCTCAGCTAGTATATCTAAGACTTCTTTATCAGCTTTTTTATCAGAAGGGCGATATTCTTTAGTATCTAAATCAAGTACTTTGATACCGTCAGACTCTTTGATATATAAGCCTTTTTTAGTTTTTTGACCAAGTGAACCTGAGTTAATTAGGTTTTGAATCCAGCTAGGTGTGTTGTATAGTTTTTGCCAACCATCTTCGAGATTATCTTTCATAGTTTCAACAACATGAGATAATACATCTAATCCAACCAAATCAGCAGTTCTATAAGTAGCACTTTTTGCTCGCCCTAGTTTTTTACCAGTTAGTTCATCCACAATTTCTAAAGGGATATTCATCTGCTCTGTATAGTAGCAAGTGACTAGCATTGAAAAGACACCTAATCTATTAGCGATAAAATTTGGTGTATCTTTTGCGCGAATTATACTTTTACCAAGTTTTTCAACTAAGAATGTTTCTAGTTTATCCAAGATTTCAGAATTAGTATCTGCATGAGAGATTAGCTCAACTAAAGGCATATAGCGCGGTGGGTTAAAAAAGTGTACACCACAGAAATTAACTTTGAGATTCTCTGGTAATACCTCAGCTAGTTTTGTGATACTCAAGCCAGAAGTATTTGATGCTAAAATTGCATTTTCTTTGATGTGAGCAGAGATTTTAGAGTAAAGACTCTCTTTGATATCTATACGTTCGGCTACTGCTTCTATGATTAAGTCACAATCTGTTAAAAGTTCAAGATTATCCTCATAATTTGCAGGAGTAATATATTTGATAGAATCTTTTGAACCAAAAGGTGCTGGGTTAAGTTTAGTAAGTTTTGCTAGTGAATCTTCAATAATAGCATTAGCGCTACCTTGTTGCGATTTTAAATCAAATAAAACAACAGGGAATCTAGCATTTGCAAAATGCGCGGCAATTTGAGCTCCCATAGTTCCAGCACCAAGAACTGCAATTTTATCAATAGCTTTACGCTGTGATTTATTTTCTACAGATTCTAACTTATTTGCTATAGTGATACTTGAACTATTGCTACTTTCTCCAGCTGGGAGATATTCCTCGCCAAAAACTTTAAGATAACCTCGCATAGCATCTTCTTTTGACATGCCTTTAATTGCATCCCAAGCCATCCACTTAGCGCGCTCAACCATTTTCAAAGCAGAAGGTTTTTTAGTATTATTATCTCCTTCTTTTACTTGTTTATAAAAAGCATAGAGCTTTAGCTTTTGGCTATTATCAGGTTTGAAATCAATAGTTGCATCACGAACAGCTATCAACATTTCTTCAAACTTTTTCTCTAACTCTGTCATATTTTCCTCCCGATGTTAGTTTATACATCGTTTTTAGATTCCGTTATTTAAACGAAATGACATTGGTACATATTATTTTTCGCTATTTTTTTGCCATTCTGGATGAGCATTTTTAGGTCCTAAAGCATAATCGTCAAACTCATCTGTTTGAATTATATTATTAACCTTTGTGAGCATCTCATTAGCAATATCCGCCTCTTGCTGAGAGATTATTTTATTTTCTAAAGCTATTTCAATAGAGTCTTGCCAGCTTGCTTTTGGTAGCTTAGCAGTTTTGATAGCATCAATAATTTTTTTCTTAATAGGTTGTGTAGTTAGTGATGCAAGATAAGCATTCTCAACTCTACCAATTGGATCATTATCATCATTTGGTATATGGCACTTATCTTTCATCCATTGTCTTGTATCGCTATTGCTGACTAATGATTTACAAATTTGTGCCTCAAGCTTGTCAGATGGTCTTCTGAATTTTTTACCGTAAGGAAAAACAAAAAGTTTCATCTTGGTAGCAAATATTCTATTTGGGAAATTTCTAAATAAGTCTAACATCGCTTGTTGAGCTTGGTATAGACAGTGCTGAATACTCCAATCAACATAGATATCATCACTTTGAGGTTCGCCTGTGTCCTTATAGTATTTCAAAACAGCTACAGCCATATACAGATAACTCATGATATCTCCCAAGCGAGCGGATAATCTTTCTTTACGTTTTAGGCCTGCACCTAATACTGTTATTGAAATATCATTGACATAAGAATAAGCAGTACTCATATGTGAGATATAGCGATAGTAACGCTTAAATTTAGAAGGATAGCTAGGAGCTGTAAAGCCTCCACTTAAACCATACCAAAGTGTACGTGAGCCATTTAGAGCCATGTATTTAAAATGACCTTTGAAATTGTCTGTAAATTGTTTTTCATCCTCATTCATTAGGCTTTCTATCTCGTTACGAATATATGGGTGACATTTCATCGCACCTTGACCAAAAATCATTAGATTTCGAGTCATAATGTTGGCACCTTCAACTGTTATGCCAATAGGTGTTGCCATATATGGAATAGCTAGATAGTTATTTGGACCCATAATGATTGCTCGACCACCGTGGATATCCATAGCATTGTTGATGGTTGTACGCCCCATCTCGGTTAGGTGATATTTTGCAATTGCAGATGATACAGATGGTCGCAAACCACTATCAACAGCAGAAACTGTGAATTGACGAGTAGCATTGGCAATATAGGCAAGCCCTGCAGTTTCAGCTAGTTTTTCTTGAACTCCTTCAAATTGAGCAATAGGAACTTTGAACTGTTCACGTACACTTGCATAAGCTGCTGTCATTACAGCTGACATTAATGTGTTGGCTGTACCACATGCTGGCAATGAAATAGCTCTACCTATAGATAAGCACTCAACTAGCATTCTCCAACCTTCACCAGCCATTTTTTGTCCGCCGATTATCCAGTCAATTGGGATAAAGACATCTTTAGCTTTGATATAGCCATTCATAAAAGCTTGCCCTAGAGGAAAACCACGCTTACCAATTTCTAAACCTTTGTGATTATACGGTAGTAGGGCACATGTTATACCTTCATTACCTGTTTCATCAAGTAAGCCATCAGGATCTTGTAGTTGAAAAGCTAAACCAACTAGAGTGGCAATAGGAGCTAATGTAATATAACGTTTGTTGATATTCTTTAGTTTGATACCTAAAGTTTTTTTGCCATTGAACTCTTCATGGCAGACAATACCATAATCAGGCAATGAAGTCGCATCAGATCCTGCTGTTGGTCCTGTTAAAGCAAAACATGGTATCTCTTGACCAGAGGCTAATCTAGGTAGATAGTGATCTTTTTGCTCATCTGTACCATAATGAACTAGAAGCTCACCAGGTCCAAGTGAATTAGGTACCATTACAGTGATTGCTGCAGTGACACTTTTGGTTGCTAGTTTCATAACCACTTCTGAGTGAGCTGCTGCGGAAAAGCCTTTACCGCCATATTGTTTGCTAATAACTAAACCTAAAAAGCCTTTTTCACGCATGTATTTCCAAGCTTCAACACTTAGATCTTTGTCTTGATAATTAATCTTCCAATCATCAATTAGCCTGCATAACTCGGTTGTTTCATTATCTAAAAATGATTTCTCTTCAGCTGTTAGTTCAAATTTCTTTAAACTATGTAACTTATTAAAATCAGGTTTCCCTTGAAATATATCTTGTTCAAACCAGTTATCGCCAGCATTTAGGGCAGTTTGTTCAGTTTGAGAAATACTAGGAGTAGCCTTTTTTGCAATATTATAAATTTTGTTGAACATCTTTAGCTCCTTAAGCAAAAAGCTCTTTAGTTATTTATTTTCATATTTTTCAGCATATTCTTTTTGTAATGTATTTACATCTATTTTTCCAACAGTATTTTTAGGTAACTCATCTATGAAAATTATTTTTCTAGGTAATTTATAATGAGCTAATTTAGTTTCACAGTATTTAAAAATTTCTTTTTCAGTAAGTTTTTTGTCATTTTTTAGTACAACAAAAGCAACTGGCATTTCACCTGTTTCGTTAGAGTGTCCTTTTATAACCGCTGCATCCTCAATCTCTTCTTTTTCAGTTAATACTAATTCAACTTCTTTAGGAAAAACATTAAAGCCTGAGACGATAATCATGTGTTTAATGCGTCCTGATATTACTAGACGACCTTGTTCGTCAAGATAGCCCATATCCCCAGTCTTAAGCCAACCATCATCAGTGAAGTGCTCTCTATTAATCTCTGGAAGACTCCAGAATCCCGGTGACTTTTGTGGGCCTGCCACCCATATCTCTCCTGTTTCACCTTGTGGTAACTCATTACCTTTATCATCATAAATTTTGATATCAGTATTTGGTAATGGAAATCCAACACTACCACTGAAATCTTCCTCAAGTAGAGAGTTTACAGTTACGACAGGCGACATTTCTGATAGACCATAACCCTCTTTAATATTTACACTTGTGATTTTTTTCCATTCTTTAGCTACAGCTTTAGCGGTCGGCATGCCGCCACTTATTGAGAGCTTGAAATTAGGGAACTTACTTTGTCTAAATTTTTTATTGTTTAATAGAGCAATATAAAGAGTATTTACAGCAAATATAGTTGAGAAATTACTTTTTCTCATTTCAGCAACTAAGCTTTTGATATCTTTAGGGTTAGGTATAAGTATTTGAAAGGCTCCAGAACAGTAAAAAAGAAATAGATTAGCAGTTAAGCTAAATATATGATAAATCGGTAGGGCAGTTAAGACAATTTGTTCACTGAGCTCGATATCAAACCCTTCTGTCCAAGCTTTTACTTGATAGATATTTGCAACAATATTTCTATGTAGAAGTATTGTGCCTTTAGGTGTACCTGTTGTACCACTAGAGTATTGAAGTGCGGCTACATCATCAGACTTTAATTCAATACTTGTATAGTCTGGAGTGTAGTCTGATTTTAGAGCATCTGTAAATGTATCAAACTTATCTTTTGAGTATTTATCTTTCATACCTTTGATATATTTTACTACAAAGGAGATTATTTGTTTTTTTGGAGTAGGATAAAGATCAGAAATATCTGTAACCATTTTATATTTTAGATCTTCACACTCATCAGCTATAGCTTCGACATTATGCGCAAGTCCGGATAATACAATTACGCCTTTAGCTTTTGAATCTTGTAGGATTCCTTTGACTTCTCTACTTGTATATAGTGGGTTTATATTTACAAAAGCACAACCAAGTTTTACCAAAGCGAAAATAACAATTGGGAACTGTAATAAATTAGGTAGCATAATGGCAATATGGTCACCTTTTTGTAATTTCCATTTGTTCTGTAAGAACCCTGCGAATTTGTCAGAGTAGCTGTTAATCTCGTCAAAAGTTAGTTTTTCACCGTGACAGCTAAGGGCATTTTTATCGTTGAAGCTTTTAGTAGCTTTTTCAAGCATATCTTTTAGAGTAATATTAGGGATATCTATATTCAGAGGAACCTTGTCGGGATAGTTTTTTGTCCATGGCTTAGTAATCATAAAGACCTCCTGATATCTTATAATTTGGTTGTTTTTATTATCTTTATACTATTCTTGCACTCCAGTTGCTTCTTATAAAATAATATAATTTATAGTTAAATATTATATGTTATTTAAGCGTATTTATATAATAATCATTCTTAATCGATTATTTTTATGATTTATACACCAATGTAATTTATAATAATGATAACGTTAATTGAATCACTATTTTTATGAAAATTTATCATAATCCAAAATGTTCAAAATCACGTCAAGCAAAGCAAGTTTTGGATCAAAACAGTATCAATTATGATACTCATTTATATTTAGATAATCCTTTGGCAGTAAAAGAGATCGAAGAGTTATTAGCAAAATTGAAACTTTCTGTAACAGATATTATTCGTACTAAAGAAGCTATTTGGAAAGAGAACTTTAAAGATGGTGAATTCACCAACGATGAGCTTATACAAATAGTAGCTAGCAATCCTAAGTTATTAGAGCGACCGATTATTGAACACAATGGCTTTGCTGTAGTGGCAAGGTCTGACGAGAAAATACAAGAAATATTAAATACGTACTAGTTTTGTGTTAGTATTTGAAAGATGAAATTCTATCAATAGGAGATTTTTTTATGCATAAAATATTTTATACATTCACAGATGAGGCGCCAGCTTTAGCGACAGGTTCATTTTTACCAATAGTTGAGAGCTTTACTAAAGTTGCTGATATCGAGTTAGAAACAAAAGATATATCTTTAGCAGCGCGTATATTAGCTAACTTCAATGATTGTCTTACAGACGAGCAAAAGTGCTCTGATAATCTAGCAATACTTGGGGAGCTAGCGAAAACTCCAGATGCTAACATTATCAAGCTTCCTAATATTAGTGCATCAATCCCTCAACTTACTGCAGCTATCAAAGAACTTCAGTCAAAAGGCTACAAAATTCCAGACTATCCATTTGAGCCAAAAGATGACAAAGAGCAAGAAATTAAAGCTCGTTATGCAAAAGTCTTAGGTAGTGCGGTAAACCCTGTCTTAAGAGAAGGTAACTCGGATCGTAGAGTTGCAGATGCAGTTAAAAAGTACGCTGAAAAACATCCACACTCTATGGGTGCATGGACAAAAGATTCTAAATCTCATGTCGCTAGTATGGCAGATAATGATTTTTATGCTAATGAGAAATCTTATATTGTACCAAAAGCAACTAAGGTTAAGATAGTTCATACAGATACTAAAGGTACTCAAATAGTACTTAAAGATAATCTTGCTTTAGAAGAAAAAGAAATTATTGATGCTACTAAGATTTCAATAAAAGCACTAAGAGAGTTCTACAAAACTGAAATCGCTAAAGCTAAAAAAGAAGGTACATTACTATCACTTCACCTAAAGGCTACAATGATGAAAGTTTCTGATCCAATATTATTCGGTCATGCAGTAGAGATTTTCTTTGAAGATGTTTTCAAAAAGTATGCTAAAGAATTTAAAGAGCTTGGTGTGAATCCTCGCAATGGTTGGGGTGATGCAGTAGAAAAAATTAAGCAACTACCTCAAGATCTTCAAGATAAAATCAATGCTGATATTGAAAAGGTATTTGCTAAGCAACCTGACATTGCGATGGTTAACTCTGACAAAGGTATTACAAACTTGAATGTCCCAAGTGATGTGATTATCGATGCTTCTATGCCTGCAGCTATTCGCTCATCTGGTCAAATGTGGAACAAAGACGGTAAACTTCAGGATATGAAAGCTATGATTCCTGATAGATGTTATGCAGGTGTATATGCCGCAACTATCGATTTCTGTAAAGAAAACGGTGCTTTTGATGTTGCTACTATGGGTGATGTTTCCAATGTGGGTCTGATGGCTAAAAAAGCAGAAGAATATGGCTCTCATGATAAGACATTTGAAATTCAAGCAGATGGTAAAGTAGAGGTTATTGATATTGAAGGTAATGTAATACTCGAGCATCAGGTTGAGAAAGGTGATATTTGGAGAGCTTGTCAGACTAAGGATATCGCAGTTAAAGATTGGGTTAAACTAGCTATTAATAGAGCTAGAATTACTCAAAATCCTGCGATTTTCTGGTTAGATTCAAAAAGAGCGCATGATAGAAATTTAATTGCTAAAGTTAATGAATATAAAGTGTTGCATGATACTACTGGTCTAGATATCCAAATTTTAGCGCCGATAGAAGCTACAAAATACTCTTTAAAGAGAATGAAAGAAGGCAAGAATACAATTTCAGTAACTGGTAACGTTTTGAGAGATTACTTGACAGATTTATTCCCTATCTTAGAGCTTGGTACTTCTGCTAAGATGCTTTCTATTGTGCCTCTTTTAGCTGGTGGTGGATTATTTGAAACTGGAGCTGGTGGTTCTGCACCTAAGCACGTTGAGCAACTTATCGAAGAAAATCATTTAAGATGGGATTCTTTAGGAGAGTTTTTGGCGTTAGGAGCTTCATTAGAAGATCTAGCAATTAAAACTAGAGATCCTAAAATCAAGGTATTAGCAGAAGCATTATCTCAAGCAAACCAAGACTTCTTGGATAATGATAAATCACCAAAACGTAAGGTAGGTGAGCTAGATACGAGAGGAAGTCATTTTTATTTGGCCTATTATTGGGTTAAAGCTTTAGCTGAGCAAACTGGTAATGCTGAAATTAAGGCTAGATTTGAACCAATTTATGCTGAGCTAAAAACTAATGAAGATAAAATTGTCAAAGAGCTTAACGACGCTCAAGGTAAAAAAGTAGATGTTGGTGGTTATTACTTTATGGATAGTGATAAGCTAGCAAAAGTAATGAGACCAAGCAAAACTTTAAACTCAATTTTAGCTAAGCTATAGTCCTTTATTAAGTCAATTATTTCTTATTCATGGTATAATTCTTTACTAAGAATATGCAATTTCGACCATAAAATTATGAAATTTAAAACGCTATTATCGTTATCAGAGCTTTTTTGGAATATTTTTAAAGATATATTAGTTTTATTATTTTTGGCTATTTTTGTACTTGTGAGTAGGGTCGTGATGATTTTTATGAGATTAATTAATAAGATTCTAAAAGTTACAAGTATCAAGAAACGTTTAATGCAGTAGCATGAATACGAATAAAACTTTATTTAATGATTATCTTAATCAGATACCAACTAAGCTTCGTGGTAAATTTATATCAGCTATAAAAAATAACAAGCTTCAAAGACAGCAAGTACTGAATGATTTGCAGCTTTTGGCTGAGCAAGCTAGCCAAAAGGTTTTGCCTAAGATAACTTATCCGGATCTTCCTGTTGCTGAAAAAGTAGATGATATAAAAAAGCTTATACAAGATAATCAAGTTATAGTTGTAGCAGGAGAGACAGGTTCTGGTAAGTCAACACAATTGCCTAAGGTATGTCTTGATTTGGGGCTAGGTAAACGCGGATTAATTGGACATACTCAACCGAGAAGACTTGCTGCAAGATCTATTGCTAGTAGGGTTGCTACTGAGATTGGTGATCAATCAAAAGTGTCTTTTAAAATACGTTTTTCAGATCAAACTTCTGAAAATACTTTAATCAAAGTGATGACAGATGGTGTGCTACTATCTGAAATCAAGAATGATAGGTTTTTATCACAGTATGAGGTTATTATTATTGATGAGGCTCATGAAAGAAGTTTAAATATTGACTTTCTACTTGGTTGTATAAAAAAGATATTACCATATAGACCCGATTTAAAAGTAATCATTACCTCAGCAACTATAGATCATCAGAAGTTTATAGATTATTTTCAGAATGCTAAAGATATTACAATTAGTGGTAGAACATACCCTGTTGAAATCCGTTATCAAAATGATGAGGATTTTGAAGAGTTTTCATTACAAGAGAGAGTATTGTATGCTCTTGATGAACTTGGCAGAGGAGACGTTTTAGTCTTTTTGCCTACAGAAAGAGATATTCATGAAACATTGGCATATTTAAATAAACAAGATCTTAGATTTACAGAAGTTTTACCTTTGTTTTCGAGATTATCAAATAAAGATCAAAACAAAATATTCAACCCAGAGGGTTCTGTACGTAGGGTTATCTTAGCAACCAATGTTGCTGAAACATCTCTGACAGTACCGCGTATCAAATATGTGATTGATTCAGGATTAGCGCGAATAAGTAGATACAGCTATCGCACCAAGGTACAGCGCCTACCGATAGAGAAAATATCTCAAGCAAGTGCTAATCAAAGAGCTGGTCGCTGTGGTAGATTATCAGCTGGTGTTTGCATACGTCTATATAGTGAGGAAGATTTTAATAATCGTAAAGAATATACCGATCCTGAGATTTTACGTACTAATTTAGCGGCTGTTATTTTGCAGATGTTGTTTTTAAAATTAGGAAGTATTCAAGATTTTCCATTTATAGATTCGCCTGATTCAAGATTTGTTAAAGATGGCTTTAAGCTCTTGTTTGAATTACGAGCTATCTCCGAGCTTAATTATTCAAAGCCTAAAATTACTGATGATGGTATTAAAATGGCAATTATGCCTTTAGATCCTAAGTTGGCAAAAATAATTATAGAAGGTTATAGACAAAATAGACTCAGAGAGGTTGTCTCAATTGTTAGCTTTTTAAGTGTACAGGACCCGCGTGAGAGACCTTTGAATTTTCAGCAAAAAGCTGATGAAAAACATGCTATTGATAAAGATAAATCTTCTGATTTTATAGCGATTTTAAATTTGGCAAATAGACTGAATTCTAATTTAAAGAGTTTATCTAATCGAGAAAAAAAAGAATATTTTAAAAAGAATTTTATTTCACCGGTTAGGTTTAATGAGTGGAATGATATTTATCGACAAATTGTTGAAGTTGTTCATCAGTTTAAATGGAAATTATCGTCAAATGAAAAGTTTAATTATGAAAACTTACACAAAGCTATAGCCAGCGGATTTTTGAGTAACGTTGGATTTAATTATGAAAATGCTGAGTATCTAGGAGCTAGAGGGCTTAAGTTTTTTATATTCCCTGGATCTTCTCAGTTTAAGGCAAAGCCAAAGTGGTTGCTTTCATCGGAAATAGTTGAAACTACCAAGACATACGCTCGGAATGTTGCAAAAATAGAGCCTGAATGGCTAGAGAATTTAGCAGAGCATCTTACTAAAAAACATTATGATGAGCCTGTTTGGAGCAAAAAGCGTAGAGCTGTTGTAGTCAATGAAAGAGTAACTCTTTATGGCTTAGAGATAGTTTCAAAAAGATCTGTACAATACTCTAAGATAAATCCTCAAGAGGCTAGGGAGATATTCATTCGAGAAGCTCTTGTAAATGGTGATTTTGATTCTAAAGCGTATTTTTATCAGCAAAATCTCAAGCTTATAAATCAAGTTGAAGAGCTCGAAAACAAATCACGCCGAAAAGATATTTTGGTTGATGAAGAGGTAATGTTTGCACATTATGATAGCTTTATCCCAGATGATGTTTGTAGTGGTGCAACATTTGACAAATGGTTAAAGTCGGTCACAAAAGAGCGGCAAAAAGGCTTTATCTTTGATATGGAAAGTCTAATGCAGCATGATGCTAAAGAAATTACGCAACAGAAGTTTCCAGATGTTTTGACTGTTGGAGATATGCATTTGCCATTAGAATATCACTTTGACCCATTGGATGAGAGGGATGGTGTAACAGTTACTGTACCAATAGTTTTTATCAATGATATAAACCCTACTGTTTTAGAGTGGGGAGTCTATGGTTTTTTGTATGACAAGATTGTCGCTTTGTTACGTGCTTTACCAAAAAATATTCGCAAAAATTGTGTGCCAGTGCCAACTTATGCTCAAGCTATATTTGAATCAATAGATTTTGATAAGGATAGGTACTCTCCTTTGAAGTCTGTTATTGCTAAACATATTACGCGAATAGTGGGTTTTGTGGTAGATGAGACAGTGTGGCAGGATGAGGAGTTGGAGAAACATCTCGTGCTGAATGTAAAAGTTGTTGATGAGCAAGGTAAAACACTAGCAGTTGGTAAGGATATTCATATATTAAAGCAAAAGCTTAAAAACCTTGTAGCTAAACCAAGCCAAGAAGTTGATGAGATGGTTTATTATGATTGGGATTTTGCAGATATCACAATGACTAGTCAAATCAAAGAGTACGGCATAACGGTCAAAGTCTATAATTGTTTGGAGGAGTATAAAGATGGCGTGAAGCTATCTTATAAGGCAACACTTGATGAGGCTAAGCTATGTATGCAAAAGTCTTTGAAAAGGTTAATTAAACTACGCTTACAGAATCAGTTATCAAAAAATATCAAAAGTAATGACCTAACAAGCTTATCAATGTCGTTAAAACTAAGTGACTCAAAAGATAAAGTGATTGATAAAGCTATAGATTTGAGTTTTTTTGATAATATTGAATTGCCATATACCAAAGCAGATTTTGAAAAATTCTATGCTTTAGGGATGCAGAACTTTGCTTTAAATAAAACCAAAGTTGAAGCATTGCTTTTAGAAATAACAAAGTTTAAGTCGCAGCTTGAAAAAAAGCTTAATGTTAAAAAAATACCACTTAATTTTATCGAACTTTTTACAGATGTTAGGAATGAGCTTACTGAGCTTTTTACGGATGATTATATCTCTCAACCCGTAGAGTTTTTACAGAGGTATAAATATTATCTTCAAGCCTTAGAAAATAGGCTAGAAAAAGCTAAATTAAATCTCCAAAGAGATCGAGGATATCAAATAGAAGTTAATGAGCTAAGATCGAAATTGGCTAAAAAAATAACAGCTAATCATATTGCTAAAAGTGAGTCTGTTGTTGTAAAAATTTATAATTTAATACAAGAGCTATGGATATCATGGTATTTGCAGAATGTTAAGACCATCGAATCAGTATCATATAAGAAAATTTTAGCTTACATAAATGAGATATAGTTAAGATACTTTGATATAATTAAATAACTGTAGGTGTTGTTTTTGCTTTATGAAATATTTGTACGATAAGAGGGTTCTTAATTTTGCAGTGATTATAGTTCTGACTAT
The DNA here is from genome assembly GCF_008711455.1 of Francisella sp. XLW-1. NCBI lineage: Bacteria > Pseudomonadati > Pseudomonadota > Gammaproteobacteria > Thiotrichales > Francisellaceae > Francisella > Francisella sp. XLW-1. The sequence continues at coordinate 9,803 of NZ_VXKP01000003.1, read as the reverse complement.
TGTGGCTGTTAACTGGACTTCTTATATTTTTAAGCAAGATGTTAATACATATCTTTTACTTACGCTTATTTTTTTGAGATGTTTGACATCTTTTTTACTTTTGCGTGATTATATGGCTAGTTGGCGTAAGTCGACACAGAAGACTTTTTTGCGTAAAGTTTTTATCAATGTTCCTGTGTTTTTTATCGTTGCTTTTGCCTTTTATGGTCAGGTTAGATTTGCACTTATTTTCTCTGAGTTTCTATCTTATGTGTTTTTAATCAATTTGAGTGTATATTTTTATTGGTATCTTACTAATAGAAGTCAAATAGAGAAAACAAAAACAGCTGTTATTTATGGAGCGGGTGCAGCAGGAACAAAAATAGCCCAAGAGTTATCGGCGACAGGTTATCGTATTAAGTTTTTTGTTGATGATGATAAGGCCCTACAAAAGAGAAGTATTGATGGCAAGAGAGTTTTATCAAGCTCGAAGTTGCGTAAAGAGCTACGTTCTTCAAGGTTTGACTTGTTAGTTGTTGCACTGCCTAAGAGTGCTAATCATATAGTTAAGAAAATTTATAAAAAACTAGAATCAAACTTTAATCAAATTAGAATCATGCCTCCTCTTGAAGATGTACTTCAAGATGAAAGTTTTATGTCACAGCTAAAGCCTGTTTCAGTATATGATCTTCTATCAAGGGACTCTAAGAGTCTTGATCAAAAATCTATCTCAAAATTTATTAAGGATAAAGTTATCCTAGTTACAGGTGCTGGCGGTAGTATAGGCTCTGAGATTGTTAGACAGTGTATTAAGTATGAGGCAAAACAGATAGTTTTACTTGATCATAGCGAGTTTAATTTATATAAGATTACAGAAGAATGTTATGGATATAATATTAAAAGTGTCCTATGCTCAGTATGTGATCGAGAGTCTTTTGTTAAAATTTTTAGTAAATATTCGCCAAATGTAGTTTTTCATGCAGCGGCATATAAACATGTCCCTTTGGTAGAGGAGAATATCTCTCGGGCTATCAGAAATAATATTCTAGGCACAAAAAATGCTATAGACTTAGCTATTAATTCAGGTGTTGACTCATTTATCTTGATATCTACAGATAAAGCTGTGCGCCCAACTAATGTTATGGGAGCTACTAAAAGGGTTTGCGAGTTATACTTACAAAATGTTGATTCAAAGAGTACCAAACTTGCTGCTGTTAGATTTGGCAATGTGTTAGGAAGTAGTGGTAGTGTTATACCAAAATTTGAAGAACAAATTCGAAACGGTGGTCCTGTTACAGTTACACATCCGGAGATTACAAGATATTTTATGCTTATACCGGAGGCTTGTGAATTGGTATTGCAAGCTGGTGCAATTGCCAAAAACTCAGAGGTTTTTGTGTTAGATATGGGTCAGCCTGTCAAGATATTAGATCTTGCTAAGCAGTTTATTAAACTATCAGGTAGAGATGATATTGGTATCGAGATAATAGGACTGCGTCCAGGTGAAAAGTTGTATGAAGAGCTACTTATTGATGAAAATGATATTAGTACTGAGTACAAAGATATTTTCATTGGTAGAAGAACATATTATGATATCAAAGTGTTAGAAAGTGATCTTCAAACGTTGTTTCAAGAGCGGCCAAATAAACAGCTCGTATTGCTAAAAACAATAGTTCCAGAGTTTGATCATAAGTTGAATGGGTAGATGGTTATGTTGTATAAGTTTCTAAAAAGATTTTTAGATATTGTTTTGTCTTTTGTTGGTCTGGTTCTTTTAAGTCCGGTGTTTTTGATTGTCATATTTATGATAAAAAAAGATTCAAAAGGTCCAATACTCTTTAAACAAAAGCGCTATGGTAAGGGTAAGAAATTCTTTTATATATATAAGTTTAGAACAATGTATGTAGATACACCCAAGGATATGCCGACACACTTATTACAAGACCCGTCTAAGTGTATTACAAAAGTTGGTGCTTTTTTGAGAAAGACCTCCCTAGATGAGTTACCTCAGATTATAAATATCCTAAAAGGTGAAATGAGTATCGTTGGACCAAGACCTGCATTATGGAATCAAGACGATTTGATCGCTGAGCGAGATAAGTATGGTGCCAATGATGTGCCTGTCGGATTGACTGGGTGGGCACAAATCAATGGTCGTGATGAGTTGCCGATTGCTCAAAAAGCCAAACTTGATGGTGATTATGTCAAATACAAAAGTACTTGGTTTGATATTAAATGCATATTTTTGACAGTCCTTTCAGTATTTGCTAGTAGTGGTGTAGTAGAGGGTGGTACTGGTTCACTAGATAACAAAAAAGATAATAAGTAATAATGAAAAAAGTTCTAATTACTGGTTTAAATAGTTATATTGGTAATTCTTTTGAGAAGAATGGCGGAGATGATTTTATAGTGGAAAAAATATCACTAAAAGATGAGTCATGGCAAACATTAGACTTTAGTAAATATGATGCTATATTACATGTTGCTGGTATTGCACATACTTCAAAAGATCCTTCTTTAAAAGATAAATACTATGCTGTAAATACTGAATTAACTTATGAGTTAGCCAAGATAGCTAAAAGCTCAGGTGTCAAACAGTTTGTATTTATGAGTAGTATAATTGTATATGGAGATAGTGCGCCAATTGGGCAGCAAAAAATCATCTCAAAAGATACTCAGCCGCGACCGGATGATTTTTATGGAGATAGTAAGCTTCAAGCAGAGCTTAAGCTAAAAACTTTAGTATCAGAAGATTTTGGTGTTGCAATAGTTAGACCACCAATGGTATATGGAGACGGCTCGAAAGGTAACTATCCTAAGCTTGTTAAGCTTGCTAAGTATGCTTTTATTTTCCCTAAGATAGCAAATCAGAGAAGTGTGATACATGTTGATAATCTTACTAGTCAATTGAAAGATATTATAAGTAATAATTATGTGGGAATATTTTTACCCCAAGATGATAAGTATTTTTGTACATCTGAATTTATCAAAAAGTATCGACAGAAATTAGGTAAAAAAACATATTTAACAGTCATTTTTAATCCACTAATCAAGTTAATGGCGACTAAAATAGGGTTTTTGAATAAAGTTTTTGGTAGTATGGTATACAAGAAATAGCATATTTAGACTGTTTGGGTTTGTAGAAAAATGCTTTTAAAAGTAATATAATTTCAGGATGTATGGTTTCGTTGTCTAAAGCGATGTTAGAGGAGTGGTAGTGATAAACCTAATACTTTGTGGTGGTAGTGGTACTAGGCTTTGGCCTATTAGTAGGAAATTACTACCAAAACAGTTTGTGAAGATGTTTAGTGATAAATCACTGTTTCAATTAACTGTTGAGAGAAATTCTAGTTTGTGTGATTCAACAATGGTTGTCTCAAATGAGGGGCAATTATTTTTAGCAAAAGATCAGTTGGATGAGCTAGGTATTCTAGATAAAAGTATCTTTCTAGAAGAACCTATCGGTAGAGATACTGCCCCTGCAATTGCCCTGGCATGTATGAAATTAGATCCACAAGAAATAGTATTTGTAACTCCATCAGATCATGTTATTAATATCGATGAAGAGTATAGAAGTATTTTAATTCAAGCTAAGAAATTAGCTAAAGATGGTTCTCTAGTGACATTTGGCATTACACCAACTTTTGCTAATACTGGCTTTGGATATATCAAGTCAGCTGGTAATTTTGATGTAGAGAGTTTCCATGAAAAGCCAAATGTTGCTACAGCAGAGAAATTTTTGGCAGATGGCTCATATTACTGGAATTCGGGGATGTTTATGTTTCAGGCAGGGGTCTTTTTAGAAGAGCTAAAGAAACACTCTCCAGAAATATATAAAGCATGTGTTGAAGCATATAATAATAGCGACCTAGATAATTCAGATGCTATTAAATATGATGATATGATGAGTATTCCAGCTAAATCTATAGATTATGCTGTGATGGAGAAATCCAACAAAATAAAGATGGTTGTTGCTGATATTGTGTGGAGTGATGTGGGTAGCTTTGACTCGCTATTTGATCAATTACCTAAAGATGACAACAATAACACGATAAATAGTAATCATATTAGTATTGATAGTAAGAATAACCTTATTCATAGTGAAAAAGGTCCTAAAAAGGTTGCTACTATTGGTGTTGAGGATCTGATAGTTGTCGATAGTGGTGATGCTCTTTTGATTGCTAAAAAAGGTAGCTCTCAACGAGTTAAAGAGATTGTTGAGCTTCTAAGTGACGATCTTAAAAACATCCACTTAACAGCACATAGACCTTGGGGTACGTATACTGTGCTAGAGGATACTCCTGGCTATAAAATCAAGAAGATAGAAGTTAAGCCTGGCAAAAGATTATCTCTACAGAAGCATTATCACCGTAGTGAACATTGGATAGTGGTTTCAGGTACTGCTACAGTGACTAAGGGAGATCAGGAGTTTATTGTTAGACCTAATGAATCTGTGTATATTCGCATGGGTGAAGTGCATAGGTTAGCAAATAATGGTAAGATTCCAGTGGTACTGATAGAGGCACAAGTCGGTGAGTACACTGGTGAAGATGATATCGTTAGATTAGAAGATGATTTTAATAGAATTTAATTTAATAAAGTAAATATAAGGATTGTAGATGAAAAAAGTAGCATTAATTACAGGTATTACTGGTCAAGATGGTTCATATTTGGCTGAGTTTTTATTAAAAAAAGGCTATATTGTTCATGGTATCAAAAGAAGAAGTTCGCTTTTTAATACAGATAGAATTGATCACTTATACCAAGATCCTCATGTTGAGAATAGAAATTTGATTCTACACTATGGTGATATGACTGATTCTATGAATCTAACGAGAATTATTGCTGATACTCAACCAGATGAAATCTATAACCTAGCTGCGATGAGTCATGTGCATGTATCTTTTGAAACTCCAGAATATGTTGCTAATGCTGATGGTACTGGTACTTTGAGAATTCTTGAGGCTGTTAGACTTCTTGGATTAGAGAAAAAGACTAAAATTTATCAAGCAAGTACTTCTGAGCTTTATGGTAAGGTTCAAGCAATTCCACAAAGTGAGACTACACCATTCTATCCAAGATCTCCTTATGCAGTAGCTAAGATGTATGCATTTTGGATTACAGTTAACTATAGAGAAGCTTATGATATGTTTGCTTGTAATGGTATTTTATTTAATCATGAGTCTCCAGTACGTGGTGAGACTTTTGTGACTAGAAAGATTACAAGAGCGGCATCTAAGATAGCGCTTAATCTTCAAGACAAGCTGTATCTAGGTAATCTAGATGCCAAGAGAGACTGGGGTCATGCAAAAGATTATGTAAGAATGATGTGGATGATTCTGCAGGCAGATCAACCAGAAGATTGGGTAATTGCTACCGGCCAGACTACTACCGTTAGAGATTTTGTCAAATTATCATTTGCTTATGCAGGCATTAACCTTAGATTTGAAAACGAGGGTGTTGATGAGATTGGAGTAGTTGATTCAGTAGATTTAGCTAGAGCTGAAAAAGCGGGTGTTGACTTATCTCATATATCAGAAGGTCAGGTAGTTGTTTGTGTAGATCCTAGATATTTCAGGCCTACAGAAGTAGATCTATTATTAGGTGATCCTACAAAAGCTGAACAAAAATTAGGTTGGAGTAGAGAATATGATCTTGAGCATCTTGTAAATGATATGATGGAAAGTGATTTAAAGCTGATGACGAAAGATGTTTACCTAAAAGATGGTGGCTATAAAATCATGAGTTATTTTGAGTAAGGAATTATTTAAAATGCATAAAGATAGCAAGATATATGTAGCTGGTCATAGAGGTTTAGTTGGCTCAGCTATTATTAAGAATCTTCAATCTAGAGGCTATACTAATCTAGTATTGAGAACTCATGCTGAGCTTGATTTAACTAATCAAAAAGCTGTTGAGGATTTTTTTAAAGTTGAAAGGCCTGAGTATGTGATTTTAGCGGCAGCTAAAGTTGGTGGGATTGTTGCGAACAATACTTATCGAGCAGAATTTATCTACGATAATATTCAGATTCAAAATAATGTTATCCATCAAAGTTATGTAAATGGTGTGAAGAAGCTCCTATTTTTGGGTAGTACATGTATATATCCTAAAGAAGCTCCGCAACCAATGCCTGAAGACTGTTTACTTACTAGTTCGTTAGAATATACTAATGAACCGTATGCTATTGCTAAGATAGCTGGTATCAAGATGTGTGAGAGCTATAATTTGCAGTATGGAACAAACTTTATATCTGTGATGCCAACAAATCTATATGGGCCTAATGATAATTTCGATCTTGAGAAATCTCATGTGTTACCAGCATTGATAAGAAAGATACATCTTGCGAAACTTCTAAATGAAGGGAAGATAGAACAAGTGTTGTCAGATTTGAAAGTAAACTCTATTGAAGAAGCTAGACAGTATTTATCCAAATTTGGTGTGAATGAAAGTTCTGTAGAAATATGGGGAACAGGTAAACCAAGAAGAGAATTTTTATACTCTGAAGATATGGCAGATGCATGTGTGTTTTTATTAGAAAATAGAGACTTTAAAGATACCTATTCTAAGAATGCTAAAGAGATAAGAAATACTCATATTAATATCGGTACTGGAGTTGATATTTCTATCAGAGAGTTAGCTGAGCTTATTAAGGGTGTAATTGGCTTCAAAGGTGAGCTTAAGTTTAATGCTGATAAGCCAGATGGTACTATGGTCAAGCTTACTGATCCATCTAAACTACATTCTCTTGGTTGGAAGCATGGAGTAGAGCTTGAAGATGGTATCAGAAGAATTTATGACTGGTATCTCTCAAAGTCTTAAATTTTAATTTAATATTCAAAGTCTTTTATTTCTCATAATATTTTCAACATACTTAGTTCTTCGATTGAAATTATGGCTAGCTATTCGTATACTATCATATAAGTATAAAGATTGTTTTATTAGGTGTTTTTATGAAAGGTATAATTTTAGCTGGCGGAAGTGGTACAAGATTGTACCCTATTACAAAGGGCGTGAGTAAACAACTTACACCGATATATGATAAGCCACTTATATACTACCCTCTTTCTGTGCTCATGTTGGCTGGTCTGAAAGATATACTTATAATTACAACAGAACAAGATCAGCCTAGTTTTAAGAATCTTTTAGGAGATGGGTCTGATCTTGGTATCAATCTTGAGTATATCATACAGCCTAGTCCAGATGGGCTTGCTCAAGCTTTTATATTAGCTGAGGAATTTTTGGCAGGTGATTCAGCTTGTCTTGTGCTTGGGGATAATATTTTCTACGGTCATGGTCTACCAGAAATGTTTGCTGAAAGTATCCAAAATGTAGAGAAAGAAAATTGTGCTAACATTTTTGGTTACTATGTTGATGATCCAGAGAGATACGGTGTTGCTGATTTTGATGCAGATGGAAATGTAATTAGTATCGAAGAAAAACCGAAGAAGCCAAAATCAAACTATGCGGTTGTGGGCTTATACTTCTATCCTAGTGATGTGGTTGCTAAGGCTAAGCAAGTACAACCATCCGAGAGAGGGGAGTTGGAAATATCTACACTTAATCAGATGTATCTCGATGAAGCACGCCTTAAAGTTAAGACTATGGGTAGGGGATATGCATGGCTTGATACTGGTACACATGAAAGTATGCTCGCAGCCAGCAACTTTATCCAAACTATAGAAGATAGGCAAGGTTTAAAAGTTGCTTGTCTAGAAGAAATAGCTTATGAGATGGGATATATCTCAAAAGATCAACTTCTTAAATTAGCACAACCACTCAAGAAAAATCAATATGGTCAGTATTTGATAAAAAGAGCAAAAGAGCGAGCAGTACCACGATGAAATTTACGCGTACACATATCAACGATATCATTATTTGTGAGCCTACTGTTCACGGTGATGATAGAGGTTATTTTGTAGAGACTTTTCGAGAAGATAAACTCTTTGATTTCTTAGGTTATAAGATTAGTTTCTGTCAAGATAATGAGTCGAAGAGCTCTTATGGTGTGCTTAGAGGCTTGCATTATCAGCTAGCTCCACATGCGCAGACTAAGCTTGTCAGAGTTATCCAAGGTAGAGTGTTAGATGTTGCTGTAGATATTCGTAAAGGTAGCTCTACTTTTGGTCAACATGTGGCAGTAGAATTAAGTGCTGAGAATAAAAAACAACTATTAATTCCTAGAGGGTTTGCTCATGGCTTTGTGGTTTTAGAAGACGATACTGTATTTGCATATAAGGTCGATAGTTATTACTCTCCGGAGTGTGATAGAGGTATCGCTTTTGATGATGAGAGTATCGCTATAGATTGGCAAGTACCTGCTGATAAGCTTAAGTTGTCAGCAAAAGATAGGGTTCAACCGAAACTGAATGATACCGTTGATTTATTTGAGTTTGGTGAAAGTTATTACTAATGCTGAATTTTGGATTATAAATTTTTAATTGGTAGTTGCTGAGTAATTGGTATAGCGCAAGATATTTAAATAAGAATTAAGAATTAAGAATTAAGAATTAAGAATTATGAATGTATTAATAACAGGTAGCAATGGTCAGTTAGGCTCTGAGTTAAAAGAGTTAGTGTCTAATTCAAAATTAGAAATTCAAAATCACACATTTATATTTGCAGATAGTAAGTTGTTAGATATTACAGATCATCAGGCTGTTAAAAAATTTATAGTTGATAATGATATAAAATTCATCATCAACTGCGCAGCATATACTGCTGTGGATAAAGCTGAAACTGATATTGAAATGGCAGATAAAATAAATCATCTTGCGGTTGCAAATATTGCTAAAATTGCAAAAGAGTATGATATAAAACTAGTACACGTATCTACAGATTATGTCTTTGATGGTCATAACTATAGACCATATCTTGAAGGAGATCAGACAAATCCACAAGGTGTTTATGGAGCTAGTAAGTTGGCAGGTGAGCAGGCAATTTTGGATATAAATCCCAAAGATTCAATAATTATCAGGACATCATGGGTTTATTCTTACTATGGTAATAATTTTGTCAAAACAATGCTTCGCCTAGGTAGAGAGAGAGACTCTTTAGGTGTGATATATGATCAAGTAGGTACTCCTACTTATGCTAAAGACTTAGCAAAAGCTATTTTGGATATACTTCCAAAAATTCAAAATTCAAAATTCAAAATTTATAATTATAGTAACGAGGGTGTGACTAGTTGGTATGATTTTGCTAAAGAAATCATGAGCATTGCAAAACTAGACTGTCAGATCAATCCTATAGAAACAGTCGACTATCCAACACCTGCGAAGCGTCCGCATTATAGTGTGCTTAATAAGAGTAAGATAAAGTTTGATTTCGATATAAAGATACTGTACTGGAAAGACTCACTGAAAGATTGTATAACTAGGATTCTGAGTGATAAGTAATCCATAGAGCTAGGGTCATGCTCTTTGTCGTTATAGCCGTTAAGACGATATCTCATAACTAGCGACATGTGATAAAGATTCCCAACTGCGTGAGAATGACATGGACATATTATTATCTTACTCAGTTGTAATGCATAACTTAAAATTTACTTATGAAATCAATTTACTATTAACTAATAATCAATAACAAGCTACAATTACTCATAAGGTTTTAAAATATCAAAATACTATTTAAACTATAAAGGAATATATAAATGGACTATAAACCTAGAAACATATTAGTAACAGGAGCAGCAGGCTTTATAGGTAGCAATTATGTGCGTATGATGTTATCAAGATATGATGATGTGAAAATAGTATCTTATGACAAGCTTACTTATGCAGGTAGTTTAGATAATCTAAAAGATCTAGAAAATGAACATAATC
>NZ_VXKP01000028.1:0-508 GCF_008711455.1 Francisella sp. XLW-1 | reverse complement strand
AATTAATATAACAGAAAAAGATATTAAAAATGTAGAAAATCTTTGTGCAGCAGTTCAAGCAAAGGAACCTTTTAAAGGAAGAGTTGGGCCGATGACTGAAGCAGAAGAAGATCAATACAGAAATTTTGGAGAGCTTATACGAAGATTACTAGCTTTTAAGAGTTTTTTATTAGGAATCGATAAAAGTATGAGTAGAAAATCTTTCATAGACTATTATAACTCTAACAAACAGAGTGCTACTATCATACCCACTCAACTTAACAAATTAGCTAAAAATATGGGATTTTCGCTGCCTGAATATATTAGGCTGAGTAAAAATGTAACGCAGTTATCTTCAAAAGTTAAAGCTATTAATGTTAAAGTTTCGGGTGATCTAGTTGATAAGTTAAAGAATTTATGTAATATTTCTGATAAAGATCATCTTTATATGTGTTATTACTTTCATATTCTTAACAGAATTAAATCTTTATGTGGACTTTATCTTTTTGATAGGCCACAGACATCGCGC
>NZ_VXKP01000027.1:0-623 GCF_008711455.1 Francisella sp. XLW-1 | reverse complement strand
TCAGCTTGAACAGGACCAACATTACATCCATATGCAAACCAGGTAGCAATAAACCTTAACGCATAATCTTTAATTTTAGATTCATACCCTGATAGTGGCTTTAACTTATGACTGAGATTAAGCCAATTTTCAACCTCTAGAAATACTGAAACAATATCTGTTATCGGCATTTTTGATGCGACAAGATTTGAAAAATCTTGGTGCGGTTGACTTATTTGTTGACTCACAACACGTTTTAATACAGGTTCACTATTTACTATGCTTAAGTATTCGTTTTCAATAAAATTCTTGTTTGTCTTTTCAGCAGCCTCTTGATGTTCAATTTGTAAATGTTCTACAAATAATTGAGGATCTTTTGGTTTTCCAATTAGTTCAGTATAAGGCGTCAGATTTTGATAAAACTTTTCCCATGAAATAAACTGTTTGTTTGGATCGTCGTGATCATAACTATTTAAAACATAAGCATCTGCACAATTGATTTCATCTATAATAAACTTGAAAATAGATAACTCAAATTTTCTTTTATTTATAGTCTGTATTTGGTTGAGACTACGTCTTGATTTTAGATTTGTAACAAACTGAAACCATTGGTCATCAAGCCACACAAGGTTATTGAATTCATT
>NZ_VXKP01000026.1:0-761 GCF_008711455.1 Francisella sp. XLW-1 | reverse complement strand
CCAACTGGAGATAAATTGTTTGGCGCAATGGCTGATTTTGCGCATATGCTTGGCTCTAGAGGCAACAATATTATCATAGATGAAGTTTTGTTTAATGATAATCAGCTAAAGTCCTATGTAGATAAATTAGCTGACCATACTGTGTACTTTATTGGTGTTAAATGCGATTTGGCTATTATGCAAGAGCGTGAATATTTACGGCGAGAAAGAGCGCTTGGTTTATCCAACGATCAATTTGATAGAGTGCATACTGGTACCCGAGAATATGATTTGACAGTCGATACAAGCAATACTTCGGTATTTGATGTTGCTAAAGAAATAATAGCTTTCATAAAAAACAATCCAGATCCTAAAGGCTTTAATAATATGAGAGGAAAACTGTAATGAGTATTAATACAACTTACCTTGATTTATGTACTCAAGTTTACGAGATAAGCAAACCGACCGCGCCAGAAGACGCTTTTGCTTTTTATAAAAGTTATGCAGATGAAGCGAGTGGAGCTATTTTAGAGCCAATGTGTGGTACTGGTCGCTTCTTACTGCCTCTAGCAAAAGATGGATATAAAATTGAAGGCTCAGACGCAAGTGAACACATGCTAGATGTCCTTATGAGTAAAGCAGAACAAATGTCTCTAAATGTAAACATCTGGAAATCTGTAGCAAGTGAAATACCAGATAATAAGCTTTATTCGCGTATCTTTATTCCAAGTGGATCCTTTGGGTTGATAACTGATTCTAATGAAATATCGAAAACTTTAAAA
>NZ_VXKP01000025.1:0-762 GCF_008711455.1 Francisella sp. XLW-1 | reverse complement strand
CTGATATCTATTAATTAAAATATCTCTATTATCGTGAATTAATTGTTACATTTATCTCTAAAATTAACCTGATTGCATGATAATATAAAAAAGTCGGTTAAATAGCAGACTTACTGAGAATAGCTGTTTTGAAATAGAAAATACTTATGAAGCTATCCTAAAAGATATTAATCTTTATGATGAGGAGATATCTAAATATTTATCGGCCAAATCTATGGGAGCTACTATAGAGTTATCAGAAAAAGTCACCGAGTTTATTGAAAATATCTCTAACATAGATCCTGAACAGTTTAATGGTTATAAACCAAAGTTTGCAGCTCTTGAAATAGGATATTTTGATTATAACAAAGAAATCAAAATAAGACCTAATATGTATGATTTTCTGAAGTCGCTCGTATAGTTAGCAAAAATATTATGAGTAAATAAAAGGATTGCGAACTTAATTATATTAACAATAACAACTTATATATAGACAAGTACTTTGAGAGAATTTAGGTGAAAGTAGATGTAGCCCCAGATAAAAAGAAAGCTTTGCAACTAGCTAAGCGTTTATTACCTGAGTGATCATACCCTCCAATTTGGGACACTTATGTGTTAAGAAAAGGAGACAAATATGGGTTACCAAAGATATACAGAAGAATTTAAAAATAATGCAGTTAAATTATGTTTGCAACCAAATGCAAATAGGCAAGAAATAGCAGATAATTTAGGAGTTAAATATAAAACCATTTGCAACTGGATATCTAAAGCTATGTCAAACCT
>NZ_VXKP01000024.1:0-767 GCF_008711455.1 Francisella sp. XLW-1 | reverse complement strand
GAGTATATTGAAGCTTACTATAATACAAAAAGAAAACATTCTACGATAAATTATATGACCCCAAATCAGTTTGAATATATAATAGAGAATGAAGAAGTAAACTCTCCCAAATTGACGGGGTAGATCATCTTTTTAAGTCTAGTTTCTGTTGTTTTAGTGATCCTATTGAGTATTTTTTGTAATTCAATGCTAGCTTCTAATTTTGGATTTTTAGTAATGTATCTGTCTATTATTTTCTTTTGATGAAAATGACACATCTGTATTGGATATTCCTTAAACACAGTGTTTAAGCATCTTTTACCATCTATAGTTATAGCATTTACTCTATATCCCAAAGATAATAACTCTTGTAACATCTCTTTGTAATATTTAGATTTTTCTGAGTCCACATGCTTCCAAAGCAAAACCTCATCATCTATCGTATCATAAAAAACTACTGTAGCTAATTTATCTTTTCTCTTACCATAAAAGGTAGTATCACAAACTAGTGTTACTGCTCTAGGTTTATGCTCTTTTTTAGCTGCTTCATAATTATGAATTTGAGTGTAAACCCATTTCTTAGTTTTATCGTATTCAATAGCTAAATCTGCATAAGTTTGATGTCTAAACAAATATTTATAAAATAATATCTCTAATAGCTTTTTAGGTCTACGAGCACTCTGAAATTTAGAGTTGCAATAATTGCATCTGTAGCGCTGTAATCCTCTTCTAATTCCTATTTTTTTAGTGTTTTTTGAACTATATTTTCGACAAGTTTTAGTCTTTTT
>NZ_VXKP01000023.1:0-836 GCF_008711455.1 Francisella sp. XLW-1 | reverse complement strand
TATTTGTCTGTAAAGAAAAAAATCGAGATGAATAATACAACTTATGAATATTATCAGCTTCTGCATGAAGCTCGTAGTGAAAACTCTCAAATAGATGAATTAATCACAAAAGAGAATAAAATTTACGAAGACAAGCTCAAAAAAATCTAAAGTTATCAACTCTTCATAAAGAATATCAAAAAAAAGTGCTGCGCTATAGATGAAATTTTTCATATAAAAATCTAGGGGCTGTCCTAGATAACTAAGTTATGTTAGGCTGGTTTTGATGAGAAAAAGTAGATTAAGTACATACAAGCAAGACAAATTAATAGAGTTATTTATAGCAGGAAGTACAGCACGAACTGCATCAGAATTAGTATCAGTAAATAAAACCACAGCCAGCTGTTTGCAAAGAAGCATAATCATATAAACGGTATAGAGAACTTTTGGAATCAAGCTAAGAGACATTTGAGAAAATTTAATGGTATTCCTAGAGATCATTTTTACTTGTTTTTGAAGGAATGTGAGTGGAGATTTAACCACAGTGATTCTAGGGAACAGCTAAAGCTAATTAGACACTGGGTTAGAGAGAGTTTAAAGTAAATTTATCTAGGACAGCCCCAAAATCTATATTGAACATTTAGAGCTAATAGAAAAAATGGGGGTCTAAAATATAGCTGTAACTATTGTAAAATAATGTTTTAAAAAGGATTATTTACAAATGTCTGTAAAAAAGACTAAAACTTGTCGAAAATATAGTTCAAAAAACACTAAAAAAATAGGAATTAGAAGAGGATTACAGCGCTACAGATGCAATTATTGCAACTCTAAATTTCAGAGTGCTCGTAGACCTAAAA
>NZ_VXKP01000022.1:0-953 GCF_008711455.1 Francisella sp. XLW-1 | reverse complement strand
TTTATAGGTAGCAATTATGTGCGTATGATGTTATCAAGATATGATGATGTGAAAATAGTATCTTATGACAAGCTTACTTATGCAGGTAGTTTAGATAATCTAAAAGATCTAGAAAATGAACATAATCATACTTTTATCAAAGGAGATATTTGTGATGAAGCGTTAGTATATGAGACTCTTAAGAATCATAATATTGAAACTATAGTGCATTTTGCAGCAGAATCTCATGTAGATAACTCAATTGCTAATCCTAAGGTATTTTTGGAGACAAATGTAATAGGTACATTTACACTTTTAAATTGTGCTAAAAGATACTGGTTGGATGAGTTAGGATTAGATGAAACTAATTGTAAGTTCCACCATGTATCTACAGATGAGGTGTATGGTACATTATCAAAAGATGATCCGGCATTCACCGAGACAAAGGCATATGAGCCAAACTCACCATATTCTGCATCTAAAGCGGGATCTGATCATATTGCTAGGGCATATCATCATACTTATAAGTTGCCTGTAACTATTTCAAACTGCTCAAATAACTATGGCCCATATCAACATCCTGAGAAGTTAATACCAGTTGTGATTAATAGCTGTATTAACCAAAAGCCTATTCCGGTATACGGAGATGGTTCAAATATTCGTGATTGGCTGTATGTGGTAGATCATTGTGATGCTATACAAACAGTGGTTGAAAAGGGTGTGATAGGAGAAGTTTATAATATAGGTGGTATTAATGAGGTTGATAATCTGACACTTATAAATACTATATGTAAGCTAATGGATGAGTATAAGCCTGAGCATGCTCCACATAATAGGTTAATATCATTTGTCGAAGATAGAAAAGGACATGACTGGAGATATGCTATAGATAATAGTAAGATTCAGAACCAGCTAGGTTGGAAACCATCACAAGACTTTGAGAAAATGTTTAAAGAAACTATTGAATTTTATTT
>NZ_VXKP01000021.1:0-1084 GCF_008711455.1 Francisella sp. XLW-1 | reverse complement strand
AATCATTCCACATTATTAGATAATTACATACAAATATTAAAATATTTTGTATTTAATGTTCAAAGCCAAGAAACATCTAAGTTTGCAATCACTTATAGATGGATTTAAATCTACAATTAGTAATTTACCAGATAATAGACGAGCTGCTAGTGTAAATTATCAAATTAGTGATGCTGCTTTATCTACTCTTGCCTGTATGTTTTACAAGTCATCTAGCTTATTAAAATATCAAAGATTAATGCAAAAGCGACAATATAAAAATAATCTTCAAACACAGTTTGGAGTTTCAGAAATACCTAGCGATAACCAACTGAGAACTATCATATCAAATATTCAATATGATAAGTTTCAACCAATATTTAATAATTACTTAAACCGTTTACAACGAGGTAAACACTTATCTAAGTTTAGATTTGAGGATAAATATCTTGTAGCATTAGATGCTACACAATATCATTCATCTGAAACTATAAAATGTGAAGAGTGTTTACAAAAGAAAAAACGTAATGGTAGAGTAGAATATAGTCATCAAGCATTACAAGCTATAATATGCCATCCAGATCAAAAACAAATATTTCCATTAATGCCAGAACCCATTAAAAATACTGATGGTGATGAGAAGCAAGACTGTGAAATAAATGCTGCTAAACGTTTATTACCAAAGCTTAGGTCACAGCACCCAAGAATGAACTTTATATGGTTAGCAGATAGTATATATGCTACCAAGCCCTTTATAGAATCAGTAACACAAAATGGAGAAGGTTATATATTTAGAATAAAACAAGGTAATCATAAATATTTATATGAGTGTTTAGATAGCTCTGAATATCAAAGCCATAAGATCACTATGGGCAATACATCTATTGCATACAGATGGTATTATGACATACCTTTAAATAAAGACTCAAAAACAAAGGTTAGTGTAGTTAAAGCTTTTACGATTAGCAAAGACAAAGATGGTAAACAAAAATCGACGATTGCTGGAGTATGGGCAACTAATTTGAATGTTGATAAGAGCAATGTAGCACAGATAACTAAGGCTGCAAGAGCTAGATGGCGTATAGAAAATCAGTGCTTTAATACT
>NZ_VXKP01000020.1:0-1555 GCF_008711455.1 Francisella sp. XLW-1 | reverse complement strand
GAGTATATTGAAGCTTACTATAATACAAAAAGAAAACATTCTACGATAAATTATATGACCCCAAATCAGTTTGAATATATAATAGAGAATGAAGAAGTAAACTCTCCCAAATTGACGGGGTAGATCAGATAGTCAGTGTACTGAGAAATGAAACATGACTCATCAATTCCGCTGGGTAGTTTTTTTGAGAAAGCAATAACATTATCCATCAAATACTAGTTTTTACAATTCTACGCACTTTAGGGGTGCGAGTTAGATATAGTGATAATATACTAAAAGATATCTTTTTTGACAAGTAAAATGCGTAGAAGTGTAATTCTGCGTACAATAAATATTTTACAAATTAATGTATATTGTATATACTATATGTATATTGTAGTTATTTACAATTATTACGAGGTGTATAATGCTTACAAAATTATTTAAGAGCGGTAATAGTCAAGCTGTTAGGATTCCCAAAGAAATGCAGTTTAAAGTTAAAGAAGTGGACATTAGCAGAATCGGTAATTCTATAATAATTACCGAAATCCACGATAGTTGGGATAATGTATTTAAGTCACTAGATCCAGCCCATGACTTTTTTGATAATGGTAGAAATCAGCCTAAGCTTGATGAGAGGGAAGCTTTGTAATGAAAGTAATGCTAGATACAAATATTTGTATATATATATTAAAAGAACAGCCAAAATCTGTACTAGAGCATTTTAAAAAATATGAAATGGGTGATATTTGTATATCATCTATAGTATATGCTGAATTATTACATGGAGCTTTTAAGAGCAAATGGATTAATCAAAATCTAACAAACATTCATAATTTCGTAGCAGCTCTTCAAATTGTAGATTTTAATAGGCTAGCAGCAGTTGAATATGGAAAAATTAGATCAGATTTAGAAAAGGCTGGAAAGATTATTGGAGCTAATGATTTATTGATTGCGGCTCATGCTAAGTCTTTAAATGTTCCTTTGGCGACTAATAATATAAAAGAGTTCCAGAGAGTAGAAGATTTAGTTTTGCTAAATTGGGTCTAATAAAGAAATAAGTGAAAAGCATAGAGGATCAAAGTCATTATGAAAAATTAAGTGGCTGTCCTAGATAAATTTACTTTAAACTCTCTCTAACCCAGTGTCTAATTAGCTTTAGCTGTTCCTTAGAATCACTGTGGTTAAATCTCCACTCACATTCCTTCAAAAACAAGTAAAAATGATCTCTAGGAATACCATTAAATTTTCTTAAATGTCTCTTAGCTTGATTCCAAAAGTTCTCTATACCGTTTATATGATTATGCTTCTTTGCAAACAGCTTGCTATGGTTAATTCTATAATGTTTAAACTCTGAAACATCTAAGGCATTATAGCTCCTAAAAGTATCAGTGTAAACGATACTATCAGGCTTAACTTTTTCTCTAATTATTGGTAATACTCTATTACCAGCTATTCTCAGTGAGCCTTCAAAGCCATTAAAATCAATGTCTAGTTTTTAACTCTTTCGCACTAATTTTCATTAATATCTACTAAATCATTCCACATTATTAGATAATTACATACAAATATTAAA
>NZ_VXKP01000002.1:0-466044 GCF_008711455.1 Francisella sp. XLW-1 | reverse complement strand
ACAGGTAAAGAAAACGAGGGTTTTATTTACAAATAACTAAAGTATAGAAGTTATTCATAATACAGGAGTTCTTTATGAAAAATATATCGGCTTATAAATCTAAAAGGATGATGCAAAAAGCAATTAAATGCATATGATAAAGCTCTAAAAAGATTTCCTGTCGAATATTCCGAAAAAATAATTGAGACCTCACAGGGTGATACTTATATTTTATCGTTTGGTAAAAAAGATCCTAAACCCTTAATTTTATTACACGGCTCTGCCGGAAACTCTATGATATGGATATATAATGCATTAGATCTTGCAAAAAGCTTTCAAGTTTATGCAATTGATATTATAGGAGAAGCAGGCAAAAGTTCGGGCAATAGACCATCATTATCATCTAATGCTTATCAAGACTGGCTTAACGAAATATTTGAGAAATTAAATCTAGAAAAAGCTAACGTTTGCGGCGCATCATTTGGAGGGGCCCTAGCACATCGCTTTGCAATATCATATCCTCATCGAATAGAAAGTCTTATTCTATTAGCTCCAGCCAATTTATATAAAATACAAAAAATGTTCATTTTTAAAGGAATTATGGCTAACATGATCCCAACAAAATCATCAGCTATCAGTTTTTTAAATTACATGTCCGCAGCTGGATCATATTTAACAAACTCAGATATTCAAGATTTTATAATACAGTTTAGAGCTTATAGACCAAATAAAGATGTAATATTAACTAAAATTTGTAGTGATGCCGAACTTAGAAATTTGCCAGAAAAAACATTAATTTTATTAGGAGATAAAGAGGTTTTATATAATCCAATACAAGCCAAACATAGAGTAGATAAATTCTCAAAATCAGCTGTAGTTCAAATTATTAAGGGGTCAAAACATACAGTTTCTGTAGACCAACCAAAAGTTTTTTATAATGAAATTGTAAATTTTATTTATGGTACTAAATAACTATCTAAATACATGCATGACCCTTTTTTGACAGAATCCCGGCCGGAGGTCAGATAGCACCCCTGTTGTCTTTAGGCGTTAATATAGCATAGGCAAAATTAATTTGATATATTTAATCGGTAAATCAAAGCATCACTGAAATAACCATTAGCTTTTTTATAATAGTTTTTGCGCAATGATACCTCAATAAAATTGACTTTTTTATATAAAGATATAGCTTTAGTATTATTGATGTCGACTTCTAATAATATTTCTTTAACTTCTTTCTTGGCAAGATGATTAATTGAATATTTCAAAAGCTTATATGCAACTCCTCTACCTTGCGTAGCCGTATCAACACATATATACAAAAGTTCTGCTGTTTCAAATATATAGTTAAAAATAGCAATAGCAGCAAGCTCACTATCAATCATTAAACCTAAAACGGTGTCATTAGTTAATGAATCTTCTATTTGTTTATCTGACCAGCTAAAATCTTTATCAGTAGCTCTTACTAGCTGAATTGTTTTTGTTAGAAATGTAATATCAAGCTCTAAAATCTGCATACTTGTATAAATTTGATAATATTGCTTTTTTATTCTGAATCTTTAATAACTCACAATTATCACAGATAAAGTCTTTTTCTGAAAGATTAATCCCCTTTAAATCATTGAAATCTTTGATACCATTAGATTTATATATATATACACTAGACTTAAAAAATAAACTATTAGCAACTTGTTTTAAAAAACCAATATCTAATTTATCACTTAAAAGTATGTTTATAATTTTAGAACTATCTACCATATTAGTGTAGATAATTTCCAGCTCTTTTTTTGTTGCATCGTGAGAATTTTCATCTATGATTTTACTTTGAGTTTGTTTTATAGAACTATATGCTGGCTTCAACTCCCAGATATCAATATCAAAAACATCTTCTACTTGACGCACAAAATCCATTATTTTTTCTCTAATCTTTCAACTAGTTTTTTAGGAAACTTATATTCTTTTAACTTAACAGATTTTCTCAGTTTATTAACTTCTGAAGGATTAAGTTCTAGTGTTTTTCCTCTTGCAACAAACTTAGGAAGAACAATATCTCCAAATCTAACTCTAGTAAGTCTACTAACTGTAACACCTACAGCCTCAAACATTCTTCTAACCTCTCTATTACGCCCTTCGGATAAAGTTACATAATACCAAAGGTTTGCTCCTTCACCACCAGAAAATTTTATGCTGTTAAACTTAGCTAAGCCATCTTCTAGTTGTATTCCCTCTTTAAACTTACTTAAAGTTTCATCTGATAATTGTTGACCAAAAACTCTTACAGCATATTCTCTTTCGATTTCATAAGATGGATGCATCATCCTATTAGCTAAATCCCCATCTGTCGTAAAAAGTAATAATCCTGTAGTATTTATATCTAATCGTCCTACCATTATCCAACGTGACTTAGCTAATTTAGGTAGCGAATCGAAAACAGTCTTTCTATCTTTCTCATCTTTACTAGTACAGACTTCACCTTCTCTTTTGTGGTAAATAATGACTCTTGGTCTAGTCATAGGTTGACCATATAAATGTAAGGCTTTTCCATCAAAACTAATTTTATCTTTATCTGTAGCTTTATCTCCTAGAGTCGCTACTTTACCATTTACACGTACCCTTCCCTGTTGGATAAATTCCTCTATCTTTCTACGCGAACCTATGCCATATTTTGCTAGTAATTTCTGTAATCTTTCTGGAGTACTTTCACTCATTTGATTAATTCTACGCATTTTCATCTATATCCTTTTGATCTGCCGCTGAAAAGAACTTTTCAATATCCTCATCATTATAGTTATTAGAAGATAAAACTAGTCTTACAGCCGCAGCTTCATTTTTATTATTCGCATACTCTGCCAACTTCAACCTCATATCTAGAATAAGCTTATTATTAAAAAACGCTGTGTCATTCTTCATGCCATAAATAACCTTATAACATTCTTTGTACTCACCTCGTTCAAAATACATTTGTGCTAATCTTAATTTGGCTGCCTTATAGTCTTCTCTAAACTTATCTGCTCTTTTCATATACGCTAGAGCATCATCTTTTTTACCTTGTTTATACATACATTGAGAGTATAAAAATAATGTTTGAGCCATATCATTATTATTTGACATAAATAATGATTCTTCAAAGAGTTCTTGAGCGCGACTGTAGTCACTTTCTTGCATGCATAAAAACTGAGCATAGAAATTCATAGCTTCATAGTCTTTAGGATGATTATCAAGAGCTCTTTTGTAGTATTTTTCAGCAATTGTATTCGCTCCTATGCTTTGATAATAATATCCACCTGCATAATCTACAATTGCCAAATTATTATCGTGTTCTTTTGCTAACTCTTGTGCTTTTATAAGCTTAGTCTTAGCCCTTTCAAGATACCCTTCCGTAGAGTATATTATAGCTAATTCAGAATTAATTCTCGTTGCTTCTTTATAGTTAGCTTTGGGGAAAGAGCTATTATCAAAAGAGTAATTGACCTCTTCTACATTTTGATTTCTATTATCCTTTTGAACTTGAGGGCTTGAACTACTGTTTGAACTATTAGGAGTTGAACACGAAGTTAGCATCCCAAAACATATTATAGTAATTAAAGCTCTTTTAAAACTAGCCTGCATTCTTATCACCAAGCTTCTTTAAATATCTTTGTTTTCTACTTGTTTTATCCATAACATCACCAGCTAACTGTCCACATGCAGCATCAATATCATCACCTCTAGTTTTTCTTACTGTAGTGACAAAACCATTATGTTGTAAATACTCTTTAAATCTATGGATACGATTATTACTAGGCTTCCTATATGGTGTTCCTGGATATGGATTAAATGGAATAAGATTTATTTTAGCTGGAACATTTCGAGAGCGTAACAATTCAACTAACCCTTCAGCATCTGATAAATTATCATTAACTTCTTCCATCAATGTATACTCAAATGTTATGTGCTTATGAGGACCTTTCTCAGCATAAAGTTTACATGCTTCAAGAAGTTCGTCAATATTATACTTTTTATTGATCGGTACTATTTCATTACGTAAAGAATCAGTCGCTGCATGTAATGATACTGCTAAAGACACTCCTGATTGCTCAAGTAAATCATATATTCTAGGAACAACACCAGATGTACTAAGAGTCACTTTACGTCGAGATAGCCCATATGCTAAATCATCCATCATAATATCCATAGCTGGAACCACATTCTCAAAATTCATCAATGGCTCACCCATACCCATCATAACTATGTTTGTAACACTAAAATCATGTTCGCCATTATTTTTTGATAAGGTTCTAGCAGCTATCCAAAGCTGAGAAATAACTTCGGCAGATGAAAGATTTCTATTAAACCCTTGTTTACCAGTAGAGCAAAAACTACAATTCAAAGTGCATCCAACTTGTGAAGATACACAGAGGGTGCCTCTACCATCTTCTGGAATAAAAACTGTTTCAACAGCACTTCCACCGACATCAATTAGCCATTTATGCGTACCATCTTTCGATGCTTTACTAAAAACTACTTTTGGAATAAATATTTCTGAAGTTTCCTGTAGTTTATTACGCAAATTTTTACCAAGGTCTGTCATCTTATCAAAATCAATGACCCCTTTCTTATGTATCCATTTAAAAACTTGTCTTGCATGAAATTTTTTTTCATTTATAGAAACAAAAAACTCTTCCATAGCTTTTTGATTTAACCCAAGTAAATTCACTTTATCTTGTTGCATAGAATTTCTCTTTCATTCTTATAAATTTATTCATTATAACCTATATCACCAGGTAAAATATTGTCATTCTCATAAGTCAAATTAGCAAAGCTTGCAAACTGCCCATCAAAACGAACATGAACTGTGCCAATAGGACCATTACGCTGTTTCCCAATTATAATTTCACCAAGATTTTTATTATCTTCTTTTTCTTTATTATAAACTTCATCTCGATAAATAAACATTATCAAGTCAGCATCTTGCTCTATTGCTCCAGATTCTCTCAAGTCAGACATTATCGGACGCTTATCTTGACGCTTTTCAAGATCTCTACTTAACTGCGACAATGCTATAACGGGAATATCTAACTCTTTTGCAAGTGCTTTTAATGATCTAGATATCTCTGATACCTCTAGGGTTCTATTATTTTCATAACCAGGTATTTTCATAAGCTGTAGATAGTCTATTAATATCATTGATAGACCACCGTGTTCATTATATAGTCTTCGAGCTCTTGAGCGCATCTCAGCTGGGGTTAAGCTTGATGTATCATCAATATATAAAGGCATATCACTCAATGATTTCATTGCACTTGTAATCTTAACCCAGTGAGCATCATTAAGCCGATTACACTCTTTAAGCAAATTCATTTCTACACGAGCCTGTGAAGCTAGCATCCTTGTGACAATATCCTCTGACGGCATCTCTAAACTAAAAACTAAAACTGGTTTATCTGCAATTTTAGCAACATTTTGAGCTATGTTTATTCCTAGTACAGTTTTACCCATTGATGGACGAGCTGCAATAATACCCATATTAGCTCGTTGTAAGCCAGAGGTCATTTTATCAAGATCAATAAAGCCTGTAGAAACCCCTGTCAATCCACTACCTGCATCGACTATTGCACTCATCCTATCAACTAATTTAGGAATAACTGATTTAATTGATTCAGGGCCCTTAACTAAAGTCTCTCTTTCCTTAGCCACATCAAGAATCCGGCTTTCGGCATAATCAATAACATCGTCAGGATTCTTAGAGTCTGATGAATATATTTTTTGAACTATATCATTAACACTTGTTTGTAGACTTCTCAGCTTAGCTTTATCTTTTACAATATTTGCATATGTTTTTATATTTGAAACTGTTGGCGTATTAGTTGCCAAATCAATAATATATGATTCGCCTCCAGCATCATTTAGTAAACCTTCAGTTGCTAAATATTCACTCAAAATTAGAACATCAAATGGAGTATTTGACTGATTTAAAACAGCTATCTGCTTATAGATAATTTTATGTCTCTTATCAAAAAAATCATCAATTAGAAGAAAATCTTCAACTAGCTCTATATTATCATTGTTGAGAAGAATATTGCCTAGTATTGCCTTTTCCGCATCAACTGAATAAGCAGTTTCAGCAACTTTAAATTGATAATCCATTGACATCAAAATCCTTATTTCATATACAAAAAAACCATGCCTAACACATGGTTTTTATATTAATTAAGATATTGTGTTAGTTTATATATTATAAAACTAAGCTTCTGCAGCTACAACATTTACTTTGATATCTGCATCTACATCTGTATATACATGAACAGTAAGTTCGAACTCTCCAGTAGTTCTAATAACTCCTTCCGGCATACGAACCTGGCTCTTTTCAATTTCTTTACCAGAAGCTTGAGATACTGCTTCAGCAACTTCAGCAGTACCAACAGATCCAAATAGTTTACCACCTTCTCCAGCTTGAGCTGCAACAGTGTAAACTTTATCTTTGATAGCATCTGCAGTTACAACTGCAGCATCAAATCTTGCTTTTTCTGCTTTTTCTAACTCAGCCTTTTGAGCTTCAAAAGTTTCGATGTTAGCTTTAGTAGCTTGAACAGCCTTACCAAAAGGGATAAGGAAATTTCTAGCATAACCAGGCTTAACATTAACTATATCACCTAATACACCAAGGTTTTCAACTTTTTCTTTTAAAATAACTTGCATTGTAATCAACCTCCAGTATTAGTTAAAGTGACGATCACAGTATGGTAATAACGCCAAGAATCTAGCTCTTTTAATAGCTGTAGCAAGCTGTCTTTGATACTTAGCTGATGTACCAGTTACACGACTAGGTACGATCTTACCTGTTTCAGTAATATAAGCTTTTAACTTATTCACATCTTTATAATCAATTTCTTTTACACCATCAACAGTGAAACGGCAAACTTTACGACGACTCATCTTAAAATCCCTCTATTAAATTACTTCTTTTTCATTAGTTTCCATCATGATTGATGGCTCTGTAACAGCTTCTTTCTTAGAAATTACTAAACGACGTAAAACTGCATCGTTATACTTTAAGTTTTCTTGAAGCTTCTCTAGAGACTCAACATCACACTCAACATTGAATAACACATAATGTGCTTTATGAAGTTTCTCGATAGGATAAGCTAATTGACGACGTCCCCAATCTTCGAATCTATGGATTTTTCCGCCTTTTTCTTCAATGATTCCACGATATTTACCAAGCATAGCATCAAGCTGCTCAGATTGATCTGGATGAATCATTAACACGATTTCATAATGTTTCATTTTGTAAACTCCTTCCGGTTTATCATTGTTAGTTTTTTTACTGATAAGCTATACAAAATTATTTTGCATAGCAAAGAGCAAGACATTATTATACTAATATAAACTCTTAATAACAATATAATATTTACAGAATATTATCCATTTAAATGAATACTGCCTTCTCTAATTACTATTTTTTTTCTTTTTAACAAAATTCCTATAGCTCGCTTAAAAGCAGCCTTACTGATTCCAAACTCACGCGCTATATCATTAGGATTAGATTTATCATTAAAAGGAGCAGAACCATTATGCTCTACAAGATACTTTTCTACCAAATCAGCATTTCTATCTAAATCTTTGTGCACTAGCTGTAACGACAGATCTATACGCCTATCATCTCGAATATTTTTTATATATCCCTTAACAGATTGGCCAAAACTTAACCTTTTAAATACCTCTGAAGAATAAATGATTCCCCAATAACTGTTATTAATTATTGCTTTATAACCTATGTCTGTAGAATTCGCGATTATAAGATCCACTTCTTGATTTTGAGTTATATCATTACCTGCGTAATCTTTTATGAACTTATTGATCTTTGAAGAAGCTGTTATACGCCCATTAATCTTATCAAGATATAAATAGACAATATACGACTTTCCAACTTCAAATGGTCTATGTTGCTCGGCTAATGGTACAAAAAGATCCTTATCAAGTCCCCAGTCTAAAAAAGCTCCTATACCTGTAATATTTTTGACTCGCAAATAAGATACTTGACCTACGGTTGGAACTCTTTTTGTAGTCGCGATAAGCTCAGCCTTTGAGTTATGATACAAAAAAACTTCTACACTTTCGCCAACGCTTACTGTATCACAGAATTCCGAACTAGCAATGTTTGCTGTACCAAGCTCCAAAGCATCTAGAACCAGCCAATTCGAAGTTTTCTCAAGAATCTTTAATCTAGAATATTTTCCTATTGAAATCAAAATATATACCATTTACTTAAAACAATTCTATATTATCACAGATAAAAACAATTAATAAATTTTTGATATTGTATTAAGGACAACACCTCTTATTTAAGATTATTATATTAGTATATAAAACCTTTTATCTATAAGCTTTTTCTTTTATAGTCTAATTACACACTTCAAATTAAAATTTCTAAAATAATATGAAAAAAGCTTTTAATATAGTTATCTTTTTAGTAGTTTTAATCAACTGTTGTTTTGCAAAACAACTAATCCTACCTAAAAATACAATCGCTTTCTCTAGCTTACAAGGACAGTATTTATTAAAATCAGCACCAGAAAAATACTCACAACAATATTGGCAACTTGCAGAATATTTTACAACTGAGAAAGGCACTACGTTCTGTGGTCCAGCCTCCGCTGTCATGGTATTAAATGCTCTAAAAATTGAGCCAAGTCTATCACCAGCTCACATGCAATATTCAATATTTGATCAAAATAATATTTTTTATAATAAAGCTTTAATTAAATCTGGCATAACTCCTCAATGGGTATATGCAAAAGGGTTATCTATTGAGCAAACTGCTGAGCTAATCAACAAACAAAAAACGATAGGCTCTAAGGCTTATGCAAAGGTAATTCACGCGAGCGAATTTAAAAATCAAGAACAGTTCCTTAATACAATGCTATCATCAATGAAAAAAGGAGATTATATAATTATAAATTATAAACGTAGTGATATGGGAGCTCAAGGAGGAGGACATTTTTCGCCACTAGCAGCATACAACCCTAAAGAAGATATGTGGTTGCTTATGGACGTCGCCAGATATAAATACCCTTCAGCTTGGATAAGAACTATTGACTTATATCAAGCAATCCAGTCCAAAGACTCTTCGACTAACAAGTCACGAGGAATAATTATAATTTCTAAGAAAAAATATTAATCTAGCTAAACATATCTTTAAGTGCTGATATATTCTGCTTAGAATTTTGCTGACGCGTTTCTGCACACTCTTTTTCTGTGCCTACCCAATATAGATCCGACTCTGGCAATTCATCAATAAATCTACTTGGAATAGAAATCTGTTTTTCACCAAATTTTTTACGATGCTTTGTCATTGTTATAGTCAAATTTTCTCTAGCTCTAGTGATCGCAACATAAGCTAATCGGCGCTCATCCTCTATGGAATCTTCCTCAATACTTTGCTGATGCGGCAAAATTCCTTCTTCCATTCCCATTATATAAACTTTTTTAAACTCCAAACCTTTGGAGGCGTGCATAGTTATGATTTGAACCTGATTATCATTTTTATCCTCATTATCTCTATCTAAGATATCGATCAAAAGCATTTTATTTAAAACTAAAGCAAGTGACTCAAGAGCATTATATGATTCGCCTTCAAGCTGGTTAACAATCCATTTAACAACTTCAATAACATTCGCATATCTAAACTCTGCTTGTTTCTCTGAAGAACTAGAATCTATAAGCCACTGTCGGTATGAAATATTATCAATAAAATTATTAATTATATTTTTTAACTCTTGAGCAGATATACTTGAATTTATTTCTTGCTGTGTATTCAGTATCAAATCTTTAAAAGATGATAAGTTTTTTTTGGTAAAATCACGTATTTCAAACTCTTCTAAATTATATAAAGTATGGAAAAAGCTACAGTGATGATAACTTGCATACTGTCCTAATTTATGAATAGTAGCACTTCCAACCTCACGTTTGGGAGTATTTACAACACGTAAAAATGCTCTATCATCATCCGGATTAACTATTAACCTTAAATACGAAATGATATCTTTGATTTCTGATTTGGAAAAAAATGAACTTCCGCCGCTAATTGTATAAGGGATTTTGTGCATTTGCATATATCTTTCAAGTAAGTATGCTTGGTAATTACTTCTAATTAGTATGGCGTAATCAGAGTTTTTAGATTTTGTTTTCACCCTATCAAAAAAAATATCACTAGTAATAAATTGTGCCTCATCCTCATCATTTGTAAGACTAATAACCTTAATTTGCTCACCATAATCTTTATTTGACCAAAGTTTTTTGTCAAAAATATGGCTGTTATTTTCAATAAGCTTATTTGCAACATTAAGTATTCTGCCTGTAGAGCGATAATTTTGTTCTAGCTTAATAACTTTTAGGTCTTTGAAATCTTCTTGCAAATGGCGTAAATTTTCAGGTCGAGAACCTCTCCATGCATATATAGACTGATCATCATCTCCTACAACTGTGAATTTATTTTTACCCTGAGTCAAATACTTTAAAAGCTGATATTGCGACTCATTAGTATCTTGATACTCATCAATGAGAATATATCTAAACTTGTCTGACCATAATTTCTGAATATTTGAGTAATTTTTAAATAACTGTATCGGTTGAAATATAAGATCATCAAAGTCAAAAGAGTTATAAGATTTTAGATATTTTTGATATTCTTTATATATAAAAGCTGCTTGCTCTTCAAGATCGTCCTTAGGTTGTATTTCATTAGGTGTTAGTAACGCTGATTTCCAAAATGATATTTTTGATTGAATAAACCCAGCATTTTGTTTAGGTAATTGATATTCCTCGTATGCAATATCGTATATTAACGCAAGTGAGTCTTGACTATCAAAAAGTGTAAAGTTTTTCTTATACCCCAAATCTAAAAAGTGTTTTTTTAAAATTGTTAAACCAAGTGAATGGAACGTTGAAATCATCAACCCCTTTGATTTTTCTTTATCAAGCCGAGATTTAACGCGCTCTTGCATCTCTCTAGCTGCTTTATTCGTAAATGTAACAGCTAAAACACTCTTAGCGGGATACAAAAGTTGTTCTATTAAATAAGAAATTTTTTCAATAATTACACTAGTTTTGCCACTACCAGCTCCAGCTAGCACTAGTAAGGGAGTACTAGTATATTTTACAGCTTGCTGTTGCTGCTGATTAAGATTATTTAGCATTTAGTTATAATTATTTCATTTTCTAGCTGATACTCAACCTCTGTTGCTTCTTTATGAAACACCAGCAGCATATAGCATACACCGTCTACATAGACTTTATTTATAACATTTGCTAGAGGTTTACTATCACAAGTCTTCAGGTCCAAAGCTCCAATATCTTTGTCTGCTTTTACAACTGCAAGCTCTTTTTTTAACTTAGCTTTATAATGCATCCTAGCTATTACTTCTTGTCCCATATAGCAACCTTTAGTATAACTAATAACTTTTTCTACGTTATCAAGATCTAACTCGGCTGGAAGAAACTTCTCAATATTATTTTGATTGATGACAGCAAGTTTATTCAAAATATTAGTTTTTTGTATTTGCTCGTATGTAGTATCAGAATTTAGAGTATTCTTAACTAAAATATTATGATTTAAAAATCCTTCTTTAGTAAAAAATAATGCATAATCTTCATTAACTGCAAAACTAATTTTAGAAAACATTCCATACTTTTTTAACCAAGTAAGTAAATTATCAACGATGCTCTGTTCAACTGAAAGCAATAGCTTTTCGCTAGAAATATACTTCACAAAACATAAGGAAATTATTCGTCCTTTTAAGTTGGCAAAAGCAGTCATCAATAAGTTATTATCATTAGATAGTTGGCTTAAATCTGATGTTGCTAAACCTTGAAGAAACTTTATGGTATCTAATCCATTTATTTCTAAAATTTTAAAATTATTATACTGAAAGTTCATTTAAAGACCTAAGCGAATTAAATTATTTAAACTAATAGATTTTAGTATATTTGAATAATGTAAGCAATTATGTTTTGACTATAGGTTAGCACTCGAGCCACCAATACCTCTTGGCTGATTATTTTGAAAACCACCTTTAGGGCCAGATAACATCATCTGCCTATTTAATGCTCTATCTTCATCACTTATTGATAAATTACTATGAATATTTTTAGGCGCAGGATTAGCTAAATCAGATAAGTTAGGGTTTTCATCTTCCGAGTCTTCATTACTCTTTGACTTTTTTTCTTGTTCATTAGCACTTCCCCAGCCCTTTTTAGTACTCATATTACGAGATTTACTACTTGATTCGCCGGGAACTCTCATATCTTCTTCTGTAATACCTAATTGATGTTTCTTAGGCATTTGTGAAGCTTGACTATTTCTCTGGTTGATCATCTGACGCTGAGAATGCAATTGTGTGTCACTTCTAGGATTTAAGTATTCTTGATCATCATTAGCAAAAGAAACAAACGGAGCCATAAAAATAGAACTCAATGCCGATACTAATAAAGTTTTTTTCATATAAACCTCTTATTTATAAATGTTTTGTTATTATGTTTTCCAATTCAACGGTGTCTTTTGCAAATTGCCTAATTCCTTCAGCTAACTTTGTAGTTGCCATAGAATTCTCATTCATTTGCCAACGAAAATCAGATTCTGTAACTTGTGGCACTTGGGTACTAACATCATTAGAACGTTTTAATTTAACTTCCAAGCTTTCAAAACTATTTTCAAGCTCTTCAAGCAATGCTGGTGATATAGTCAAAGCATCACAACCTGCTAATGCTACCACCTGCTTGGCATTTCTAAAGCTTGCTCCCATCACAATGGTTTTAAAACCACAATCTTTATACAATTTGTATATAGCTCTAACAGAGTTTATGCCATCATCATCAACTACAGCAGGAAAATCATCAAGCTTGCTCTGTTGCATTTGCCAATCTGTGATTCTTCCTACAAATGGTGATACTAAGTAAACTCCAGCTTCAGCGCATGCCTGAGCTTGAACCTGGTCAAAAATAAGTGTTAAATTACAATTAATACCTTCTTTTTGTAATAATTTAGCAGCCCTTATACCTTCCCAGGTAGCTGCTATTTTTATCAAAACTCGATCTTTTGAAACTCCGTAAGACTCATATTTTTTAATTATTTTTCTAGCATAATCAATTGTTTCTGCAGAGTTAAAAGATACTCTTGCATCTACTTCACTAGACACCTTCCCATCAATTACATCCAATATTTTTATTCCAAAAGATACTAATATCTCAATAGCAACTTCTTTAAGAAGATAATCTTTTTTCAGCTCAGGATTATTTTGCTTAAATTTATCTATAGTATCTGTAACTAACTTAGAATATTTTGGATCTTTAACAGCTTTTAAAATCAAACTAGGATTTGTAGTAGCATCAACTGGTTTGAATTTTTCAATTAACTCAAAGTCACCTGTATCAGCGACTACCATAGTTACTTCTTTAAGCTGTTCTAATAACGATTTTTGCATAGTTATATAATAAGATTTTTATAATTCATTAATAAAGTATACAACTTCGAAAATATTAGTAAATAAAGTAAATATTAATTATTTAAAATTTATTTGCTGTATTTCTCTTCCAACATTTTAAACATTGTTCTAACACCCATCATTTCTCCACCTTTTGGCTTACCTGGAGAGTTAGCAACATTCCAAGCCATTATGTCAAAATGAATCCAAGTAGGAGCATTCTCAACACCCACAAAGTGCTCGATAAACAGTGCTGCCTTTACAGCTCCTGCAAAAGTTGACAGCTCACAGTGTGATATATCTGCAAACTCAGTATCAAGATTTTTTCTATAACAATCAGCTAACGGGAGTCTCCAAGTCTGATCTTGCTCGATTTCTCCATAATTGTAAACATCTTTTGCAACATCATCATTATTACAGAAAAATGCTGAAATTTTATCACCAACAGCCACTCTTGCAGCTCCTGTTAGAGTTGAAAAGTCTATTAAATATTCTGGATTTTTAGTAGCCTCTTCATGTAGTGGTTCAGCTAAAATCAATCTTCCTTCAGCATCAGTATTAGTAACTTGAACTGTTGTTCCATTTTTCATCTTAATGATATCACTAGGGCGATATGACTTCGCATCTATAGCATTTTCAACTGTCGGTATTGATAAAGTCAATCTTACTGGAAGATTATGTTTCATAATCATATAAGCAAGACCTATAGCATTTGCAGCACCACCCATATCTTTATGCATCAGCAACATAAACTGAGCTGCTTTCACATCAAGGCCACCTGTATCAAAAGCCACACCTTTACCAACTATAGAAATTTTAGGATGATTATCATTACCCCAATTTAATTTAACTAATCTTGGAGGTCTATGACTAGCCTTACCAACAGTATAAATTCCCATATACCCTTGTTCTTTAAGCTCTTCACCAACAACTTCTTCAATTGTAGCCCCAAACTCTTTGGCAACATTTTTGATAATATTAGAAATATCTTCAGGACCCATATCTTCAGCAGGAGTTGTAATCATATCTCTGACTATATAATTCGCCTCAACTGTTGTTAAAAGGTAGGTATAATTCTCTGGTAAGAATAATTTAACATTAATCGGCTGTGATTTAGATTTATATTTTTCAAACTTATAGCTAGCCAATGCAAAGCCAATATAGTAGAGGGATAAATCCCCAACCTCAGAATACTCTATATGATAATTACCTCTAGGTAATTCACTAGTTAGTGCAGCTAAACTGTACATATCTTTTGTAACTATACATACTATTTTCTCGATATTGCCGTTATTATCAGGAATAGCTAGAACTGTTTTTTTGCTTTCAAACAGTTTTACAAAATTTTGAGTTAAACTATCTTGCTTGCAAAGCCAATCTGAGAAATTTGATTTTTTAATTAGGTAAACAGGCTTAGAGTCACTTTCTTGCTGATATAAAAAACACTGTAGTTTAGTTGAAATATACATAATTATAACTCCACATCTTGATTTAGTATTAACCAGTTATTAAAATCCTGAACGGTATTAGAAGTTAAAATACCTGCAGTTTTATACAAGCTCAAAAAGCCCATAATATAATCAAACTCAGTATTATTTAACTGGATAAGAAATTGATAGTAATTATTTAAAAGTATAAAGTACTGAGTAATAGTTGTCGTACCTTGATTATATCTTTCTTTATACTTTTCATAAGCTATTTTTGCAGCTGCAACAGATTTACGCAGAGATTCGATTTCTTTCTTTTTAAGCTGAACAAACCTAAAAGCATACATCGCGTCATTCTGAGCAACCCTTCCTGTTTGGATCATATCAAACTCAGAGGACTGATAGTTATATGCAGCCTTTTTAAGTAGAGCATAATCTGTACCACCAGAAAAAATACTCCAAGTAAGATTAATCCCAAAATAAAAAGCATTTACTGTACCACTTGATGATAGGAATTTATCGAATACGGGGTTACCCAGCGAACTAACATCATTAAAACCTGGAGAGTATTTAACTTCAAAATTAACTTTAGGCATAAATGAGCTTGTCGCAGATTGATAGTTATAGTAATTACTCTCTTTTGTATGTACAGAACCTAAATATGATGGGCTACTTCGCATTGTAAGCTCTTCCCAACCTTCTTCAGTATTAGGTGACGGATCCTTAATCTTAAAGTCATTACTATATAAAACAACATCATCATCATTATTAGTGAACTTACGCAACTCTGCTCGAGCAACTTTTTCTTCTCGTTTAGCTGCTGCATAGCTAGCTTCAGCAATATAGTAGTTTGCTTTTACTGTTTCATAATCAGCGATATCGGCTGTACCCGCTTTAAATTTACTTTCTAATTCATTTAAGCTTTGTTTATTTGATTTTAAGTTATACGAAGTATACTCAACATTTTTTATTGTTTTGGCTAAATTAAAATAAGCATAACTTGTGTCATATAAGAACTGCTGATAATTAGTTCTATAATCCTGTTGAGCAAACTGTGCTGTTTCTTGTGCTGATTGAAGATCCTTATAAGCTCCGTAATCATATAATGGCTGAGTTAGTGAAATATTTCCCTGGATAGAATCAAAACGCCCTCCAGCAATATCTCCATCTGCCATAGTTTCTTGATCTATAATGTTTGTCGCTTTAATAGATCCTCCAATATCTATCCTAGGTAATAATCTACCTAGTTGAATCGCTGGATCCATCTGCCTGGAGTTTAACTGAAAGCCGATAAACTTGTATTGTGGTGAATTTTGTATAGATTGTTTTACTGTATCTGTATAATCAGCAATAGTATTAGCTGCAGAACTAACACAAAAGCCAAATATTCCAAAAGATATTAATAAGTGTCTATACAGCCTTTTCAAAACCAAACTCTACTGTCTTATATTATTTATGATATATTGTTCTAAGTTACTTAGAGCCTCATCAATGTTAGCAGAGTTATTCCCTCCACCTTGAGCCATATCTGGACGACCACCGCCTTTACCATCTATATACCCACTAAACTCCTTAGCTATATCTCCAGCCTTGATTAATGATGTAATAGATTTACTCACTCCGATCACAAATTGCACTTTATCAGCATTTATAGTACTCAACACTGAAACTATCTTATCATTTTTAGATTTATAATCATCAATCTTTTCTCTCAAAGTCTTAATATCTACTTCTTTCAAATTAGCTACTACAACTTTAATATCACCAATTATAGACTCTTTAATATCATTACTTGTTCCAGATAGTAGGTCTTTTTTAAGCTTTGTGATTTCTTTTTCTTGTTTTTTCAACTGCTCTAACAATGATTGTAGCTTTTCTAATAAGTTAGCATCATTTGATTTGATAGCTTCTTTCACAGCTGTCAACTTATTTTCATAAGTAAATGTATGTTTTATAGCCTTATCTGCGGTAATAGCCTCTATTCTTCTAATACCTGATGCAATACCACTTTCTGACACTATTTTGAATAATCCAATATCTCCAGTATATGCAACATGAGTTCCTCCACAAAGTTCAATAGAAAAATCTCCCATTGAAATTACTCTTACTATATCTCCATATTTCTCACCAAACAGAGCCTCTGCTCCTAGTGATTTAGCTTTTTCTTGTGATGTCTCAATAGTGGCCACAGGATAGTTCGCTCTAATTTGCTGATTAACTAAAATTTCAATTTGTTCAATTTCAGCACGAGATATGGCCTTATCATGAGTAAAATCAAACCTTAACTTACCATCGTCAACAAGTGAGCCTTTTTGTTCAGCATGATCACCTAGAACAACTTTTAAAGCCTTATGCAGCAGATGTGTCGCACTATGATTAGCAGCAGTTGCAAGCCGTCTCAAATCATTAACTCTTGCAGAAACTTCATCGCTAGTGTTCAAAACTCCTTTAGCCAATTTACCGATGTGTAGAACTGCTTCACCAGACTTTTGGACATCATCAACTATAAATTCAACACCTACACCCTCTAATATGCCTTTATCACCAACCTGTCCACCTGCTTCAGCGTAAAAAGGTGTTTTATCAAGGACAATAACTGCCGAAGATCCATTACTAATAGTATTTACCTGTTGTCCATCTTGGAATATCTCTAGCACTTTAGCATCTTCAAATAACGTTGAATAACCTTTAAATTCTGATTTTACTTGTGAATTAATAGTATTATTATAATCAATATTAAATTTACCAGCCTCTTTTGACCTTTGTTTTTGTTGTTGCATTTGCTTTTTAAATGCTTCTTCATCAACTTTCAAACCTTTTTCCCTTGCCATATCTGCAGTCAAGTCAAAAGGGAAACCATAAGTATCATAGAGCTTAAATGCTATTTCACCAGAAATAATATCCCCTTTTAATCCAGATACTTCTGCATCAAAGATTTTAATACCATTTTCAATTGTTTTTAAAAATAATTCTTCTTCTTTGATAAGAGTCTTTTCAACAACCTCTCTCTTATCTATTAGCTGAGGATATGCCTCACCCATTTGATTAATAAGCTCTGCCACTAACTTATAGAAGAATATATCCTTAGCGCCAAGCTTATTACCATGACGAATTGCTCTACGAATAATTCTTCTTAAAACATATCCTCTACCTTCATTTGATGGTAAAACACCATCTGCAATTAAAAAAGCACATGAACGTATATGATCTGCAACCACCTTTAAGGATGGTGAACTTGTATCACACGCATTAGTAACTTCTTGAGCTTTTTTAATTAGCGCCTGAAATAAATCTATATCATAATTACTATGAACATCTTGTAGTACAGCTGCGATTCTCTCCAACCCCATACCAGTATCGACAGATGGTTTAGGTAAATCAGTAGTTGTACCATCAGTATGGCGATTATACTGCATAAACACTATATTCCAGATTTCAATATATCTATCTCCATCTTCTTCAGGTGTACCAGGTAAGCCTCCTGCTACATCTTCACCATGATCATAGAAGATTTCAGTACAAGGACCACACGGGCCTGTATCTCCCATAGACCAAAAATTATCATTTGAGTCTATTCGTATGATTCTTTCTTTTGGTAAACCAATATGATTATGCCACACATCAAATGCTTCATCATCTGTAACATATATAGTCACCCATAGTTTTTCCGCAGGTAGTTTAATTTCTTTAGTTAGAAACTCCCAAGCAAAACTAATAGCATCTTTTTTAAAATAATCACCAAAACTAAAATTACCAAGCATCTCAAAAAAAGTATGATGTCTAGCTGTATAGCCAACATTATCTAAATCATTATGTTTACCACCAGCTCTGAGACATTTCTGAACTGTTACAGCTCGAGAAAAATCTCTCTTTTCTAACCCCAAAAATACATCTTTAAATTGCACCATACCTGCATTTGTAAATAACAACGTATCATCCCCAAATGGTATTAAAGATGAGCTTGGCTGGTGCGAGTGATTCTTAGACTCAAAATAGTTGATAAATTTAGTACGTAATTCTTTAGTAGAAATCATAGTTTACCTTCCAGTAGATAGCGCCTACAGATATTTAAATTAAATTCAAAACAGCTAGTATTATAAACTATTTTGGTAAACAAAATAAACTCTACCAATCGCATTTGGATATAATTAAGTATATAATCGTAAATAAGTTGTTATTTTCATGTAAGTTTTAGAATGAAAAAGAAGTTATTTATCTTCACAATAATAGTAGGTCTAATAATAGCTGTTTCAGGTATTACTTATTATTTTCACTATCAGTCTGAGCTAGAGGAAAAAGCTGCTGAAGCAGAAAAAGAAGCTCAAATGCCAAAACCACATGATTACTGCTTGATAACATATTTAGAGTCATCTGATAACGGTATAACCTGGCACAAAACTAATGTTACCACAGGTAAAAAAGCAATGTTTAAAGCACAGTGTTGGAAGAAATATATTCAAATTCTTGATGGCTTTTCGGCTAGCATTGATAAGAATGGCCAGTGGTGTAACAAAATAGATGACAACAAAATCATAGCTCATCCAGCTATGTATTTCTCAGACCAACCTTTTGAATCTAAAGATGATTTAGCACCAAAAGTTGACACCCCAAACGAATCTTTACAAGATAAATCTAATTAATTCTCTTTTGATAGCTTTTCATAGTATCGTCTGAAGATCTTGTTAGAAAACTTTCTTTCATTATCATTTATATTTTCTAAATGTAATTGACAGTCTTTCAGATTACCTTCATACAGAAATCTCAAGCTATTTTTACATTTCAAATCCTTTGGGTATGTGTTTTTTTTGATTTCATACCACGATGACAAACGACTAATATCATCAGAGGATACTATAAAGAGATGTTTTTTAACTCGTGTAATTGCCACATAGAACAATCTTCGTTCTTCTTCAATTGTCTCATCACTAATTTTAGAGTTCTTTTCTCCAAAAAAACCTCCTTCTGTAGCATCATGAACAACAACATAATCCCATTCCAGACCTTTTGCTCTATGCATTGACATGATCTGAATTTGATTTGGATCATTTTCACCTTGTTGATCTGATTTTATATATAGCTGATATAAAAGCTCTATAAACTCTGATAGCGAACTCTTCTTACCCTTAGCAAAACTACTCATTCCATCTATAATCTGTAGTTTAGATTTACTTGAATGTGTTTCACCAGAGACTCTAGAAATTTGTTTTTCAAGATCTAGAGTTTCTAATATAAAATTTATAGCTCTCTCAGACTTTTTAATCCGAGTATTATTAAAAATAGCTCTCCAACTAGCTGATACTGCTAATATATTTTTTTCTTTAAACGGTTTATCAACTGTTTTGGTGAGTTCTGAAATTATATTCATGCTAGCTGAAATATCTTGAGCTATTTTATTTGCTAAATTTTGTTTAGCATCTTTTTTGAGATATAGTGATGGATAGTCAAGCATAGATTTAATAAAATCGACTCTTTGCTCAACACTATGCTTTGCAAATCCTTTAGCTTTGTTAAATAACATCAAATAGCCATATATGGCTTTAAATAGGTTTTCACTAAAAATATTTTTGTCCGCAATGACATTGTAAGCTAGATCATGATAAAGACAACTTAATTCAAACACTGTTGTTGAGTTATATTTACGCACAAGAATTGCTATATCGCTAGCTTTAACACCACTATCAATCAATGCTTTAAGTTTAAGGACAACTTTATCACTACTATCAAGAATACTAATATCAGTTGTTTTATCTAGTTTTGGATATGTTATGCATAAATTATCATGACGTTTTTTATTATTAGTTATAATATTATTTGCCATCAAGGATACTAAATCCCCATATCTAAACGTATATGAAAGACTATACTGCTTTACATCCTTAAAATCTTTTTTGAAACCCTCTAACATATAATACGGAGTAGAGCCTCGCCACTGATATATAGTCTGATCAATATCTCCTACAGCCATAATATAGGTATTCTGCCCAACCAAACACTTTAAAAAAAACTGTTGAGCCTGATTAATATCCTGATACTCATCTATAATTATGTGAGAGTATAAACTACTAGCCTGAGTAACACTATTTTTATCTTTTTCAAACAGCTTAGCTGGAAGATATATCATATCATCATAAGTTATGGCTTGCTGAATCTCACACTCTTTAAGAAATTCTGAGAACACCTTATCTAAAAGTTTCTTCTCTTTAGCATTAAGATCATTGATTTTCTTATTACTGAGAGATAAATCTGATTTCAATAATGAAATATACTCTTTAAATACCTCTACTCTCTCACTATCAACTTCTTTAGTTATTTTAAATTCTTTTTGGTGCAGTTTAAGTAACTTTAGAATTATTGTATCAACCTCATATTCTTTGAGGATTTTATTTACTTTGACATACCCTGCTTTTGCGAAAGCTTGTAAAAAACTATTTCCCAAAGAATGCATTGTTCTGACATTAATTAATCTTGCAATATCAGCTTTAATGACTCTTCTAAGTCTCTCTGCAAAATCAAGTTGAGCTGATTTGTTATACATTAGAACCAATATCATGTTAGGTGGAACATTATTACTAATCAGATACTCAATCCTAGCTATTAAGGTTTGAGTCTTTCCACTGCCTGCGACTGCAGAGACTAAGGCATGCTTATTCAAATCATGGGTAATGATTTTTTGTTGTTCAGCTGTATATTTCATTTATGAGTTTAGTCTTACTTACTTTCTGATGAGTCTTTAGCAAATAATCGTGTAACAAGATACATTATGGTTAAACTAGCTTCTTTAATAATAGTGACAACTATTTGAGCTACTTTTAGAATACTTACTCCTAAATATTTAAAGTAATTGATTATATTTACTTTTGCTTTGTTATCTTTAATAAACTTAAAAGGTGTAAATACAAACAGAGTAATTCCTATCATTACAATATATGAAAATATTGTTCCTAACTTTTGTTCATACCATTGAGCAAATCTATAGAATAAAACCAAAACTATTACAGTCA
Organism: Francisella sp. XLW-1; assembly: GCF_008711455.1. Taxonomy (NCBI): domain Bacteria; kingdom Pseudomonadati; phylum Pseudomonadota; class Gammaproteobacteria; order Thiotrichales; family Francisellaceae; genus Francisella; species Francisella sp. XLW-1. The sequence continues at coordinate 444,177 of NZ_VXKP01000002.1, read as the reverse complement.
AAATGACTAAAAGTATGAATAGAAATAAATTCTTTTTCTTCATCTTTGATCCTCTGAAACTATTTGTTTATATAATGATATCATTATTTAAACTAACTTATGGTATAATCTTAGGCTAAATTTATAAACAATAATTAAATCAAATTCATGACTACTGATCAAAGACTACAGATTATTCTAGATGCTCTAGATGATTTAAAAGGCCAAAACATTCAAGCAATTGATGTAGAGCACCTTACTGACATGATGGATAAAATAGTGATCGCTACAGCATCATCAACGACTCACGCCAAATCACTTGCAAGAAATCTAGAACAAGAACTTAAAAACAATAAAGTATCAATACTAGGTGTTGAAGGCGACAATAAATCTGACTGGGTTTTGGTCGATATTGGCGATATTGTTGTACATGTAATGCTTGAAGAAACTAGAGAATTATATGCACTAGAAAAGCTTTGGGATATTCAACGTAAAGAAGACTAATAATGAAGCTAAAGCTTTCTCTAGAGCAGTGGCAACAAGTACAAAAATTTGCTACTACAAATCTTGGTTTATCATCCATTTCTAAATCTGATTGCGACTTATCTGAATATATTCCTCATTATGATAAATGGATAGAAAACAACTATCAGGCCGATCTTGAATATATGACAAAACATGGTTCAAAAAGATTTGTACCAGATGAACTAGTCCCTGGAACTAATAGTGTAATTGTTGCTACATTAAACTACCTCAATAGACCCGTAACTATTAAAAATGAAGTCAAAAGACTAAGATCGCAAACTAACATTGCAGAAATCTCGATATATGCTCATGGTAGAGATTATCATAAAGTAATGAAAAAAAAACTTCAAAAACTCGGAGAATATATAGACGATCTTACAGGTGGCCATCAATTTAGAGTTTTTACAGATAGTGCCCCAGTCTTAGAACGCCCACTAGCCGAAAAAGCAGGTTTGGGCTGGCAAGGCAAGAGTTCTATGCTCATGAATAAGTTACAAGGTTCATTTTTTTTCATCGGTGTTATTTATAGTAATCTTGATCTGTCAGACTTACCTAACTTACCAAAGCATCAAGATTCTTGTGGCAAATGCCAAGCATGTATCAAATTATGTCCAACTGGAGCAATTCAGCATGGTAAAATGATTGATTCACGAAAATGTATCTCATATCTAACAATAGAAAACAAAGGACCTATACCATTAGAACTTCGAGATAAAATTGGCACAAGAATATACGGTTGCGATGACTGCCAATTAGTCTGCCCTTTTAACAATAATGCTCTAGTAACTACAGAAAAAGACTTCCAACAACGAGATTTTTTAATAAACAAGCCACTTCTTGAACTATTCTCATGGTCTAAAAAAGATTTTGATAAATATACACAAGGTTCGGCAATTAGAAGAATTGGTTATGATGCTTGGATAAGGAATATAGCAGTTGGTATTGGAAATTCACCATATAAGCAAGAAAATATACTATCATTAGAAAATAAGAAAAATGAATTTATAGACAATAAAATCATTTTAGAACATATTGAGTGGGCATTAAATAAACAAATTAAGCTAAGTAAAATAGATAAAAGATTGTGATTTACAACCGGTTTGTTAGAATAACTTAGGATAGACATTTCCAAAACTACAGGAGAAACTAAATAATGAAATTAACTAAAACTCTACTTATAGCACCATTAGTTGCTGGTTCACTTATTGGTGGCGCTTTTGCAGCTGCAGATAATCAGGATGATCTTAGCTACTCAGTTGGCTACACTATGGGCCAAGCATTGAAAACTCAAATGGACCAAAACAATATTACTACTGACAACCAAGAAGTTGTTAGTGGTCTAAAAGATGGTATTTCTGGAGGTAAATCTAAGCTTACTCCAGATCAAATGCAAAATGCAATGTTGCAATTCCAACAACAAGCCGTTGCTGCTCAGAAGAAATAATTAAGGGAGTTAATTATAATGACTAAAAAGAAACTATTAAAAGCTTTAGCTGTAGCTGCAATAGCAACAAGCTTAGTTGCATGTTCTGATAGCTCAAGTAAAGATAAGTCTACTACTGAAGCTGTTACAAACTCTGGATCTTCAGTTGCTACTCCGACTGCTGACGTTGCAACACAGAATACAGACACTATTACTAAAAATGCTAGTTATACTATCGGATATGGTATGGGTGCTACTGTAGAAGCTGATAAAAATGTAAAATCATACAACCTTAACGATGACAAAATTGTTGAGGGCTTCTCTGATGCTCTAAATGCGAAAAAACCTGCTATCTCTCCTGAAGAAATAGCAAAAAACATGGAAACTCTACGTAACAAAGTACAGCAAAAAATGAGTGAAGAAAGAGTTTCTAGCTTCTTAAAGGTTAGAGATAGTATTTATGGATCTGATCTTACACCGAAATCTGATGTTAAAAATCCGAAAGTGGTTGTATATGAATTCTTTGACTATCAGTGTATGTATTGTTCGAAACTTGCTCCACAAATAGAAAAAATAATGCACGATAATAGTAATGTACAAATCGTTTTTGCAGAATTCCCAATATTTGGTGAAAGAGCTCCGGCTTCTGAATACGCTGCCGAAGTAGGTACTGCTATATATAAACTGTATGGTGCTGATGCTTATGTGAAATACCATAACGGTATCTTCGCTACAGGTGAGGATGAAGGTAAACTCAAAAACTCTACTGTAGACAAAGTAGCTACTCAGTCAGGTGCTGATCTTACTAAAGTCAAGAAAGCAATCAAAGATGATAAGATTGCAGATCATCTAAAAGATACTTTGAAATTAGGTTTTGAGGATCTTGGTATTCAAGGAACTCCATTCTTAGTAATCGCTCCAGCAACTAATGCTAATGCTGATAATACAACTGTGATAGGTGGCTACACAGGTGCTAGCGATATTCAGTCAGCGATTGACAAAGCAAAATCAACAACTACTAATGGAACGGTCACAGACAATACATCGGCTCCTAGCACGGCTACAACTAGTAGTGATACAAATACTACTCAACCAAGCCTAACTGAAGCTCCTGTTACAGATTCAGGCAGTTCTGTTGCAGCTAATCAACCTAGCAGTTCAGATGATAACGTTGAAGCTTAATTAGTATCTATACTTACTCTAATCATTTCTTTATTATTCATGGCACTTAATTACTAAATATTGCCTAATTTATCTGATAAGATATATCATCAAAATTAGTAAAAATAACTCTTATGTTAAAAATTAGAAAAGGTAGTAAGTATCTTGTTTTCTTTGTCGTAATCTTTGTGGCTCTACCGCCCTTTGCCATAGATGCTTATATCCCAGCTTTTGGTAATATAGGTAACTTCTTTAATGTTGATGTAAATAAACTTGCTATTACCATCTCTACATACTTTATAGGTTTTGGCGTAGGTATGTTTTTCTGGGGCGCGTTATCAGATAGCTTTGGTCGTAAGAAGATACTTATTATCGGTATGATTATCTATATTGCAAGTACTATCTTATGCTCATTTACACATAGTTTTGATACTTTGATATTCATGAGATTTTTACAAGGTCTTGGAGATTCTCCAGCATCTGTTGCAGCTATGGCAATATTAAAAGACTGTTATAGAGGTCAAAAACTAGTCAAAACTGTAGCAACAATGGTGATGATATTTATGATTGCTCCAATAGTTGCTCCTATAATAGGTAGTATTATCATTTATACAACTGGAAGATGGCAAGATATCTTCCACTTCCTAACTATCTATGGTGTTGTTTTATTAGTTATAACATTGATTATGCCAGAAACACTCCCTACACATAAGCGCTCTAAGAGTTTAGCTAGAAGTTTTAAAGTATATATCATTCACATGGCTAACTTACCATTTGTTGTCGGAGCTCTGACAGGAGCTTTATGTTTTGGCGCATTATTTAGCTTTATTAGCACATCATCAAATTTGATAATTGAATATTATCACCTTGGCTACACTCAATATTGCATATTATTTGCATTAAATATGTTTGGCATAATATTTGCAGGCAGCTTTATCAAGAGAAAACAGACAATACATAATCAAAAAAATCTTATAGTAACTGGATATTATTTAGCCATAGCAGTAATATCGCTTAACATATTAAACTCATACTTATTTAATAATATCTATATATTTATTATATTAAATGCTTTAGCAACAGGATGCTTTGCTTTAGTAAATATTATTACTACATCAAAAGCTCTTGATATTCTTAAAGAAGGTTATGCTGCTGGCAATGCGATAATTAGACTAGTAAAATTTATGGTTGCTGCCTTAGCAGGGTTTTTCTTAAGCTTTATATCAATATCAAAACTAATGGTTGGTATCCCAGCTCAACAACTCGTATTTATTGTAATTTCAATTATTATCTTTACGAGCATTAAGAGCAGACTTTTTCCAGAAGAAAAATCTTTTATCTAAAATATTTTTCTGCGTGCATGACAGTATGGAAGAGAACCTTGCTTCATATAATAGTCTAGATGATATTCTTCAGCCACATAATATGGCTTAGCTTCTCTAACATCTGTAACAATCTTATATCCTTTATCAATAAGCTCAGACTTTATGCTTTCAGCTATCTTTTTCTGCTCTTCATTATAATAAAATATTGCTGATTTATATTGCTCCCCAATATCTGGACCCTGACCATCAACTTGCTCAAAATCATGTATTTCAAAAAAATATTTTAGAACTTCTTCTAGTGATATTTTTTCTTTCTCAAAAATTATTCTGACAACTTCTAAATATCCAGTATTTCCTGCACAAACTTTTTTATAATCTGGGTTTGGCTGGTCTCCACCACAATACCCTGATTCAGCAAACACAACTCCTTTGAGTTTTTTCATGTAATATTCCACACCCCAAAAACAGCCTGCTGCTACGATAATTTCTTCAGTTTCACCTATATTTTCTGCTGCAACAAAATCTACAGATGCTGAGTTGACACAGTAACGCGTATTTAGTTTAGTATATCCTTCTCCATGAAATATATGTCCCAGGTGGCCATCACATTTATTACACAGAATTTCTGTCCTTCTGCCATCAGCATCAGGTAACTCTTTTACATTGTTATCAATATGTATATCATAACTAGGCCACCCACATGTTGAAATAAATTTACTATCAGCCTTGAATAATGGTGTACCACAATTACGACAGATGTACGTACCTGCTTGATCTAAATCATTGTATCTTCCTGTGAAAGGATGCTCCGTAGCTTTATTAATTATAATTTCATATTGTTCTGGTGTTAAACTTTTAGTTTTTAACATTATAAGACCTCTAGCTATTAAATATTGTTAATAATTATCATATAAACTCAAAAAAATGTATATTCTAATCTACAATATTTATATGATATTAAAAGCTATTTTTCAGCACGATTAAGGAGAATACAAATTGACTTGTAATATAAAAGGTAAAGACTATATCTCTTTAACTTTCTTTATAATAGTTATTTTAGGAACAGGCATGTGTGTCGGCGCCCTAATATCAACAAACATTCCAACATGGTTTGTAAAACTTGAACATCCTTTTTTTGCACCACCTAATTGGTTATTTGCCCCAGTTTGGACAGTTTTATATATTATGATTGTAGTATCTGGATGGATAGTATTCAAACAAAAAGCTCTAAGAGAAAAAAATTTTATTATTTACGCAATTCAGTTAGGCTTAAACTTTTTGTGGAGCTTTATATTTTTTTGCTGGCACAACATTGATTTAGCTCTTATTGAGATGTCTATCTTATGGGTGCTTATAGCATGGAACCTAAAGGTATTTCTAGATATAAACAAAATTGCTGGATACTTGCTTATACCATATCTTTTATGGGTAGGCTTTGCGTGGATACTTAATCTCAACTACGCAATGCTTAATTAAGAATATCTTTATCAGCAACAGCTAAATGTAAGTAATGCAAATGTTTATCATATTGATTAACTATATCTGCAATAACCTGATCTTTTAAATATCCCATAATATCATAGTACTGTCCACCATGACTCAAAAGCACCTCGACTCTATTATAATTGTCCAACTTTGACTGATATGCTCTTAACATAACACTATATACAAAGTCTTCATTACCTTCTATTGAAATTGTTAATTGTATATGATCATGGTCTCTAATCACTTCTGTATTAATACCATTTTTTTTCCATTTCATCTGCAACTTCGATTATAGCTGTTGTGACATCTTTTTGTAAAAACTCTATGGCCTGATCTTTCGATGGCTTATGAGCAATTGCTTCTAATCTTTTTTGCCAAGATGTGTTTGCTTTTGCAAATTGAACAACAGTTGAATGTGTCTCAATACTTTTAAGCCTCAAATAATCCAACCTTAAAGATTTAATTAAAGAAATACACATTAAGAGTAAGATAAATAATAGCGGAAACGCACTAATTATAGTTGCGGACTGAAGAGCCTGTAATCCACCTGCTAATATTAAAGATATTGCAAGCAAACCACTAAGTACTGACCAAGCGATACGCTGTAATGTCATTGATTGTTTAGCATTACCTGTGGCTAAGATATCTATAACTAAGGCACCACTATCTGCAGATGTAACAAAGAATGTTACAATCAAAAATACTGCTAATATTGATAATACTGTAGAAAATGGAAAGTGTTGTAAAAATTCAAATAATGCTACGGGTATATTATTATTCGCGGCATCTATCAAAGCTTCACCATTACCATTCATAGCTATTTCAATAGCAGAATTTCCAAAAACAGTCATCCACAAAAATGTAAAACCAACAGGTATAAATAGTACACCAATAGTAAACTGACGAACTGTTCTTCCTTTGGATACTTTAGCAATAAACATCCCAACAAATGGAGACCAAGCTATCCACCATCCCCAATAGAATAGAGTCCAGTTTTGTAACCATTCTTGATTCTCTCGATTATATGCGTAGAGATTGAAGGTCTGATTCACTATAGTACTCAAATAGTAGCCAATATTTTGGATATAATCACGTACCAACCCTGCTGTATTACCTAACAATAATACAAAAGCTAATAGTACTACTGCTAATACAATATTAAAGTTACTTAATGCTTTAATACCTTTATCAAGTCCTAATGCAACAGATATAGTCGCTAATGCTACAATAAATACAATATATATAACTTGCATATTTATGGTATCAGGTAAACCTGTCAAAAAACTCATCCCTGCACTTACTTGCATTGCACCAAAACCTAGAGATGTAGCAACACCAAATAAAGTCCCTAAAACAGCAAATACATCTATTGCGTGACCTATAGGACCATATATATGTTTACCTAAAATTGGATAAAGTACTGAACGAGGTAATAATGGTAAATCATGTCTATAAGCGAAATAAGCTAGCGATAAACCAACAATAGCATATACAGACCAGGCTTCTACTCCCCAGTGAAAGAATGTCGTATTCATAGCTTCTTTAACGACTTCTAATTGGTCTGAGGATATATTAGGTGGCGCTAAAAAATGCTTCAAAGGCTCTGCAACTCCATAAAACATCAAACCAATTCCCATACCTGCTGCAAATAACATAGCAAACCATGAAACATTTGAATACTCTGGTAAATCATGATCTTGACCGAGTTTGATATCTCCAAAGTGACTGAACATTAATATCAAACACAAACACAAAAATACACTCATTGCTAATATGTATGTCCAACCGAATTTCTCCAAGATTAAATTTTGTAGATTTTGAATATGACTGGCAAACTCATTTGGATAAAAAATCCCTGATAAAGAAAGAATGATAGCTAAAATAATTGCAGGATAAAAAACTGGCGCATAGGCACCTTTTTCTCGTTGCATAATAATTCCCAATATTGAATAAAATTTATATTACCATAACATTTATATGTATCTATATCAAAAATACATACCGTAACTATTTAATCTCATGATTAAAACCCATACAATATCAACCAAAATATTTTAGATATTTACTCAATGAAAAATCTAAGTCAAAAACTACTCAGAGAAATCAAAAAACTTCATTCACCTCAAGGTAGAAAAAAGTCTATATACTATGTTATAGAAGGGTTAAGATGCTGTAATGAAGCTTTAACAAGACTACCCAAGAAAGACATAGTCGCATTATTAACAACAGAAAGCTCCGATAGTGATGACTACCCTACTGATATAAAACATACTCTTCCAGAGAAAGATTTCCATCAACTAACACAGACACAAAACTCCCAAGGAGTGCTAATCTTAGCTAAGAAAAGAGATACCTCATCTGACATTGAATTTAAGGATGATTTCATTCTAGTACTAGATAGAATTCAAGACCCTGGAAATATTGGCACAATATTAAGGACAGCCATTGCAGTTGGCTTAACAGAGATAGTGCTTATAAATGGTACTGTAGATCCTTTTAACCCCAAAGCTATAAGAGCTGGTATGGGAGCACAGTTTAGTCTTAATTTTAGATATTTTGAAAATCTAAGTGCTGTAAGAAATTATCCAGCACTGAAAGAACGAAAAATTTGGCTAACAACACCACATGAGGGAGTTTCTTGTTATTCTAAAGAATTTAAGTTGAGTAACAGTGTCTTAGTCTTTGGTGAGGAGGCTAATGGTATCCAAGACTTTTCAGTAGGCCAAAAGACGATGATACCAACATTAAGTGATATTGAATCTCTTAATGTAGCCCAAGCAGCCACTATATATTTATTTGAGGGTCTAAGACAAAAAATGTTAAAATAACAATGTAAACCTACATAGGAGAAGTTTATGAGTAAATGTAAAGTACACGAAAATCACGATCATGAACATAAGGACGGTTGTGGTCATACTAAAATTAAACATGGCGATCACTATGATTATATACATGATGGGCATCTTCATCATGAGCACAATGGTCACTATGATGAGCATACGCTAGATGTCACAGCTAATAATCCAGATGGGTGTAAGCCAATCAAGGATGAATGTTGTGATCATGTTCATGGTCCTGATTGTGGACATGAAGCAGTACCTCATGGGGACCATATAGACTATATTGTTGATGGTAGATTACATCATCCTCATGGAGATCATTGCGATGATCATGGTCCAGTAGAAGTCGTCAAAAATAATAAAAAATAATTTAAAAGCTAATTTCTAGATTAGGCTATCAATATTATTAATCTCATAGTCATTATATTTATCAAATATTTCAACTAATTCTGCTGGTATTTTTGCAGGTCTGCCTTTCTGAGCATTTATCATTACCCAAAGGGTATCTGCTTTACACAGAAGAGCTTTATCTGACTTTCTATAAATATGATACTTCCTAAATGTAGAAATCTTAGTAATACTCTCTACCCACGTAACTACAGCGATATCATCACCTAAAAATCCTTGCGATAGATACTCTATAGTATGCTTCTTAGCAAACCATGTCAGCCCATGAGCCTCTGTAAGGTCAAATACGCCATTAGCCTTAACATGCTCAATAGCCACATTCTGCATCCATTGAAGATAGACAATATTATTAAGATGATTGTTTGGATCGATATGTTCAGGTAATACCTTAGTTGACAAAACAAAGTATTTTAACTGTTGATTCATTTCTGACCTAAGAACTTAAGCAAATCGCTATATCCACCAATCTGTTTATCATCAATGAATATTAAAGGTGTAGTTTCTAAATTATACTTATGTTTAAAAGCATCTGTTTCAGCTCTAGTTTTTAAAATATGATCTTCAAAAGACCAGCCCTTTTCTTCAAATAACGCTTTTGCTTTTAGACCATACGGGCAAGTTTTCTCAGGTGTTACCATGCGATATAAGATTATTTTGTTAAATTGTTGAGTCATTGATTTAAACTCCATAATAATGTAGTGTTGATATTATAAAGTATAGCACCAGCAATTAAATTTGAAAGGTAAGAATACTATGTGCACCAATGTTTTTATAAATAAAAATCAATACAAAATCGAAGCAAGATCTATGGATTTTCCAATAAATATTGCCTTTAAAAATGGTTGGGGTTATGTCGGTATTGAAAATGTAACAGATGTTGTAATAGATGCTGATAAAATTCCTGAAAGCAAAATCACTAAGTGGACTTCAAAATATGGTTACTTTTGTAGATTAGGGTTCGAGAGTTATGTAACAGATGGTTTAAACACTCAAGGTTTTTCATATAGTATCTTGTATTTAGATGGTACGGTATATCCAAGTTATGATGATAATGATAATAGACCTGCACTAGCAGTATATGAGCTAGGTAATTTTTTGCTAGCTATGGCAAAAGATGTAGCCGATGCTCTTAAATTAATATCTGAGTATCAGATAGTAAATAGTGCTGTAAAGTTAAAAGACGGCATATATATAAAAAATATACCTCTTCACATCTGTCTAAGAGATGCTAATGGCAACAGTGCTGTAATAGAGTTTATTGATGGTAAAATGTACATTCATAAAAATGCTGGTAATGTCTTAACTAATGCTCCTACTTACGAATGGCATCTAAGCAATATTGAAGAATATAAATCACTACTACAACCATTAGTAAATAATAGTAATCCTAAATTTAGTGATAGAGTTATTAATTATGCTGATACAATTTCAAACTCTCGTCCAGAAGTAGCTCAGTTAGTTGGACTACCTGGAGATTTTAGTGCTGCTGCAAGATTTGTTAGATCTTATATATTATCTGAACTGATGCTTGAGCCAAAATCTAATAGAGAAGCTATATTTCATGCAGCATCAATAATTGCCAATGCTTCTGTACCACCTTATGAGAAATCTATGACACTATGGACAACTATTAAAGACCTCAAGAATCTAACTGTAGCATATAAAGATAATGCTGTATATCAAGGCACAGGTCCTGTAGGAGTTTATGCTATGAATATAGATAACGGTTATGTTACTTATGACCTAAATGCGATGAACTTCTATGATATACCGCCAGCTGAACAAGATTCTGGGCTAAAAGTAACATCTCCGAATGAAATCAAACAGATCATAGACATGTCAGCTGTTGTTGGTTTAGAAAGACAGTAACCTCAAGATTTATTTGCGATACTTGGATACTTTAATGACTTATTTATTTTTGTTGTTTTTTGACTGTTTCAGCTTAATTGGCATGTGATTACAAAATGGCTCTTCTGCAAGATAGCTACCATGGATATTATAAGCTCTAGCTCTACAGCCTCCGCAAATTTTGATAAATTCACATGAGCCACATTTACCTTCATAAGCACTAAAATCACGCATATCATGCATCACATCACTATTTTGCCAAATATCTGCAAATGATTTCTCTTTGACATTACCTGCACTCACAGGTAAGTAACTACATGGGTAAACATTACCATCAACATCTAGCAAACATATACTTTGGCCTGCGATACAACCTTTGCCACCACCAGTACCAAAGCTAAGAGCTCGTGATCGAACTTTTGCATTATCTTCCTTATTACGCTCAAATCTAATGCGATAATAGTGTGGCGCACAAGTTGGACGCACAAGCATATCTTGCTCATCAGCTTCCATATCATAGTGCCAATTTAGGATTTCTTGATAATCATCGACATCTATTAACTCTTGCATAAGCTCTTCGCCACGACCTGTTGGTACAATCATGAAAAGGTACCAAGCTGTAGCTTCAAGAGATTTTGCTAGTTTATAAACATCTTTGATTTCATGTTGATTGCGTTTGGTAAATGATGAGTTTATCAAGAATGGTATACCATGTTTTTTAAATAATTTCGCAGCATTTACAGTTGCTTCAAAGGCGCCTTTTTGGCTACGAAAATCATCATGTGTCTCAGCTGTAGCACCATCTATGCTTAAAGATACTATACTTATACTTGAGTTTTTGATCCTCTTACAAATCTCATCAGTAACTAATGAGCCATTAGTAGCTAAAGCCATACGTAGACCTTTAGTAGCACCATATTTTGCTAGCTCAAAAATATCTGCTCGTAAAAGTGGCTCTCCTCCTGATAATACTAATACAGGATTTGCAAACTCGACTATATTATCAATGATTCTAAAACCTTCTTCGGTAGAAAAATCAGGGTGACCAAGCACCTCACATTCTGAAGATGAACGGCAATGTACACATTTGAGATTACAACGTCTAGTTGTCTCCCATGCCATCCATTTAAGTTGATGTTTCACTATAGTTGCCTATCTAGGTATTATGAAATATTATAACAAATAAAAGACATCTCTAGAAAAGTAATTTTTAGTCCTATAATATATATGCAAAATTTAATATATTAATCTCAAGTTATGAAATTAAAAAAAGTCTTATTTGCTTGCTCAATTGCTATATGTTGCATCAGTTTAAATAGCTGTATATTGAAGCTTCCTTTTCAAATTGTTGGTGATGTGATCGACGACATCACTCCATTTTAGTCTATGTCTTTAATTATCATTAGTACTCTCTAAACAATAGTCAAATTATTAATCTTTGTTAATTTTCGTAATTTACTAGTCTATAGCTCTAGTATATTAAAATTATATATGTAATATTTATAAATACTGGTTTAATACTAAGTTATAAGTTTATAAATTATACAGGAGATATAAAATGTTAAAGAAAGTTACGATTGCTACAAGTATATTAGTTAGTGGATTAGTTTATGCTGCTCCTTCAGCAGATTTTGCTAAGGTAGAAGAACAGTTAGTAAAAAATGATAACTATTCTGGTCACTTCATCCAATCACGCAAAATTCAAGGATTAGACAAACCTATTCTTGCATCTGGTGAATTTGAGCTATCTAAGAAAGATGGTTTAGAGTGGAACCAAGAGAAACCGTTTAAATCTTCTCTAAAAGCAACAAAAGATACTATTACAATTAAGACTGCAGATAGTCCAAAATCTGTATTTGGTGAAGAAGATAGCCCAATGGTATTCTCATTCTCTAAAGTATTCTTGTCTGTATTAGAGGGTGACTCAAAAGTAATCTACGATAATTTCAATACTAAATTTAGCGGTACTACAGATGATTGGACATTAGTATTAACTCCTAAAACTGAATTACTGTCAAAAGCTCTTAAAGAAGTAACCCTAAAAGGTGGTGAAACTATAACTTATGTAGAAGTAGTTGATGCTCAAAATAATGTTATGGATATCCAATTTAGTGATATAGAAATCGACTCTTAATTAAACCTGATGCTAAAAACTAAGTTTTCTCTTAGTTTTATTTTATTTTCTATATTTTTTACTTTTAGTATGTCAAATGCTCAAGATAGCAAAAACTCATCTAAAATTATCAAAGAAACGGCTAATATTTCTCTAAATATTGCGAGTTCCAACTACGATATTTTTTATCAAAAATCTAATCAAAATTTACCAGTAATTATAGTCGTACATGGTTTCTCAAGATCAAAAGATAATATGTCTGGTTGGGGGAATTTCCTAGCTAGCCATGGATATTTTGTAGTAGTGCCTAATCTACCATTTTGGGCTAATCATAGTAAAAATGCAGAATTTATATCTGAGCTATTAAACTATATCTATAGCAATAGCGACTATAAGAGCATTATAAATAATGATCTTGCTTTGGTTGGTTTCTCTGCTGGAGGATTAGCTACTTTGATAGCGACATCAGAGAATACTAGGGTCAAGCTTTGGATAGGATTAGACCCTGTAGATGTAGGCAATCTTGGCTCTCAAGCCGCCAAGAATATAAATTGTCCAACCTATATAATAGCTGCCCCAGCAAGCGCATGTAATGCCAATAATAACTACAAAGACTTCATAATAAGTCTAAAAGATAATACTCTTGTCAAAATTGATGGAGCTGTACATGTCGATGCTGAATGGCCAACTAGCAGATTCGCTGAGTTGTTCTGTGGTAGATCTACACAGCAAAAAAGAGAAAGATTTCATGATGATGTGTTGACGATTTTGGATAAGAGTTTTAAAAATGACTTATTGACAACTAATAATTATTCAAAATAATACTAATCTCCTCAGCCACTCTACTAGGAAATATCCCAATATAGCCACCTAGCTTTTTAGCTAGATTATCACCAGCTAAACCGTGAATATATACTGCTAATCTACTTGCTGATAGCGTATCCAAACCTTGAGCTAAGAACGCTCCAATAATTCCAGATAATACATCGCCTTGCCCTGCTACTGCCATACCTTGACATCCTGTAGTATTTATATAGATTTCATCATCTTTACAAATTAGGCTTCCAGCTCCTTTTAGTACTACTGTAGAGTTATACTTTTTAGCTAATGCTCTAACTGCTACAAATCTATCATCTTGGACTTCTTTGGTAGTACAGCCAAGTAGTCTTGCTGCTTCTGCAGGATGTGGTGTTATTATTTTATTTTCTAACTGGATAAATTTTTCTCTAATTTGTTGATTAGTTGAGATTATATTTAGGGCATCTGCATCAAAAATTGCAGGTTGAGTTAAATTATCAATTATTAACTCTAAAACCTGTTGAGAGTTATCAGTTGTATCAAAACCAACCCCTACTGCCAAAGCTGAGAAAATCGCTAAATTTTTGCTAATAATTTTTAATGGTTTTGTCATTAGCTCAGGTATAGACATATCAGCACGAAAGTCTTTATCTAGAGATATCATCGAGACCTTACCACAACCACTATATAACGAGCTTTTACCAGCTAATTGCAAAGCTCCATTCATACCAACATTACCGCCTATTATAGCTAGATCACCATAAGTACCTTTATTGGTATTTTTCTTTTTCCTAAGGATATTATCAAGATTTATATCTTGAACATGATTTTTATAAACTTGATAGCCTGATTGAGTAATATTGATATTTTGATTATCAATCAGCTCTTTGACAGTTACCTGACCAGCATAATCTAAACCATCACCTGTGTGTAGCCCTTGCTTATCTGCTAAGAATGTAATTGTCTCATTAGCTTCGATAGCCTCACCATATACTTTGGCATTAAAAGCACCTAATCCACTCGGTACATCTATAGCTAATGTGTATTTTGAATTTTGATTTATAACCTTAACAAGTTCTAAAATATCTCCTTGTAAATCTCTATCTAGCCCTATGCCAAATATTCCATCTATTACGACATCATAATTATTAATATCCAGCAATTTATCTAAAGGAGCCTTTAACTTTGAAAACTTTTGATAATAGTTTCGGTTGTCTTGATTTCCCTTAGCAAAAACTCTATAAACATCAACACTATAGCCATTATTTAAAAGCTTGATCGCAGCTGCAATTCCATCACTACCATTATTGCCAGAACCCGCTATTACTAAAACTTTACTTTGTTTATCAAACTTAGCACTAATCAATTTAACAACTTCATCTGAAGCATTTTCGATTAGATTCAATCCTTGAGAAATAGCATACTCTTCAATTTCACGGTTTTGTTTTTCTGTTAAGAAATACACTTTTAAAAATCCTAAAAATTACTAAGTCTATAAATATAATAAGTGAAAGATAAAACTTTTGATATCATAAAATACCTTTTAGAGTAAGTTATAAATCCCAGCGCTGAACCGCTTGTACACTATCCGTTGGTCCTGTATTAAAACAAATTTTTGCAGTAGTTGCATATTGATGAACTACGTTCACTAATTTTTCAAATAGATAAAAACAATCGCCATCTTTACGTACACCTGCACCTATTAGAACAATATCAAACCTTCTATTGGAAAGTAGATCAACAACCTCTTTAACTGCAGATTCTTCACTAGTTATATATCCCATTTGAGCATCATAACCAATATCATTTAACTTTTGTAAATCTACTTCAAGTACACTACGAAGCCTTTCGGGATCCATACCAGGATATTTGGAGTAATCAACAGAATTTGGCTCCCATCCTATACAAAGAACTTTCTTTTTACTCATATACATCTTCTTGTATTTTTACGACTAAATCATTGTATATTAATGACTATCTATTATCTATCTAGTATCCAGCATGATATATGATCAGATAAAAGATCTCTAAATCAATATCCATTTATAAGTTAAACTAATATGAAATATAAAAATCATTAGTTTTACATATATAATTTACCTGCCATAATACCCATAAAATTAAAATTTGATGGAAAAAAAATGAAAAAAATAGCTCTATTGATCACATCTATAATCTTGTTTAATCAAGGATTCTCAATACACACTAATGATAACAAATTCTTTGAAGCTACCCAGCTTAATAGTAAAAATTGTAGATATGCTCATGAGGTGGGTCACAATTCATTCTCAGAGCCTGAAATGAATCTCGCGTGCAAGCCTCGTTCTTAATACTAGATAACTTAATTTTTAAGATAAAAACTACCTGTCTTTAAGAAAAAAGATACTTTAGTAAGAGTTTCCTCATCATGATGAATTTCACTATGATTTTTATTTAGAGTAATTCTGTCAAGACTGTTTATAGAAAACACTGATGATACCTCTACCAAACCATCATGCTCACTTCTCAGACATAATCTTGCTAAGAAATTAAGTTTTGAATACTTATTACCAGCAATAAGGCCTACTGATACTTTGTCTGCTACTCGATTACAAATTTCTAAATACTTGTCTGTTACTTTGAGATCTTTATTTGGTTTTAGCACTCTAGAATAAAATGGAATCCTGTCACCGAAATTTGCAACTCTTGAGCCAGCAAATGGAGAAGCTATAAATACACACTTTTCAACATTCGTAAGCTGTAACTTATCAATAGTCATACATGATATTATCCCACCCATACTATGAGCTACAAATATCAACGACTTTGATAATGGAATATTTTCTATAATTTGACATAGTTTATTAACTGCTATATCAATACTTACGAATGTCGTTGGTAAGTCAACTGCTATAACCTCACCATAACCATCTTTCAAAAAGTTAGCTAAAGATGACATGTCTTTACTATTTTTAATAAAACCATGTACCAAAATTACAACTTTATCTTTACTCATCGTTATATGTATTACTTAGAGATTAAAACCAAAACCATTTAGATTATCTTTTAGAATAATATTAGGCTCATTAAATGTAATATAATCACTATACAAATCTTTAGCTACCCAGTCTAAAGGATCAAGATCAGCTACTGTAATATCTTCTGCTAATGCAAAACTAGCTGTAGCTAAAATACCTGCTGGTGACTCCATCATACACCCCACCATACATGATATACCTGCACTGTCTGCTAGTTTCTTGATTTTTTGAGCTTCTAAAATGCCACCTGTTTTTGCAAGTTTAATATTAATCATGTTACACGCTTGTTTATCTATAACTCGCTCTGCATCTTTGGCATCAAATACTGACTCATCTGCAACTACAGGAATATTGCTAAATTTAGTAATCTCTGCCATTGCTTTTATATCGTAATATTTAACAGGTTGCTCGATTATCTCTACATTTAAACTATATTTGTTTATCTCCTCGATAAACTGCTTTGTCTGTGCTAGATTCCAACCTTGATTAGCATCAAACCTAAATTTAATGTTTTTACTAAACTCATTATCAAGAGCTTTAAGCAACTGGATATCTCTATTAAAATCAGCACCTGTTTTAACCTTGATAGCCGTAAAATTAGCTTCGACACCATTTTGAATATTTTGTATAGTTTCTGCAATGCTACCACAACTTATAGAAACATCAGTTTCAATGATATTGTTTTTTGCACCAAGTAATTTAGCAACAGATATATTTTGCTCTTTGGCTAATAAATCATGATACGCCAAATCTATAGCCATTTTGGCAGCAGAGTTAAACATCACTTTTTTAAAAGCTAGTTCTAAAGTTTGTTTGTAATCAGATAAATCTGAGCCAAGTATCACTGGAGCAAATATCTCACGAATAATATATTGCATACCCTGCAACGTATCTCCAGTAATCGCTGTGGTTGCTGGAGCTACACCATAACCTTTAACTTGATTATCTAAAGTTAACTCAACTGCTAAGGAATCAATATGGTTTGTACTTCGTACAGCTGTTATAAATGTTCTTTTAAGAGGTATTTTGATGATAGATGTTTTTATATCAATTATCTTACTCATATTGCAAATCCTGAAAGTATCTTAGCTACAATTAATCCACCTTGGGTACCAATCAAAAAACCAAGTAAAGCCATAACAACTGCGATAGATACCAAACTTCTTGTATATGCACTTGCTAATATAGGTGCTCCTGCTATTCCACCAATATTTGCTAAAGAGGCAATAGAGCACATTGCTAAGTTTAGCCTAAATATCTTGGCAATTATTATCATAAGTATAGCATGAATAACAAGAACCATAAGTCCACAAACTATGTATATCGGTGCTTGAGAAAACCCTTTGAAACTTGAGCCTGATGCTATAAGTGCGACCAAAAAATATAAGAAGATACTTGCAATAATACTATCACTTCTAATTTTGGCTAATGGAGTCATAGCACCTACAAACCCAAATAGTGTTACTAGCAGTATTGTCCAAGTCTTAGCAGATATTAAATCTGTTGCTGGTAAATAACTTGATAAAATCTTTGCTATATCAGTAGCAGTAAATGCCATTGCAATTAGTACAAATATTCCAACAAAGTTAATATCGCCTTTGACATCATAAGGATTGTTAATATCAACTTTACTTATATGCTCTTCAATACAACTTGCTTTAGTCCATTTATCAAATATATTTGCTCGAGAAATAAGCGCAAACAGAAAAGCAAACCAAATAGAATAACTAATAGAATCTGTCAATAGTATATAGCCCATCTGATTATCAGGAGTACTAAGAGCTTGCTTAACAGCTATCATATTACCAGTACCACCCATCCAACTTGCTGATAAAGCTGAGAATCCTTTCCAAGCATCTGGCGATATATACTTACCAACAGTCAAATACATTATGACAAAAGCTATTATGATGCTTACTGTAGCTCCAAAAAATGCTATAAGTAATTTTCTACCTAGCTTTATAACTACTCTAATATCACAACGAATAAGCATCAAAAATAACATCACAGGCAATATTAAGTCTTGAAGCTGTAATCTTGTTTGAATAATTTCTGAAGATTTTGAATCCCAAAATCCCATAGCTGAAAGTACTACTATGACAAAATAAATAATTACAATCGCTGGAAAATATTCAAATAATTTTGATTTTGATTTACTTGATAACAAAACTATAAGACTACATATAAGTAATAAAGATGATATATAAGATAATGAAGTTGAAATCATATTTTAGAATTTAAAACAGAGATAAATAAATTATACAGATTTTTGAACTTAATCTTTAAGAAAATTCTCGATATCAGATATTAGATCTTCAGGAATTGTTTTAGGCGCATATCTAATGACAGTCTCACCATCTTTTGATACTAAAAATTTTGTAAAATTCCATTTTATACGTTCTGTACCTAGTACGCCTCTTGCCTTATCCTTGAGATATTCAAATATAGGTTCAGCATCTTTACCATTTACTTTTGTCTTTTTCATTATTGGGAAAGTAACATCATAGTTAGTTTCACAAAAGTTTTTAATCTCCTCATCACTACCAGGTTCTTGCCCCCCGAATGAGTTACAAGGGAAAGCTACTATCTCTAAATCCGGATGTATTTTATGCAAATGTTGAAGTCCTCTGTATTGTTTAGTAAAACCACACTTACTTGCAACATTAACTATCAAAAGGACTTTATCTTTCGGTAAATAATATTCCGAACCATCGTTTTTAGTTAGTTTAAAGTCGTAAATCGACATTCTCTCACCTCTTATATACATTATTTAAAAACTACTTTGGTGTATTCTGATCCGGAGAGTTCAAAATACTAAAAATCTCATCCACAAGTTTAGGATTAACATTATACTCTATTGCAAAATTTGTACGCGTAGCTTCTAAGTCCTTATCTTGGAACGGATCTGAATCTGGTAAGTTTTGCTCTTTTTGTAAATCCAACATCTTACTTCTTAACTCCTGTCGCTCAGCTATACTCTTTATAATTTGCTCATCGGCGTGCATGATTTCAGACTCATATTTGCTTGGCGTAGGTTTAGCTATAAAGCTACTTGGTGTCATTGCAAATGACATACCAAATATTGATATACTCACCAACATTAATAGATACTTTTTCATATATAATAAAACTCCTAATATAGTAAAGATACTATAATGGTTTACAAAAACTTTTAAAAGCCCATAATATGTAAAAAATTAATTAATTGCCTTATGTTTTTTAAAAGTAAAATTTCTACTGATTCTTCAGAGCCTGAAAGCTCTGATAACATAGAAGATCATGCAAGTATTATCAAACCAAAATTGCTTAGATTATTTAACTGGTTAATATTCTGTTCGTTTATTTTAATACTAGGCTCTTACTTAAGTGCACAAATATATATTTTCTCTTTTATATTTTGCATTCTAGTAACTTTAATAATCAAGCTATATTTGTTAAACAAACTACCTCCAACTAATTTTAAAATCTACATTATTATTTTTCTGATAGTTTTTGTTTTATGTGAATATAATCATTTACAAATTGTTCATACAAAAACTATAAAAATTAGTAGTATAGATTATAGACACTTACTAACTGATCCTGGAATATTTGTTGGAGCCCTTTGCAATATTATCTTTACTACAAAAATTCATGTAGCAAATCAGTTATTCTTTAATGAAAATTTTATACAATGGTTTGCTATATATTTTGATAAAACTCCAGAGCAAACTTTAGTCTTTCTTGATGGTGTGTTTATGTATTCTTTTGGCTATGTTATTCCTATTTTCATCAATTTTATATATGCAATGTTAATTGGAGTAACTGTGATTAGAATAAAACAATTAATATTTAAAAATTAAGACCTAAGAAAGTGACTTCCTACACTATATTTTCTACTTACTGCTTGTTTTACAGAGAGTTTAGCTAACTTGATTACTTTACGATAAGCCTCTAATTTTAAATCGTAATTTTCTAAATCATGATTATGGGCAATAGATTTTTCTAATACTTCTAGCTCTTTATAGACATTTATTAACTCATTTTGCTTTCTAACTAATCCAACACTATCCCACATTAACTGGCGTATATGAGTGATTTGTTTTGTATAATCACAGTGAGATTCAACTAATTTTAACTGTTGAGTGTCCTCTAGATAAGTATCTTTTATATTTATTAAAATATGTTTACTCGCTGCAAGTGCATACACAATACACTCTAGTAGAGAATTACTCGCAAGCCTATTTGCTCCGTGAAGACCAGTACAAGAAACCTCACCAACTGCATAAAGTCCATCGATATTTGTTTGAGAATATTTATCTACACTAATCCCTCCACAACTATAATGCGCTGCCGGAGATATTGGGATTCTATCATTTGTAGGATCAATATTATTATCTAATAACTTCTGATATATGTACGGGAAATTTTCTTGCCATTGACTAGAGCTCAAGTGAGTAGCATTTAGGTAAATATCTCTTCCAGCTTGCATATTTATGTATATTTGTCGAGCAACAATATCTCTAGGAGCTAGATCTTGTCTTTTATGGACTGACTTCATTATTCGTAAGCCCTTCTCAGTTTCTAGAACTGCTCCACTACCACGAATAGCTTCTGATATTAATACAGGATCTCCATTTCGAGCAAAAAAACACGTTGGATGAAACTGTGTAAACTCTAAATTCTCAAGCTCACAACCAATATCATAAGCCATTATCATAGAGCTTCCAGCGCCGGCTGTTGCATTAGTTACATATTTGTACAGTCCTGAAGCTCCACCCGATGCTAATATCACTTTTTTTGCAATAAACTTAGTCACATTATGACTTACGTTATGAGTATATAAACCTATACATTTATTATCTTTTTTAATCAATTCAATAACATTATGTTCAGAATATATAGTGATATTCTTTAATCTATCAAGATTTTCGTACAACTTAGTAATAACAGCTCGACCAGTATAGTCTTTGATATGCAAAATTCTTGCTAAGGAATGTCCTCCCTCCAAATGTAAGCTATATTCACCATCTGACTTCCTATCAAACTCTACGCCATGCTCTTCTAACCACGATATTGCGGAGTTAGATTCTGTCACTACTTTTGTAATACTATCAAGATTTGCAATCTTACCACTAGCTATATATGTATCGTTTACATGTGATTGTATGGTATCTTCCTCAGAAACTATTGCTGCGATTCCGCCTTGAGCATACGAGCTTGCGCTATGGCTTAATTTTTGATCAAAAATCAAAGCCACATTTAATCCATGCTCAGCTAACTCAATAGTGGCTACTATACCAGCTAATCCTCCGCCAACTATAACTACATCATGTTTTCTAGTAATCATTTTTATAATTGAACCTGCATGGATAAATCTATCGCCGTAATATGTTTAGTAATTGCCCCAACAGATATAAAATCCACACCCGTTTGAGCCATCTTCACTATAGAGTTACTGTCTATATTACCTGATACCTCAAGCGCTACTTTACCTTTAGCAATCTCGACTGCTTTGTTTATATCCTCGATCGAGAAATTATCTAGCATAATGATATTAGCACCAGCTTGAATCGCTTGATTTAACTCATCAAGGTTAGTCACTTCAACTTCTATAGTTTTTGTAGGTTGTAAACGAGCAGCTTTTGAAACAGCCTTTGTAATGCCGCCAGCTGAGCGGATGTGATTCTCTTTAATCAAATATGCGTCAAATAAGCCTATGCGATGATTAAATCCTCCACCACATGTAACAGCATATTTTTGGGCCATACGAAAGCATGGAATAGTTTTACGCGTATCAAGAAGCTTTGTCTTATAATCAGCAATCAATTTAACTAAATTATTTGTTGCTGTTGCTGTAGCGGAGAGCATCTGAATAAAATTAAGCATTGCTCTCTCTGCTGTTAAAATACTCCTAGCATTACCCCTAAGCTCAAAAATCTTCTCACCAGCAGATATTTTGTCTGCATCATCATAAAACCATATTATCTGGATATTTTTATCCACTTGATTTATAACTTCATTAGCAAACTCTTGGCCACATAAAACCATATCTTCACGTGTAATACAAAATGCTGTCGTATCTACATTTTCGGCAAGCTGAGCAGTAATATCACCATCTGCAATATCTTCGACTAAAGACTCCGCTACTAATTTTTTAATAACATTCTCTGGAACACTAGTAATCTGATTAGTATTTAACATTATTTCAGACATAATACTTCCCTAGAAATTTATCATTCTGTTTAGAGGAATAAGAGCTTTTTGGCGCACTGTTTCTTCTACGAATATCTCATTATCTTGATTAATCAAACAATCTTTTAGATTCTTAAGTTGATTTAGCTTCATCCATGGGCATTTTGCACATGATTGACATGTTGCACCACGACCTGCTGTAGGTGCTGGAATAAATTGTTTATGCGGTGATAACTGTTTCATCTTATAAAACACACCTGTATCAGTTGCTACGATAAACTTATCATTGTCCATCTCTTTACTTGCAGCTATTAATTGAGAAGTTGATCCTACTGCATCGGCTCTTTTTATAATCTCAGCAGGTGACTCTGGATGTACCAAAACCGCAGCATCTGGATATTCAAGCATCAGATCATCAAGCGCTTGTGCCTTAAACTCTTCATGTACTATGCAACTACCATCATATAGTAGCATATCAGCTCCAGTTTGTTTTATAATCCAATCTCCAAGAAATCTATCAGGTCCCCAAAGTAATTTTTTACCTTGCTTATGCAGATGTGAACATATTTCCAAAGCATTTGATGATGTCACGGTCCAGTCAGCTAGAGCTTTAATCTCCGCAGATGTATTAACATATACAACAACCTCCCTATCAGGATTAGCTTCTATAAACTTTTTAAACTCATCATTACTACAGCTTAAATCTAGCGAACACTCAGCTTCTAAAGTTGGCATAAGAATTTTTTTCTCAGGACTGAGGATCTTAGCAGAATCGCCCATAAATCTAACACCCGCGACCACGAGAGTATCGCATTCACTTTCAAGACCAAACTTTGCCATAGCCAGAGAGTCTCCAACAAATCCACCAGTTTTTTCTGCTAACTCTTGTATTTCTGCATCAACATAATAATGTGCTACCAAGCAAGCATTATTCTGCTTCAATAGCTCTTGTATTTCATGCATATATTGTTGCTTTTCAGTATCTTTTATTTTCAAACTAGGTAACTCTTGTCTAGCTTGTGATATTTTGTCTTTTATAAGTTTTTGATTTAACATCCAAATGTCTCCTTAGTTATTAGCTTTGGATATTTTCTTCGAAATATTTACATAGTTGCTCTAATGATTGACTAAAATCATCATTTACGAGTTGATAATCATATTCATCTGCATGAGAGATTTCAGACTCTGCTTGACTCATTCGATAGTCTATAATGTCTTTAGAGTCTGTATTTCTAGTTTCTAGACGCTTTCTCAACTCATCCATAGATGGAGGTAAAATAAATATACTCTTTGCCTTGTTTCCATATATAGATCTTGTTTGTTGGGCACCTTGCCAATCAATCTCAAGAATTATATTTTTGCCTTGCGCAAGTAATTTATCTATTTCAGACTTAGATGTCCCATAGTAATTTTTGAAAACTTTAGCATATTCAATAAAGCCATTAGCGTCTAGCATCTTTTCAAACTCTATAATTGAAACGAAATGATATTCTTTACCATTAGTTTCACCTATCCGAGGATCTCTAGTTGTATGTGATGTTGCAACAGCAAAATTTTCTTTGCCAATTTCAGTTTCTAAAAAAGCTTTTAATAAGGAGCTTTTGCCAGCACCAGAAGGCGCAGAAACTATAAAAATATAGTTACTCATTTATAGAAAAAAATTATTGTATAGATAGTCCGATGAATTATACAACTTTAGATCAGTAAATAGAATAATACACAAGAAATTATTTATTTGAGAATATAATAAATTAGTACCGGCAGCTTTACAAAATTTTCTATCTCCCTTATCTATTAAATTTTATAAATTTAACTATGAATATAGTTTATTTATATGATTCAAAACATTTAAAGCAATACACAAATCTGACTCATTAAAACAGCTAGAACTTTCTTTAGCCCATTTTGACTGCTTTTCATCTAAGAGCTCATATATATCATTAGCTTTTTTTGTTAGCTCTATATATTTAGATTGTTTGTGCCTTGGATTATCTACTTGCCTCACTAAACCTTCATTAATCATTGTCTTCACTATTCTTTGTACAGCCTGACGACTTTGTCCCATATAACTAGATATATCTACTATCGTCATAGGAGCTTTAGATAGTTTAATTGCTCCTAATATTTTCCATCTAGAAGATGTAAGTCCAAACTCTTTTGTTAAATTATCACCCTGTATATTTAGTATTCCACTAGCTTTAAATGTTTCTAGTACGAGGTTAGTAAATATTATTTCTTTTTTCATAACTCCAAATCCGACAACATGTTGACATATTAAAAAATGTAATATAACATCAAATTTATATAATACTTTAATCTAACTTACATATCATGAAAATTATAATACATAAACTTTCTGCACTTATGGCTACTTTTTGTATCACTTTGTTCTTCTCTGCTACTGTAGTTAGTGAGGTATTAGGTAATTATGAAAATATAGCAATAGTAAAAAAACTTATATTATTCCCAGGTTTGTTTATTTTAATACCCTTTATTGTAGCAACTGGCATAAGTGGGTCTATAATGACAAAATCAAAAAAAGGTATCGTAACTAAAAAAAAGAAAAGAATGATTCTTATTACATTTAATGGAATATTTATACTTATACCTTCTGCTATAGTCCTAAACTATCTAGCATCTAGAATGTTTTTCAATCAAACTTTTTATATAATACAAATAATTGAACTATTAGCAGGACTAATAAATATAATATTAATGATCCTAAACATAAAAGATGGAATTAAGATATACAGATTAAAAAATAATAAATAAAAGTAGAAAGTTTTTTACTGAGCTGTAAGATTTAATTTTTTACCTGCAACCCAAACTTTTCTGAGATGACTGATAACTTTTGGAGATAAGTTAGCTGGAAGATCTACTAATGTATGATCTTTTTGAATAGAAATATTACAAATATGCTTACTATCAATATTTCCCTCATTAGCTATTGCACCAACAATATTTCTAGGCTGAACATCATTATCGCGACCAACTTCAAGTTTATATGTCGTCAAATCAATATTTACAGCTCTACGAGGTTTTCTATCTGATCTTTCAAAACGGTTATTTCTATCACCGCGCTCACCTCTACGCTCAAATCTATCATTTCTACGACCATCTCTAGGATTATTTCTAGAATTCCTATCTCTTTGAGATCTGTCATCTCTAGCTTGAATTTCTCTTGGGAAAAACGACTTCTTACCTTGCGCTAATAAAGTAAGTACTGCTAGAAGTTCATCTGAATCTAACTCTAATTCATCGCGAATACCCGTGATAATTTCTTTGTATTTATCCAAAGACTTGTTTTTATCCAATGCTGAAGCGACTCTAGTTTTGAAGTGATCGATTCTACTTTGTGCTAAATCTTTGGCACTTGGCATAAATACTTCTTGCATCGGAGAGCCTGTAAATCTCTCTAAAGTACGCAAAAATCTCATTTCTTTTAGTGGAACTAGAGAGATAGATGTACCTTCACGACCTGCTCTACCTGTACGACCAATTCTATGTACATATGTATCTGTATCATTTGGCATATCATAATTAATCACATGACTAATACGCTCAAGGTCTATACCTCTGGCAACCACATCAGTAGCCACTAAGATATCAGATTTAGAACTTCTAAATTGATCAACAATATACTCTCTTTGAGATTGTTGCATATCACCATTTATCGCTGCGACTTTATAACCAAGAGCCTTTAGATTATCAGCTACTTCTATGGTACTTGTTTTAGTTTTAACAAATATAATAACTCCGTCAGTTTCTTCAACTTCAAGCAATCTATCTAAAGCATCTATCTTTCTAAAGCCTTTAATAACCATGAACTTCTGCGTCACAGTATTTGCTGTTTTTGTTTTTGCTTTTACTTGTATTTTACAAGGATTTCTTAGATATTCTTGGATAATATCCGCTATATCAGTAGGAATAGTCGCTGAGAAAAGCAATCTCTGACACTCATCTGATACATGACTTAGAACGTATCTAACATCATCGATAAAGCCCATTCTGAGCATTTCATCTGCTTCATCTAAAACTAATGCTCTTAAATTATCTAGTTGTAATGTACCTTTCTCGATGTGATCCATCACACGACCAGTAGTACCAACTACAACTTTCACTCCTTGCTTAAGTGCTCTTATTTGAGAACCATATTCTTGACCACCGTAGATACATGTAACATCTAGGTTTGGTATATTTTTAGCAAAAGCCTCAAACTGTTCTGCTACTTGTATTGCTAGTTCTCTTGTTGGAGCAAGTACTAATACTTGAGGAGCTCTATCTCGAGATTCCATATCCATATTGTTTATTAAAGGTAATGCAAAAGCTGCTGTTTTACCTGTACCCGTTTGTGCTTGACCAAGCACATCTCTACCCGATAAGATATATGGAATAGCATACTGTTGAATAGGTGTTGGATTTTCGTATCCTAATTTTATAACAGTGTCTATAATATCTTGATTCAGCCCAAGCTGACTAAAATCTTTTTTAGTTTCAGAATTCATTTTTGTCCGTAAATTTTTATATGAGAAATTTATTTAATAATTTGAAAATTTTGAGAAATTTAAAATTATCCGCGAGATGTAACTTCTAATAAATGATAACCAAATTGAGTTTGAACAGGACCGTGAACTTTGTGAAGTTCATCGTTGAATACAACTTTATCGAACTCGGGAACCATTTGACCTTGAGAAAAAGTACCTAAATCACCACCTCTAGCTCCTGATGGACATAAAGAATGTTTTTTGGCTGCTTCTTCAAAAGTTATTTTGCCTTCAGATATATCTTTTTTAATTTGTTGACACTCAGACTCTGATTGTACTAATAAATGTCTAGCTGAAGCTTTCATAATTATAGTTCCTTATTTTTTGATTTAACTATTAGTAATTACAAAGCTTAGGATACATTATTTGGTAGAAATATACAACTTTATTAAGAAGCGACTAATGCCCCAAGTCACGAAGCTTCTTACCTGAAATAAGATTATTTTCAATTTTTTCCAAGCTAGTACCCTTAGTTTCCGGTACAAACATTTTTAAGAAAAATATAGCTGCTAAACAAAATGCTGCATAAACTAGGAATATGATAACATCACCAAATGCTACTTTTGTCATAATAACATTTGAATTTGCAATCACAAATCCTGCAAAAGTCCAGTTAACAACTGTTGTAACTGTCATACCTATCTCTCTAGTTTTAATAGGGAAAATCTCAGAACAAAGAGTCCATGCAACCGGTCCCCATGAGCAAGCAAAACCAAAAATATATACCAAACAAGATATAAGCAATACATATTTGATAAAATCAGCTGGATCTTGAGTATGCTTAATGAAGTAAAAACATATAGCAGACACTATCAATGAAGACATCATCACAATAGCACCGACTGTTAACAACCTCTTTCTTCCCCATTTTTCGACCCATCTTATAGCTGGGAATGTAGATAAGAAGTTAACCAAATACACGGCAAGAGCTGCTACTAATACATTAAGTCCAACATCAGATAAAAAATGAGGTGCATAATAAATCATCATATTAATACCAACCAATTGTTGGAACATTTGAATAATTACACCAACGATTAATATTTTCCAGAAATATTTTTTAGTTAGACTCTCTACAACTGAACCATGATCCGTATTAAGAACTTTTTTGGTTTCAGCAATTTCTTTATCAATTTCATGAGTAGCCCTTAGTCTTGAAAGAACCTTATGAGCTTCACTGTCTCTACCTTTTGATAATAACCATCTTGGACTTTTAGGTAAGAAAAAACACCCAACAAACATTAAAAATGCGAAGAACGTAATAACACTAAACATCATAGTTAATGAAATTTCTTGATGCCCCAACCACATCACAATAATAATATTGGTCAGAGAAATCAAAAATATACCAAAAGTTATCATTAGCTGAAATAGTGTTGAAATTGCTCCTCTAATCTTAGTCGGCGCTGTTTCAGCAAGGTATAATGGAGTAGCAAATGATGCCAAGCCAACTCCAAAGCCGAGTAAAAATCTACATGAAGTTAATATATCAATAGGTGGCAAAAAAGATGAAATCAAAGCACCTACTAGGAAAGCAAATCCAGCAATCATTAATGTATTTTTTCTACCAAAGAATCTAGTAAAAAAGCCACTACAAATAGTACCTAAAATACCTCCTGTTGCTAATATAGCATTGAAGCTACCAGCAGCATTTGGGTCTAAACCATAAAGCTTATTGAGAGTGTCACCAGCATTACCAATAAACCCCTGATCTAAACCAAATAGCAACCCGCCTAATGCTGCTATTGCCGCTATCAAATAAACTATTCTTCTATATTCTTGATGAGCATCCATACTTCAACCTCACTAGTTACTCAATAATTTACAAATTAACTACCAATCTTAGCTAGACGTTTGCCAGCTCTTAGATTATTTTCAATTTCCTCTAGAGATACATCTTTTGTCTCTGGTACAAAAAACTTCACAAACAAAACGCAAATTATACAAGATATAGCAAATCCAAAGAATGTACTATCTGGATGAAATGTCAGCCAAGTTAATGCAAAGTTACCAATAATAGCATTACAAATCCAGTTACTCATAGTTGAAGCTGTAACACCGAAGTCTCTACCTTCAATAGGCTGAATCTCTGAACATAAAATCCAAATTACAGGCCCCATAGATATAGCAAACCCAAAAATGAACAATAAACAGAAAATTAGAGCAGTCCATTGTAGTGTTTGAGATAAAACCATTGGTTGGCCATATTCAAAGTGAGCTTTAAATATAAATCCTACTACAAGACATGATGTAATAAGTAAACTTAATCCAAAGTATAAAATAGGTTTACGTCCAAACTTATCAACATACTTAATAGCTAAGAACGTAGTCAACATATTCAGTAAACCAATTACTATTGTTGATGTTGAAGGATTAGTAAATCCTGCTAGTTTGAAAATATCTGTTGAATAATACATAAAAGCATTCATACCAGTAAACTGTTGAAATGCCTGTAAAGCAATACCTAGTAATAGTACCTTTATAAAAAACTTTTTCTTAAGTAGTGAAAAGACACTAACTCCTGTATGAGTTGTTTGCCTAATTTCCTCATGCTCTTCTAAAGCTTCAGCTTCACTTGATCTTATCTTTTTAAGAACTAATGCTGCTTCTTGATTATTGCCCTTTAAAACTAGCCATCTTGGGCTTCTTGGTAACGTCAAACACCCAAAAAACATTATCACAGATGGAACTGCTAATACAGTTAACATTATTCTCCATGAACCAGTACTTTCTAATGCGGAATTTGTCAAGAAAACCAAAAATAAGCCAATAGTAATCATTAACTGATACAAAGCTATAAGCGCTCCCCTAAACTCTTTTGGAGCAATTTCAGATAAATATAATGGAGCTATAAATGAAGCTATACCTACTGCTATACCCAAAACAAATCTTGATGAAATAAAGACTTCATAATTTGGAGCTAAAATACCCACGATTGTAAATATAGAGAATATAGCAGCTGCAATTAATAAAACTTTTCTACGTCCATAGAGCTTTGACAAAAATCCACTACATAACGCTCCACAAGCAGCACCTAGCAACAACACACTAGATACATGACCACTCTCAGCAACACTTAAATCAAATGTCTGGGATATAAAATGTAATGAACCATTGACATACCCAATATCCATACCAAAAAGTAAACCAGCAAGTGCTGCTATTATAGCCACACGAATGACTACAAAATTTATTTTTTTCTCACTCTGCATACAAACTTCCTACATTAATTTTTACTAAACACTCCAATTACTCATGATATACTATACTCAAAATACAAAACAACATTTTTTTAATTATAAATGAAGATTTCAGCTACAATCTCACAACTAAAATCCTCCCATCGTCGTAAAAATATTTTGACTAACGAATGGGTATTAGTATCGCCTCACAGATTAAATAGACCTTGGCAAGGTCAATCAGAAGAAACACAAAAAAACACCCTTCCTGACTATGATGATAAATGTTATCTTTGTCCAACTAATACTCGAGCAAATGGAGAAGTAAATCCTGACTTCAAAGAAACTTTTGTATTTGAGAATGATTTCTCAGCACTTTCTAAAGAAAAGATAGACCCTAAACTTGAGATAAATGACGATTTATTTCAATTAAGTGGTGCTACAGGTATTGCTAAGGTTGTTTGTTTTTCTGCTAAACATAATCTGACAATGGCATCAATGCAAGAAGAAGATATAACTAAAGTTGTAGATTTATGGGCAGCCGAAGTTAGTGAACTCAGTAAAAAATATCAGTGGGTGCAAGTTTTTGAAAATAAAGGTTCAATTATGGGTTGCTCAAATCCTCATCCGCATGGACAAATTTGGGCTTGTGACTTCTTACCCACAGAGGCTCAAAAAGAGTATAAATCGCAACAACAATACTTTGAGAAAAACAAGTCTAATATGCTGTTAGACTATGCTAATAGAGAAATAAATGAAAAAGACCGAATTGTTTATCAAAATGATGACTGGTTAATCGTTGTACCATTTTGGGCAACATGGCCCTATGAAACATTATTGCTACCAAAATTCAAATGCGCTCATATTAATCATCTGAATAATTTGCAAAGAAGATCACTTGCCAATGCTCTTAAAACATTATTAGTAAAATACGATAAGCTATTTGATACTTCATTCCCATATTCAATGGGCTGGCACGGTTCAATAAATGCTATAGAATCTGATTACTGGCAGCTTCATGCACATTTCTATCCGCCATTATTGCGTTCAGCAACAGTTAAGAAATTTATGGTTGGTTTTGAAATGCTTGGAGAATCGCAAAGAGATATTACTCCAGAGCTAGCAGCACAAGTATTAAGAGAGCTATAATTATGATGGACTGTATCAAAGATAATCTAATCAATCGTTTCGTTAAACTTTATGGTAGAACTCCCCAAGTTTTTTTCTCTCCTGGCAGAGTAAATTTAATTGGAGAACATACTGATTATAATAGTGGTTATGTAATGCCATTTGCAATCAACAAAGGCACTTTTATATCTATAGCAACAAGAAGTGATAATGTTGTAAATGTCTATAGTGAAAATCTTGATGACTCAACTTCTTTTAATATCAATGAAATAAAACAAGAAGTATCAAACACATGGCAAAACTATATAAAAGGCGTTATAAATATAATTAAATTAGATTTCCATAACGATATCAAAGGTGCGGATATTTACATCTTTAGTGATTTACCTTTTGGAGCTGGTCTTTCATCATCTGCTTCTTTAAATACTGCATTAGCTTATGCTTATAATGAAATCTATAAACTAAACATCTCTAAACTTGAGCTTGCAGAAATTGCTCAAAAAGTCGAGCATGAATATATTGGTACAAAATGTGGAATTATGGATCAGATGGCTTGTTTATTTTCAGAGCAGAATGCTGCAACAATGATTGATTGTAATGATAATCATTGTAACAACATACCTTTTGAACTTGACAATCTATCGGTACTTATTTGTGATACAAATATCAAACATAATCTAGCAGACTCTGCCTATAATGAACGTCGTCAAGTTTGTGAAGATATAGCTAGATTTAATAATATAAAATCACTGCGTGAGCTAGATATACAAAAATTAGAGCATACTAAAGCTAATTTTAAGAACGAAGACTATAAACTGGCATTGCATGTCTACACAGAAAATCAAAGAGTAATAGATGCTACTAATGCAATGATAAGTAAAGATTGGAATGATTTAGGTAACCTAATGTACCAATCTCATAACTCTTTAAAAAATGATTATAAAGTTAGTTGTAATGAACTTGATTACTTAGTCGAGCTATCTCAAAGTTTTGCTGGAGTTTATGGAGCTAGAATGACGGGCGGCGGTTTTGGAGGCTCAACTATACACCTTCTGCCGACTAAACTTTTGAAGGATTATACTAACTACTTAGAAAAAAACTATTTTGAAAAATTTAATATAAAGCCTACTTTTTATATTTCAAAAGCTTGTCAAGGCACACATATAATATGTGGTAAAAATAACTGATATTCTATGAAGTTCTAGAATGACTATTCTTGGTAAATTATTAGAGTCAAAATTGACTACATTTTATTATAAGATTCAGATATTTTTTTATACTATCATAGCTTTGATCACATCACACTTTTCTTTTGCTTCAGAACCTCTCCATGATGAGGATATACTTGATAAAAAAAGCTATTACAACGTATATAACTTTGATGATATAAATAGTAAAGATTTCGAACCCGCACCATTTGTAGGAGTTAGTGGAGGATGGGGGCAAGCTACGGCTGGATCTCCCAGTGGTATAGTATTTACGACTGTTGGATATAGATTTACAGAATCCTTTGGTGCTGAATTTGGCTATGCTGCTGCCATATCTAAGCAGTATTCTACTATACATTAGTCAATAATAACTATATGGGCATCTTAAAATACTATTATAAAATAAATAATTACTTAAATTTAAGTGCTGGTGTGAATTATATTTATGTCAGAAATTTTAACAATACATCTGTAAATATCGTTACAACAGGCTTAATATATTCATTTCTATAAAGTTTAGTAGCTTATTAACCAATAGCTTTTATTTTTTAGCTAATATTTTCTCAATCGGCTGATAGTATTTTGAATCTTTAACAAGTATGTAACCAGTTTCACTATTAGAATCTGTAAGATAGGCATGTTCAAATATATTTGATTTTGTAAGTGGCTCATTTTTTGCATTAGCTATACCAAAATAGTAATTATAAATAACTCCTCTAGGATGTTCTTTTGATAATTCAACTTTAGTTTTGGAACCACCTTTATCTTTCAGCTCTTGAGAACTTAAAGAAGTTACGTGAATATAAAGCCCTTGTATATTGTTACTATCTGTCAAATAACGTAAATAAGAATCAAGATTATAGCCAAACTCTATTGCTTTTGTCATACTCATAGGATTTTTAGGTTGGTTATAAATATCTATAACAATACTTTTAACTTTAAGTTGGCCTTTATATTTAGCAAACCATTCTTCTGCACTTAATAGCCAATTATTGTCTTGATTAAATATTTCATAAGTACGTTTATTTTTATAAGACAATCTTTCAAGATCACGATAGTTTTCTGATGAGTTATAGCTTATTTTTAAATGAAGACTTATAGTATCTAAGCTATAGTAATTTTTTATAAAGTTACTTTCTATATACTTTTTGATTTTCGGCATTAGTATATTCTCACCACAATTATCACTATTCACGTTGTACTTCCCGTCTATGCTAGGCACAGTAGGGTTAGCATTCACAAGACTATTATCAAGTTGATTAGCCACAAATACAGTACATTCATTTACTTTTTTACTAGATAACCAGCCTGTATCAACATACTCTCCCAAAACTACAGATAATCCTCGATCATAAGTTCTCTCAACTTTATATTGTCTATTATATTTTTTTTCAGCATAGCTTTGGGCCATGTCTTTGATTTGACCACCTGTAGTAAGGGCAAAACTATAACAAAACTGTATAGGGATAAATAAAACTGAAACTGTTATTAATATCTTGTTTAATTTCATAGAAATTCAAGCCATTTAAAATAAAAAATTATTTACTTAATATTATAACTAATTAATAATTTAAATGTTAACTGAAATAAATAGTATATGATGATTAATCAAGATTAATCTAACTAGAATATATTTTTGACTTTTTCTAATAAGTTATTTTTTTCTTGTTCAGTATATGCTTTAGACTGAATATTACCCCAAACTGGAGCTGGCCATACAGGGTCATTTTCAAAACGTCCTACTACATGAATATGCATTTGCTTAACTACATTACCTATAGTAGCTACATTTAGTTTGTCTGTATTATATTCTTTAACTACAAAGCTAGATAGTTTATTAATAATCTTATTAATATTATACTGCTGTGAATCATCAAGTTGATACCACTCTGTTCTATCTGTAAACGGTACAACTATAAACCAAGGCACTATTGAGTTATTCATTAGCAAAACTTTACAGTCTAAGTGTTCATAAATTTCAAATGTATCTGCCTCTAAACGAGAATCTAGTTTAAACATCAAACAGTTTCCTTACTTTTTCTAAATCTTGAAGCGTGTCAACACCAGCAGGAGTTGGTTTAGCTGATTGCTCAACAGCAATTTTATAACCATTATATAACACTCTTAGTTGCTCAAGAGCTTCATATTTTTCGATTGGTGATATTTCAAGTTCCGCATAGTGCTTCAAAAAACCAACTCTATAAGTATATATACCAATATGTCTAAAAAACTCAGATATACTAACTTGATGATTCTCTGAAAAACCTCTTTCAAAAGGGATTGAGGCTCTGCTGAAATATAAAGCATAATTATTTTTATCAAAAACAACTTTGACATTATTTGGATTATATATGTCTTCAGGTTCAGTAATTCTCTCACACAATGTCGAGACAACTGCTTGTGGCTTTTCGATTAATAATTGCGCTGCTTGCTCGATATTTTCAATTGGAATCAAAGGTTCATCACCCTGTACATTGACAACAATATCTTCATCAGCAAAACCTAGCTTAGTAACTGCCTCAGCTATCCTATCTGTACCAGATTCATGATCGTCTCTTGTTAAGATTACTTTTGCACCAAATTTTTCTGCAACTTCTTTTATTTCTTCTGAGTCTGTAGCTATGATTATGCTCTTAAATTTTGATTTAGCTACCTGTTCATATACTCTTTGAATCATTGGCTTACCAGCGATATCTGCAAGCATCTTGCCAGGTAGACGTGTTGACTTAAGTCTAGCAGGAATTACAACATGAATATTAGCCATATTTTTTTACCTCTTCTAGCGTTAGTTTTTTGGCTTCTTCAACTAACATTACTGGAATATTCTCACGAATTGGATAGGCTAATTTGTCAGCCTTACAAATTAAAAGCTGATTTTCTTTGTCATAATGCAAGCTTGAGTTACAAACTGGACAAACCAACACATTTAAAACCGAATGATCCACTATTTCACCTCTATTATAAATTCATATTTATCTGCTACTTGTTCTGCTTTGACAAGTATATAATCATTTACTTTACACCATGCTGGAATATCATGCATAGTCCCCGGATCTGTACAAACTACTTTTAGTTGTTCCCCTGACTGCATAGCTTTCAAAGCATTTTGTGTTTTGATAACTGGCATTGGGCAAAGAAGTCTTTCTAAATTTAATTGTTGCATTATATATACCACTCTTTTTTAATCTCATCAGCAGGCATTGGCTTAACTACAACTTCCTTACTAGTACCATCAAGATAGTTAAACACCATTGTTACGCTTTCAGCATTTTTGCCCTGAGTAAATCTGCCTAAAATTTGTGCCGTAAACTCTTCATCAGCCTTGTCAAAGTCGCCATCAATAAGAATTAAAGGACCCTGATGGGATGAGCAGTAAACATGTATAAATTGATTTTTATAGCCATTTAAATAATTATTCTCACCTTCTTCGCGACCGACTATAAGTTTATACTCAGGTTTATAACGAATATGCCTGCCTACTTTAAGAAGCATAATATCATCAAATTCATACTCTTTTGAGTTACGCGCCTGCCATAAATCAACTAGTTTATCAGAGTATTGTTTATCAGTAAGAAAACAACATCCTCCAGCAGGAGATGCATAATCTTCTATACCCCACTCACGCGCCATTCTCATTTGATCTTTTCTACCTCTACCAGTTATTCCCATTAGCTTAGATCTATCAACCCAACCTTCTCTTTCAGGTTTTGTTTCTGGCAAGTTTTTAGCACTTAGCGGCCTAAGTAATAAATCATCTACACCCGATTGTTTTTGAACAACTGGCATTGTACTTTTACGCTGTGACATTGGTCTTTGACCTATTACTTCACCTGTAATTATAAAATCGAAGCCATTTTCCTTTGCCCATTCTTTTGCTTTACGCACCATAAAAATCTTACAATCTAGACATGGATTCATATTCGCACCATAGCCATATTTAGGGTTTAGTAAGACATCTTTGTACTCTTCAATCACATCAATAATATGTAACTTAATCCCTAACTGCTCAGCAACCCATAGTGAATTGTTACGTTTTTGTTTTTCTTTATCTTGCTTACGAATTGCATGAGTATGTCCCTCAACACAAAAACCAGTAAAAAAATTTATACCTTCTACATGTATACCCTGCTCTAGCATCAGCTTTGTTGCAAGCATCGAATCAAGACCACCAGAGATTAGTGATACTGCTTTAACTTGTTTCTTTTCCATTATTATTTTTGTCTAATTAAATCAAATATTAAATATTTGTAATAATTTTAACATATCGATATTTTATAACTATAGTTTTGTGAGATTTGTATTTCTATTTAAGACTGTTTAGTTTTCTGACTATAAGACCGGGCCGCATAATACCCAATTATTGATCCTAGCATTGATCCAGCAATTAAATCACTAGCAAAGTGGAAGTATTGTAACAATTGTGTAACCACGACTAAAAATGCCAACAATGCCCAAAGCCATCTATATTTTGGAAATAAAATCCACATACTTACACTAAATGAAAATATAAATGTAGCATGACCAGATGGAAAAGAGTTGTTAATATTATCGAATGAAAACCAATTGAACCCATATAAATCATTTCTAATCAAAGAAGGATTATTCTTAAAAGTTTCCGTCCAATATCTACCAAAAATACCCTTTAAAATATCTTTGATAAATTGCCCAATTATAATTGCATTAGCTACTAGCAAGAATTTTGTATCAATATCTACTACTTTTTTGAGTATAAGCTTAATGAAATAGTATACATAAAATACAAATACCAAAACTTTTATAAATGAAATAATATCATCTGAGAAAAACTTCATAATCGTGTATTGTCGAGAATTATGCTCATATAGAAACCAAACAATTTGTCTATCGACAAAGTAGTAACAAAAGAGTATTGAAAATATTCCTAAAATAATTAGTAGCAAACCTTTTTTATTCATTTTCTTAATTTGATAGTTTTTAAAATGCGAATATTCTACGCCATTATGTTGCTGATGTTTAGTATTTTTTTAATGAAAGCACTCCCATATTTCCTGAGCCAATTTTTTACTAATTCCTTTAACCTTTGCTATTTCATCAACAGATGCTCTAGACAGCTCTTGCCAGCCTCCAAAATAC
This sequence comes from Francisella sp. XLW-1, assembly GCF_008711455.1. Lineage (NCBI taxonomy): Bacteria > Pseudomonadati > Pseudomonadota > Gammaproteobacteria > Thiotrichales > Francisellaceae > Francisella > Francisella sp. XLW-1. The sequence goes on along the minus strand of NZ_VXKP01000002.1, from coordinate 405,910 downwards.
ATTATCAAAGCTTTACGGCGCTTCGGTCCAACGCCTTCTATTTCTTCAATAATTGATGATTGTCTATTTGCACTTACTTTTTTACGCTGACCTTTAATCGCATGATCATGAGCAGAGTCCCTAACTTGTCGTAATAATAAAAACCCTAGATTGTGTTCATCTAGTGTATATTCGGTATCATCAAAACCTTTGTAGATTTTTTCTTTACCACTTATACGCTCAATACCTTTACCTAAACTTACAAGTTGGACTTTATCTTGAATTCCAAACTCTCTAAAAACGGCTTCTGCTTGATGAATCTGCCCTTTACCACCATCTATTATCATAACATCAGGGAGGTTGTCAGCTTCTAAACCTGAACTAACTCGACGCGATACTGCCTGATGAATTGCTGCATAATCATCTCCGGCTTTAATATCCTTGATATTGTATCTGCGATGAGATTTGCGGTCCTCACCTTCATCTGTATATACAACACATGATGCTATGGTTGCCTCACCTTGAAAGTGCGAAATATCAAAACACTCAATACGCTTAATATTTTTTTCTAACTCAAGAAATTCTTTGAGTGATTCTAAGCGTTTTTGATACTGAGATTTTGAACTTGTGTAGATGTTTAACTTTTGTCGTGCATTTACCTCAGCTAATTTCAACCATTTGAGATTGTCAGCAGCTGGTGCAACTATCCAATTTATGGCTTGACCAATTTTTTGAGAGATACTATTCATAAGATCAGTAATATCAGCAAACTCAACTTTTGATATGATTATATTTTTTGGCCAAATATTACGAATTTCATCACCTAAATAAAAATGTGATAAGAATGCATGCATTATTGAAGTTTTATCCTGGCCTTTGGCATCGATACTCCAATGTCTATCTGCGACAACATCACCATTTTGAATTTGTAATAAGGCTATACTTGCATAGCTATCTTGCATATAGATACCGATTACATCAAATGTTTTATCTTCTTGGATATCTACTATTTGCTGCTGTTGTAATTTGCGTAATATCACTAACTGGTCGCGATAAACTTGAGCCTTTTCATACTCCATATCTTCAGAAGCCTGATACATTTTAGCTGAAATGTCTTCTAAAACACTACTAAACTTCCCCGCTAAAAACTTCTTCAAAATAGCTAACTGTTCATCATATTGCTCTTGAGAGACCAAGCCTACACATGGTGCTAGACAGCGTTTAATTTGATATTGCAAACATGGTCTAACCCTAGACTTATAGTATGAGTTTTCACACTGCCGGATTGGAAAGATTTTTTGGATGATATTTAGAGTATTCTTAACTGATGATATAGATACATAAGGTCCAAAACATTGACCTTTTTTATATGCTGATTTACCACGATAAAAAGATACTCTAGGAAATTTATCACGAGAAATTACTAGATATGGATAACTTTTATCATCTTTAAATAGAATATTATATTTAGGACGATGTTGCTTAATGAGATTGTTTTCTAACAAATATGCTTCATAGTCACTAGGAGTAATAGTTATCTCAATTCGAGCTACTTGCTCTACCATCATTAGAGTTTTACTATCTTTCGCACCTTTAGAAAAATAACTATTTACCCGATTTTTGAGATTTTTTGCTTTACCGACATAGATTATCTCTCCGTGCTTATCAAGCATACGATAAACACCAGAGTGTGTAGTCAAGTTAGCCAAGAAACTTTTTAAATCAAAATCTTTAGAATTATCAGCAATCATCTAATTTTATTAAACAATAAATCTATGAAAATGATAACATATACCTAGTTTAATCTACTACTTATTAATAAATACAAACTAATGTATGAAATATATCCTTTTATAACTGATAGAATATGGATTATTGAATATCCAATTAAGTATTCGGGGATAAAATTTAGCTCCCGAACAACACTAGTAAAGCTAAAAGATGATTCCATACTAATACACTCTCCATGTAAGATTGATAATAGTTTAAAGAATAGGATTTTAAAGATTGGCGACGTTAGCTGTATAATAGCTCCTGGAAACTTCCATCATTTACATGTCAAATCTGCACAAGATGCTTTTCCTAAGGCTAAAACTTATATCTGCGAAGGTGTGGATAAGAAACAGCCTGGTCTAAAATATGATAAGATACTTACTGATGAGCCTATCTCGGAAGAGTTACTACAGCAACCCATTCTGGGTAATAAAATTATGAACGAGGTTGCTTTTCTTCATAAAGACACCAAAACTCTAATATTAGTAGATGTTATTGAAAATATAGGTAGTAATACAAACAATATAGGCTGGGGTATAAAGATATGGTGGCTAATTCTTAGAATGTGGAACAAAGCTAAACCTGCTCCAGAATATCAAATAGGTTGGAGTGATAAAGAACTTGCAGCTCACTCTTTACAGGAAATTCTAGATTGGGATTTTGATAAAATAATTCTCGCTCACGGAGATTTAATCACCCAAAATGCTAAACAAATAGCCACCCATGCATGGCGTAAACCTCTCAACAAATTAAAAAAATGATAATAGATACAAATAAAAAATTAGAGAATATTGTACAAACTCTCAAAAATACTAAAGAAATAGCTGTTGATACTGAATTTTACTGGATGCGTACATATTACCCAGAGCTTTGTCTTGTACAAATAGCTACTGAAAATGAAATCTTCTTGATAGACACTCTAGAAGATCTTGATTTTAGTAAACTTAAAGATATTTTTGAGGATACTAATATCCAAAAAATAATCCACTCGGCAACAAATGATATCCCAATTATAAAAAGATTTTTTGATTGCGAAGTTAATAATATTTTTGATACTCAGCTTGCGGCTTCATTTTTAGGTACTCAATCACAAATATCTCTCAAGGCTCTACTCAAAGATGTACTTGATATTGAAATGGAGAAAGAATCTCAGTTTTCAGACTGGCGTAAAAGGCCGCTTTCTCAAAAGCAGTTTGACTATGCTCTAAAAGATGTTGAGCATCTTATAGAAATCAAATACCATCTTGAATCAAAACTTAATCGAACTGATTATAAGCAATACTTCCATGAAGAACTATTAGAGATACAAAAAACAGAGTTTAACACTGTTGATAACATCCATAATAAAATTGGTAATATACAAAAGTTTAATGAAAAAACTCAAAAAAACGCCATATTGGTAGCTCAATGGCGTGAATCTATCGCTCAACAAAAAAATATTCCAGTTAGATTTATTTTTGATAATAAAATTCTCTATGCAATAGCTCATAAAAATCCTAAGTCTTTAAACTCATTTGATACTGAAGAACTAAAAAAACTTAAGCCTTGGATCAAAAAAAGCATAATAACAGTTATAAACTCTAAACAGAATCTAGAGCATATAAACTTAGAGCAAAAATCTAGAGCTAAAATATCCACCGAGATAAATGACAAAATAACTATTTTTTTTGATAATGAAACAAGAAACTTCAAATTCGATGCTTCATTAATAGCATCAAGAAAAGATATTCGCTCAGTAGCATACAATCTTAGTATCGATCCCAATTACTCAAATAATAAGCTATTAGTTGGTTGGAGATATGAAATAGTTGGTAAAAAATTAAAAGAGTATATACTTGATACCATAAAATAATATATGACATTTTCTCTGCTATCTAATTATGAAAAATATAACTCGAGATTCTAAATTATTCCCTATAGTACTGGCTTTGTTTGCTGCCCTTCCACCACTAGCTGTCAACACTTATGCTCCTGCTATTCCACTGATAGCTAATGACTTTGGTGTTAGCAATAGTACAGTTCTTACAACCTTTGCAACATATTTTATTGGCTTTTCATTCGGTATGCTTTTTTGGGGAGCTATCTCTGATAAATATGGCCGTAAAAAGATTATTATCATTGGTAGCGTAATCTATATCATAAGTACTGTCCTATGTTCATATAGTTATAACTTCAAAATGCTTGAAATAATGCGTTTGATACAAGGATTATCTGACTCAGTAGGTGCTGTAATAGCCTTCTCAATAGCTCGTGATTGTTACAAAGGTGCTAAACTTACAAACCTTGTAGCATCAATAATAATAATATTGTTAATAGCTCCAATAGTAGCTCCAATAATTGGTACTATTCTTACAAATTTAACTCATACTTGGCAAAGTACATTTCACTTTTTAACTATATATGGTGTAGTTATGCTTCTATGTGCTTTTCTAATTGAAGAAACCCTAGAGCATAAAGATAGAAAGTCTAGTATTCTAAAATTAATACCAAGCTACTTTCAACATTTAACTAATCCACGCTTTATGCTTGCTACAGTTGCAAGTGGTACTATTTTTGCAGCTCTTTTTATCTATATTTCATCATCAGCTTTAATTTACCTAGGTAGCTATGCAACAGGATCTTTATGGTATTGTATATATTATGGTTTATGCTGTGTTGCTGCTATATTTGCAAATTACTTGATAAAAAGACACTCAAGCAAAGTTCAACAACTTAAATTTTTATACTATAGTGTCGCACTTATAACTATAAGCTGTATTATTTCAATTATCTTTAATAGCCTAAATCTTGATAATGCCTTTTTTTATACATTAATAATGTTTGTTTTATGTGGAAATGTAGCCTTTAGCTCAACTCTTATTTATTCATTTGCAATTGATCAAATTGACCATAGTTTTGGCACAGCTAACTCGATTGTTAACTTTATCAAAAATATGATTGCGGCAAGCGGAAGTTATTTTATAAGTTTCTATCACGGTAGAGATTTAGTGATAGCATCTCCAATTTTTCAATTTATCTTTGCATTAGCAACAGTTATACTGCTTTTTGGAATTTATAAACTAAATAAAAAGTATTCATAAATTCGTTATTATAATTAATAAATCAGAATAAAAATTCTTTTAATAAATGATTTTTTCTTATAACTTATACTAATCAATTATCCCAGGAACTCATTATGATTTTAGCCATATTTGATTTTGATGGAACGATTTGTGATACAAAAGATAGTATCTTAAATATTACAGACTTGACATACAAGTCACTAAATAAAAATATATCCAAGGATCTTATTAAGGATACTTTAAAACTAGGATGCTCACTGGAAAAGACTTTTTCAAAAATAAATGCAAGTCTGAACTTAAATTTCGACATAGATTTCTTAGTTAAGATCTATAGAAACTTATATAATAATAATGGATATAAATATATAAACGTTTACGAAGGTATTACTGCACTTCTAGATTTTCTCAAAAAGAAAGACGTTACTATTTTAGTTCTAAGTAATAAAGGAAGTGAATCAATAGAAAAGATTCTTAAGTACAATAAGATTGATAGATATATTGATGAAGTTATTGGTGCTGATTCTTGTAAGTATAATAAACCTAACCCAAAGCTGTTTTCAGAAGTTATTAGTGCTAAATATCCTAACATTGAAAAAGAAAAAACATATATTATTGGTGACACTTTAACAGATATCAAGTTTGCCAAGAATTGTAGTTTAAAATCTTGTTTTGTAAGTTATGGATATGGAGATACTAACGAGTGCATTCAATTACAGCCTGATATAGTCATCCACAACCCTAAAGAATTATTTAAAATAAAAGGTCTGTTTTAGCAATTTGACCATCTAATATTTGTAAATATACCTTTTATCTTCTTGAGGTAAAATTATACACTAAACCTCTACAGAATGAGTCTTTTCTAACAGATATTCTTTCTTAACTACTTGTAGGGCTTTCTCATTGGTCGACTCAAGTACTACTTCTGGAGCTACTCCATTTTGATATGCTTCTAGCCATCTCAATGCACACAAGCACCATTTATCTCCTGCTTTAAGCCCAGGAAAATCAAACAAAAGATTAGGCGTAGACAAATCATTACCTCTTGATGCTGTATACTCCAAAAATTCTTCTGTCATAATAGCACAAACAACGTGTAAGCCATGATCATGATTATCAGTGCGACAAAAGCCATCTCTATAAAACCCAGTCTTAGGCTCTAAACAACATGGCTTCAATATACCACCTAAAACATTTTTTTGTTCTGACATATTTTTTAAAAAAAGATTGTTTTATTAAACATAATAAAACAGAAAAGTGATGAAATAAATATATTAAAGATTAAAGTTTTGAAATATCAGCTACACCAATAAACATCTTATGAATAGTTGCAAGTAATGCAATTCGATTATCTCTGACACTGGCATCATCATCCATAACCATTACATTTTCAAAGAACTCACTAATGACTTTATCAAGACAAGTTAGAAGCTCTAAAGCATAGCCATAGTCTCTATTGTCTAAATACTTATCAAGATCAGCACTTATTTCTTCGATACTATAAGCAAGTGCTAGCTCATACTCATTACCTATCGATTTAGCTAACTCAATATCATAAAAATCCTTATTCTCATCGGAAGCGTTCTTATTAAGAATATTAGCAACACGCTTATTTGATGCTATAAGGCTCTGCGCTTTATCTGAAGATAGAAAGCTAGTTACAGCCAATATTCTAGCTGCAAAATCCTTGATTGAATCATATTTTGTATTAATCACTGACTCAAAGATATTTACAGCAACACCTTCATCTTTATATAGATTTTTTAGTCTATCTAGACAGAATGATATAACTTCTGCTTTCATATCAGATCTAAACTCTAAGTTATTAACTTCTTTATAGCTATCTAATGCAATTTCGATAATCTTTTCTAAAGCTATATCAATATTTGTATCTCTTAGAATACGTAGAATACCAATTGCAGATCTTCTTAGAGCAAATGGATCTTTGTTTCCTGTTGGTTTTTGACCAATTCCAAATATCCCAACTAGAGTATCTAACTTTTCCGCCAATGCAACACAAGCTGCGACATCAGTTTTTGGTAATTCTGCACCAGAGTATTTTGGCCAATACTGTTGTTCTATAGCATCAGCGACAATACCTGCCTCACCATGCGCTTTTGCATAATACTTACCTATGATACCTTGTAGATCAGTAAACTCAAATACCATATCAGATATCAAATCAGCCTTAGCTAATAAACCAGCTCTGTAAGCTTGTTGGCTATCTACATTATTCAAATCTGCTAATTTCTGTGCTGTATTAGCAATTCTTTGAGCTTTTTGATACATATTTCCAAGTTTATTTTGGAATGTAACATTTTCTAATCTAGGTAATAACTGTTCTAAAGATTTCTTCAGATCTGTATCATAGAAAAATGCCGCATCAGCTAATCTTGCGTTCATAACTTTTTGATTACCAGATGTTACAAGCTCAGGCTTCTTACTCTCAATATTTGAGATTGTAATAAAGTTTGCAACAAGATTATTATCGCAATCTAATAATGCAAAACACTTTTGATGCTCCTCCATTGAGGATATCAACGCCTCTTGCGGTACTCTCAAGAAATCATTATTAAAACTACATAGCATAGCATTTGGATACTCTACAATAGCACAAACCTCTTCAACAAGATCATCATCCAAAACTACTTTATAGTTATTTTCTTTAGCTATCTTTTGGGCTTGTTCAATTAGCATCTGCTTGCGTTGCTCCCAATCGACAAGAACTTTAGCTTCAGCTAATACTCCCTCATATTCAGAAATCTCATTGATAGATATTGCATCAGGATGATGAAACCTATGCCCATAAGTAACATTAGAAGCCTTATGTCCTAGAATTTCAATATCAACAGCTTCTCTACCGTATAATGCCAAGACCCAATGCACAGGTCTCACAAATTCAACTACCGAATCACCCCAACGCATCATTTTTGGAATTGGTAGCTGTTTAAGCGCTTTTGCAATGATTTCTTGCAATAAGGAAATAGTTGGCTGACCAGACTGTGTAGTTTTATAATAAAGTTTGTCACCCTTTGGTGTTTCGATTCTATCTAACTGATCAAGCTCTACACCACAAGAATTTGCAAATCCCAAAGCTACTTTTGTTGGTTCACCATCTTTATACGCAATATTTACTAAAGGTCCTTGTTTTTCAATAACTATATCATCTTGAAACTCTGCTAAATTTTTAATTACAAAAGATAACCTTCTTGGTGACGCAAACCACTTAGTTTTACCAAAACTAACTTTTGCCTCTTGTAATTGGTTACTTACACTGTTTAACAGTGACTGTGCTAAATTTCGCAATGCTTTTGGAGGTAATTCTTCTGTACCTAATTCAAATAAAAAATCTTTTGTAACTTTGCTCATTTACAAACCCTATAGATAAATGTTTACTTTATTAATACTCTCTAGATGCTGGAAAGTATAATTATTATGAATATTGGGCTATATTATAACTTAATAACCCAAAGAATTTAACTAAACATCTATGTTTATTGATACGCATTGTCACTTAGATTTTACTATTTTTGATAAAACACGAACTACACTATTACAAAACTGTGATGAATTAGGTATTACTCACTTTATAAACCCTGCTACTCAAAGAAATAATTGGGACAATCTAATTCAACTTAATCATCAATATAATAATATATCTATTTGTTTTGGCTTACATCCAGTATTTATTAATAATCATAGTATCTCTGACTTAAATGCTTTAGAGGAATATAGCAATAAACACTCAACTAAAATAATTGGGGAAATTGGTCTAGATAAAAGATTTGAAAACTTTGATAAACAGATAGAATTTTTCTCAGCGCAAATAGCTATTGCTAAAAATCTCAATAAACAAGTAATTATTCATGCTGTAAAATCTCATAGTGAGGTACTACAAATCATTAAAGATTTAAAATTTACTAATGGTGGCATTATTCACGCTTTTAACGCAAATGATTTTATCGCACAACAGTATATAGATCTTGGTTTTAAATTAGGCATTGGAGGAATTATCTCTCATCCACAATCAAAACTTAAACAAACTCTACAAAAAGTTAATCCTAAAAATATTGTTTTAGAAACAGACTCACCTGACATGAGACTTTATAATAGTCATGAAGATATTAACACTCCAGAAAATATACCTACAATTTTTGAATTGCTTAAGGATATTTATCAACTAAATCCTGATATACTAAAACAACAAATTTATAATAACAGCTTAGAATTTATCTAAAAAATGTATATAGCCAACTTACGCTTACAAAACTTTAGAAATATTCCTTTTAAGAGTTTTGATTTTAAAAATAGTATAAACTTTATAGTTGGCAAAAATGGTTCTGGTAAAACATCTATACTTGAGTCGATATATTTTCTCTCACATAGTAGATCATTTCGCAGCTCACAGCTCAATCGCATAATTAATCATGATTGCGATGAGTTTATAGTATACACTAAAGCCTATAACCAAGATGAAGTAATCATCTCACTATCACGCAAGAAAAATAGTAATAATATTTCAAAACTAAACTCAGAAATTCAAAAAAATCACACTGAGATAACTCGAGTTTTACCTATCCAATTAATGAATCCTGAAAGCTTCAACATTATAAATTCAGGTGCTCAACAAAGATGTAAAGTACTCGACTGGGGAGCTTTTTATCTTGATAAAACATTTTTAAAAATATGGCAACAAACCAAATTTTTAGTAAAGCAAAGAAACTCAGCTCTCAAACAAAACTATCCTAAAACTTATATTAACGGAATAGATAAAAAATTATGTGAATTTGCAGATATATTGGATAAAAAAAGACATACTTATTTCTCAAAATTAAAACCAAAGATCTATGAAATTCTATCGCAGTTTAACCCAAATTTGAAACTGGACATAGATTACTTCCGCGGTTGGAATTCACACAAAAGTCTAACACAGGTTTTAGAGGAGTCATTTGAATCTGATAATAGATACAATGTAACTAATCATGGACCTCATAAGGCAGATATAGTCCTAACTACAAATCATAAGCCAATACAGGATATCTTCTCCCGTGGTCAACAAAAACTACTAATTTGTGCAATCAAACTAGCACAAGGAGAAATTCATAACCTAGAAAATGAAAATAAATGTATTTATCTAATAGATGATATAACATCTGAACTTGATAATATTCACACACAGACACTATTTAACTATCTAAAAAAGCTAAAATCACAGGTTTTCATTACCACAACCGAAAAAAATAAAATTAATGACTTTCTTGACTTAGATAGTCATATTATCGAAATATAGAATAATGCTTAGAATAATACTCTCACTGTTTCTACCAATACTAGTTTTTGCCAATAATCCAGTATGTGATGGTAATGCTTATGAAATTAACCAATGCCTCAAGACTCAAATGCAAACGTATGACAAAAAACTATATTCTCTTAAAGGATCTAACATCAAAGATTTTAAAGGATACCGTGATAATATCTGCTCAGATATTAGCTCAGCATATAATGGAGGAACTTACGCTTCTATTAAATATGGAAACTGTATAATTTCTCTTGATAGGTGGTTTTTAGAAGAGATGCAGCGATAAGTGCTTTCTAACTTGCACACCCGTATCCTAAACTAGAATCTATATTAGAAAAAGCAGCTCCTCCTGATGACTGAGTACATAGTACAGTATTAGGATAACTTGGGTTTCCACATGTATTAGATAAGCTTCCCGGTGATCTAAATTTAACCCTTGATAATCCTGCCGAAGAACAAGCAGACCCCATAGCACTCCAACCTTTAAAGTCAGATGGTTCTAGATCTTTGACTGCCTCAACGAAGTTCTTTGCAGCTTCAGCTATGAAGCTATCAGAAGAGGAGGAGTATCTCTCTGCAATATTATTAACTATCTGATCAGGATCACCCTGACCCATAATTGAATCTTCAGGAACTTCAACAGATGGATAAAAAGCAAACATTTTATTACCTTCTGAATCCTCACCAACATAAATACCGCTATCTTCATCATTTACTTGAACTTGACTAGCATTCAAAAGACCTATTTGACTAAAATAGCTATCTCTTTCAGAGTGTGCTGATTCGTTTTCGCCTATAGGATTTGTAACTCCGGGCACCATATTTATAGGAATGTTTCCAGCGCTTTTTACAACTTCTAGATTTGTAGCATTCAATAATAAAATACTAAAAAAAATACTCCAAAAAATAATTATTACTTTTTTTATACTCATTATCTGTCTCCTAATTTTAAATTTACTCTACTATAGATAGGTTATACTGGTAATATGGATCTGTAATATCAGGTATTAAAGTTGGTTCAACATGTACTTCAATATATGCATTTTGAGCATCTACTTTTTCCTTACATACTTCTACAACACTACCTTTATTTACTTCAACACACCCCCAAAGCTCAGAATCATCATCAGGAAACTCGCCGTTTACGTTTGCATAATGAGTCATTTCATCAATATAGCTTCTAGCTGTCATATCAGTACCTGAAAGCTTTGCTCTAACTTGATAATTTAAATATAACGGCAGCGCTGCAGCAGCTATAATAGCGAAAATAGCTACCACTATCATTAGCTCTGTTATTGAGAAACCTCTATTATTCATACAACCAATACAGATAAATGAAAAACGCACTAAGGATAACCATTATTAATCCACGAATATATAGAAAAAAATAATAGCATCTATTAAAAATTGATTAGTAAAACTTTATTTTCATGAATAATTACTGTTTAAAAATCTTTATCTATTCGTTAATTTAACCCAATAATATATAATTAACTTTATTATTAACTGATCTATGAATTTTCAATTGTGCTAAAAAAAATCATAGGCTTTATAAGCCTAGCTTTCATGCTCGTAGGTTGTAAAGACACCTACAAAAACAATCAATGGAGTAAATTCCATAGAGATTCGGCTACTAGTTCTAATCTACACTCAAGGCTTGTTGAAGTTCATAATCGTGAAAGTATCGGATTTAAGTATTCACCATACGGTGCGGATTTTAAGAATAAATTATAACTTAAGCTCTTTTACTAACTGCAACATTTGTCATATACACACCCAAGAATACTACTCCCCCAAAAAGTAGTGATAAGATCGAAATTGTTTCTCCGTATAAAACAAAACCAATCAAAATAACTAAGAATGGCATAGTATTTTGAAAAACTGCCGTCTTATAAACCCCAATTTCTTCAAGAGCTCTTAAGTACCATAAATAAGCTAATACCGTTGCAAATGCAGCTATGTATAACATACTCACCCAGAACTTAATGTCTGTATTAGCAAGTTGAGAAAAATCAGATTTAAATAAACTTACAACAGCAAACATTATCATGCCAACTATAGCTCCATAAGTATTGATTGTAATCATATCAACACCTTCTCTTACACAACATTTACCGAATATTGCATAAGCTGAGAAACAAACAACTGCTAATATACTTAATACTTCTCCGAGATTCATATTTACGCTAGTTGAACATTGTGAGGCACCACTAGAAAACATAACAACACCAATTGTACCTAACAAAGCAACTAAGATACCTATTTTTGCTTGTTGATTAACTCTCATATTGAACATATAGCTTGACAGTATAGTTATTAAACATGGACTAAAAGCATATATAATCGCAACAATATTTCCTGATATAAGTTTCTCAGCCCATAAGAATGTTATGTTGTACAAGAACACTCCAAAGAACCCTACAGCTATAACATAAAGCCATTGTCTAAGATTTAAGCGTGGAAATAATGTTTTGGTAAAAATATAATGCACTACAAGAAAAATCAAAGACGCCATAATGTAACGAATAAGACCAACCATATATATATCGACATACTCTAATGGAATAGGTGCTATATGATATAAGCTAGCCCAAAAAACCAAGGCTAAGAATATTTTGACATACCCTTGAAATAAAGAAGAGCTCATGAGTTTTAGGTTATCTATTTTTTATCAGATACTCTACTATACTCGGATCTAAAAGTGTAGATGTGTCACCTAAATTATCAAAATCATTTGCTGCTATTTTTCTCAAAATTCTTCTCATAATTTTACCAGAACGAGTTTTTGGTAAATCTGGAGTAAACTGAATCACATCTGGACTTGCTACTGGACCAATCTCTTGTCTAATATAAGATACCAATGTTTTTCTGATGCTATCAAGATATTCATCTCCAGCACCCTTACCATCATGACCATCTTTTAGTATGCAATAGACATAAATTGCTTCACCTTTGATATCATGAGGCATACCAACTACAGCAGATTCTGCAACACTAGAGTGAGTATTCAATACAGCTTCTATTTCAGCAGTTGCCATTCTATGGCCTGATACGTTAATAACATCATCCATACGACCTTCTATCCAGATATAGCCATCTTCATCCCTTCTAGCAGCATCTCCTGAGAAATAAAAACCTTTGAAACTACTAAAGTATGTTTGAATATATCTATCATGATCACCATAAATAGTTCTAGCCATACCAGGAGTCGCAGCTCTAATACACAAAGCTCCTTTGCCAACTCCTTCGATCTCTTTACCATCTGTATCTAATAAAGCCACATCAACACCAAAGAAAGGCTTAGATGCAGACCCTGGCTTCAACTTGTGTGCTCCTGGTAGTGGTAAGATCATGTGTCCACCAGTCTCAGTTTGCCACCAAGTATCTACAAGAGGTGCTTGATTATTAGCACCCTTTTCTACAAACCAGTTCCATGCTTCTGGATTAATAGGCTCTCCTACAGATCCTAATACCCTCAATGAAGTTCTATCTGAATCTCTAAGATATTGATCCCCAGCTTTGATTAATAATCTAATCAAAGTTGGTGCTGTATATAGCGATTTCACATTATGTCTATCAACTTCTTTCCACATTCTAGAAGCATCTGGGTATGTTGGAACACCTTCAAAGATTAAGGAGGTACAACCATTAGCAAGCGGACCATAAACAGCATAACTATGCCCAGTAATCCAACCAATATCAGCTGTACACCAGTAGACATCATCTTCCTTCAAGTCAAAAGCTAACTTATGAGTCATGCTTGCATAGACAAGATACCCTCCTGAAGTATGGACAAGACCTTTCGGAGTACCTGTTGATCCTGAAGTATACAGCATAAACAGAGGCATCTCTGCATCAAAGAATTCTATTTTATGTTCATCAGAAACTTTAGCACACTCTTTATCATAACAAAGATCCATATCGTTCCAGACCATATCCTTTGTCTTAGTCCTACTCACAACTAGGACATTTCTAACAAAGTCTAAACCAGAGATTGCTCTATCTACACTTTTTTTAAGAGGTATTCTCTTACCTGATCTAATACTTTCATCTGCTGTAATTATAAACTTACTATCTGCATTTATGACTCTCTGCTTAAGTGCTTCTGCTGAGAAACCTCCAAATACAACTGAATGCATAGCTCCTATACGTGCACAAGCTAACATCGCATATATTGCCTCTGGTATCATTGGCATATAGATGGTTACAACATCACCTTTTTTGACACCATTAGCTTCAAGTATATTAGCCATTTCACATACTCTATGATACAAGTCTCTATATGTAATATTTTTAGTATGATATGGATCATCAGCTTGCCAAACAAATGCAATCTTATTTGCTTTGTCTACTAAGTGCCTGTCAACACAGTTATAACAAACATTCAGCTCACCACCTTTAAACCACTGAATATCAACTGGATCAAAACTACTTGCATAAGCTTTATCAAATGGTTTATGCCAGCTAATATGATGGGCTTGCTTTGACCAAAATGCTTCTGGATTTTCTATCGATTCTTTATACATAACTTCATATTGCTCAGCATTGACATTAGCCTGGGCTATGAAGTCTTCTGAAACTTGAAAACTTGAGTACGGCATATTATTAACTTTAAAAACACGATTAAAATTTATATTAGCATATTTAGCTGAATTTTTGACTATATTTGCACTATCAATATTTAATAAGAATTATCAATTATTGATAAAGATTTATCTATTTTGAAGATACTCTTTAAATTTATCACCCAATTCTTTATGCTGAAGAGCTATTTCATAATTGGCAATCAAAAAGCCTAATTTACTACCACAATCATAACGAGTGCCTTTAAACTCATAAGATAGAATTTTTTCTTCTTGATCAAGAAGTTTAGCTATTGCATCTGTTAGTTGAATTTCCCCACCTGCACCTTCTGAAGTTGATTCTAGACATCTGAAAATTTTATTTGGTAGCAAATATCTTCCGACTACAGCATTTGTTGATGGTGCTTTTTCTGGAGCTGGTTTTTCAACTATTGCTTTTATAAGGTTTTCACTATCTTTAGCTACAATACCATAAGAGCTAGTTTCATCTCTTTTAACTTGTTGAGTAGCTATACAACCTCTAATATCAGTACCTTCTACAGCTTTGACCATTTGTTTAAGGGTACCAGTGCCACAATCATGATTATATACTAGATCATCAGGCAGTATTACAGCAAAGTCTTCGATACCCACAAGAGGTTTAGCACATAGCACAGCATGACCTAGCCCTAGAGCTTCGGGCTGACGAACGAAGAAAAAGCTCACATCTTTCGGGATTATATTTTTGACTAAATCTAGTAGCTCATATTTTTGTTTTTTCTCTAATGAATATTCTAGCTCAAAATTTCTATCAAAATGATCCTCAAGAGACTTTTTATTTGAGCTTGTAACGAAAATTATCTCCTTACAGCCAGCTTCAATGGCTTCTTCAACTGCGTATTGGATCAATGGTTTATCGACAACAGTTAACATTTCTTTAGGACATGATTTAGTTGCTGGTAAAAATCTAGTTCCCCAACCGGCAACAGGAAAAACCGCTTTTTTGATTTTCATTTAATCTCCTTAGTATTAGCTATCAGCTAAATTACAGTACAAGCTTACATTAATATTATAACCGTTTACAGAGAAGTTGCTCAATACTTTAGATAGTCTTTTTAGATCATTTGATCTTTTGACATATAGATCTACTAAAATTTCATTTTCAAAATAATATATAGACATCTTTTTATCTAAAATATTACTTTCTGGAATATTATTTTCATCAAAAATAGCTTTTATCTCAGATAGTATTTCCAAACGAGAAGGCTCAAAGTTCTCAAGCTTAATTACACCATCTTCATGATTTGTAACATCCACATGCACTGTAATATCCTTGATATTTTCGATATTATGATAAATATTACTCTTAACAATCTCTGCTATATAGTGACCTTCAGAAGCTGTACTAAACTTATCAACTAAAATATGTACATCCAATACAATTTTACCAGCCATTTTTCTAGTTCTTAGGAAATGAAAATCATGCACCCCTTCGGAATTGGTAATTATTTCTTTGATGCTTTTACGTGTCTCAGCATCAACACCTTCATCAATAAGCTCAGCAACAGCAGAGTAACCCCACTTGACACCCATCTTAACGATCATATAGCAGACTACTAGGGCAGCAACTGCATCCATCCATGGGAAACCTAAAAAAGCACCAAACAAGCCAACTAAAACAACTACTGAAGACCACATATCCGAACGGCTATGCCAAGCATTGGCCCTTAACATATCAGAATCAATTTTATTTGCAGCTCGCATAGTATACTGATAGATAAATTCATTGCCAAATATAGAAAAAACTGCTGCATACACAGTAAATCTATCTGGAGTTTCATATTCACCTAGTATCAATGTAGCTAACGAATGATATACAATCAAAAAACCTATAGATATAAGTAAACCAGAAAGCACTAATGTCGCTAGAGTCTCTAATCTTTCATGTCCATAAGGATGGTTGTGATCTTCGCCTTTATTAGCATACTTAGCAGCAAATAAAACCATAGCATCACTCAAGAGATCTGAAAATGAGTGTATGCCATCAGCAAACAATGCTGGTGAGCGTCCTATAATTCCAATAAATGTTTTTGAAATAGCAAGCAATGCATTAACAAACATCCCCACTAGAGTAACTTTTTTGGTGATTTGATATCTAGTATCTGACATTTTTGAGCCTCTTTTATTAGATTTAGCTAAACAAATTTTAAGCAAGATAATAATATGATGTATCAGAAATGTCTATTTATAAATATAGATTTATGACTAATCTTTAGTCATTACAAGTTTAAATAATAAGATATGCGCAAAGATTGAAAAAATTATTGTCCCTATCCACCAAGCTACAGGATTATCCAAACCATGTACTGTTACATAATAAGCTGCAAATATAGATATGATAAACTGTAGGCTAGCCATAACTAATCCAGGATTCCAGCTTTTACGCTTAACTCCTTCTGCAATGTGTGTTAAGCAATTTATAATACTAAAAATTATAATCAACAATCCAAAACCAAGATTGATAAAGCTCAAAGTTCCAAAAACTGCAAATGCTAACCACACCATAAGTATATTTATCCAAAATATCTTAATGTCTGTAAGTTTTTCTTGACCTTGTGGCAATGCCATAACTGTACGATTCATAAAATCTTTAAAGCCACCTGGTACATAGTGCTCCTCTGTCTGATGGAACAAATACATAGGAATATTAATTAATCCCCAAAAATGTGGATCATATACAGAAAAATTAGCAAATAGTAATATTGTAAAGAATATACCAGCCCATGGAGCTATTTTTGCCCAATTTTGATTTTTTGCTAAAAAATTTATCATCACTCAACCTTTAAATATAAGCTATATTATCGATAATATATTATCTTTTATAAAAGTTACTATATAAATCTTCAAATATCTTGGTATTTTTGTCAAAAATCGCCTTGCAATGCAGACAAATAATTGTATAATATACTCCATCAGTTCGGAGAAATGGCTGAGTGGTCGAAAGCGGCGGTCTTGAAAACCGTTGACTGTAACAGGTCCGGGGGTTCGAATCCCTCTTTCTCCGCCATAAACATAGAGCCCGCCTACTTTGTAGCGGGCTTTTTTGTTTCTACCCACCTATAAACCCACCTAAAAGATTTCACTTAAAAAATTATTTATAGCTCACCTTTGAATATACAGTTAAAATATTTATTTAGACGATGTTTAAAAATAAACGCTAATATTATTTCAAAAGCTCTTTTGCCAACTGCTCTGCTTGTTTAAGTACAGTATCGGTAGCTAGTTTTTGCATATCTGGTGGATAACCAAATTGTCTGAGCGTTCTTTTGACTGTAACTCTAAGTTTAGCTCTCACAGACTCCTTTTTTGTCCAATCAATAGATGCTGATGATTTTAAGCGATTAAATAGCTCTATAGCTAGTTCTCGCAACTTGTCAGTCTGCATAATCTCTTTAGCACTCTCATTATTTGCTACTGCTGTATAGAAGGCATACTCATACTCTGTCAAACCTAGCTTTTGATACTCAGTATCCATATTTTTAATTTCTTTAGCTTGGTTTATTAGCTCATCTAAAAACTCAACTGATGAAATAGCTTTGCTATGATAACGGCGAATTGAGTCCTCTAGCATCTCTTTAAGACTCTTTGCTTGGACTAGATTAGTTTTAGAGCGAGCTTTTATCTCTTGGTTTAGAAGTTTCTTGAGTGTTTCTAAAGCAATGTTCTTGTGCTTATAATCTCTAACTTCAGCTAGAAACTCATCTGATAATACTGATATATCTGGTTTTTTGATACCGCTAGCATCAAATATATCTATAACTTGATCTGTTACTAAAGCCTTATCAATAACTTGGCGAATAGCTGTCTCTATCTGCTCATCAGTTTTGCCTATTCCTGTAGAGTCAAATTTTGCTAATCTTGCTTTGATAGCTTGGAAAAATGCTATTTCATCTTTGGCATCTACTGCATCATCATGTGGCATAGCTATAGCGAAAGCTTTTGATAATGCTACAACCTCATTAACAAACCGTTTTTTACCATTTTCTAAACCTAAAATAAAATCCTCTGCTTCTAAGATAATAGCTAATTTCTGCCTTGTATCAGCATCAAAATATTTCTCATAGTCAAAACCATGAAACATTTGTGAGACTACTTCTAATTTCTCAAGCATTAGGCTAACTGCTTTTTCTTGTGTCTGTGCTGGATCACCCTTACCACCACTATCACTATAGAAAGATAATGCTTTTTTGAGATCACTTGCAATACCTAGATAGTCAACTACCAATCCTGCTGGCTTGTCTTTGTAGACTCTATTAACTCTTGCTATAGCCTGCATTAGATTATGACCTTGCATAGGTTTATCAATATATAAAGTATGCATAGATGGTGCATCAAAACCTGTTAGCCACATATCACGGACTATTACTAGTTTTAACTCGTCTTTGGTGTCTTTCATACGATTTGCAAGATTACGGCGTTGTTGCTTGCTTGTGTGGTGTTGCTCCATTTCTGGACCATCACTAGAGCTAGCTGTCATTACAACTTTTATAACGCCTTTATCCAAATCTTTATCATGCCATGCTGGGCGAAGTTTGACTATTTCATCATATAATCTAACAGCTATTCTACGACTCATAGCAACAATCATAGCCTTACCATCACATACCTCTTGGCGAGCTTCAAAGTGAATGACAATATCATTTGCTACTTCTTTGATACGATTCTCTGCTCCAATTAGAGCCTCTAATCTTGTCCACTTTGCTTTTGCTTTTTGTGACTCATCTAACTCACCAATCTCTTCATCTAATTCTTTGACAAGCTCTTTGCCCTCTTCACTGAGATTTATCTTAGCTAAACGAGATTCATAATATATAGGTACAGTCGCACCATCATCTATAGCCTGTGAAATATCATAAATATCGACATAATCACCAAAAACCATAGGGGTATTTTTATCATTAGCCTCAACTGGTGTACCTGTGAAACCTAGATATGTAGCATTAGGTAGAGCATCACGCAAATATTTAGCAAAGCCATAAACTGTCTTTTTACCAACCACATTACCATCGGCATCTTTATCATCTACAGTCTTTCCACTAAAGCCATATTGGGTACGGTGTGCCTCATCTGCTACTACGATAATATTGTCTCTTGCTGATAATGTATCGTAAACATTACCCTCTTCTGGTTGGAATTTTTGGATAGTTGTAAATACAATACCACCACTTTCTACTTTGAGTAGCCTTTTGAGATCTTCTCTATTATTTGCTTGTACTGGAGTTTGTCTTAGTAGGCTTTTTGATGCTGCAAAAGTATCAAATAACTGATCATCAAGATCATTTCTATCTGTGATAACTACAATAGTCGGATTATTTAGAGCTAGTACAGTCTTACCTGTATAGAAAACCATAGATAGTGATTTACCACTACCTTGGGTATGCCATACTACACCACCTTTTTTATCGCCATCTTTATGGCTCGCTTGTAGAGTTCTCTTAAGAGCTTTGTTGACTGCATAATATTGGTGATATGCTGCTAACTTCTTGATTGTGAAAACTTGGGTTTGTCCTTTTTCATCTTGCTTTTTATCTTTCTCAAATACGATAAAGTTTTTGATAAGATCTAATAAGGTTATAGGATTTAGCATCCCTAAAATTAGAGTTTCTAATTGTGGCACTAGTTTTGAGCTCTCGGCTATACCATCACTAGATTTCCAATTCATAAAACGGCTAATATCAGCTGAAATAGTCCCTGCTTTTGCTTCTAGTCCATCACTAATCACACAAATAGCGTTATATCTAAATAAACTTGGAATAGTAGCTTTATAAGTACGGATTTGGTCAAAAGCTGATTTGATAGTTGCATTTTCATCAGTAGCATTTTTTAGCTCTATAACTACCAATGGCAAGCCGTTTACAAAAATAATTAAATCTGGGCGTTTATTATTATCATTCTCGATAATGGTAAACTGATTCATCACTGTGAAATCATTGTTACTAGGGTTATCAAAATCTATAAGTTTGACAATCTCGCCTCTAGTTGCACCATCTTTGGTATATTCAACCTTGACACCTTGAGTAATATATTGATGAATAAGCTCATTATCGGCTAAAAGCTCATCAGAAGAAGTACGCAAAAGTTTTTTGATAGCATCATCTATTAAATCTGACTGAATTTGAGGGTTAATTTCTAGAAGCTTATCACGCAGAAGATTTTCTAATACCACATCTGAAAATGTAGTTCTAATAGGATTATCCGTATCTGGTGCTACATCAGGAGCATATATATAGTTATAGCCTTCTCTTTTTAAAAGCTTTATTGCAAACTCTTCTATTTTAGATTCTGATAAAATCATTTCTCAATTTCTTCCAAATTACTGTCTATGAATAAATTATATTCTTCTTTGTAAACTTCTTTATCTAAATGAAATAATACTTCAGATGAAGAGTAAGAATAGTCTTCACCTACCATTACTTCACCATATTTTTCATCAATAAACTCATTCAAACCTACATTATCATCATATACTTCTATATATTTAGATTGATTTATAATATTAACATTTTTAGTTTCAAAACTTTCTATTAAAAAAGATGAAACTATATCAATAGCTCCTAAAAGGAACTCCTTAGTTAATAAAGATATATTCTTGTTCTTTTCTTGTATCTCTTGTATTTTATCAAGTGACTTACCATGAGATGTAATATCTATATTATTTCTTATACTACCAATTTCCTGAGCAATAGTAGATAAAGCTGAACCTATTTGTTTACAAGACTTAAAATCTCCATCCAATGCATCAAATGCTTGTTTTATTAGACCATTCATAGATATATTTTCTTTTACAGTAATATCTTTTTTATCACATATGTGCTTTGAAACCGTTTCTAAAATTGCCTTAGCATTTCCTATTGCAACTCCAAAATCAGTATCAATTTCTGCTTCAACCCTATCAATGTATGTATTTATATCCTGCCAATGATTATATTTGGATATAATTTTTTTCAATTTATCCATTCAATCTATCCCCATGGCATGCACAAACCTTTTTTATAATCTCATAAATCCAATTTGTAGCAGTTTTGGTATCTTTTAAAATCTTGTCACACATAGATTTATCTATAGTATTTTGTAGTTTAGATATAATCTCATCATCTATATGCTCTTTACCTAGTGATTTTAAAGCTTGTACTAACAAAACGCTTTTCCTGTGTTTGAAACCAATATTTTTTAAGGCTGATTTTTTAAACTCAATTGTTATATTACCCAGTATTTTATAACTACGATTAGCTCCGTTAGTCAGATAAATATATTTACCAACAACTTGTGTAGATAGTCCAAGCAAATTTAGTGCAGTGTCACCACTAACTTCGATATCCCAATTAAACTTACGAGCTATTGCATGAGCAACTTTTTCAATATCGGGGCTTAGATTTTGTTTAAGTAATTCACTATATCTAGGATAGTCATACAACCCTCTAGCTATACGGCGAACTACTCCTCTTTTCTCTAAACTAGCAAGAGATCTATCTACACTTCCTTTTGTAAAATCTTTTATAAAATCATTTGAAGAGAAGCTATACCCCCTACCATGACCGTATATCTTTGAAAGTATTTTATTTTCTATAGATTGCATAACTTTATGATCTTATTTTTTGAAGAAAAAAGTATATATTTTTCTTCATATTTTAGTTTAATTATACAAGTTTGAATATTTAAGTGAAATAGTTTTTTAGATGGGGATTCTTACACTTCTTCTCTACCAAGAATTTAATCCTCTACTTTCAAGACTACTTCTCACATACTCTTTCAAAGAAATTGTACCATCATATTCATTAAGAAAAACTACGCCATATCCTTCATCATACGCATAATTCAAAGGACCCTTTTTAGCTCCTTTAGAACCTTTCCTATCATTAGTTAATACAATATTATGAACACTTCTAACAGCTAAGGCTATATCACCCTCATTTTTATATAGATTATGCTTTGGGTGTTTTTTATCAGTATTGCTTAAAAAATTATTATTTAACTCTAGTTTAAAGTCTCTTTCAACTTTTGAGATATATACTCCTTCATCATACCCACCAACTCTTTGAAAGTTATTAACATGTCTATCATCATAGAAACCAAAATAGGAGTGAGTTATAACAATATTGTTTTCAAATAATGATTTAACAAAAATAAGCTTGTCACTCGGCATACAATCACTCTCAAACTTAACTTCTTTAGGAACACATATAATAAACTGCTCTTTAGGAAACTCATGTAATAGATCTATTTTTTTATCATACAAAAAATCAAAGATATTATTGTCTAAAAAGATTTTAGTCACATAACCTCCATAATTTTTTAGCATACCTGTCAATATTTTTTATTAAACTACCCTCACCTGCCCGCTCATCAATTTAGGTAATAAAGTATCTCTAGTTTGCTCTAGTGTTTTTATTTGGTTTTGGTTTATTTGTATTTTTTCAAATAATTCATATACTTTACTATGATAATTTTTAATCAGATTAATATTCTTACTTATCATCAATTGCTTTATCAAAGCTTGGCTTATATTTTGCTGTGCAGATCCTATAGCCATATTTAATATCTCTTCCCTTAAATTTTTTATCCACATAAAAAGGAATGTATAAGGATAATCCTTATTGGGCTTAACAGCACATATTGCTTGGTTGCATGTCATTTCTTTTGTGGTTATAGCATATTCCCCAACTGTTGCACCATACATAGCTATAAGTATTGAATTTTTAGGAAGTAATTTTGCAGAAGATTTTTTTAAGGCTTCTTCTGTAATTTTCTCTTCCGTGCCATCAATAAAACTTCTATTTAATTCTTTAGACTTTATCCAGTTATATTTACCATTAATATAGTAGTCCATATTTTTTCTTGATGGCGTTCCTCCTGATGTTGTTTCTACAACCTCACTCAAAGGCACCTCTTCCCACCCCTCATCAGCTTTTTCGATAAACCACTCTCTAAAAAGAGTCTGTGCCATATCTTCTAGGGTTTGGTTTTGCTTGTGGAGTAGGTCAATTTTATCATCAAGGCTAGATAGCACTTCGGCTATGGCTTTTTGTTCGGCGAGTGGTGGGAGGTTGATAGGTATTTTCTTTAAATCTCGTATTGGTAGTTGAGGTTGTGCACTTCCTGAAATGTATTCATAAAAGACACTCTTGCTCAAGTATTTAAATTGATAATAAGTGAATGTTGGATACATATTTGTTGAGCGAATAATAACCATCCCAGAGTTAATCCTTACATTAGCAACATCTATATTATCATTATAAAAAGCAATATTTCCAACAGTACCTCTAGTGGTTAAAATAACATCATATTTACTCAATTTACCTTTTCTTAGCTGTTCATCTTTTTCTTTTGTAATATAAAATGTTTCAGTAAAATCAAAGCCATTAATAGTCACATTCTTTGTACTTAAAAAAACACAATAACCTTTGGAATACATTTCTGATTTTTTTGGATAATTAACTCCCCTATCACCATCTATTACATTTAGAGGAGCATCACCCAACTTACACTCTCTCCAGCCCTTCGGCAAGCTCAGGGTATCACCCTTTGGTAATTCTGAATTACTCATATTTTCTATTCCGTTTTATTGTAGGGGCTAATCTATGTCTTAGCCCATTATATATTTTGGTTTATATTTCATATTGGGTTTGACACACAGATCAACCACTACATTTATTATCAATTTTATTATTTTTATTGTAGGGGCTAACCTATGTGTTAGCCCTTTATACATTTTGGTTTATATTTCATATCGGGTTGACACACAGGTCAACCCCTACATTTATTTAGATTTTTATAATTTACATTGTAGGGGCAATCCCCTGTGGCTGCCCTTATATCCATTTTTACATTTTTTTATAAACAGGTCGGCACAAGGCACGACCCCTACATTTCATTTTGGTCATTCTATGGCTTGACCATAGAATCCATCTTTATATTTAGAAACTACCACGTCTTGCTTCGCAACCTGTTCCAAAATGGAACAAGTTGAATTTTTATCTAATTCATCACTTTTATAAATATTGCCTATATGCTTAACTATTGCTGGACGATTTACACCAAATATAGATGCTATATCATCAGTATTTAGCCAAATTGTTTTATCTTCTATAGATAACTCTAGTTTGACATTACCATCTTCATAAATAACTATATCACTCATATATAACCTTTATTTGGTCATTCTATGGCTCGATCATAGAATCCATTTTTATATTTTAAAACTACCCCGTCAGTCTAGCGACTGCCACCCCTTCACAGAAGGGGAATTTTGCCATCTGCATCAGTTGTCCGTAAATTCCAGATAACTGAATATATTTAGCCTAATCTATAGTTATAGATTAGGCTTGTTTTCTACCATATTTTAACACTGTCTATGGATACTACGGTCGGAGCCGTAGTATGACATTTTTTAATTCGTCATTCCCACGCAGGTGGGAATCTTTTTTAATCTCATCCATGCTTTAGAGATACCTGTCTTTGCGAGTATAACTTATTTTCAAGAACTACCTCGTCTTGCTTTGCAACCTATACAAAACCACCTCCCCTTACAAGCAAGGTACTCCTCCAAAGGAGGAGAATATCCTAAACTTTAGCTAGTTCCAAATTCCCCTCCGTTGGAGGGGTGCCGACTTGTCGGTGGGGTGGTCTTATTCATCTACTATTTTTATCTTTGCTAGATTATCCATAATCCTTTGGTTTAGAGCTTCTTCTTGTTGCATTTGCTCTGCTAATTGAGTTTTTAAACTGGTAAATCTCTCTGCAAA
Source organism: Francisella sp. XLW-1 (assembly GCF_008711455.1). Taxonomy (NCBI): domain Bacteria; kingdom Pseudomonadati; phylum Pseudomonadota; class Gammaproteobacteria; order Thiotrichales; family Francisellaceae; genus Francisella; species Francisella sp. XLW-1. The sequence continues at coordinate 380,436 of NZ_VXKP01000002.1, read as the reverse complement.
GTTAAAATCATCTTCAACCTCTTCTAAACCAACATATCTACCTGGTGTGAGTACATAGTTTAGCTCTGCTACTTCTTCATAACTCGCTGACTTACAAAAGCCTTTGATGTCTTCGTATTTAGGAGATTCTGAATCACACTTCGACAAGCTCAGTGCACTTAATACGGTGGTTGAGCCTGTCGAAACCTTCCAGTTATGATATGTTTGCGCTATTGCTGTAATATCATCATCACTAAACTCTTTAGTTCTACGATTGATTAGATGTCCCTTATTCCTTGCATCTATAAAGAGTATATCTTTTGTCTTACGACCTCTTTTAATAAACCATAACGAAGCTGGGATTTGAGTATTTAAAAATAGTTTAGCAGGTAGGTTAACTATACAATCAACCAAATTTGCTTCTACTAAAGCTTTACGGATATCACCCTCACCAGAAGTGTTTGATGTAAGAGCCCCTTTTGCTAATACAAAACCAGCTACTCCAGTAGGTGCTAGATGATATAAGAAATGCTGTATCCAAGCATAGTTGGCATTACCAGCTGGAGGCGTACCATATTGCCACCTTGCATCATTTCGCAGTAGCTCACCACTCCAGTCTGAGATATTAAATGGTGGATTAGCAATGATATAGTCAGCTTTTAAGTCTTTATGTGCATCATTCAAAAATGAGCCTTCAGAATTCCATTTAACTTGCGAGCTATCTATACCTCGTATTGCTAGGTTCATCTTGCATAGTCGCCAAGTAGTTTGGTTTGACTCTTGTCCATAGATAGAAATATCATTGATTTGCCCCTGATGCGACTCAACGAATTTCTCAGATTGAACAAACATACCACCACTACCACAACATGGGTCAAATACTCTACCCTTGTATGGCTCAAGCATTTTCACAAGTAGCTCAACTACAGATTTTGGCGTATAGAACTGTCCGCCCTGCTTACCCTCTGCTAATGCAAACTCTCCCAAGAAATACTCAAAAACATGACCGAGCACATCTGCACTGCGGCTTTGAGTATCACCAATTGAGATATTGCCAATTATATCGATTAGCTCACCTAGCGTTGTCGAGTTAAGATTATCGCGCGCATAAACTTTTGGTAATACACCTTTTAAAGAGTTATTTTCTCTTTCGATCTCATCCATTGCCTCATCGACTAGCTTACCAATCTCTGGTAGTTTTGCATTTGCCAAGAGATACGACCATCTTGCTTTAGTAGGCACAAAGAAAATATTTGATTCTAAATACTCATCTTTATCCTCTGGATCTGCCCACTCTTCGCTTTGTAGCTCTGCGTATCGTTCCTCAAAGCTATCTGAAATATATTTCAAGAATACCAAACCTAGTACAACATGCTTATATTCTGCTGCATCAATATTTTTTCTAAGTTTGTCTGCTGCTTTCCATAAAGTGACTTCGATAGACTCTGAAACTGTCTTTTTTGCTTTTGCCATTTGCTTGAATTTTAAATAGAAAATAAGTGTATGAATTTATTATATTTAATTGGTTTGGCTATTGCTAGAAGTATCAAGATTTATGTAAGTTCTGGAATTGTAAATTGAACTAATAAGAGAATTAATAAGAATAAGACCTTCTTGCTTCTTTTTTAGCTCTACTTATAGCTGCTTTTTTAGCCATTTTTCTCTTCTGGGTTGGTTTTACGTAATGCTGTCTTTCTCTAAGCTCTTGTTTAATACCTGCTTTTTCACAAGCTCTTTTGAAGTTTCTTAGACTAATATCAAAAGGTTTTCTGGGATCGACTATTATTCTTGGCATATTATCCTCTCTTAATTTTAGAATATTAAGAACTATTAAAGTTCTTTTAGGGTTAAAAATTATTATTAGCAAAATAGCAATGAAGTATCTAAAGAAGATTTAGAGGCTTTATTTTATTTATACACTATCAATGTTAATACAAAGTATCCACTAAAGATACATATTATGAAGACATATACAAATATAACCAAGGTTATGCTCTCATTTAAGAGTATAATAAGCATCTATTTAACAATATATATTTAGAATGATTGATCCCAAAAACACATTCATTAATTTTGAAAATAATAAAATGGTAGAAGTTATTTTTAGTGATATAACTGCTTTAGTCCAGAAAATATCAGAATCAAAAAAAGTAAGTATAGCTCAAGCAGCAGATCTTAGTATATTCAATACTGAGATTATGGAACAGTTTATTAATTTAATAAACCATATGACGGATAGAGACTTTAGTGATAACAAAGAATCCTCGATGGTAGAAAGTTGTTTAGATTTTCAAGATTTATGCTTATATCTAAAAGACTTGGACAAATACGAAGAAGATTTTGATTTAACTAAAATACCTAGTTTTCATTAAAAAGCTTTCAATTAATACTTTTATACTATATGATTTGTGTCAGTTATTTATATTGTAACTTTAATTTGACTACTACGAAACTAATATAATCAGAAGTTTATTTCCAATAATCTATTCTTTATAAGTAAATCGTTAAAGTTTAAAACTAAGCCTAATGTGATTTAACTTATATAAAACAACAAAACAAAAGGAAATAAAACAATGAGACAAGGTACTATTAAATTTTTTAATACGACTAAAGGATTCGGATTCATAGAGCCTCAAGATGGTGGTAAAGATGTGTTCGTTCATATCAGTGCAGTAGAAAATGCTGGTTTAAGCACTCTACGTGAAGGCGAAAAAATTAGCTTTGAAGTTGAAGAAAACAGAGGCAAAATGGCTGCTGTTAATATCAAATCTATCTAATCTAAACCATCCTTATAACTATAAGGATAATCTTTCTTGAGAAAATCAATTCATATTTTATTCTTTAATTAGCTATGAAAAGATAACCATTTTTTAGATGGATAGCCTGGGATCTCTTTGGTTAATACAGGCACCATAAATCCTGATGAAATTTCAGACAGTTTTTTCATAATATCTTTAGCATTATCAACATTATAGTGTTTAGTTCCTGAGACAGTATCTAGTGAATGTATATAGTACGGAATCGCTTTAGCATTTATAAGTTTTGTACTCAAAGCATATAATACATTAGCATCATCATTTATGTCTTTAAGTAATGTACTTTGATTTAGGATAATTATGCCATGATTGTGTATTTCTTTTAAAACCTCTCTAATACTATCATCTAACTCATTTGGATGATTAACGTGTATCACTAATACAGTATCAAGCCTATGCTCTGAAAGAATTTTCAAAAGTTTAGCAGTCATTCGCTCTGGTAATACTACAGGTATTCTTGAATGAATCCTAAGCCTTTTGATATGAGATATCTGCTGGATATTTTCTACAAAAAATTCTAATATCTCATCATTATTCAAAAGAGGATCACCTCCACTTAATATGACCTCCTCGATACTACTATCATTTGCTATATATTCAAATGCTTTTAACCAATCTTTTCTACCAGGGATATTTTCTTTATAATCAAACTCTTTACGAAAACAATAGCGACAATGCACAGCGCAGCTTGTTTGTGATATCAGCAGAACTCTACCATGGTATTTATGTAATAGTCCTGGCACTTTATTATAATTTTTTTCATCAAGTGGATCGCTACTATAGGATTGATCTATCACTTCTTCATCGATAGTTGGTAAAACCTGTTTGAGCAATGGATCATTGATATTACCTTTTTGCATTCTATTAGCGAATGATCTAGGCACTATCATTTTAAATTTCCTGGTTATATTTAATGAAACTTTGGCCTCTTCGCTATCTATTTCCAAAAACTTTAACAATTCTAATGGTGAATAGAAAGATTCTTTAAGGGCTTTTTTCCAGTCATTAGTAGACATCTATTTATATTTTAAAATAAGATTTTTTTGATCTTCGAATTCTCTCATATAACCATAGATTGTCAATTTGTTTATACTAGAAGATCTAATTGATCAATCTATTCAGAATATTTCACACCTATATCTGCTAAAATTTTAGATTTAACTTTTAAAAGCTCTTTGATATAAAAATCTTTATTTTCCGCATAACGATATTGAGGTACAAGAATAGAAACACCAAGACTACCTAAAAATGTATTTACAGCTACTGCCGTACTGACTATGCCCTCTATTGTTTTACCATAATCATATTCAACACCATCTTCTCTAATCTTAGCAAGCCTTTCAAACAATTCTTTATTATCTTCAATACCTTCATCCAGGATATCGATAATTTCCTCATCTGAGTACAGTGCTAACAAAGCCCTACCAGAAGCTGTATAGTAAATTGGCTTCTCAAGTACACCTATTCTTGGAATTACCTGCAGTTCCCTATTCGCTATGAACCTATGCATTATTATAAGATCGGTATTGTTTGATTGTGTCAGAACAACTGTTTCACGTATTTTTTCACTAAGCTTCCTTAATGTGTTCTGTGTCAAAGAGACTATATCTGCATAAGATGAAGATGCTAACTTAAAAACACCTGATCCAAGCAAAATCTTACCTGCCCCTTCGCTTCGTGTGAATCCTTCAGCCTCAAGAGCAGCAACTATTCTCTGGACTGTAGATCGAGGTAAGTTGACCTTCTTTGCTATATCTCCCAAGCTCATGCCTCCAGGCTCATTACTAATACTTTGTAGCACATTCACAGCTCTGCTGATTACTTGGATTTTTTTTTCATTACTCATAAAAAGTTAATAATTTCTGAGGTTTAAAAGTCTTTTGACTAATAATAGCTTTTTTCATATAAAATTGCCAAAACATTCTTGTACCATTTTGCGATACGGTGTATCATATAAATATCTCTAGGAAAATTAGACTTAATTTACCTCCAGAAATAAAATTAAAAAAAATCTCGCACAAAATAAGGAGTCTGATATGCCTGTAATTACTTTTGATGGACTACTAATTTCTCCAATAATATTATTTTTAGCTATTGCAGCAATATTGACTATAACTACAAACCTAGCAATACCCAAAATCATACATGACTATGTAGATCTTAAATTATCTTGGTTTAATCTTGCATTATTTATCTGTTATCTAGGATTAAGCATGCTACTAATAGGAAACTAAAATGCCAAACAAAAGAACCAAAACTACTATTAGTATTGTTATAATTTGCGTGGCATTGTTTTCTCTATATTCGATCTGGAGATACTATCTATACTCACCATGGACTAGAGATGGTCGAATTAGAGCTAATATCATCACTATTGCGCCAGATGTTTCTGGTTTTGTAACCAGAATATATGTATCTGATAATCAAAGAGTAAAAAAAGGTCAATTAATCTTTACAATAGACAAAGATAGATATGCAGCAACTCTAGATGAAAAAGAAGCAGAGCTAAAACATGCAATAATGCAATGGGAGCTAGCTGATCGTCAATATCAACGTAGAGAACAACTTGGAAAAGATGGCTCAATAAGCTTAGATACTCTCGATGAATATCACATGCAAGTAAAGCTAAAAAAGGCAAATCTTGAAAAAGCAAAAGCAGAGGCTAGACTCGCAAAGATCAATCTAGATAGAACAAGTGTTTACGCCCCAGCAGATGGTACTATAAATAATATTGAACTACGACAAGGAAACTATGTTGTAGCAGCAAAACCAGTGATGTCTTTAGTTGAAGCTAATTCTTTCTATGTAACTGGATATTTTGAAGAAACCAAACTACCCAATATAAAAATCAATGATAAGGCTACTATCGAGTTAATGAGTGGTGGAGAACTACTACATGGACATGTAATAAGTATTGGCAAAGCTGTAGCAGACAATAATACAGATGTGAATAGTCAACTACTGCCAAAAGTACAGCAGACCTACGATTGGGTAAGACTATCTAAGCGAATACCTGTTGATATAGCTCTAGATGTGATACCTAAAAGTATCAACTTAATATCAGGTATAAATGCAACGGTAACAATACAATGATACAAAGACTATCAGATGAGCTAGAAATAATTATAAATAAAGAAAATATTATTTATACAATCAAAGGGTGTATATCTTTGACTATGGCTCTATGGATATCAATGAGTTTAAATTTAGATAAACCAATGTGGGCTATGATTTCTGCACTATTTTTACAAACTCGACCAGAAACAGGTTTTATCATTGAAAAAGCTCTTTTATTAATAGCTGTATCTTTTATTGGAGTGTTTGTTGGCTTTTTGATAGTCACATTTTTTTTGCCTTTTCCTGTATTAGCACTAATGGCTCTATGTAGCTTTATATCTATATCTATATTCTTCTCTGCCAACATGTCTCACCCTAACTTTATCTATGCCTTAGCATTGGCAAATGTTACCTGCATAATAATTGTTTTTTACTCTATAGCTAATCCTATGCTCACTACTGAAGAGACAATTTTTCATACCGGATTTTCTCGTGTAACTGAAATATCTATTGGCTGTATCTGCTCATGCCTTGTGAATTACTACATATTGCCAGTCAAAGTTCAGAAAACATTAAAGAATCACTCTAATAAAGTACTAGAACTTACTATATATTATGTTCAAGAAATGTTTCTAACACAAGACTTCACTAATAACATAAAATATAATTCAAAAGTTGAAGCAATTCTTAATAATCTTATAACTCTTGATAATGATTTGAGTGCAGCAAAATATGAGAGCTTGGACAAAGGTAATTATCTTATATTTTCAAATACTGTAGTTGAACTAATAGAAGCAGTACACTCATTAAGAAAATATTTGGCTAAAACAGAAAATAATTCTACCCTACAAAATCACTTAAAAACAATCGCAAACAATCTAAATAATATTGACAATAGCACAAGTAATAATCAAAACATCATATCTGACGATCATAAACTGAATAAGGTAATCTCAAAAATAGCTAACCTACTAGCTAGTTACAAAAGTTTAGAAGCCAAAAGTGATCAAAACAAGATAGTTTATAGTTTTATAACATATACCAACCCTATAGTTACACTAATTGCTATTGCTAGAACCGTAAGCTTACTGCTTATCATGTACTTCGTATGGGTAAGTACAAACGGCAACTCTAGTCTTCTTATGATGATTATTCTACCTTGTGTCTTGTCTCAACTTTTTATATCCGTACCTAATCCCACAGAAACAGTTAAAAAAAATATCATAGGCATAATTATATCAATACCAATAAGTATTCTTATAACACTAAATTTACTATCTCAAGCAGTGGGCTATTTTGAACTATTAATATTAATATTATTAACTGCATTACTCATTCCCATAGCAGCTCTTAACGTTCCTAAACTGCAGATGTATAGTCTTGGGTTCTATTTAGGTTTTGTATTTATGGTCCAACCAAGTAATCATATGAGTTTTGAAATCACTTCATCATTTACCATAGCTATGAGCTCAATTGTTGGATGCTTAGGTCTCTGGTTAGCATTTAAGCTATTTCCACTTACTCCTCACACTCTAAGTAGAAAGGTTGCTATCAGATCTATAATCAATGATGTTCACAAATTTCAAAGAAAACAAATATCTAAGGAGTGCTATCAAGCTACTTTAATCAAAAAGATTCTCAGTGTTTATAGAAATAGAAAAGAAGACTCATCATCCGAAAAAGATATTGAATTTGCTTTGCAGAGCCTAGCTAAAGCCAACTAATTTATTTGCTTGTTATAGTGACCTTTTTCAAAATCAACATTATAAACGATATCTCTATAGCCATGAGGATTTTCTATCTTTAATTTATGTACATCATTATATACTTGCTCTATAAGCCTTATTCTTTCTTCTCTGTTATGAGTTTTTTCACCGACAACATCAAGAGTACTTAAATTATATTCCCATTGTTCATCTCCAAGCATATGATAATTTTTCAATAAGCGACTATCAAACTTAAAGCTATGCTTGTGAGTATTTATCATTTTTTCAACAATACTAGATAAGATATCTTGATTAGACTGCCACAACTTTGCCAAAAATATAGCTTGGCATTCTGATAAAACAAATGGTACCGTTTTCCATGGTATGCCAACAAAAGCAAGATTAAGATAATCTTTATGTAGTATCTGATTACATAATGGACTCACAACATTATCTTTTGTTGAAATAATATCTTGAGATAGAAAAGGAAAACTATATTTATAACCAGTACAAAAAATAATTTCATCTATCTCAATAGTATTACCATTAATAGTTGTAGCTATACACTTATCATTGCATTTATAATATTTGTAAATAGAAGATATAAACTTAATATTTAGATTATTTTGTAGATTATATAGCTCTTGGTTCTTTTCTAATTCTCTAACAGAAACATAAACATCTCTACCACTATTATATAACTCATGAGATATATCCACACCAGATGAAGAATATCCTACACATAGGACTTTCTTAGCGTAGTTATCTACACTCCTATAGTATTTGCTGTGTGAAGCACTACCTACAATATAATCAAAACCATTAGTATTATTTGGAATTTTAGGCTCATCATAGTGCCCATTAGCAATTATTACAAAGTCAAACTCTTCATTAAATACCGCGCTATTACTTATATAAGATAATTTCCATAATGGCCTTTTCGATAACTTCTGGATAGGTTTCAAATTTATAACTTCAGCATTTAGGCAAAGACTATCATCTATTTGCCAAGCTTTGGCATTTGCTTCTAAGTAATATAAAACTTCTTTATGCTCTATAAACGATTTATTAGAGTTATAAGGAATTTTTTCATTTTCAAAAACCATTATTTCTTTGGGGAGATTAGTTTTTAGTGTTTCATATAATGCACCTTCTGACTCATCATAATTCCATACACCACAAATATTGTTCGTTTTTTCAAAGACTTTAACCTGAAAACCACCATCCTTGAGAACTTTTGCATTGATAAGTCCACTAGCACCGGCACCAATAATTGCGACTCTATTCATAATTTACACTGAAATAGTACATTTATACCCACTATATTTACGGATATTTATTACACCTGTATCAAATATTAGATACTGACCTTTTATACCCATGAGCTTAGCTTCTATAATAGGATCCTTATCTAAGTTAAATGATTTAATTTTTGTAGGATACTCAAACACAGGATAATTTATGGTTTGAATATTACCCTCTACAACTTCAACACTATTATCACCATATCTGGCTGTAATTTGAGCTATTTTATCACTAGACTTTTCGATCAGCTCATCTCTTAAATCCTCAAATTCAACTTCAGAACTTGGCTCTCCTTGAAGCATTTTTCGCCAATTGGTTTTATCTGAAATATGCTCTTTGATTGCGACCTCAACTAATCCTGAAATTAGTCTAGTCTCTACAGCAAAGATTGGAATAGCTTGACTAGCACCTTGATCTATCCAACGTGAAGGAATATTTTTAAGCTTAGTAATACCTACCTTAATATCTCCTGTATTTGATAGGTATACAATATGAGTTTTCATGCAGTTTTCTTCACCCCAATTAGAATCTCTACATGTCCCTGCCGCGAAATGGCACAGTTCAGGCTTAACTATACAGATATCACACTCAGGTAACTTCCTCATACACATAAAGCAATGACCTTGAGAATAGCTCTTTTTGGTTTTGATGCCACATGATACACAATTAATTTCATCTAAAAATTCTATTCTCATATTTTTGCCAATGAAATCATTCATACAGATATCTTCTAACTCATATAGAGCATTATTATCACTATCTAATGTTGTTATCATTTTGTGTAAATTTACTGCTTTATTCATTAATACTTTTTTTAATAACTAAACTGCCTTTTAGGATAACAGACTTTAAAAGCAGTTAAAATCCTTGTTATTATTAGCTATAATCAATTTAATCAAACTAATTGGTTCTGATATGAGTGTAAGACTAGATAAATGGCTATGTGCAGCTAGATTCTACAAAACTAGAGCTATCGCAAAAAAAGCTATCGAAGGTGGTAAAGTACACTTTCAGGGACAAAAAACAAAAGTCAGTAAAGCTGTAAATATTGGCGATGAATACCAAATCCAACAATCACATATTAAAAAAACAATAATTGTCGAAGCTCTCGATGAAGTTAGAAAATCAGCTACTGAAGCTCAAAAACTTTACACAGAAACACAACAAAGTATCGAAAAGAGAGAAAAAGAAGCAACCATCAGAAAGACTGCTAACTTATTAAGCCCAGAAAAACCTACAAAAAAACAACGTAGACAGATAATTGATTTTAAAAGGAATGATTGATCCACTATTAAACAATATAGATTATTAACGATTAATTACTAAACTTTTCTATCATCTTAAGCACAACATAAATTATTGCACTGATTACTGCCGATATAAAACATACTTTAATAGCAATTGGAAATAGATTAATAAATATAGTAATAATAGTTACTATTATTAAAACACCTACAAATATTGATAAAAACTTATCCATTTTAAATAACCCCTTATTTTATAATAATTTTTGCAAATTTACGTTTACCAACTTGGAAAACATTTTCTGTACCTTTACCAAAAACAGCCTTATTATCAGCAGCCTTCTCACCATCTATTTTAACAGCTCCTTGCTTAATCATGCGAATAGCTTCTGAAGTACTTGCTACCAATCCTGCTTCTTTAAGCAAGTTTGCTATTGGCAATTCTTGACTTAATTCTACAACATTTATGTCATCAGGTATCTGATTTTTTTGAAATCTTTGGATAAAATCTTGATGCGCACTTTCAGCATCTTCCTTAGAGTGAAATCTCTCTATTAACTCTTTTGCCAACTCTATTTTAATGTCACGTGGATTTGTGCCATTAGCAACATCTTGTTTTAAATTAGCTATAGTATCTAAAGATTTGAAGCTAAGTAATTCGTAATATCTCCACATCAATTCATCTGAAACAGACATCACCTTGCCAAATATATCGTTAGGTGCTTCTTCAATACCTATATAATTTTGACTAGATTTTGACATTTTTTTGACACCATCTAAACCTTCGAGAAGTGGCATTGTTATGATAATCTGTGGTTCTTGACCTTGTTGTTTTTGTAGCTCTCTGCCCATCAACAAATTAAATTTCTGATCTGTACCACCAAGCTCAATATCCGCATTCATAGCTACAGAATCATAGCCTTGTACTAATGGATACAAAAACTCATGTATTGAGATAGACTGGCCACCTTTGTATCTTTTTGAGAAATCATCTCTTTCAAGCATTCTAGCAACTGTTGATTTAGATGCTAGTTTGATCATATCGCTTGCAGACATTTTATCAAACCAATCACCATTACGACGAATGACTGTTTTTTCTTTATCTAAGATTTTAAATACTTGTTTAGTATATGTTTCAGCATTTGCAGCAACCTCTTCTGCAGTCAATGGAGGTCTTGTCGCATTTTTACCAGTAGGATCGCCTATCTGAGCTGTGAAATCACCTATCAAAAAGTGAATTTCATGTCCTAAATCTTGCAACTGTTTTAATTTATTAATTACAACGGTATGACCAAGATGGATATCAGGAGCTGTTGGATCACAACCAAACTTAATCACTAATGGCTTGTTTTTTTCGAGTTTTTTAACTAATTCTTCTTCAATTAGGACTTCATCTGCCCCTCTTTTAATTATTTCTAAAGTCTGTTGTATCGTCGACATTATATTTTTGTATATAAAAATTTCTCTCAATAAAGCAAAATTATAGCACAAAACTCTTTTATAGAACCAATAAAACCTTATACTTACTACAAAGTAAAAACATTTAATATCCTATGCATATATATATATCACAAAGTAATGATATTTATTTTAATTTAGCTTTTGAAAATTGGTTATTTTTAGAGAAACTACATCACGATAAAATTCTATTTTTATGGCAAAACTCGCCTTGTGTTGTTATTGGTAGAGCTCAAAACCCATGGCTTGAGTGTAACCTTGAAGCAATGAATAACGATAGTATACCAATGGTACGCCGCCAGAGTGGTGGTGGAACTGTTTATCATGATTATGGTAATCTTAACTACACTATCATTAGTACAAAAAAAGAACATAACATCAAAGCAAACCTAGAACTAGTATGCAATACAGTCAAAAAACTAGGTATAGATGTATATGCAAATGAAAGAAATGATATTGTTGTTGATCATAATGGTCATACCTACAAAGTATCAGGTAGCGCTTTTCGAGAGAAAAAAGATCGTGCTTTCCATCATGGTACACTACTCATCAATGCTAATACAAAAAAACTCTATGACTATCTTCATCAACCAATAGATAAATCTTTAGATACAAAGGGAGTAAAATCTCATCGCTCAAAAGTGATCAATCTATCTGAGATAAAGCATGATATACAAACTCAAGATCTCACAAGATCTTTTATTAAAAGCTTCAGAAGTATTGATTTAAGCTTAATAAATGAAGAAACGCCATTAGAAAATAGAGAGCTAATAGACAAAGAGATAGAAACACTCAAAGAATGGAAATGGCGCTTCGGCAAAACTCTACCGTTTACAAAGACATACACTAAAGGTAGTGAACAAATCAAAATCAAGATTGATGCTGGTATTGTTACAGAGATTAATAATGTTTATAAAAACACAAATCTAGCTGATAAAAATATTCGTTTCGAAAATAGCTATGATTTTGATTTCTTTAAAAAAATTCTTACAGAATAAATTTTATTTAGAGCTTGTTGAGAAAAATGTCGCAACACTAATTGCAAAAATAAAAGGTAAAATAAAAGCATCAACAACTGTTACAATGATGTTTTGAATAGACATTTCTAATGAACTCATCTCTAGACCAAAGTTTTTCAACATATATATCAATCCAAAAGTTACTAACGGCTTTATTACCATAAGAGCTAATATTGCTATCGATATTCTAAACATATAAAAAAAGTTACTTCTTATTATAGCGAAGTTGTTAGATATAGATTCAAAAACACCCTTTTGTGCCAATAACACAGCAGGCATAACCGTCAAGAATAATAATACTCCCAAAAAAATACCTATATATTGTAAAAACATAGTGAGTACTGTCATCGCAATCATAGAAAGTAAAAATACTCCAAGAAATACAAATACTCTCTTAGAAAAGATTTGTAATGCTATTTTTAATGCATCGGATACTTTTAGCTCATGTTTAACCATTACACCTTGCAATATTATTATCATTGCATAAACAAATACTGTAGCTACTACAATCAACAAAAACATACTCGCTAGTATATTTCCCGATGGTAATTGCGAGATATCAGCTTCGTTACCACTTTGAATATAGTCTGCCATACCATGCTTCATTAAATATACAAAACAAAACTCTGATATAAATGACAGCATAAAAGCTAATACAAAAGTTATTTTAAAGGCTCTTTTGTATATATTTGTTGCTATCGAAATCGTTTCTCTAAAATTTAAATTATTCATCATAAATGCTCTAGTAAAAATAAAACAAGCTAAAATATAACATAAAATTTACTATTTTTGTCTTACAAAAATCAATAACGGCTTTAAAGCTTAAAAAAAATATAATAAATACTTGTAAAATTTTATATCAATACCATTTAGTAATATTACATAGATTATTTTAACAAACCTAACAAAGGATTTGATTATGGAAGCAATGAAAGGAACTACCATCCTATGCGTTAGAAAAGGTGATAAAGTAGTAATTGGTGGCGATGGTCAAGCTACATTAGGACATACAATAGCAAAAGAAAATATCATAAAAGTTAGAAAATTAAATGGTGGTAAAGTTCTAACAGGTTTTGCAGGTTCTACTGCAGATGCATTCACACTATTTGAAAAATTTGAACAAAAACTAGAGTTTTATCAAGGTAACCTTGAAAGAGCTGCTGTTGAAATGGTGCGTGAGTGGCGTTTAGATAGAATGCTGAGTAAGTTAGAAGCTATGATTATAGTTGCAGATGAAAAGCTATCTCTTCTAATATCAGGGGCTGGAGATGTTATGGCTGCTGACAAAAATGACATTATATCTATTGGTTCTGGGTCAACTTATGCTCGCTCAGCGGCAACAGCCCTTGTTGAAAATACTGATCTTTCAGCAGAAGATATAGTCAAAAAAAGTCTTACTATAGCTGCAGATACTTGTATTTACACAAACCATAATTTCACTATAGAAAGTTTAGAAAATAAAAAAGGATAGTTATACGATGACACAAGTGATGACTCCAAAAACAATTGTACATGAATTAGAAAGACACATTATTGGTCAAAATGATGCTAAAAAAGCAGTTGCTATTGCTCTACGTAATAGATGGCGTAGAATGCAACTTGATGATGAGATGCGTCAAGAAGTAACTCCTAAAAATATCCTAATGATAGGACCTACTGGTGTAGGTAAAACAGAGATTGCGCGCAGACTAGCAAAATTAGCGGATGCGCCTTTTATCAAAGTTGAAGCTACTAAATTTACAGAGGTTGGTTATGTAGGTAAAGATGTTGAGTCTATAATCCGCGACCTAGTAGAAACAGCAGTCAAAATGAAGCGTGAAGAAGCTAAGCAACAAGTTACAGAAAAAGCTGCAGTATTAGCAGAGGAGAGAATATTAGATGTTCTTATTCCGCCAGCTAGAGCTTCTGAGTCAAAAGTAGGATTTGCGAATGAGCCTGCTGAAGATGCTCATTCTAAAAAAGAAAAAGAAAATAAAACTCGTGAGATTTTTAGAAAAAAAATCCAAAATGGCGAGTTAAATGATAAAGAGATTGAAATCGAAGTATCTGTAGCTCCTAAAAGTATAGGTGTTATGGGACCTCCAGGCATGGAAGATATGACAAATCAGCTTCAGGATCTATTCTCTAGTTTAAGTAGTGATAAGAAAAAAACCAAAAAGATGCGAATCAAAGATGCTATCAAGCTAGTCCAAGATGAAGAAGCTGCTAAGCTGATCAATGAAGAAGATATCAAAGCTAGAGCTCTTGAGTCTGTTGAACAAAATGGTATCGTATTCCTAGATGAAATAGATAAGGTTTGTAAAAAATCTGGAAATTCAGGTGCAGATGTATCTAGAGAAGGTGTGCAACGTGACTTACTACCACTGGTAGAAGGTTCTACTGTCTCGACTAAATACGGTATGATAAAAACTGATCATATCTTATTCATAGCATCAGGAGCCTTCCATGTTGCTAAGCCATCTGATTTAATTCCAGAGCTTCAAGGTAGATTACCAATTAGAGTAGAGCTAAAATCTCTCGAGATAGAAGACTTTGTTAGAATACTAAAAGAACCTGACTGCTCTATCCTTAAGCAATATGTCGCTCTAATGAAGACTGAAGGTGTTGAATTAAGCTTCGAAGAAGATGCTATTAAAAAGATTGCTGAAATCTCTTTCCAAGTAAATGAGGAAGTCGAGAACATCGGTGCTAGAAGACTTCATACTGTTATGGAGAGACTATTAGAAGAGATTTCTTTTGACGCCCCAGACTTAGAAAATAAATCTATAAATATAACAACAGATTATATAAATGAAAAACTAAGTGGATTAGTCAAAAATAAAAATTTAAGTCAGTATATTCTATAATCCTTTACTAAATTTGCTATTTCAGCTACTTTTTAGAAAAAAACATCTATAAAATCAATTTTACTATCTACTTTAGTTTTAATAAATTAATGGGTGTTACTCTAATTAAAAAAGCCTCTAGGCTACTACTAATAACTCAGCTATTTTCAACTGTAAGCTTTGCTGTTCTTTACTCAACATTAGTCTTATTTATGACACAAGCTTTGGGATTCACCGTCACAAAAGCAAGTGCTGTAATGGGTGTCTTTGTTGCGTTTAACTACGGCTTACATATCCTAGGTGGATATATTGGTGGTCGATTAATTAGCTATAGAACTTTATTTTTAATAGGCATGGTTTTACAAATAATTGCTTGTCTATTTTTATCATTCCCAAGTATCGAGCACTTATATATTGCACTAGCCCTCTTCCTAACAGGCTGTGGACTAAATGTACCATGTATAAACATGATGTTAACTCAGCAATTTGAAAATGATGACAATTCTCGGGAGACTGCATTTTTTTGGAACTATTCAGGCATGAATGTTGGATTTTTCATTGGATTTACAGTTGCAGGCGTATATCAAGCAGAACATAGTTATAATATACTTTTTCTTATTACAACTATTACAAATATAGTAGCTTTTCTGCTTGTAATAACTAGCTGGAAAACTGTAGCAGACAGAACTACTCCTCTTGTCAGAAAAATAAAAAACTCAGGAACAAATATCCTATATAAAAATAGTATATATACTGTTATTTTAATTTTAGTGACTATAGCTATTTTATTTATAGCCTTACAGTATCCTCTAAATACCAACTATATTGCTTTAGGTATTGGAATTGCATTATTAGCAATGTTCGTACCTATTGCAAAATCACAAGATAATAAAGAGCAAAAAGAAAAGGTATACGCTTATATTATTTTAGCAACTTTTGGATTAGTCTTCTGGTCTGCTTATCAGCTTGCTCCAATGGCTTTGACTGTATTCACAGAAGCCAATGTTAACAAGCACATTTTTGGCTTCACAATCCAAACGCAGTGGTTTCAAAATGTAAATACTGTAGTAATAGCTGTGGGAGGTGTGTTATTACCTAGTCTTCTTATAATTATTCGTAAAAAATTTATATTCTCATTTCCTATGCAGTTTTGTTTTAGCATCGTATTTATAGGAATTGGATTTTTGATGCTAGTGATAGGAATTTTCTCAGCAAACAAATTTGGACAAACAGCTGCTATATGGTTAATTTTAAGTTATGTATTTCAGTCCATAGGAGAGCTTTTAATATCGCCAACAGGATATGCTATGATTGGCAAACTTGCTAATCCTCGACTACAAGGCTTAATGATGGGATCTTGGATGGTAGTCACAGGTAGTACATCTGGGGTTATAGCAAGCTTACTATCGATATTAGTTTCATCACCAAATATAAATGCAACCCCAATTGAAACAAATCATAATTATTTAACTCTATTCGCTAGTCTAGCTATCATTGCTGGTATAGCAGGTTTTATTATGTATTTACTAATTCCAAAAATCCGAAGGTTAGCTCATATATAGTTGTATATTAACTGTATTTTCATCAATCTATATACTATAATCCTAAATATCAGTTTAATTATTTTAATATCATCAGTCTGTGACTATTAAAGAAAAATATTCCAAATATATTCCACTTTTTATATCTGTAACGATGACTCTAAATGGTTTTATAACTATTTTAGCAGTTGCAATACCTGTTATTAACAAGATTTTTTCTGTCAACTTAGATCCGAACATTCCTTCTGATCTTTATGACTTTGGTATGAAATATAATACTGGTTTGGGAGTATTCTTGCCATTAGTTCTCGGTTATTTGATGATAATTATAGCTCGTGGTATTTATAATCGAAAAAGATCTTTTTGGTTTTTAGCTGTTGTTTTCATTAGCTTATCAATAATCGGTGACTATATCCAAGATAAGCACATATCATACGATATTGCATTTTTCACTCATATTTTAGAGATTTTTTTACTGGTTTACTTCAGAAAAACTTTTAATAGAAAAAATTCTAACACAATCACCTTCTACCAGTTTGTACTTTTAATTTCACTTCTTTTAGCTATTGGATATAGTGTAACTGGATTATATTATCTCAAAGATGAATTTGATGGAATTACAAATGTCTCTGATGCAATATATTTTACAATTGTTACATTTAGCACGGTTGGGTATGGCGACATACACCCTTTAACAGAAGAAGCCAAACTTTTTACTGTATCTATAATGATTATGGGTATAGGTTTATTTGCAACAATTATCACTGTAATGGCAGGTAGTGTCATCAACAAGATTACAGAAAAGTTTAAACAAAAAGATGGAGCAGCTCTAATGAAAGACCATATCGTAATATGTGGCTATACAGAAATTACCAAATGTTTAATAAAAGACTACTTCAAATCTCAAATAGATAATATCATTGTAATCGAGAAAGATTATCATCAAAAGTTCATAAATACTGATGCAGAACAAGAAAAACACTTTATAGATGCAGAATCTTATGACTATGATGCTCTCAAAAAGGCAAATATTAGCAAAGCTAAAAGTATATTTATTCTCAATGAAAAGGACTCGGATAATATATTAACTTTATTATCAATAAAAGAAGTATTAAAAACTTCAGAGCAATCAGTAAATAATCTAAAGATATCTATTAAACTTGATAAAGATGAAAGCATTAACATCGCAAATAATATAGGAGTAGACCAAATAGTCTCTCCAACTAAGAAAATTGCTGAAATGCTAATAAAATATGAATAATTTCACCAAAAATAATTAACATATCTATAGACTATGTTATTATTTCGGGAATATATGTACCAATTTTTCCAAAAAATATATTGTGGAGTAAAACCATGGAATATAATTACGACATTATCATTATAGGTAGTGGTCCTGGTGGCGAAGGTGCTGCCATGAAAGCGACTAGAAATGGTCAAAAAGTAGCAATTATCGAAGATGATGCGATTGGTGGCGGTTGTAATAACTGGGGAACAATTCCGAGTAAAACTCTTAGACAACTATCACGTGAAGTTTGGTATAACAAAAAAAACTTTGATTTCCCTGAAATGCTTGACACTACATTCGAAGTAGTATTAAAACAAAGAGAGATCAAAAAAAATCGTTTTGCCAATAATGAAATTGATGTATTTTATGGTTTTGCAAGCTTTCTAGACAAAAACAAAATTAAAATCTCTCGTAAAAATGGTTCTACAGAAATCATAACAGCTAAGAAATTCATACTTTCTACTGGATCTCGTCCATACCAACCTGAAGATATAGACTTTACTCATCCAAGAATTTTAGATAGTGACAAACTTCTTGAGTTAAAAGATAAAAATATCAAGTCAATTACCATATATGGTGCCGGTGTGATCGGTTGTGAGTATGCTTCTATATTGGGCACTCTTGATATTCAAGTAAATCTTATCAATACTAGAGATAAGCTGATGTCATTCCTTGATGATGAGATTATAGAAACTTTAACAAACCATTTCACTGTTAATCAAAAAATCAACCTAATGCATAACGAAACTTACAAGAGTATCAAAGCTAAAGGTGATAAAGTAATTACTACATTAAACTCTGGCAGAATTATAGAGTCTGACTATGTGCTATTTGCTCTTGGGCGTGCCGGTAATACTAATGGTCTAAATCTTGATAAAATTGGTGTTGAATACAGTCCTCAAAGAGGCTTAGTAAATGTAAATGATAACTATCAAACAACTCAACCTAATATATACGCAGTTGGTGATGTTATAGGTTTCCCTTCACTTGCATCATCTGCTTTTAACCAAGGTAGATTTGCTGCTACTCATATTATTGATGGATCATGCAATGATAAATTAGTCGAAGATATTCCAACAGGCATTTATACAAGACCAGAAATAAGCTGCATAGGCAAAACTGAAGAACAGCTAACAGCAGAAAAAATTCCTTATGAAAGTGGTAGAGCTTACTTCAAAGATCTTGCTCGAGCACAAATTTCTGGAAGTGAAACTGGTATGTTAAAAATATTATTTCACAAAGAAACACTCGAAATCCTAGGGATTCACTGTTTTGGTCATAGGGTATCTGAAATTATTCATATTGGGCAAGCAATAAAATCTATGCCTGGTAAACATAATACTATTAGATATTTCTTAAATACAACATTTAACTACCCTACTATGGCTGAAGCCTATCGTATTGCAGGTATTGATGGTGTTAACAAGCTTAAGCCTAAAAATAAGCAATATGCACCTGAACACAAATAGATATGTATTACGATATATATATAATTTTCATATTTATATTTCTCTTTGGAGCAACTATTGGTAGCTTCCTGAATGTTTTGATATATAGAATACCTAATAAAATATTTGCAGATGAAAAAAACATAGCCCGCGAAATACTTGACCTACCTAAACAAGAGTCGGAACAAAACTTTAGTTTAATCGAACCATCTAGATGCCCAAAATGTCATAATAAACTCAAGTATCGACATAATGTACCTATTTTAGGTTGGTTTATACTTAAAGGTAAATGCTATTTTTGTAAGGAGAATATCTCTTTTGAATACCCTTTAGTAGAGTTTATTACAGCTATGGTATTCATAACTATATTTTATGTATTTGGACTTACTATTCAGGCGATAGCTCTTGCTGGTTTAAGCACATTTTTTATTCCTCTATTTTTTATAGATGCAAAATATCAAATTCTCCCAGACTCACTTACTCTTCCATTAGTATGGATCGGTATTGTTCTCAACTATTATGGTGTATTTACCACACTAGATCAGTCAGTCTGGGGAGTAATTATTGGATACTTATCTCTATGGAGTGTGTTTTGGGTATATAAACTTTTCACAGGTAAAGAAGGTTTTGGCTATGGTGATTTTAAGCTACTAGCTGCTATTGGTGCATGGTTCGGTTACCCTATACTACTTTATACAATTTTTGCCAGTTGTATCTTTGGGATATTTATTGCTATTGGCATTAATCTCATCGCAAAGCGTACTAATGTTATACCCTTTGGTCCTGCTATAATTTTAGCGACATTTTTTTATCTTCTAACGAAAGATAATCTCTATATATGGTATAATCACGTTATGCTTATTCAATACTAATTGTTTCAGATGCAAAAAAAATATTTCGCTTCACTTATAGTGTTTGTATTGTTTTTGTTAGTGATTATATACTTTTTTAGTACCACTAATCTTAACAGATCACCTTTTAACAACCAACAAGGGCTATATATTGTTGAACATGCCTTCCCACAATACAAAGTAGTAAAGACTTTTGATACAGGTATACACCTTCAAGCTTATATACTAGAAGATAAAAAAGATCCTACAAAACGAACTGTTACTTTCACTAGTGAAAATGGAGATGTTATTGTTAATGGAGAACTTTTAGCATGGGACAGAAATCAAAATAAACTAACAAGTTTAAATCAAATATATGCAAATTATTTCACATCATCTACTCGAGCTAATAACCTTTATTTAGACATTAAGAAATATGCCACATATATTCAGCAAGGTAGTGACAATGCTCCACATAAGTTTTATGCTATAATCGATCCTAATTGTGGTTATTGCTCAAGTTTATTTGATGCATCTCAACCAGCCATTAAATCTGGTGACCTAGCAGTCCGATGGATTCCTTTAGGGAGTCTACACAATAGTGCAGATGTCGTAGATAGTATATTAAACTCAAAAGACCCATTACAAGCATTAATACAGTATCATGATACGAAAGTATATGATAAAAATTTAACTAAATCTCATGAAAAAGCTGAAAATAATATGAAGCTATCTACTGAGATCAACGGCTTTCCAACCATTATATATAAAACACCAGAAGGTGCTCTTAAGATATCTGGCGGAAATAAACTCCCTCTTACAGAGGCAAAAATTGCTGAAAAAGATAATATCAAAAAAGTTAATGAGTTCTTATTATTAACATCAAATAATTTTTAATTTTAAATATGAAAAAAATAATAATTCTAGTAACTACTCTTATTTTCTCAAGTATTGGTTTTTCTACTACCATAGCAAATATTCAAATATCAAATAGTTTACACAATCTAGAAAAACAATATGGCGGAAAAATTGGTGTATATACAATTAATAGGAACGATAATAGTAACTTCTCCCATAACCAAAGTTTCTATTTTCCCATTTGTAGCACTTATAAGTTTCTTGTCGTTGGTGCCATCCTCAAGCAGAGCATGACAAATAAGGATTTACTCAACGAAAAAATAAAGATTTTATCAAATCAAGTAGTTGGATACTCCCCTATTACGAAAGAACATATCAATCAGACAATGACAGTTAGCCAACTTAGTAGGGCAGCTATTCAAAGTGATAATACAGCCACCAATCTTTTAATAGAGAAACTCGGCGGTTTGAGTAACCTTAATAAGTTTATACTATCGCTACATGATCATGCAACAAAAGTAGCTGGTCTAGAGCCCATAGCCAATCAAGTTAATCTTACCACCAATCAAAACAAGACCACTCCTAAAATAATGGCTAGAGATATTAATAAGCTTGCTTTTAGTAATAATATTCTTGATAAAAAGCATCGACTATTATTTAAAAAATGGCTTTTAGGAAATGATTCCGATGATAATCGTATAGCAGCTGAAATTCCTGATGAGTGGGACGTTGGGAATAAAACAGGTACTTGTGCCTACGGATCAACAAATGATGTTGCAATTATTTGGCCTGATGATGATAGAGCTATAATTATGGCTATTTTTTATACTCAATCACAAGAAAACGCTAAACCAAATAGTAAAATTATAAGAGAAGTTACTAAAATACTTTTGGACAAGTTAGAACAACACAATAAAAGTAAAGATGCCTAAAATAAAAATGATTGTTGGCCTAGGAAATATAGGCAAGGAATATGAAAATACACGCCATAATGTTGGTGAATGGTTTATTGCAAGGATTGCTAAAGATAGTAATGAAAATTTTAGCCTAAACTCTAAACTAAATTGTAATATTGCTAAAGTAAGTATCGATTATAGTAACGTAATATTAGTATTTCCAACTACTTTTATGAACAACAGTGGTTTAGCTGTTAGTAAAGTTGCTAATTTCTATAAAATTGAGCCGCAAGAAATACTAGTAGTACATGATGAGCTAGATATAGACTCTGGAGAAATTCGCTTAAAAAAAGGTGGGGGACACGGCGGTCATAATGGCTTAAGAAGTATTCATCAACATTTAGGAACCAATGACTATCTTCGCCTAAGAATTGGTATTGGACATCCTGGCCATAAATCAAAGGTATCAAATCATGTACTATCGAATCCTTCTACAGCTCAGAGAAATGATATAGACAAGGCTATTGATAATGGTATATGTGTTTTAGATGATATAATAAACTACAAATTAGAACCTGCTATGCAGAGGCTACATACAAAATAAGACTATAAGGAATAAAATAATGGGATTTAAATGTGGTATTGTCGGTTTACCTAACGTTGGTAAATCAACTCTTTTTAATGCTCTTACAGAAGCTGGGATTGATGCAGAGAACTATCCTTTTTGTACAATTGATCCAAATGTAGGTATTGTTTCTGTACCCGATCAAAGACTTAATGAGTTGGCAAAAATTGTCAAACCAGAAAGAATACTTCCTACAACTATGGAGTTTGTTGATATTGCTGGTCTTGTTGCAGGTGCAAGCAAAGGTGAAGGGTTAGGAAATAAGTTTTTAGCAAACATCCGTGAAACAGATGCTATAGCACATGTAGTTAGATGCTTTGAAGATGATAACATTATCCATGTAAGTGGAAAAGTTGATCCTATAGATGATATTAATACTATTAATATGGAACTTATTTTAGCTGATATCGAGTCTTGTGATAAAGCTATTCAAAGATTTGCTAAAATGAAAAAGTCTGGTGATAAAGAGGCTTTAGCTAAAGCAGATTTTTATACAAAACTAAAAGAACATTTAGAATCAGAAAAACCAGCCAGAACATTTGAACTAACAGATGATGAGACTAAATGGCTCAAGCAAACTCCTCTATTGACTAGCAAGCCTGTATTATATATTGCTAATGTCAATGACGATGGCTTTGAAAATAATCCATTATTAGATAAAGTTATAGAATATGCTCAAGCTGAGAACTCAAATGTAGTTCCTGTTTGCGCTGCTATGGAGCAAGAGATATCTCAGCTTGAGCCAGATGAAAAACTTGAGTTTTTAGCTGATATGGGGCTTACTGAAACTGGTCTTGATAGAGTAATTAAAGCTGGTTACGCTCTTTTAAATCTTCATACATACCTAACTGCAGGTGTTAAAGAGGTTCGAGCTTGGACAATCCCTGTAGGTGCTACAGCGCCTCAAGCCGCTGGCGTAATTCACACTGACTTTGAGAGAGGATTTATCAGGGCTGAAGTCATCTCGTATGATGATTATATTCAGTATAATGGCGAAAAAGGTGCAAAAGAAGCAGGCAAAGCTCGTCTAGAAGGAAAAGAATATATCATGAAAGATGGCGATGTTGTAAACTTTAGATTCAATGTATAATTAATATCAATATATAATGCCTAAAAAAATAATTAATAACTGCTTAGTTTGGTTATCAGTCGTTAGTATAGTTGGATGCAATACTTCTTTTACCTACCCAAATTATCAACCTAGCGGAACATACTATAATCCAGACTATGATAAAGATGATCTGATTCATGGTTACTTTCAGCAAAGTGTTGAACAGATGGAAACTAGTCCATATACATATCAAGGTCAATACTATGAAGAAACTGGCTTTACTCAGCCAAGTCCTTTTATGCAGAATATAAACTGGAATAGGATGAACGTTTAATAACAAAAATTTATTTTATATTTCTAGAATGGTAGTTAATTTTATAGAAACTATTTTGTTATCTCTAATATTCGTTATTTCAAGTAAGATATTATTATATTTTATACAACAAGGTCCCTGTGGTAAGTTCTCAATTTCTTCTATTATAAGGCCTGACAAAGTTTTAGCATCTTCACTTTCAAACTCTATCCCTATATGGCGATTTATTTCTCTTAGTGTAGCGCTACCACCTATTAAATAACTATTTTCCTCAAGTTTGCGAATATTATTATTCATATCAAATCTATCAGAGAATTCTCCAACAATTTCTTCCATAATATCTTCTATAGTAACAGTACCACAAACATCACCGTATTCATCGACTACAATAGCAAACCGTTTACTCTTGTATTGAAAATTAACCAACTGAGTCTGTAAAGAGACAGTCTCAGGTATAAAATATGCTTGATGAGCAATTTTACGTAAACTTGCTTTTGTTATTTGTGACCTTTTTGTTGATATCAATAAATTAGTTATTTCTTTAAGCTTTATAACACCAATAACATTATTAACTCCATTTTCACATAAAATAATATTCAACGATTTCATTTTTGCTATTCTAGCCAAAATCTTATCTACAGAATTGCTCAGATCTATATATTCTATTTTATTAAAGTGAGTCATAACCTCTTGGACCAAAACTTTATCAAGCTCTAAGACACCTATAAGCATATTTTTATTTTTAGCACCAAGTTTTGCATTTGATTCATTTACAACAGTCTGTATTTCTTCCTTATCCAAAGACTCATTATTTACAGGCTCAATCTTTATACCAAAAAGCTTTAAGGTTACTTTTGAAACCATACTGAGAAAAACTACCGCAGGATATAGCAATACCATTATTATTTTTAGAGGTAATGAAAATGGAAAAGCTAACCTTTGTGGATATACGGCTGCAAAAGACTTTGGGATTATTTCACCAAAAACTAAAACTAAAACTGTAACAACAATTGTTGCTATCAATAAACCAATGTCACCAAAATGATCTTCTGAATATGATGAGATAACTGTTCCAGCGAATATATTCGCAAAAGTATTTCCAATAAGTATCGCAACTAGCAATCTCTCAGGATTACGAACTAAAGACAGACTTCTTTTAGCTGCTCGATGATTCTTTTTTGCCAAATGTTTAAGCTTATATTTATTCAAAGCCATCATAGCTGTTTCTGAGCTTGAAAAAAAAGCTGAAATACCAATAAGAATAAATAAAATAATAATTACGGTGTAAGTACTCATCTAATTAGATAATAATAAAGATAATGCGAAGTCTTATTTTAACATAAGAACTTTGATAATAAAAAATATAATCAGAAATGATTTGTAGAGAGAAGTATTATACTCTCATGAAGTCAGCGTGAACAAGCTTAACTTTATATGGATGTCTTTGTAGTGCTTTGATGATTACTTTTTCTTCTTGACCATCAATCTCTAAAGTGATTTCACTTGAGAAGAATGCTTTGTCTTCTGTAGAGTGTAAAACTTTATCGTGATCTAATACTATAGATACTGCTTCTTTGTCACCACCATATATAACAGCAGGGATTTTACCCGCTCTTCTTAGACGGCGGCTCGCACCAGATCCTAAATCTTCTCTTTTAGCTGCTTTCAAAACAAAATTTGCCATTGTTAAATTCCTTTATTTTCGTTTAAACAAATATATTAATCTATGCGACCCTAGATTAACTGAGCTATTATAGTCAGCTATAATAATAAATTCAAGATATTAATCAACTAATCCATCTATTCTGAAGATATCGCTCACAGACTCTTCACCATTAGTTTTTTCTACAATTTGTGCAAGTAAAGGAGCTAATGTTATCACCTTTATCTTATTGCATGATTCAGCATGAGGCTTGAGAGGAATTGAATCAGTAACTATAAGTTCTTCAATAGCAGAATTTTCGATATTTTTGATTGCATCACCAGATAACAGAGGATGTACACAAAAAGCAGAAACTTTAGCCGCGCCACCCTTTTCAACTAGTGCTTTTGCAGCTTGACACATTGTTCCACCCGTATCCATAATATCATCAACTAATATACAATGCTTACCTTCAACATCACCAATTATATTCATGACCTCTGCTACATTTGGCTTAGGTCTTCTTTTGTCTACAACTGCAATCTCAACACCCAAATTCTTAGCTACAGATCTAGCTCTCACTACCCCACCCATATCAGGTGAGACTATTTTTATATTTTCGTATTTTTCAGGATTCTTGCGCACATACTCTAGAAATATTTTTGTCGCAAAGGCATTATCAAATGGAATATCGAAAAAACCTTGAATTTGTTCAGCATGAATATCAACGGATAATATTCTATCTAAGCCAACAGCTTGGAGAAGATTAGCCACTACTTTAGCAGATATTGGTACTCTTGCAGATTTAGATCTTCTATCTTGTCTTGCATATCCAAAATATGGCAATACAGCTGTTACTCTCTCCGCTGATGATCTTTTCAAAGCATCTATTAGAAGTATTAGCTCCATCAGGTTATCAGATGGAGGACATGTTGATTGAATAACAAAAACATCTTTACCACGGACATTTTCATTCAATACTACATGTATCTCTCCATCTTTAAATCTACCAACAGTAGCATTACCAAGAGTTGCCCCTAACTCCTTAGCAACCTCACAAGCAAGCTTCTTAGAAGCATTACCACTAAATATCATCAAATCTTCAGACATATCTAAACAACCTTTTAAAAAAACACACACCTAACGCATCATAATTCTAATGTTTTTTAGATATTTTAAAAAGCCTAAAAATGAGTTTTTATCTATTATTTTGCTATTTGCTAGATACTACCCTCTATTTTGAATTAAGATTGTGTCTTTGTTATACTACCCGTACAACTAAAATCTAACATTTCTAATCTACATTGTTTTATGAAATTCAAAATCTTTGATAATACTTTCCAAGCCGGAGAGATGGCTACCTTGGCGATGCCACTACCTAGCCAATATTCATGTGCACCTATGTATTTACCAATTAAGATTCTTAACGGCGTTAAAGAAGGTCCTTGTATACTAATTTTTGGTATGGTTAATGGCGATGAGTTTAATGGTATCGAAATAATTAACTCTGTTCTAGAGAAAACTAATCCTAAAGAGCTACACGGAACAATAATAGCCATTCCAGTGTTAAATGTCTTTGGTCTAGTACATGCTGCCAAACACAACCCAACGCTGGAACAAGCCTTCCCTGGTGATGAATCTGGTTCATACATGCATCGTTATGCATATAGAATAACTCAAGAAATAATCAAAAAAACTGACTATTCTGTACAAATTAAGACAGGTGCATTAAATCATGAAATACTGCCACAAGTATATTTTAATGCAGAAGATGAAGAGTCTGTCAAAATGGCTAGAGCCTTTCAAGCACCGGTTATTACTGCTGTAAATATGAATCGTTCTAGTATTCGTAAAATCCACCAAGATCTAGATATACCGTTTATATGCTATGAAGCTGGAGAAGCTAATAAATTTGGTGAAGAGGCTATAAATGTTGGTACAGCAGGTATTCAAAATGTAATGCGCAAAATTAATCTTCTAAAAGATCAGGATTTTATCCAGCAAGTTAAGCCTCTTGTTTCAGAAGATACCGAATGGACGATATCTGATAAACCAGGAATTTTAAGAACGGAAATAGAACTTGGCACAAGAGTTAAAGAAGATCAAAAGATTGGTAAACTAATAGACCCTTTTGGCAATGATGATAGTGTTAGCTTAAAGTCTCCTATCGATGGAATTATATTAGGTATTAACAACTACCCTATGATTAAAGAAGGCGATTTAGTATTTAAAGTTTCTTCATTTCAAGATGATGAAAAAGCAGAAGCAAAAATAGAAGATTGGGAAGAAATAGCAAAAGAAAGTTTTAGCGATGAATAATAAGTTATCTTTTTTAGCAATCACTATATGGCTTACTTGTGCTGTATTTTTTATGTACGAGTTCTTATTGAGAACTATACTGGGTACATTCGAACATCAGATAATATCCGACCTTGACTTAAGCATACTAACTTTTAGTATTCTTAGTTCTACCGCTTATCAGCTTACATATGGAATCATGCAAATTCCCGTAGGTATTATCACAGATAAGCTTGGGCTAAAAAAAGCTCTAACTCTTGCAATATTAGTATGTGCTCTAGGTGTTGGGCTATTCGCTTTATCAAGTAGCTTTGCAGCTGCTTTAATTTATAGGATTATGATAGGTTTTGGAGCATCTTTTGGCTTTCTTTGTTTATTAATTGCTGTATATGATTGGCTTCCACATAAACATATTGGTTTGTTTATAGGTCTTTCTCAATTTATCGGAGTACTAGGTCCAATGGTTGCAGCAGGCCCTCTAGAGTCTTTGTCACAAGCTGGAGGTGTAGACTGGCGTTATGTATTTATTGCTCTAGCAATAATAGGAGTTATTTTAGCTGGAGTAACCATAGTTTTAGTAAAAAATAATGATCAGTCTGGCGACTCTAGTAAAAATAGATTTATTATTCTAAATACTCCAACATCCGTGATGAAAGAGATTCAAAGTATATTCTCCAATAAACAAATTTGGTTAATTGCTGTTTTTTCAGCTACTACATACTTAGCTATAGAATATCTTTCTGAAAATGCTACAAAAAGCTTTTTATCTTTAAATGGCTTTGATGCTAAATTTAGTTCTTATTTGATCACCTTAGCATGGTTAGGCTATGGTATTGGCTGTCCTAGTCTTGGTGCAATATCTGATCGTATAAAAAGAAGAAAGCCCGTTATGATTTTTGCTATCTGCTTGACTTTTGTTTCGTTAGCTACAATTATTTTCTTCCCAATACATCAAGCAATATTATATTTATCATTTATCTGCTTAGGCTTAGGGGCGAGTGGGCAGAGTATAGGATTCGCAATTATTGCTGAACAATCTAGTTCTGGATGTAGAGCGGCAGCATTGGGAGTTAATAACTTTCTTATCATGCTATCAGTAGGAGTTGGTTCGCCTATTATTAGTGAAGTCTTTGACTTATTTTCTAATCAAGGAAAAAACCCATCTGTAGTTAGCTACCAGACTAGTTTAAGTTTACTGTTGGTATTTACTGCCTTAGGTATTTTAATAAGTATATTTTTTATTAAAGAAACATTCTGTCGCTCTAAGAAAGAAGTAATATTTGTAGATATGAAATAAGATATTTTTAAAACTTGCTTAGCTTATCTAAACTAATTTCTCGCATTCTATATTTTTCTATAACCAATGAGAATATTATTAAAGTACTTATAAATAAAGGTACAATAAGATATAAAAACGCCCTATCAAAAACATTTATATCTACCTGTCCAGTTAACGGTCCTCCATTAAGATATACACTAATATAACTAATTAAGTATTGAAATATTGCTCCGCATAACCCTATGACCATATTAACAATAGCTAGAGCTGTTGCTTTAATCTGTGCGGGAAATATTTCTTCCACTACCGAAAAAGCTAAAAGCATACTAGAAACCGAGAATCCTATTATAAAAAATATAATATATAGGTAGCTAACTGTAATGGAACTTGCAAATATAATTACAGATGAAAATGCTAATAAAGTAATTAAATTACAAATTAACATCCATATTCTCTTTTCACCAAATAGACTAGCAATAAAACCATGCGATGGCCCACCAACTGCTATACCTACGAACATCATTACACTTATTTGTGCTGCTGTGTGCTGTGATAGATTATAGGCTTGCTCTAAAAATAAAACATCATACAGCTCTGAAAACGAATTAACAACAATACCAACCATTAATCCCGCATAAATTGCTAATAACCACAGTTTCTTGTTTAGAAGCAATTTTAAGCTTTGTGTGAAACTTAAATACTTAAAATTCTTCGTTGAATTCTCAATGTTTATTGATGATTTTAAGAATACAATAATTATTATGCTCCAAAAAATACCAAAATAGCCTATTAAGGCTAAAGCTGATTGCCAACCATGAAGGATCACTAAATGATTTAATAATACTTGACCAAATATACCTCCAAGTACCCCGATTGTATTAGTTAGACCAACAGCAATAGGAAATACCCTCTCTGGCAAAACATCAGCAGCTACTTTTAATGTACCTATAAAGGCTACTGCAGATCCTATCGCAATAAGAACTCTACCTATTAGCATTGTGCTTAGATTTGGATCATATACAAATAATAGAATCCCCAGACTCATAACTAAACAAGATATTGATAACATTATCCTAGAACCAAACCGGTCTAATAGAATACCTGCAGGAACTTGAGATATTGCATAAATAGGAAAATATATACTCATCACATAAGCAATATCTTCTATACCCACTCCCATTCCAATAGATATTGGTTTGATTAAAACACTTGGTGCAGTATGCTGAAAATAGTCTAATCCATAGAAAATCGCCGCAACGATCCAAATTCCCCACCCCACTAGTAGACTATATTTATGAGTCTTCATTAGCCAATAGATATTATTATTTAACCATAACTTATAGGATATAGAAAAAAGCCCTGTTTTGCGATTAAATATCAAAACTTTTATGTTACTTGTAAAGCTTATTAATACAGTTTTTTACGCCATTAAGATATACAAATTTAAAATCCATAAAATTAATAATATACTGTTACATAAAATACAAATACCAATTTAGTAACATGACCTTAAACAATGAGCTTTTTTTGAACACTATAGATACAGCAATTATGGCTATCTTTATAACTATAATTGCTACAGTAGTATTTCACATATTGAAAAAACGTAAGACCTCTGAAAAACAAATTAGTAAGCTAAAATCTCGTACAATATACATAAGCATAATTATTTTTTCTCTTATAATAATAAAAATATGGCTTGGTGGAATCACTAATTTACTTACAATGTTAAGCTTAGTAGCTGCTGGTCTTATAATCGTTAATAAAGAAACTGTTATGAATCTAGTAGGTTGGATAATTATTAACTGGAGAAGCCTATTTTCTGAGGGCGACTATATACAAATCATGGGGTATCATGGCTGTGTTACTGAAATAAAACTATTTTATTTCAGAATGTATGATACAGTCGAACATGGAGATAAAAAACTACCGGAAAACTATTAAAATTCCCTAATTCAATAATTATAACAAATGTTATATCTACTTTTACCAGTGAAGAGAATATTTCCTTAAATAAAATTCCTTTTTGATAAGTACTGATAGTGATATTTTAAAAATTAGAGATTCTCTAAACTTAACTATCCGAGCAATAATTTCTGAGAAGTATTCGTTTAACGAAACTTTTACTCAAAGTGATTTAGTCACTAAGCATAAACTTAGGCAATATGGCATTAATGATTTCGCACCATATATTGAGATTAAAACTCTATCAGACAAAACAGATACCCTAAATATACAAGCTTATTTCTACTGTTTCTCGGACGATAAAAAAGAAATAGAACAACTATATCTAAACGAATTAGTAAAAATAATCAAACTTAATACTTCTTTTTAATAGTCTTATTAATAAACAAATTAACTCCACTAATCCATAATGGACTAAATAGTAGCGATAAAGATATAAGAGTAATACAGTACTGATAAAGTGAATTTGTCAGAATTCCAGAAACATAACCCATAGAAATAAGTACAAAACTAAACTCTCCAATCTGTGATAACATTGCACCACCAATTAAAGCCTCATCAAGCCTTTGTCTAAGAGCCTTAAAAATCAAGGCATTTATTGTAGTGTTTAGTATATATGTTATCAAAAGAAGAGAAATAAAAAGTTCAATATGATTCCAAAATAAATTCAAATCAATAAGCATGCCAATAGATATAAAAAACAATGCCATAAAAATTGTTTTAACTGTTGATAAACTGTGGCCTACCCATTCTGTTTCTTCAACAGTTGACACAATCATCCCACCAATAAATGCTCCTAAAGCGGAAGATAATGCTAAAGATTCGGTAAATGCAGCCATCCCAAAACAAATAACTAAAGCGGCAAAAACTCGCATTTCTTCATCTTTACCCAGAACACTAATAAATGGTATTTTTAGATTCTTTTTAATCGCCATAAAGCTGGCTATTGATATAACAAAGACACCACCTAAAATTTGTATTAATATCTGACTTATAGACGGTTCTTCCCCACCAATTGTTCTCAATATTATCAACATTGGAACAACTGCTAAATCTTGAATAAGCAAGACTCCAAGTACATTTTGTCCCAAACGAGTTTTCATACTGCCACTATCATTAAGTAGTTTAAGAACAACTGCCGTACTACTTAAACTAATCACAGCGCCAAATAATAATATCTTTGCCAAGCTCCACTCTAAAACCATACCTACAATAGACACAATGAAACTGGTTATTACTATCTGAAGTATTGTACCTATAGTTGGAACTTTCCAATTTTCAGCAAATTTTCTAGGAGAAACTTCCATACCCGCAAAGAATAACAATAGTATTACACCAATTTCACCAAGTTGAGCAAGATTTTCTTGATCTTGAATTAGTTCTAAACCGTATGGTCCTAGCAAAATTCCTGTTAGTAGATATGCTACCACATACGGCTGCTTTAATTTTTTCAAAGTAATTGTTACTATCAAAACTCCAAGCATTACTAGAACAAAAACAAGTATAGAAGGATGGTTGTGCATATCATAAAATAGTAAAAATAATTACCTATATAATACTTGAAACAGTGGATAAATTACACTGGAATAATTAACTTTTCTTAAAAGTATAGATAATCTAATTTTTAATATACAGCCTTAGAAAATCAATTAAATAATTACAAAGTACATACTAAAAAATATTTTTTTTAATTTTTGTATTTACAAATAATTATTGTGAAGTATAATACACGAAATAAAATACATATATTTAATTTCACATTTAGAGAGAGGAGAAAAATATGACTAGTTTAGATATAGATAACGCACTAGCTAAATGGAAAGATGGACTTCTAAAGATTTCTAGGACTTATAGAGAAGGAGGAGACCATAAGAAACTAGCTCACAACTTTATCAAAAATATGTATGCTTATGATAATAGTGACGTTCTTTTTAAGCCCACTCTTGCTTCTAAACAAATGTTTAGAGGTGACTTAGATGGTGCAGTATCTTATTTTGTGGCTGGTAATGATAAATATCCAGAAGATAATGGTTTTGCTATTGGTCCATGGGCTGACTTACAGTTTGAAAATACTGGCTATATTGTTGAAGATAACATAGGTATAGTCATGGGTAATAAACACCTAACTCAAACTGATGGCACAAAGGTAATAGCTAATTACACCATGGGTTTCAAACCAAATGCTAATGGGGAGTTGCAAATTGTGCTTCACCATTCATCTTTGCCATATTCTCCAGTATAATTAACTAATTGATAATCTAAAGTATAGATAATGGCTACTAAGAAACAACAAAGTTGGACTTTTCTGACTAACCATTCACACGTGTTATGTCTCATTAATAGTAACCCAAACATAACTATTAGAGATATGGCTATCAAGGTTGGGATCACTGAAAGAGCAGTCCTAAATATTCTAAGTGACCTAACCGAGACAGCCTATTTAAAAGTAAAAAAAGTTGGCAGAAATAACCACTACAGTATCAATAAAGACAAAAACCTTCGCCATCCTATCGAAAATCATTGCACTATTGATGATTTTCTGAAGCCTTTATCAAAAAAAATTTCTTAATTATTATTTAACTCCACTAATTCTATCTGGAAAGTATCTTTGTAAAATGTAGTGCAAAATACCCATTAAAGCATGAGCATAGATATATATCTCAACAGGATCAACTAGTGTTTTATGGATAGCTTTTAAACTATCAATATATGCTGACTGATAGTTCCAAGCTGTGAACCAAAAAAATCCTGTAACCCATGCCAGAGTTAAAGCTAATAAACCTAAACCTTGGACTATGGCAGCAAGACTACCACTACGAGCATTAGGTAATTTAAACTTTCTTAACTCTAGTAGATCTTCTTTAAGCGCTGAGAAATCACCATACAAATATGGAAAATAGTATCTCATACCTCTTTTGTCTAATGACATAATAAGCAATAGTACGCTTAACACAGCTAACCCTAGCCCACTAAGCATATGAACATATGCCCATGAGTTAAGTCCATATTTAGTATGCACAAAATTACTATTTATAATCTGAAATAAAACAGCCATACCTACTACAATATGTAAAATACGATAATTCTTGTCTTGTGACTGACCAAGATACTGCCAAAAAGACTTTATAAAAAAATATTCTTTAAAAATCTTCATTTTTCCTACTCACCATCACCCATAGCATTTTCAACTAAATTATTATCAAGCTCTTTTTTAGGCTTTATGTTAGATATTACTTTTAGCTTTTCAATTTGACCAATTAAATTTCCTCGACCAGTTTTTAACTTATTAAAAGCATTCTCATAAGATTTATTAGCATCATTTATAGATTTACCAACCTTTTCTAAATCTTCAACAAAACCTACAAACTTCTTATACAACTCTTCCGCTCTACTATAAATGTCTGTAATGCTTTGAGCTTGCTTCTCATAACGCCAAGTATTTTCAACAGCTCGTAATGCTACTAATAAAGTTGTAGGACTAACTAAGATGATCTTTTGTTTAAATGCTTCATCATAAAGATTAGTATCGTTATCTAATGCTAATAGCAAAGCTCCTTCTACAGGTATAAACATAAATATAAAATCTAATGAATTTATACCTTTTAAGTTCTCATAATTTTTATCAGAAAGACCTCTAATATGCTCTCTAATAGAGCGAATATGGGCTTTTAAATGAGTTTGTTTTTGCTCATCATCTGCAGCCATATAGTCATTGTACGCAAATAACGAAGTCTTGGCATCTATAATAATATCTCTATTATCAGGTAATTTGACAACCACATCAGGACGATATGCTTTGCCCTCATCATCAGTAGTATGTTTTTCTCTGAAGTACTCAAAGCCTTCTCTTAGTCCAGACTTTTCAAGAACATTCTCAAGTACCATCTCACCCCAGATACCTTGTTGTTTTGTACTACTTCTAAGAGCATTTGTTAGATTATGAGCTTCAGCAGTCATCTTTTGGTTTAATTCTTTAAGAGTTTTCAACTCATTTTGTAGAGCCCCTCTAGCTGTAGATTCCTTATCATAGACATCTTCCACTTTTTGCTTAAAATCTTTAAGTTGCTCGCGTACAGGATTTAAAACACTACTTAAGCTTTCATGATTACGCTCACTAAGCTTTTTTGAATTATCTTCAAAGATTTTAGTAGCTAAGTTTTCAAACTCAGTTTTTAACTTAGTCTCACTATTTTGTAGAAGCTCTAATTTATCTTGCATCGCATTATTCTGCTCTTTAAGCTGAGTTTCAAGCATTGATACTTGCGATTTGTAGTTTTTTATTTCTTCAATATAGCTATACGTTTTTTCTCTTTCTTCTTTAAGCTCCTGCTTAAGCTCATCTACACGAAGATTATTATCTTGTTTTAACTCTAAATTCTTTTGTTTTTCTTGATCTAAAAGTGTATCAAGAGTTAATTCTTTGCTACGCAAAGACAACAATTCTTGCTGTACTAAATTTTTGTAATCATCAAATTGAGTACGAATATGCTTTGCTTCTTTAGATTTTTTATTAAGATTAAAAAAAAGCGCTATGCCACAGATGGCTAATAGCACTATCAATGCTATAGCTAATATCATTTCAGATTCCTTAGGTTATTTATTTTTTGATCTTATAGACCCTTGAAGAGCCTTACGAATTGCCTCAGCAGCTGTTGTTGATTCTCCAATAGTACCACGAATCATTTTCTCTGCATCTTTTTGTTTATAGCCAAGAGCTAAAAGAGCGTCTACTGATTCACCAAAAATTGAGTTTGAAATAGCTGCTGGCGTTTGGCTCTGTTGAGCACTACTTGTATTCGAATTTGTAGATGTATCAGATGATTGACTATAAATTTCATTTGCCATTTTCAATAGCTTATCATAAATCTCAACAACTAGACGTTCTGCGGTTTTTTTACCAATACCAGGTACAGTAGCTAATAATCCATAATCTTTATTTTCAATACAATGCAGAAGTGTCGTAGAATCCATACCAGATAATATTGCAATAGCGGTTCTAGCACCTATACCACTTACTTTTATTAGCTCTTGAAAAACTTTTTTATCAACTTTTGATTTAAAACCATATAACTGTTGAACATCCTCACGAACTACAAAATGAGTATAAAGACTAATTTGGCTATTCAGCTCTCCTAAAGAATAAAACGTAGTCATTGGTACAAAAACCTCATACCCAAGACCATTTACATCTATAAGTAAAGCTGTTGGATCTTTTTCGATTAAAGTCCCTTTAATAAAACTAATCATTATCAGTTCCTTAGCACTTTTGAATTGTATTTAACTTCAAACTAACCATAAGTGCAACTAAGAATGCAACTGGTAGGGTCATAAGAGCAACAGAAATATCTAAATCAAAACTATTCACCAAAACTCCAACGACTAAAGGAACAACAAATCCTGAAAGCATAACAGCTGTATTGTTTATACCAAAAAATATCGACTTTGGTTTCTCTGCTCTGTAATTAGCAATTACTGTAAAAGATAACGTCTGACCTGCTGCTGCACATCCTATCAAAAATAATACTATCATGCTCATTAGGTGATTTAACTGTACAAACAATAATACACAAACACAGACAAATCCTAGTAGAGATACCACGAACAACATATTAATTCTATTTTTAAACTTGTCATATAAAAACCCAAAAAATGGACTACCAATACCCAATCCTAACCATAAAAATGCAACAGAATATGATGCCTGAGTTGCAGTAAAACCTTTAGTTTCTAGCAAACTTACTCCCCATATAGCTCCTAAAGTAGGTATGGAACAGTAAATAAAGAAAGCATAAACGTATATAGTAATTAGATTCTTATTTAAAAGATTACCTTTAATTTCGCTATTTACTTCTTGTTTACTTAGAGTTTCAGCAGCTTTAGCGCCCTCTTTGACAAAAATTAAAATTAGAGCGGCCAAAAAAATTCCAATAATAGCAGATATTAGTATTACTAATCTCCAACTATCTAAATAGCTAACAAAAAACAATAATGGCCCACCAGCTAAAATTGGACCAAGAGTTCCAAGTATCTGCGTAGAGCCTGACAGAATCCCCATATATCTAACAGGGAACCATTGTGTTGAAATTATCAGCAATCCTAAGAAACCAAACGCAGCACCAATCCCCATTAAACATCTAGCAAAGATTGCAACATATATACTAGATGTAAGAGAAAATAATAAAGCACCTAAAGCACATGCAATAGTAGCAAAGAATAATGATTTTTTTATACCATATTTATCAAATATAAATCCTACTGGAACTTGCAAGGCAGAATAACAAAGATAAAAAGCTCCACCAAATAATGAAAAACTAAACGCTGTTGCTTGAAAACTATCAATAATCTCCTGATGTAATGAATTTGGTAATACTCTTAGGAAAAACTCATAAAAGAAAAATGTTGCACCAATAAGCCAAACTGTACAAGCTCTAAAATAGTATTTTGAATTCATTTTATAAAACTGATTATCATCTTAATAACGCCATTATAAGCACTGAAGACTATATAAACAAATATTTTATCAATCTATTAGCTATAAAAAGATCTTTTGATTTTGCTTGACCCATTTTTTGGTTTTTTCAGGTACTTTCTTATGATAAAACATTTGTTCAAAAAAGTTTAGTTTTAAACTATCTTCATTGCCAAAAATTTCATTTAATAGCTGTCCAAACTGCTCTGCTACAAGACTATCTTGTTTAGTCTAACTGAAAAGTAAGCTTGCATAGCTTTATCTATCCAATTAATGACTTTCTCAGTAACTATACTGCTTTCAAGTTTCCCAGTCATAAAACCTTTATTCCATACAGTATGTTTTAAGCCCGCATACCTCCTACCATAAAGATTATAAACAGCTGCATGAATTTTCTCACCCATCTTAATACCATACTCACCAAAAGGATCTTCATCTAAATTTAGACTAATTTCTTCGCAAGGAGTTTTCCATCTTTTGTTGAAAACCTCTAACATATTAGACTTCTTATCTAAATATATTTTAGATATATCTGCAGATCATATCCAGCTGAGAAGTGGCAGAAAAATTTAATTTCGATAAGTTAAATTTTGTATAATATTAGAATGTACTTTGCTGGAAGTCGCGCTTTTAAAGTGAATAGTATGTGGTTATAATCTAATTTTATATTCCTCAGGCTTAGGACACAACGTGTCAAAAAAATTATTAATAATAGTATTTATAGTTACATTATACGGATGTAATAATAAACAACAATCAAATCATGATCAAGCTAACAAAGAAGTTATTTTACAAATTAATAAAGCCTCTAGTATTAAAAAGGATAAATTGCAACAAGTTTTAGAAAATGCTAAAAAGCATTTCGATATAAGCGCTATATCCTTATCAGCTCTTCTTATAAATGATAAAAGGCCTGTGAGTATTGTTGCTGGAGATACTAGCATTAATAGTAATTAAAACATTACTTCAAAAAACCTTTTCCAGGTTGGCAGCATTACAAAAACATTTACAGCTAAGCTCGTTACTGACGCAATACATAGAAAGCAGCTTTCATTAAATGAAACTGTAGGAGAAATATTGCCACAGTATAAAAAATGGAAAAAAATAACAATAGCTCAACTTTTAAACCAGACATCTGGCATTGCTGACTATACAGAATCAAAAAACTGGTGGGAGCGATTAGCAAAAAATCCAAATAAGGAATGGTCTTTAGAAGAGCTCCTTGCTATTGCTCAAAAAAATCCAGATAACTTCCGCCCGGGACATGGGTGGGCATATTCAAATTCAAACTATGTATTGCTTGGATTAATTTTAGAAAAAGTTACTGGACAAAAACTTCAGTTATTATTTAGCGCCCTAATAGACCAGTATGATTTAGAACAGACATATTTTTTGACGCATCGTTATCCTAAATCCATTATGAATGGTATGGTTCAAGGATATTATGAGAATAAAGAGAATATGACAAGCATTAATGGTTCTTGGCTTCAGAGTGCTGGCGCATTAGTATCAACTCCAGAGAATATTGTAAAATGGATAAAGATTAATTTAGAAACCAACTCATTACTCCATAATAATTCAAATTGGAGTACTACTAAAGATGGCGATACTCCTAAAAATATGACTAAAACTGCCTATAGCGCAGGTTTTTTCAGGATGAATACTCCTTATGGTATAGTCTTTTTCACCCCAGGCTTGACTCCTGGATATACTTCAATGATGTTTTATGCCCCGTGTCTGAATGCTTACTTTGCATATTCAGTTAATAAAGCACCTCCACAAGGGTTACATAAGTTTATGATTCAAAATCTAATGAAAGTTTTTAAAGAAGATAAAGTGTATCAACAAGAATTACAGCAATATCACCTGATACCTGATTATTGCCAAAATGTGCGTCCAAGTAAATATTTTACATTTCCTAAGATAGGATGATAATACAAATTTAACTATAACAGAAACGATTAAATATAATAGTTAAGTTGATTGAACAAGAATATTAGAACATCTATACAAATAACTAGCAAGCCTAAGCTATCATAATGATGTAAAGTTTTGGCAGATACATTTGTCAATTTGCTAATTTCTTTTGTATACCAACGCATAAAAAACCTTTTTCTTTCTGATATGTTGGAGGAATATTAAGGTATTACCAAAGGTGAGGGTCAACTATTTTTTTATACTATTTGATTCTTTTATGTACAACTCGACTAGCTCCAGCAATTCTAGCTAGAGATTTACTACTATGATAGTGACATATTGCTATAGCTAAAGCATCTGCTGCATCTTCTTGTGGCTTTTTACTTAAGCCTAATATTGACTGTATCATGTGTTGGACTTGAGACTTAGCTGCGCCACCTGTTCCAACTACGGCTTGTTTAACTTGCTTAGCTGAGTATTCTGATACTTCAAGGTTATTAATAGCAAGAGTACACATTGCTACACCTCGAGCTTGTCCAAGCTTAAGTGCTGCACCAGGATTTTGAAACATGAATATCTGCTCAATAGCAGATTCATCTGGAGCATAAATGTTTATAACTTCTGTGATACCATCGGCGATTTGTTTGAGCCTTTTAGCAGTACCGGTTTCCGTAATACGAATGCAGCCACTTGCCACATAGTATACTTTGTTATCTTGTATCTTTATAACTCCAAAGCCTGTTATTCTTGAACCAGGATCTATTCCTAGGATTACCATTTATAGATTTTTGTTGGACAAACTTAGAAGAATTTTATTATAGATAATTCTCAATAGATAGAAGCTTTTATAAATTATGTATAATATTTTAGAATAAAAACCATAATGTATTACTATAGAATATTTAGCCTAATTGCTCCATAATCTCTTGAGTGAAGTTGGCATTAGAGTATACATTCTGCACATCATCAAGATCTTCTAACTTATCAATTAGATTGATAACTTTCTCAGCCACTTCAATTTCCATATCAGCCTTTGTTTCAGCATCAAAAGTTACTTCAGCACTTTCAGATTCAAATCCTTTTTCTACCAATTCTTCTTGCACATCTGAGAAGTCATTAGGTGCTGTAAAAACATCAATACTTCCATCTTCATGGGTAATAATATCTTCTGCACCAGCTTCAAGAGCCACTTCCATAAGAGCATCTTCATCAACTCCTGGAGCAAAAGAGATAATACCTTTTTTTGTAAACATATATGCAACCGAACCATCAGTGCCCAAATTACCACCACTTTTTGTAAACGCATGACGAACCTCACCAACTGTACGATTACGATTATCAGTCATACAGTCTACTATTATAGCAACTCCACCAGGTCCGTAGCCTTCATAGCGCACTTCTTCAACATTAGCGCCATCATCTCCACCAGCTCCCTTAAGTATAGCTCTTTCAACAGTATCTTTACTCATATTATTTGCAAAAGCTGTTGCTATAGCCGCTCTCAAACGTGGATTTGCATCTTTATCGCCCCCACCTAATCTTGCAGCAACTGTTATTTCTCGGATAAGCTTTGTGAAAATTTTTCCTCTTTTAGCATCTTCTTTAGCTTTTTTATGCTTAATATTAGCCCATTTACTATGACCTGCCATTTTTACACCTATTTTAATTTATATATAACTAACCACTTTTTCTACTAATTTATCAATACCTTGAGATGCTTCTAAAATATTTTTAGCACACATATACGCTGGAGTTGATACAACTTTTACAGACTCATCAACACATATATCTGTTGCATCCATAATAACAGCTTCTGCACCTTTTTTCTCTAAGATTGCTGATGTACTATCATCTGTTCCTACGGTTGCTTTTGTACCTTCTGGATAAACTAAAGGTATCATCAAAGGAGCAATACAGATATAACCTGCTGGCTTATCAGCTAGATAAAATGCTCTTGCAAAGGTTAATACATCTTCATCCATCTGATAGCTTTCATCACCCACAAATGCAAAATCCATAATATTTTTAGCAGCTCCAAAACCACCTGGGAAAATTACTGCATCATACTCATCACTATCTGCATCTGCAATATCAATAACATTGCCTCTAGTAATTCGTGCTGACTCTTCTAAAATATTACGCGGAGATGCCTTATTATCTACATTTTGATGCAAATGATTAATAACATGCTTTTGATTTTTATTAAGAGCAACTCCCTGCCACTCTACACCTTGTTTTTCTAAAGCTAATATAGTTAAAACAGTTTCTTGTATCTCTGAACCATCTAGATAGCCACAACCAGATAACACTACCGCTATTTTTGACATTTTAAACTCACCTTTACATTTTTATTTACAAATC
Organism: Francisella sp. XLW-1; assembly: GCF_008711455.1. Lineage (NCBI taxonomy): Bacteria > Pseudomonadati > Pseudomonadota > Gammaproteobacteria > Thiotrichales > Francisellaceae > Francisella > Francisella sp. XLW-1. Next base: position 338,246 of record NZ_VXKP01000002.1, on the reverse strand, counting down.
TAGATTATTTCTTTTGAAAACTCTATCAGCTCTATAACTTGATCTAACCATTGGGCCAGAGGCAACTTCTAAAAATCCTTTTTCAAGACCAATCTTACGATATTCTTCAAACTGCTGAGGAGTTACAAACCTCTCCACACTTAGATGATGCTTTGTCGGCTGCATATACTGACCAAGAGTTATTATATCCACGCCAACACTTCGAGCATCATCCATTGTCTTATAAATTTCTTCATCGGTTTCACCAAGACCAACCATAATACTAGTTTTAGTTAGTACACTAGGTGCTTTTTCTTTGACATATCTCAAAAACTCTAGTGTTTGCCAATATCCAGCTCTAGGATCACGTACAGGATGCGTCAAACGTTCTACAGTCTCTATATTTTGAGCTATTACATCAACTTTTGTATTAACGATTTTATCAACATTCTGTTTAACTCCCGCAAAATCAGGAGTCAAAGCCTCAACTTTTATATTCTCATCTAGTTTCTTGATAGCTGTTATTGTATCAGCATAATGTCCAGCTCCACCATCCTCTAAATCATCACGATCCACGGATGTTAATACAACATACTCTAGATTCATAAGTTTAACACTTTCTGCTGTATTCTGGGGTTCTTCTTTATCTAGCCAACCTTTTGGGTTACCCGTATCAACAGAACAAAACTTACATGCTCTGGTGCACACTGCTCCCATTAGCATAATTGTAGCTGTTCCATGAGACCAACACTCATTAATATTTGGACACTTTGCTTCTTCACAAACAGTTGCTAATTTATGTTTTTTGGTTATAGACTTAACTTTCAAATACTCTTTCGAATCTTGCTTCTTTACCTTTAACCATTCTGGTTTGCGTATATGTACAGAATTTTCTTTTTTGTTTCTAATACCATCTTTGACAGCGTGGAAACCATGGTCTGTAGTGTATTTTGTACCACTCTCAACTTTCACTTTTATACTAGATATTTCTTTCATGTAATTATTGAAACTTTTATAAATCCGTAATTTTGACTACATTATAAAATATAAACTCCTATTTATAAATATTTACTTTAAGATTATATTCTCTCAACAAAAATAACTTATCCAATATCCAAAAATCATTTCGCCTATAAATTTGCAGATGATGCTAAAAACATTTAAACTTAATCCGTAAATTATAAACAATGAGGAAAATGTCATGCTATCACAAAAATTATTAGATGCTCTAAATGATCAGTTCAATTATGAACTTGAATCAGCTAATCTTTATCTAGCTATGGCTGGATATACTGAAGATTTAGGCCTTGGTGGTTTTACTAATTGGTTTATGGCGCAGTATGAAGAAGAGCTTTTCCATGCTAAAAAAATTATGAAATTCATAAACGACAAAAATGGTCGCATAGAAGTTAAATCTGTCTCTGCTCCTCAGAATCATTTCAACTCATTGCTTGAGGCTTTTGAAGCAACTCTTGAGCACGAGCAAGAAGTTACTAATAGATTTTATTGCTTGATGGATATAGCACTAGAAGAAAGAGAACATGCTACTAAGAGTTTCTTACAGTGGTTCATTGACGAACAAGTTGAAGAAGAAGCTACTGTTAACGATATGATAAACAAAATTAAGCTAGTTAAAGATGGTGGTTTATACATGTTAGACCAAGAAGCTGCTAAAAGAAGCTTTAGTGCTCCTGACTTAGGCTAATACTTACACAAAATCTATTTTCCTTCTTTTCATAAATCTTATCAAAAAATATGCAAGTACAAGTACAAATATCCCTATAGACATAACACTAATACTCGTATCAAAAAAATAAGTCTGATACAAACTAGCACTCTCTACTGTGCTGATTCCATCTTCCGGAAGAGCAACAACTTGGTTTAATAATCCTGTAATAGAATTTGCCATAGAAGCAGATATATACCATGCACCCATAGCAAAACCTATAGTCTTACCATCACAATAAATACCTATCATGCTAAGGCCAATCGCACTTACAAACAGCTCTGATATGGAAATCAAAATATATGATAAAGTAATATAGTTACCACTTATGATCCCATTATTATCATGAGAGAAGCCATAATACATTACAAATAAACCAATAGCAGCTAACAAGACTCCTACTGCAAATTGGTAAGATATATAAAATCTCGGTAACAATGGATATATTCTTATAAGTAGCATCCCACCAAATATTATCAAAATTGGATTAACCATTTGATAGCTTGCTGGATTGACACTAAAGCCAAACATTAAAAGATCAGAATTATTCTTTGCGGCCATAACAAGAGTAGATTCCATCTGATTATAGATAACAAAAAATACTACAGCTACAATTATTAATATCAAACCTACTATTTGCTTAATCCGTACATCGTCTTTTAAGAAAAAAATTGTTCTAAATAAAAATATCACTAAGCAAAGTATACTAATACCTGCAACTACAACATTTGCATAATCTGGGTAGTGATAACAAACTACTGTAAAAATATATACTATGGCTAAATACCCTAAAACGACCTTCTTGGCTATGATCGTCATCGGACTTTTGTCAGCTTCATCAACAACATTATCATAAATTTTATACCTATAAGAAAAGTTTGCTATAGCTATTAATTTACCAACAAAGACTATACCCAATACAGCTAGAGCACCAAATTGATATCCTATCAATGAGGGTGCTACTAAGTATGCTAACAAACTACCTAAATTAATAGATATATAAAACATAGTCATACCACTTTTTGCATGAACAGGATCTGTGCTATAAATTTTAGAAACCATTGCAGATGCAGTACCCATTGATAATGACCCACAGACTGGAACCAAAGCAAATGCAAAAATAAAAAATTCATTACTTACATGGACCATGAAACCACTTAAAAATACAGCTAAGTATGCAAAAGCTAATAGTAAACTACCCCAGAATATTGATCTTCTCAAACCAAGGTACCTATCCGCAATATACCCACCAAACATAATAATTGCATAATTCATTGCTTTATAAATACCCTGAAATGAGTAAGCATGACTCTCAGAAAAACCAATACCATAATCTAGTACAGACTTTGTCAGATACAAAATTAAAATAGCATTGAAACTGTAAGTGGCAAACTGACCCCAAAATGTTATAGCAGCAATTGTAAAGCTTTGTTTTGTTCTTAAATCTTTTAACATATAACCCCTTTAGAAAATAGAATATTTTTATACTATTACGTATTTAATAAAAAAGAAATATAGAATTATAGCGAACAACTTTCTATTAGATAAAAATAAAGATTTAATTTTATATATTAATCATAAATTATGATATCATCTAATAACTTTTAGATTAGTAGCTTACCTGCTCTATCTGTAGATAATAATAACTAACCAGAAAACAGTAAATAACTTATTATGACTTTACTTAGAAATATATTTTTAATACTATTAACTCTGACTGTTACTAATTGTTCTGTAAAAAGGAATCCTGTCCCAAAAGAATATGCCGAACAAGCCAAAATTAAAGGCTATGAAACAATTAGGGCTCATGGATATGGAAAAAATGAATATTTCCAAAATGATTTAGAACAGAGTTTAAAAAAATACTTGTCAAATCAAGGTGAAAACCCTGAGATAAATATTTTGGCTCTTTCTGGTGGTGGTAGTGATGGTGCATTCAGCGCAGGCTACGTGACTGGGTGGACAAAATCTGGTAAAAGACCTGAATTTTATTTAGTCACAGGTATTAGTACCGGTGCCCTGGTAGCTCCATTTGCTTTTTTAGGAAAAGACGTAGACCCTCAGCTAACATATGCTTTTACAACAATTTCGGCTAAAGATGTCTTTGAAATCAATATCACAGATGCTTTATTAGGCAGATCTGCCTCATTAGCTTCTACAACCCCCCTAGAAAAACTTATTGAAAAATACTTAAATGAAGACATTTTAGAAGAGATTATCAAAGCTCATAATCAAGGTAGAAGACTATATATAGGTACTACTAATCTTGATAACCAAAGAGTAAACATTTGGAATATTGGAGAAATTGCGATTCAGCCAGATAAAGAAAAATCTATAGCTCTCATTAGAAAAATATTGTTAGCATCTGCATCAATACCCATAGCATTCCCACCTGTCAAGTTTGATGTAAAAGTAGGAGATAAAAACTATGATGAGCTACATGTCGATGGTAGTATGATGACAGAGGTATTCTTATATGGATTTAGTGTTGACTTCTCTGAAGCTCTCAGCAAAATTCATAACAGTGATAAAATAAATAAATCTATATATATAATCCGTAACAGCAAAATATATAAAGAATATGAGCCAGTTGATCAAAGCTTCCTATCTATAGGTACTAAAGCATTATTCACACTAACTACATCTCAAGGTATAGGTGATTTGTTCAGAATATACTACCTAAGTATGAAAGATGGACTTAAATATAACTTCACCTATATTCCATATGACTATATTCCAATTACAAAAGAACCATTTAATAATCTAGAAATGAATCAGTTATTTGAATTAGGCTATAAAATGGGTAAAAGTCAAGATTATTGGAAACACTCACCTGCTAATATAACTTTTTAACTCAGATTAAATACTTAAATTTATAATCTATAAATATCATTAAGATTTAAAGACATTTACCTAACTTTTATAAGTGTTATAATTACACCTAAGTTTTGAGATAGAAATACAAAAGTTATGAAAATATATCTTTACCATCACTGCCCATACTGCATAAAAGTTAGACTAGTGGCTGATCTAAGCAAATTAGATTATGAGATGATAATATTAGCAAATGATGACGAAAAAGCCCATATAGACAGAATTGGCTCCAAGCAAGTTCCTTTCTTAGAAAAAGATGATGGGACATTTATAAAAGAGAGTGATGAAATCTGTAAGTTTATAGCAAAAACTCAAAATTTCGAGATAGCAGAGTCAACGATTGATAACTCTGTTACAGACTCTGTTACTAAATTAGCAGAACATTATCGTAGAATAGTATACCCGCGTATTCCTCATCATCCTCGTAATGAATGTGATTTCCCAACACAAAGTGCAAAAGAGTATTTTATAGACAAGAAATCTCAATACATTGGGGATTTTGATTCTTTACTTAAAAATCCTCCCTACGACTCAATTATAGCAATTAATAAAATCCTCAAAGAGATAGAGTCTTTTGTCAAAACACCTTTCATCAATGGAGATAATTTTTCTTGGGATGATATAAATATTTTTCCAATATTCTTCATACTAACCATGGCTAGGGATTTACTTGAGGTTCCTGATAATATTAATAGTTACATAAAAAGTATAGAAACCAAAACAAATATAGAACTATATTAAAATGATTATATCCATAGAAGCAATAGATAAAATATTACCGCAAACACAGTGCCAAAAATGTACTTATGATGATTGCTATAGTTATGCTAAAGCTATTACGAATGGCGAAAATCATAATAAGTGTATAACCGGTGGAGAAAAGACTTTAAAAGAATTATCTAAACTTTTAAATAAACCTGAGATACCACTTGATGACTCACTTGGTCAACACAAACCTCGTGGTGTAGCAAAAATTGATGAGTCTATGTGTATTGGCTGTGAGAAATGTTTACTTGCATGTCCTGTTGATGCTATTGTTGGTTCAAAAAAACTGATGCACACTATAATTGAGTCAGAATGTACTGGTTGTGAACTTTGTATTGAACCATGTCCTATGGATTGTATATCTCTAGTTGATTTAGCCACAGATATGCAACCTTATAATCTTGATGAGAAACAATATACTCACCAAAAGAATCATTTCAGAGATAGATATGAGTACCACAAATATAGAGTAAGTCAAACAAAAGCCAAGCAAAGAGCTGTCTATAAAAATATTGCTACTGCTCAAGAAATAGATAAAAAGGCTTATATTGCGGCTTCATTAGCAAAATATAAAAATAGAAAAAAATCTACACCAAATAATGAATAGACAGAAGAGAATACAAATTTTTGAAACTTGGAAACAAAATGATCCTAGTCCAACAACTGAGTTAGAATATTCATCAAATTTTGAACTATTAATTGCGGTTATTTTATCAGCTCAAGCTACTGATGTCAGCGTGAATAAGGCAACACAAGTTTTATATAAAATAGCTAATACTCCAGAGCAAATATACGCTCTTGGAGAACAAAAGCTAGCCCAATATATTAAATCTATTGGATTATATAAAACTAAAGCAAAAAACGTAATCACAACATGTAAAGATTTAATCGAAAAATTTGATAGCCAAGTTCCTGATAACTTCGATGATCTAATATCTCTAGCGGGTGTCGGTAGAAAAACTGCAAATGTAGTTCTTAACACAGCATTTAATCAACCAACTATGGCGGTTGATACTCATATTTTTAGGCTTGCAAATCGCATACCGTTAGCCAAAGGTAAAAATGTTAATGAGGTTGAAAAAAAACTTTTACGTGTAATTCCAAAACAGTATCTTCAAGATGCACACCATTGGATAATACTACATGGTAGATATATATGCACAGCTCAAAAACCTAAATGTCGTAATTGTATAATTTTTGAATACTGTGAATTTAAGGATAAGGAAAAATATTTATGATTCTCTCTCAAGACAGATATGAACTTCGTAAGCTTTTTATAGATAGTTGGGCTAAGTTTTTAGATAAAAAACCACTCACAGCCATTGAAGAACAAATATCTAGAATAATAGAGTTACACCCTGAGTATCATAAACAAATTACTATTGAAAACATTGACAAAGATTATTCGCCTGAAATGGGACAAATAAATCCTTTTTTGCATATTAGCCTTCACTTAGCAATTATTGAACAAGTACAAACTAATCGCCCTATCGGGATAAATACCACATATCATCAACTACTTAGTAAAAACAACAATGATGAGCATAAAGTACACCATCTTATGATAGACTATCTAGCAGAGGAAATGTGGCTGTCACAAAAATACAATACTCTACCAGATGAACAGAATTATTTAACTAAATTACAAGAGTTAGTACTTAAATAATGAGAAATATTAAAAAAATATCTCAAGTAAATATTCATTTTAAGCAACCTAAGGGTCTACATATCATTGCCTTTATGACATTTTGCCTGTGCTTATGTATTGGACCTTTCATGACTATTCTAAATAGTTATGGTGATATTGATTTATTCTATAATAGGAATGACTATCTCTTTGTCATTTTTTTTGCTGGAATTTTTGGCTGTATCAGCAACTATCTTTTTGGTTCAACCAAATCAATAGTTCATGGACTACAGCTTATAATTATAGCTATGATTCTCTCATTTATTGATAACATAACATTATTTAGCTGTTCTGTCTTATGGATTGGAATAGCTATAGTGATAGTTAATCTTCTTTTTAACTTAAGTGCTTTTTATCTAAAAACAGATTTACGTAGAATGTATGGGTTTATAGGCGTGTATTCTAGCGCTTTACTTGGTATAGCAATAGGTATTATCACCTATATTACAATATTCAAAAACTTATATAATTTTAAAATATTTTATTTATTCATAGCTATATTTTTACTAGTTTTTTTCTTAAAGAACAGTTACAAACTTAACACATCTCTAACAAACCAAACTGAACGAATTGACATTAGCTTTTATGGAGTATTATTAATATTCTTTATATTCTCTTTTGTTTTATTTTACTTATTACAAAACCTAAATGTATTTAGTAGTATAAATTTGGTCATATTACCAATTTCTTTGATATATCTTCATATCCTTACCATCTCAAATAATAAAGAAAGTGGTACAAACCTCCTAAAATACATATATTTTAGTCTAGGACTTCTAGCAGCGAATAAAATCTTTTATCTTAGTTTTCTTAGATATGAAAATGTAGTAGATCCAAAATATCTTAACTCTCCTTTAAGTACATTCTCATTTTTATTAGCAGGATACTTTATATGCATAATCATATATTTTGGATGGCGATTCAAACTAATAACTTTACGTATAGAATCAATTACGAAGTCTCACATCATAAAGACAATGCTCTACATAAAAACCTTAAGAGTTTTTATTTTAATGATAGCCATTTTCACAAACAATACTCTCTTTTGTAACCTAGCTCTAATTGTGGCAACGATACTAGCTTTGGTTTTAAATATTTTTATTGTACCTATATATTTTTCATTAGGTAAAATACTTGCTGGTGGTAAAAACGAAGTTATCACAACTAGTCTACTGTACCTAATATTTTCTTCTTTAATATTCGTATCCTTCTTATATGATATTTCTATTAGCCTATAAATAATTTTCTTGTAAATTTAGCTTCTCGCCCCATATTTAAGAATATACAAATATGCTATAATCAGATCTGATTGAATTTTATTCATATATAAAACATTTAAAAAAGGAGAAAAAATGAATAACTTTGAAAATAATACTCGTGTAATAGACTCCCTATCACAAGAGTCTGTACTAAGAGCTAATAGAGTTCTTAGAAATACATATTGGTTACTATCAATGACGCTACTATTTAGTGCATTTACTGCTTATATTGCTTTTGTACAAGCATCTAATGGTGCAGGATTTATGCTTAACCCCTTAATTTTATTGATAGCTTACATTGGTCTGCTATTTGGTATTAATGCCACTAAAAACTCGCCATGGGGGATTGTACTTACATTTGCACTAACAGGACTTTTAGGCTACTCATTAGGTCCAATTCTAAATTTATATATTCATCAGTTCTCAAATGGTGCTGAGCTTATAATGATGGCTTTTGGTACTACAGGTCTAATTTTCTTAGGTCTATCTGCAGTTGCTATGAGCCCTGCTAGAAACTTTAATAGAGTAGGATCATTCTGTGCTATAGGTGCTATTGTTGCAATAGTTGCTTTAGTGCTTAACATCTTCTTACAAATACCTGCTTTAGGATTTGTAATTTCGCTAGTGTTTGCATTTATCTCTGGTGGATTTATCTTATGGCAAACAAATGCTATAGTAAGAGGTGAAGAAACTAACTATATCCTAGCAACTGTTAATATATATGTTTCTCTATTTAATATCTTCGTAACTCTACTACAAATCTTTGGTGCTGTAGCTGGCGATAGAGACTAATTTATATTATTATTTATTCTAATAATTTCTAATCTACTAAATTTTAATGCTCAATAATCAAATATCTGCAAAAGATACTATTGTGTCCAATGCTTATGGTTCTTCTTTTAGCATTCTGTTTAATGAATATCTTAAACAAAATAGAGAATTTAATCTAATAGTTGCTGAAGACTCTCAACAAGCGCATAGAGTTTATGATGAATTAAAGTATCTAAATAAAGACTCAAAAATAGAAGTATTCTATTTTCCTAACTTAGAAATACTACCTTATGATAGATTCTCTGCAGCAATAGACATTATCTCAAGAAGACAAGAAATATTGCATAAACTTACACAGAATCCTAAAAATACTCTAGTAATAACAAGTATTTCAAATACATTAAGAAAACTTCCACCTGCCAAGTTTATCAAAGAACATAGTTTCATACTCAAGATTGGTGATACTCTAGATATAACCAAACAAAAAGTATTACTAACCGAAGCTGGATATACCTTAGTAAACAATGTTTTTGAAAAAGGTGAGTTTAGTATCCGTGGTAGTATTATTGATATTTTCCCAGTTGGATCAAAAGTAGCTTTTAGAATTGATCTCTTTGATGATGAAGTTGATACAATCAAAGAGCTAGATACAGAAACTCAACGCTCCGGCAAAGAAATAAAATCTATAAACATCATGCCTTCACATGAGCTGATTTATAATTCACAAAATACTTCTTTTGCATTAGAAAAACTCAAAATACAATGTGGCGAACAATCGCAAAATTCAACTATTGCAAGGTATATAAAAAATAATGAATACTTTAGCGGTATAGAATTCTATTTACCATTATTTTATCCTGAACTTGTTAGTCTATTTGACTACTTACCAAAGTCTGCAAATATCCACCTTATTGACAATATTAGCAACTCAATTGAAGCATTCTCAGAAGAGGTTAAATATAGATATAACGAGTTAAAGCATGATATTGATAGACCTGTTTTACCATATCAAGAACTTTTTTATTCACAAAAAGAAGTCAAAGATCTGTATGAAAAACATCAACATATCAAATGGTTCCAACAACAAAAATCTAAGTCTAAAACTCTAAATATAGATCATCTAGAAAAAATCTCAGCAAACTATAAATTAGCTAATCCTTTTAGGGATTTACAAAAATTAATAGATAGCTCTAATTTTGATAAAGTTATATTTTCAACTGATTCGAATGGACGTGGTGAGATACTTTTAGAACATTTGAATAAGTTACAGTTAAATATAAGAATTGCAAAAAGTTTTGACGAGGCTCTTAAAACCAAAGATAAATTTTGCTTAATTATCTCACCTTTTCAAGAAGGTGTAATAATTGATAAGAAAATCATATTAATTACTGAATCAGATCTTTTTCCTGAGCATATTCAAAACTCTTCTAAAATATCAGAACATGATCATCACCCTACTGTTGACCTTAAAGATCTGACAGATCTAAAACCCGGAATGCATGTAGTCCATATTGATCATGGTATTGGCAGATACGAAGGCTTAGAAAGTATTGAATTAAATGGTAAAAAAGATGAGTTTATACTTCTAAGATATGCAAATGATGCAAAAATTTATGTGCCAATCACTTCATTAAATCTAATTTCTATTTATAACTCTTCTGTTACTGAAAAAATAGCATTAAATAAACTTGGTTCAGATAAATGGAAAAAGCAAAAAGAAAAGACTATAAAAAAGATTATCGATGTTGCTGCAAATCTCTTAGAAATATATGCAAAAAGAGAAATGCGACAAGGATTCAGCAATTCTTTAGATGAAGAAGAATATCTACGATTCTGTGCAGATTTTCCATATGAAGAAACGCCTGATCAACTCTTAGCGATAAATGATGTCTTTAAAGATATGATATCTGCTAAGCCAATGGACAGACTTATTTGTGGTGATGTTGGTTTTGGAAAAACAGAGATTGCGATGCGGGCAGCATTTCTAGCAACTCAAAATCAAAAACAAGTAGCTATTCTAGTACCTACAACTATTTTAGCTCAACAACACTACAATAGTTTTAAAGACAGGTTTGCTAATACTGCTGTAAATATCGAGGTTATTACTCGTTCAAAAACAGCAAAAGCTCAACAAGAGCTTTTTGATAATCTCAAAAAAGGTACCGTTGATATAGTGATTGGTACACACAAACTTATATCCTCAAAGATTGACTTTAATAATTTAGGCTTATTAATTATTGATGAAGAACATCGTTTCGGTGTTGCACAAAAGGAGAAACTAAAAGCTCTAAAGGCTGAAATAGATATATTAACTATGTCAGCCACACCTATTCCTCGTAGTTTAAGTATGGCATTTTCAGCACTTCGTGACTTGTCAATTATTGCATCACCTCCTGCTAAACGTTTATCTGTAAAAACATTTGTTAAGGAATATGATAATAATATAATTCGTGAAGCTGTAAGTCGTGAAACCATTCGTGGTGGACAAATTTTCTATCTTTATAATAAAGTCGATACTATCCAAAAGAAAAAAGAAATTCTCGAAGAACTATTCCCACGTTTAAGAATAGCTATAGCACATGGTCAGATGAGTGAAAAAGAAATCCAAAAAGTTATGTTTGACTTTAAGCATAACAAATATCACATACTACTTTGTACCACAATTATTGAAACAGGTATTGATATTCCAAATGCTAATACTTTAATTATCGAAGATGCTAATAATCTAGGTCTAGCCCAGCTACATCAGTTAAGAGGCAGAGTTGGACGTTCACACCATCAAGCTTACGCATATATGTTAGTTCCCAGTGAAGGTAGTATTACGAAAGATGCTATAAAAAGGTTAGAGGCTATTGGTAGCACTGATTCACTTGGAGGTGGCTTCACACTCGCAAATCATGACTTAGAAATTCGTGGGGCTGGAGAGATTCTTGGACAAGAACAAAGTGGTAATATTGATGGTATAGGTCTAAATCTATATATGGATCTCTTAGATAAAACGATTGCTAATCTTAAAGCTGGTAAGGAGCTAAATATTGAAGATGTCATTAACTCAACTGTTTGTGAAGTTGAACTTAATATCCCAACGCTAATTCCTGATTACTATATTAGTGATGTAAATACTAGATTAAATATTTATAAGCGAATTTCAAAAGCCGATCATAAAGAATTAGTAAATATAAAAATTGAACTTATTGATCGTTTTGGCAGGCTACCTGTTGAAGTATTATATCTTTTAAAAATTGCTCACATAAAAATTGATGCTATAAATTTAGGTATTGGACAAATAAAAATGTTTACCACATCTGGTAAGATTAATTTTGCTAACACTACTAAATTTGAGCCTCAAAAACTAATAAAGCTAATTCAGGCTCAACCCGCTGATTTTAGAATTACGAAAGAACAAGATCTACTCATCACAAAAAGCACTAAAACCGCTGAACAAAGAATAGAGTTTGTAGAGAAATTCTTAAAAAATATCTCACCACTAATTAAATAATATATTTATTAATAACTATTGGTAAACCCTATAATCAGTAAAATCTTTATAAGATAAATATTAGAAACAGTTTTATGATTTAATTACTTATTAGGACAAAGAGATCTAACTGTTTTACCAGCTTGGCAAACTGCTATTTAACTTAGCTCTTCAAGATCTTTGCGATAATAGTCAGGATGACTTTTTTTATGAATAGTCCTTTGTGCTTCATTACCATTTTTCACTTCATTATATAAATCAGAGAATACACCTCTAGGTGTAGCTTTAGCAATGTTGAATAGAAATCCGCCAACAACCCAATCATTTTCGATTACTTTATCCCATGACTTAGAATTCTCTCTTTATCCAATTATACATTGAAATCATTATCTCTTAAATTAAGAGACTAAACTAGACCCAAAATCAATTGTTATAGTCTTATTCTTCAAAATATCTAATGCCTTTTCAAAATTAAATTCTTACTGAGTTATATTTGTTTTTTTCGACACTGCAAAACTTCATCTATGCGATTTGTTATTTTCTCATAAATTTTAATATTAAGCTGCCTTTCTTTGACTAACTGTTCTCACACTTTGAGGAACTTCACTTACTACAGCTCCTTGCATTGGTAAACAGTTTGTAATATTAATATCTATTACTTCGATCACATTTGCTAGCTTTTTTACGATTTTCTCTATTTTTTCTTGTGTACCATGTACTACAAGATTGAAATGAGAAATACCCTTATTTGCTGTTTCAAATACTGTTAGTTGCTCTATATTAACGCGATTACGTGATAACACAGAAGAGATTCTTTGTAACACACAAAGAGTATTTTCAGTATTCATTGTTATAAAATATATATTTTCACTCATAGCTCTACTCCTCTACACCAAGCTTTGTGTTACTAATTGATTCGCCTGCAGGAACCATAGGAAAAACATTTTCCTGATTTTCTACCATTACCTCAAGCAAATATGAGCTATCAGAATTAAGAAATCTAATTAATGCATCTTTTAGATCTCTTCTTTCTTTTACTCTTTCAGCTTGTATTCCATAGGCCTCTGCAACTTTTACAAAATCTGGCGATGATATTTTCGTATAAGAATATCTACTCTCAAAAAATAACTCCTGCCATTGACGAACCATACCTAAGAAAGAGTTATTCAATATTAGAACCTTAACATTAATACCTTCTTGGTTAAGTACTGCAAGCTCTTGGATATTCATTTGGAACCCTCCATCACCAATTACAGCGACGACTGTTCTATTATCCTTAACACCCATCTTAGCACCGATAGCAGCCGGTAATGCAAATCCCATTGTACCTAAGCCACCAGAACTAATATGAGAATTAGTTTCTAAAAATTGGTAATATCTAGCAGCAATCATTTGATGCTGCCCAACATCAGATACTACAATAGCTCGTCCATTAGTTTCTTTTGAAAGTAAACTAATCACCTCAGCCATTTTAATTTCGCCTTCAACAGGCATAGTTTCATCATTGATGATAGCTTTGACTTCTTTATCATGCTCAGATGCAAACTCCTGATGCCACTCACTGTGAGAGTTATTAGCAATATATGGTAACAAACAATTTAGTGCTTCTTTTGCATCAGCATTAATACCAATATCTGCTTTAACATTTTTGTTAATTTCAGAAGGATCAATTTCTATATGAATAATCTTTGCATTTGGCAAATAATGATTCAAATCACCAGTTACTCTATCATCAAATCTCATACCGACTGCTATTACCACATCTGCTTCGTTACAAAGAACATTTGCTGCATAATTACCATGCATACCTAACATACCCTTGTAAAGTTGATGATTATAAGGAAAAGCTGATAAGCCCAACAGTGTACTTACAACTGGTATATTTCCTTTCTCAGCAACTTTTAGAACAGCATCCTCAGCTCCAGATAGCATTACACCATGACCTGTAATCAAAATAGGTTTCTTAGCATTATTAATATATTCAGAAGCTTTTAAAATATCATCCATATTTATAGTTGGCTTATGCAACCATTTGCCATGTTTGTTACCAACTGCTTCTTTATACTCCATCATACCGACTTGAGCATCTTTTGTAATATCAATTAGTACAGCACCTGGTCTACCATTTGACGCTATTTCAAAAGCCTTTTTAAATACTTCTGGTATCTCATTAGGATCTGTTATTTGATAATTCCATTTAGTAGCCGCGACAGACATTCCTATAATATCTGCTTCTTGGAAAGCATCAGTACCTAGCAATGGACTAAAAACCTGACCTGTGATACAAACAATAGGAACCGAGTCAATCTGCGCATCAGCAATTCCTGTAATAAGATTTGTTGCTCCAGGTCCTGAAGTTGCTATTGCAACACCAACTTTTTCAGTAGCTCTAGCATAACCTACTGCTGCATGTACTGCACCTTGCTCATGTCTAACCAAAACATGGTGAACTTTGTCCCTTGACTCATGCAAAGCATCGTACGTAGGCATAATAGCACCGCCAGGATACCCAAATATACAATCAACCCCTTGAGCTTCCAATGATTTCACGATGGCTTGAGAGCCTGTTATTTTCATACTTTAGCACTCTCCTTTTTTCAATATTATTCAACAATTAACTACACTTAGCAATGTTACTAAATCACTAAATGTTAAATCATTATAGACATGGACTTGAAATTTTTAAATAGAAAAAGTATATTTAGTAGTTTTTTTTACAAATTTTTAATCTAAATCTGTAACGCATCCTGTTGAAGCTGATGAAACTGTTTTTATATATTTCTTAAGCGTTCCTCTATTTGCCTTTTGCTTAGGCGCTTGCCACTTTGATTTTCTTTGAGCAATCTCTTTATCTGATAAGTCAACATTTATAACGTTATTAATTGCATCAATCGTAATTTTATCGCCATTTTCTAATAGTGCTAACATACCACCCTCATACGCCTCTGGAGCAATATGTCCAACAATGAAGCCATGCGAACCACCAGAAAAACGTCCATCTGTAATTAAAGCGACATCTTGACCTAGCCCAGCACCCATTATGAGTGATGTTGGTTTAAGCATCTCAGGCATACCAGGACCTCCTTTAGGACCTTCATAACGTATAACTATTACATCACCTTTTTTAATACTTCCCTCTTCAACTGCAGCAACCATCCCTTCTTCTGAATCAAAAACATTTGCTACACCGGTGAAGATTTCTCCTTCTTTACCCGTTATTTTAGCCACAGATCCTTCCGGAGCAACATTACCTTTTAAAATTTGTAGATGACCAGTTTTTTTAATAGGATTGTCTAACTTGTGAATAATTGCATTATCCTCAGGCAGATCTGCTACACTCTCAAGATTTTCCGCTAAAGTCTTACCAGTTACCGTTAAACAATCACCATGTAACATACCTGCTTTTAGTAACATTTTCATTACAGCTGGTGTACCACCTATAGCATGCAAATCAGCCATCACATATTTACCACTAGGCTTAAAGTCTGCTAGAACTGGTGTTTTATTAGCTATTTCTTGGAAATCGTCAATATTCAAATCAACATCTACTGAACTTGCCATAGCCAATAAATGAAGTACCGCATTTGTTGAACCACCCATAACTGTAATAAGAACCATTGCATTTTCAAAAGCTTTACGTGTCATAATATCTCTTGGCTTAATATCTAGCTCTAAAAGATTTCTGATAGTTTCACCAGCTTTATCGCACTCTTGTACCTTCTCAACAGAAGTTGCTGGAGTTGATGAGCTAAATGGTAAACTCATTCCTAAAGCTTCTATAGCACACGCCATAGTATTTGCAGTATACATACCACCGCATGCTCCAGCTCCTGGGCATGCTTTTTTGATAGTTTCTTGACGCTCTTGTTCTGTGATTTGTCCAGATATACAAGCACCATAACTCTGAAATGCTGTAACAATATCAATTGGCTTACCACGCATAACCCCAGCTTGGATAGTACCTCCGTAGATCACGAATCCTGGTCTATTAAGTCTACCTAAAGCCATCATACATCCTGGCATATTCTTATCACAGCCAGGTATAGATACTAGCCCATCATACCAGTGCGCAGACATTACAGTTTCAATTGAATCTGCAATAAGGTCTCTAGACTGCAGAGAATAACTCATACCATCTGTGCCCATAGAAATACCGTCACTAACACCTATAGTATTAAACCTCATGCCTTTGAGGTTCTCTTTTTCAACACTATTTTTGACAAATTGAGCAAGTTGGTTTAAATGCATATTACAAGTATTACCTTCATACCATACACTAGCAATACCAATTTGAGGCTTATGCATATCGTTATCACTCATCCCCGTGCCGTATAACATAGCCTGAGAAGCACCTTGCGATTTATCTTCTGTCAATCTTTTACTATATTTATTCAACTCTTTTTTCATTAATTTCACCTCAAATATTTTCTATGCATATGCAATATTATAAGCATCAATAAAAGCCTCTACTGAAGCTTGGATTATATCTGGAGAAACAGCTTTACCAATACTTTTAATACCTTCTTTTTCCAAGCTCATCTCTACATAAACAACAGCATCAGCACCCTGACCACGTATTTTAACCTTATAGTCAGTCAGCTTATAGCTAATATCACTAGGACAGGCTTTACATAAAGCATTTAAAACAGCATCTACAGGTCCAACACCAGAACTTGATGCAAAATATAACTGGTCTGCAACCTTAACAGTAACTTCAGCCACAGATTTTTGATCAAGCTCCACATTTACCTTAAATGACTGTACATCTAAGATATCTTTACTGATAGCATCTGCCATCTCAGTAGCATCTTGTATAATATCTTGTATATCAGAGACATTAATTGACTTGCCCTTGACTAAGAATCTCTCAATCAGTTCTCTAACCTTAGCCAAGAAATTCTTATCATAATTTGCACCAAACAATTCGCCTAGAGTTTTTTTAACTTCCTCAAGAGTTGGAACTTGATCAAATATTACTTCATTTTGCTCTATGAATAACATCGTTTTATTATCAAAGAAATGACTATTATAAAGCCTGTCAAAATCCATCTCTGTCGGATATATAATTGGTGGTTGAATAGCAGATTTTAGCACTACCGCAGGGTCTTTCAAACCTTCTCCGGATAACACACATACTACCGTACTTCCCTTTTGAAGCTTACCTTCCTCATATTTTTTGAGTAAGTGAGCAATAGTTGACGCTGATGCTAATTCTACAAATAACCCTTCTTTAGTTGACAGCAAATATTGTGCTTCCAACATCTTCATATCTGTTACAGCAGTAGATTCTCCACCCGTGCTATATATTGCATCTATAGCTTTATCACCATCGATAGGATATGGCACAGCTATTGCAGTCGCAATTGTATTTGCTGTTTTTAGTGGTTCAATCCTATTTTGATTTTTCTGATATGCTCTAGCTAATGTATCAGCCTCTGTTGATTGAACACCTGTAAGCTTAGGAACAGATTTAATAAATCCTAACTCTTTATATTCACTAAATCCTTTATAGTATGCTGTCATATTAGTACCGCAACCTATAGGAACTATAACCTCATCTGGAACTTGGAACAGTAACTGATCTATAAGCTCAAATGCTGCTGTCTTCTGACCCTCTACCCTAAACGCGTAATCCCCAGCAAGGAAAAAATCTTTAGATTTTGCGATATCATAAGCTAATTTTGCTGCTTCATTATAGCTACCTTTAACTTGAACTATTTTCCCACCATAAGACATTACTTGAGCTAACTTAGAAGCTGCAACTCCTTCTGGCACAATAATAAAACACGGCATCTTCGCAGCTGCCGCATAACAAGCACATGAAGCCGCCATATTACCTGTGGATGCTAGTACTATCCCCTTAGCACCGAGCTCTTTTGCAACTGTAATATCAACTGCTGATCCTCTATCTTTGAATGATCCTGTAGGGTTTTTACCTTCGACTTTAAAATACAGATTAATTCCCAGCTCTTTACCAATAATTTTACTCTTAAGCAGTGGAGTTGCCGACTCTCTTAAAGATACAAAACTTGATGGATCCTTTATCGGCATAAATGGTATATATTTGGATAGACACGGTGATGCTTGAGTAAAATAATCTTTATTGATTTTCTTACTAATTTCATCAATATTCATCTGGATTTCCCAGGGCTCATTTTCCCCTGCAAAGACAAAACTATCTGTAGAAACTTCTTCTTTGGTGTAAAAGTTTAATATTTTATACATTCTTTAGAATTACCTCATATTTTATAAAAGATTTTAGATCTACTTTATACTAAAGTATTTTAACTTAGAATTGAATATTCTATACAGGCTATTTTAATTAAGTAACAATTGATAATCTATATAACAAAAGTATTTCTAGTATTATTGATACCAAGTATCAAGTCTTTCTTTTAACTTATCTAAACCCATTTTACTTAATGAAGAAAATAACTGGTATGAAATTTTATCTGTACGGATAAAAGTTTTTAAAAAACTCTCTATCATTCTATTTGCTTGGGCTCTTTCTTTATTATTTAGCTTATCTGCCTTTGTCAAAAGAATATGTAAGTTCAAGTCAAAAGATATTGCCATCTCAATCATCAAAGAGTCAAACTCTTTTAAATCATGACGAGAATCTACCAAAAGTACGATACCACCAAGACATTCACGTGAAGTCAAATAGCTCTCCATTTCACTTTGCCACTGTCTCTTTATAGCTTCAGAAACCTTTGCATAACCATAACCAGGTAAATCAACTAAACGCTTATTATCTCCCAAATCAAATAAGTTAATTAACTGAGTTCTACCAGGGGTCTTACTTACTCTAGCAAGACCTTTTTGGTCTGTAAGAGTATTAAGAGCACTCGATTTACCTGCATTCGAGCGCCCAGCAAAAGCAACCTCTATACCATTATCTTCTGGAAGTTGAGAAACTTTTGCAGCACCCATTATGTATTTTGCTTTAGTGTAATTCATAATTTATACTCTAACTTTATTTTTTCAAAAAGTCCGTGACAGGCAGTATCTATCATGAGGAATACCTTTTCAAAATTACTTTGATAATATGGATCTGGCACATCAGTCAACTCAATTGTTGGAGCATACTGCAACATCCTTGATACCTTTGAAAAATCAGCATTTGGAAACATTTCTTTCATTGTATCAATATTTTCTTGATCCATCGCAACTATATAATCATATTCTGTAAAATCAGTTTCCTCTAATTGCTGAGAAACTTGATCTAAAAGATTACAATCATATCTCTTAGCCGTTTCTATAGAGCGTAAATCAGCTCCATGGCCTTCATGTCCCCACATACGTGAACTAGTGCCACAAGATGCAACATAAATATGATTCTCTAAGGCATTTTGTTTGACAATATCTCTAAAAATACCATGAGCAGTTGGTGATCTACAAATGTTACCTTTACATACAAAAAGCACTTTTACTTTAGTCATTTTTATTTTGCTTCCTTCATATCTTCTGCAAGCTTACTATCTGGTTCTAACTTAAAACCTTGGAAAAACTTACTATCTGGTTTTAGCATAAATACAACTTCATTTTTACCATTAAAGCTTTCTTTATAAGAGTTCATACTCTTTAAGAATTCATAAAGTGGTACGGACTTAGAATAAGCCTCTGTAAATATCTTAGCTGCTTTCGCATCAGCTTCAGCTCTTATGATCTTAGACTCTCTCTCAGCCTCCGCCATTGTTACAGTAACTTTAGCATCTGCTGCTGCATTAATCTTTTCAGCCAACTGTTTACCTTCAGCTCTAATAGAAGCTGCAACTTTCTGACGTGAAGATCTCATTCTTTGGTAAATAGAGTCCGTAACAGTATCTGGTAAATCAATTTGCTTAACTCTTACATCTATAACATCAACACCGATTTGCTTAGCTTGCTTTTGGACACTATTTGTCAGAGCAATCATTAACTTATCACGATTATTATTGATTAGGCTTTGAATATCATTGTTACCAACTTCTGCTCTCAAAGAAGACTCTAAAAACTGTTTCAATAAAGTTTCTGCTCTTTCTACACTTCCACTTGTACTCGTATAGAATTTTGAGATATTACTATTACTAACTTTCCACACAACATAAGCATTAATTAGAACATCTTTCTGCTCTTTTGTAACAACACGAGCTGAGTCTGCTTCTAATACTCTATTACGCATATCATAAGTTTTGACTGTATCAATAAATGGAATCTTAACATGCAAGCCAGGCTCATACTCAATTGCTTTACCATCTTTATCTTTAACTAGCTCTCCTAGTCTTAAAATAACTGCCTCTGATCCTTCTTTAACAATAAATTTAGTACTCAAAACCACCACAGAAGCAACCACTACAAGTACTAAGAATATTTTTAGAAACTTACTCATCTTAGTTACCTCCTTGAGTATTTGGTAATAATGCTTGCTTTTGAGCATTATCTAAACCATAGAAAATATTTTTTGCACCATCACCATCTATTAAGAATATCTTATTGTGCTGAAGTACATTTGAAATAGTATTAAAATACATTTGATTCATAACTATATCAGGAGATTTTTTGTATATTGGTAATAATTGTTCAAACTGGGCAACTTCACCTTGAGCTTCTAAAACAATTTTTTGTTTATAAGCGTTAGCCTGATCAACAATTCTTTGAGCTTTACCTTGTGCAACTGGCACTACTCTGTTAGCATAAGCTTCGGCTTCATTTTGCTCCCTTTCACGATCTTCACGAGCCTTGATTACATCATCAAATGCACTTTTAACAGCATCAGGTGCTTGAGCTGGTTGCATAATCACTTCACTAATATATATCCCTGTATTATAAGACTTTAGTAGTGCTTCCATCTCTTTACGGACTTGTTGCGTAATCACAGCCCTATTGGTAGTTAATATCTGCTCTAGCTTATTTTCACCAACAACCTGTCTAACAGCACTTTCTAAAGCTTGTTGCAATAGTCGTGTTGAGTTTACATTAGCAAATAAATATTTCTCTAAATCTGCGATACGATATTGAACTGTAAAAGAAATATGAACAATATTCTCTTCAGATGTAAGCATATCACGCTTTAACGACGTAGTTTTAAGCTCTTGAACATTCTCTTTGTACACCTTATCAATACCAATAGGATGCCAGTGTAGACCAGGTTCTACCATTTTTGAGAATTTGCCTAATCTAAGAACAGCAGCTTGCTCAGCTGGTTGTACTACATAAAAACCAAAACCTATCCATGCAACTATCAATACTGCCACAACTATAGATGCAATCTTAGCTACAGGAGGTTTATCAAACATAGGTTTATTCTTGTTAGCATTTTTTGAATAAATACTCTCATTCTCATCATCATTCTTCTTTGACTTTTTGCCAAAGAATTTTTTGATTATTTCCTCTAAGTTTGGTGGCCCTTGCTCCGAGTTTTTGCTCCAGAACCATTTTTCTTTAAGCTTTTTTATCATAAATAGTTATTCCTATAATTCCTAATCCAAAATAGTATTGAATAATTTTTATCCTACCTATTATATATAAATTTTCCTATATTTTTTGCACTATCTACAAATAAATATCAAATGCACAGTAAAGCTGTATTGAATAACTATCAATATAACTCTAAAATCTATAATAGAGATACATTTCTTAGGAATATGAAAATGAAAAGAATTGCAATAAATGGTACTGGCATAGCAGGTACAACTTTAGCATGGTGGTTGAGAGAGTATGGATTCCAACCTACTCTTTTTGAAAAAGCTTCTGAATTTAGAACTGGTGGTTACCTAGTTGATTTCTGGGGTCCTGCCTGTGAAGTAGTGAGAAAGATGGGATTATTTGAGCAACTTAAAGAGAAATCTTATCAAATTAAGAATATTCACTGTTTTGATCAAAATGGTAGAAGATCTTCAAAAGTTAATATCTCATCTCTTATCACTGATAACTATGATGACTTTCTAAGTGTCAAACGCGGAGATATTGCAGAAACTATTTATAAAGCCTGCGAAGGTATAGATATTAGGTTTGGTACATCTATCGAGAAAATAGAGGAAAAAGATAAAACTATAACTACTCATCTTAGCGATGGAACTAAAGAGGACTTTGATTTAGTTATAGGAACTGATGGCTTACACTCTCATATACGTAACATCGCTTTTGACAAGTCAGAATATCAAGAATATGAGTTGGATAAATATGTAGCAGCTCTTTCTCTCAAAAAATACGATCATTATGAGAAATATACTTATGCTCTAAGCGTAGGTGAGAAGCAACAAGTAGCAAGAGTATGTCTAGACCAAGATGAAACTTTGATTATGTTTACATTAGATGCTGAACTTGTGAAACAATTCCCAGCAACTTTAGAGCAAAAAAAAGAACTACTACAAAAATCTTTTCATGACTTTGGCTGGGAGACTCCCGATATACTTAACAAGTTAAATGATGTGGAGGAAATCTATTTTGATAAAGTCAGTCAAATACGCATGGATACTTGGCATAAAGGAAGAGTTGCTCTTGTTGGAGACTCTGCTGCTTGCCCATCTATATTAATGGGGCTTGGAAGTATATTTGCAATCGTTGAGGCTTATGTATTAGCTGGTGAACTTCATAAAGCAAATGGTGACTATAATATTGCTTTTGATCAATGGCAACTTAGATTAAAAGATATTATAGCTAGAAAACAAAAAGTTGGGCTTACCAACCTATCTGTAGCAGCATCTGATGAAATAGTTAAAAAATACTTATCGACTATTACAGTTAAAATATCATCTACTCCAGTTATCTCTAAATTCATAGGTGCTGGAATATTTAAAGATCCAATTGAGGTTCCTGAGTACAAATAAGATTAAAACCTATTTAACGAAGAACTCTTCTAAATCTAAATCAAACTCTCTTTTAAACCTTTCAAAATCATCTTCTGAAATTTTTATTTTAAGAAAATAGTTACCTTCTTCAGAAACACCTTCAGCATCAACAGCTCCAAGCTCATACATCATAGCTCTAACTTTTGAATATTTAGGAGGTAATTCTAAAGTTTCATTAATCCATGATTTATTAAAAAATGTAGCCAACGCATGATAAAACTCTTCAATGCCATCTCCAGTCTGAGCAGACAGGTACACTCTGCCAACCACACTTGAATCTGAATCATCCATTGGAACAAATCCAGCATAAGCATTCTCAATTTTATCGATTTTATTATAAACACAGATCATCTCTTTATCTGCGATACCTATTTCCTTTAGAACTTTTTCTACTTGCTCGATATAGCTTTTATAATCCTCATCTGCATAATCTATCACATGAACTAGAAGGTCTGACTCTATAGCTTCTTCTAAAGTTGCATGGAATGCTTCTACTAAATCATGAGGTAAGTTCTTAATGAATCCTACTGTATCAGAGAAGATAACTTCACCTAGTTTTGGTACAATTACTTTACGTAAAGTAGGATCAAGTGTTGCAAAGAGTTGATCTTTAGCTAAAACATCTGCATTTGTTATTTTATTAAAAAGTGTTGATTTACCAGCATTGGTATAACCAACAAATGATATTGTTGGAATATTATTTTTCTTTCGGGAAGATCTACTTAAATCACGATGATGTTTTACTTTTTCCAACTTTTGAGTAATTTGTTTAATTCTTTGTCTAATTAGACGTCTATCAATCTCAAGCTGGGTTTCTCCTGGCCCACCACGTACACCAATACCACCTTTTTGTCTCTCTAAGTGCGTCCAACCTTTGACTAAGCGTGTTGACTGATAATTTAGTTGAGCTAACTCAACTTGAAGCTTACCCTCATGAGTTTTTGCTCGAAGTGAGAATATTTCAAGAATTAGTCTCGTTCTATCCATAATCTTACACTCAAGAAACTTCTCAATATTTCTCTCTTGAGATGGGCTTAATGGATGATTAAAGACAACAAGATCAGCTTCTAACTCATCACGTTTACTTTTGATCATCTCCATCTTACCCATACCACAAAAATATTTGATATCAGGTTCAGGATGATTGAAATCTAAACTCTCCAACACAACTTTATCAGCTGCTAAAACCAAACCTTCCAGTTCAGCTAAGTCAGCATTTAGTTCGCGGCGATATTTAAAATTTATATTTACAAGTAAGCATTTACTACCTGCTTCATAAGACTCGAAAAATTCCATTAATTTATGTTACTCCAGAATGGAATTAAAGAAAAAAGAATATAAAGTTTGATTACTCAGCAACATTGCCTTGATTTTCTTGAGCTTCAAGATCATCAGAATGAATATCATCTACATTCTCATCTTGTTCATCATTTGAATTTTGATGATATGGGTTAAAAGAGCTATAAACCATTCTTACACTCTTAGCCGGTACTATAGTAGAAATAGCATGCTTATAAACCATTTGATTAACAGTATTTCTAAGTACGATACAGAACTGATCAAAAGCTTCTACTTGACCTTGTAGTTTGATTCCATTTACTAGATATACAGATACGCTAACTTTTTCTTTTCTTAGAGCGTTTAAGAACGGGTCTTGTAAAGATGATATTCTTGACATTGTTTCACTTCCTTTTAATTATTTTGTTATAGTTATTATTTTATCAAGTTTAACAATTAAACTTCGCGATATATTCTAACAATATTTAAAGTTATCAGCAAATCTTATTTATGACCAAAATATTCCCAGACTTGTTGTTCTTTATTTTGACTCTCCATCTCAATTAATTTAATCTCACCCTGCCAATTACGAATCCATGTAAGTTGACGCTTAGCAAGTTGGCGAGTGGCTACGACTCCCTTTTTAACAAACTCCTCATAACTAATGTCTCCATCTAAGTATTCCCATGCCTGACGATATCCAACACTTCGGATGGCAGTAGTTTCTTTAGTAAGCTTAGGATTTTTGCGTAAGCTTTGAACTTCATCTAGAAACCCTTGATTAAGCATCTGTTTAAATCTTAATTCAATATTATCATGTAGAATTGATCTATCATTAGGTACCAGGGCACATAACTTTAATTTCTCTTCTAATCCACCGACTTTAGATGTTTTAACAAGTTCAGAATATTTTTTACCAGTTATCATAATTACCTCTAAAGCACGAAATACTCTTTGCTGATCATTAGGATTAATTTTCTGAGCAGATTCTTGATCCATTTTATTTAACTGTTGATGCAAATATTGTAAACCTTTTGCTTTTCTTTCTAACTCAAGAGCCTGCCTCACTTCAGGCTGTGACTCAGGCAAAGATGATAAACCTTCTATCAAACCTTTGAAATAAAGCATCGTTCCACCTACGAGTAAGACCTCTTTTCCTCTACTCCAAATCTCTTTTTTAATCTTATTAACATTCGTTATAAAGTCAGCAACTGAAAAGCTTTCTGTTGGCTCAATTATATCTATTAAATGATGTTTAATACCTCCTTGCTCATCCAAAGTTGGCTTAGCTGTACCAATATCCATACATTTATAGACAAGTGATGAATCAACACTAATTATTTCAGCATTAATTTTATTTGCAACAGATATTGATAAAGAGGTTTTACCAGATGCTGTTGGTCCAGCAAGACCATAGATTAGCTTATTCATTTAGATATTTTTGTAATTAACTTTAACAGGAACTTCTTGCTTAACTACTTGTAAATAGAAGTTTAACTCTTCTTCTTTGACTGTATTTAATACTTGCCTAGGTAATTTAGTATCTTTATTACCTAAAGGTTCAACTTTAATAACTTTATATATGTATATATCACCATTATCCGCTTGATAACTATGATACTGATTATTAGTATTAAACATCACATAATCATTAAACTCTTTACTAAATAACTTCGAGTTACTATCAATAGTTGCTTGCTTGAAGCTAACATTTACTTTTTTATCACTAACCAAGTCATCAAGTAGCTTTTGAGACTTTTCTAAAGATAATCTTTGAGATTTCTCTGCAATTACGGCTTTAGACACTTCACTCTTAACGTCTGCTAGTTTTTGTTGGGTTGATGGCTGAGAGTTATTTACCTCATATACTAAAAGCTCATTATCAGCAACCGGAATACTTGAGTACTTCTCTGTACTTACAAAGAATTGACTATTAGCTACCGTAGATATTGTAGATTCATCATTATTCACAATATTCGCCACCTTAGGGTTACCTAAATTCTTTTCAAGCTCAGTGAAACTAATACTATCAATATTCTGCGAGTAAGTATTAAATTTCTCCAAGGCTCTTCTATTTTGAATTATTTTCGCAATAGTAGTTTTAGCATCTTTGTTATAGCCTTTAAAAAATTCCTTATGAGTATCATAATATGATTTTATATCGCTTTCACTAATATCACTCTTAGATATAAAGCTATCTTTTGTGATTATAAAATAGTTAATTTTCTTTTTAGCTGGATTTATATACTCATTTTTATGAGCATTATAGTAAGCTTCCAAATCTTGTTGAGTAGGCTTAATTTGGGATTTGAAATCTGATGGAGATATCTTCAAATACTCTATTTTTTTATTAACTAGATAAATATTATCTAAAAGCTTCTTCTCATAATCAGTTGTTATTGTTGTATCTGCTATAGCCTTTGGAATCATTGTTGCCTGAATATTTTGAGTTAAGATTTGCTCTAATTTACTCATACCTCCAATATACTCTACAACTTGCTTCAACTTATCAGCTGAGAATTTACCCTCTTTGTCAAAAAACATGGGATTTGTAAATATCGCAGATTGTAATGCTAACTTAGATACCGCAATATTATGGCGCTGCGCATCTGCAAGTACTAAGTATTGATTTATCATCTGATCTAAAACTGCTCTCTTTTGTGCCTCAGTTGTAGCATTTTGAGCATACTGCTGAAACTGTTGCAGACCTATCTCATTATCACCTACTTTAGCCACATAAGATCTACTTGAGCCAATATTCGTGAAAAAAAATGTCATACCAGATATGACAAATATAAAACTTATAGAAATAATTATAATCCATGTAAATGGACCTTTGAGCCTATCATTGAAAGACTGTAACATTTTATCAACCTTAAATAATTACTGCTTTATTAAACTATAGATATTATAGATAAAAAAAAAGCATACTGTTAAGTATGCTTTTCAAAAAATCACTATTTTTGTAATTTTTCTTTATTTTACAGCGTCTTTAAGACCTTTACCTGCTTTGAAGCTTGGAACTTTAGAAGCTGCTATCTTGATTGTTTCACCAGTTTTAGGATTTCTACCTTCTCTAGCACTTCTTTCTTTTACTTGAAAAGTTCCAAAGCCTACTAGAGTAACGCTATCACCATTCTTTAAAGCTTTAGTTACAGCAGCAATAGTTGCATCCAGAGTATTACTAGCAACTTCTTTAGTAACATCTGCTTCTTTAGCTATAGCACTTACTAATTCACTCTTATTCATGTCTTAAACTCCTTTATTTATACATAATCGACAAGTGTCATTTAATTTTATAACACTAAAAATGTAGTGTTTCAATACTTTATCATCAAAAAACTCTCTCTAACACCTCTTTTATACTATTTACAGGCGTTATTTCAAGTTTTTCAAGTATTTCTTTATCAACATCTGCTAAGTTTTTAACATTCTGTTTAGGAATCAAAACCTCTTTAATTCCACCTCTTAGCGCAGCTAAAAGTTTCTCTTTTAACCCTCCAATTGCTAAAACATCTCCACGCAAAGTTACTTCACCAGTCATAGCAATATCATTTCTAACTGGTTTATTTGTATATACAGAAACTAGAGCTGTAGTCATAGCGATACCAGCACTTGGACCATCCTTTGGAGTAGCTCCTTCAGGAACGTGTATATGTACATCTTTTTTCTCATAAAAGTCATCTGCTAGCTCATAGCCTTTTGAAATCGAGCGTACAACACTAAAGGCTGCATCAATTGATTCTTTCATCACATCGCCAAGGCTACCCGTGTACTTAACCTTACCTTTACCAGGCATCGCTAGAGCTTCTATAGTTAGTAGCTCACCACCTACAGAAGTCCATGCTAAACCTGTGACTTGACCTACTTTAGGCTTGGCATTTTTGATACCATAATCAAACTGATGAACGCCAAGATAGTCTTCAAGATTTTTTTGTGTGATAGATACCTTACCATGCTCAGGATCTTTAAGAAGATTTTTAACAGCCTTACGACATACACCGTCTATCTTTTGTTGTAAATTTCTTACTCCTGCTTCTCTCGTATAATATCTCACCACATCCAAAATAGCCTTAGGAGTAAAATTAATTTCACTCTTAGTTAGCCCATTGTTTTCCAATGATTTTGGTACTAGATATTGCTTAGCAATTGCTTGCTTCTCAATCTCTGTATACCCTGATAAGTGTATAATTTCTAGCCTATCACGTAATGCAGGATCTATATCAAGTGAATTTGCTGTAGCAACAAACATCACCTTAGATAGATCATAATCTATCTCAAGATAATGATCGTTAAATGTACTATTTTGCTCTGGATCAAGCACCTCTAAAAGAGCTGCAGATGGATCTCCCCTAAAATCAGAAGAAATTTTATCTATTTCATCAAGTAAGAAAAGTGGGTTCTCCGTCTTAGACTTAATTATCTTTTGGATAATTTGCCCAGGCATAGATCCTATATATGTACGACGGTGTCCTCTAATCTCAGACTCATCTCTTACACCACCAAGAGCCATACGCACATATTCACGCCCTGTTGCTCTAGCAATGGATTGGCCAATTGATGTCTTACCAACACCCGGAGGACCGACTAGACATAGAATAGGAGCTTTTGTATTACTGTCTCGTTTGATTTGAACAGCTAAATGCTCCAGTATTCTTTCTTTAACTTTCTTAATACCGTAATGATCTTTCTCTAAAACTTTTTCAGCAAGATTAATATCTTTTTTAACTTTTGCTTTCTTACCCCAAGGTAATGAAAGTATAGTCTCAATATAATTCCTTGATACAGCAGATTCAGAAGATGAAGGAGGCATCGCTTTAAGCTTTTTAAGTTCTTTTAAGCATTTTTCTTTTGCCTCTTCGGACATTTTAGTAGTTTCAATTCTCTTCTTAAGAGCTGTTACTTCTGACTCTTCATCAGCCTCACCAAGCTCTTTATAAATAGCCTTGACTTGCTCATTCAAATAGTACTCACGTTGATTCTTATCTACTTGAGATTTGACTCTATCTTTAATTTTAGCCTCTAGCTCAAGAATTTCTAACTCTTCATATAGGCAAGATAAAAGTAATAACGCTTTATTTTTGATATCTGTAGCTTCTAAAATTTTTTGCTTTTTAGTAATCTCTGTATTTAGAATAGTTGAAATCTCATATATAAACTTATGAGGCTCTTCTGTATTTATAAGCGTAGCTAAAGATTCTTTAGACACTTTTCCACTAATATCAACAAACTTTTTGAGAGAATCACTAATCGACAATAAGATTGCTTTTAGCTCTTTATCAACTTGACTAGGATCATAACTATCATCAATATGAAGACTATCTAAGTTAGCAAATATACACCCATCAACACTATCATATTTAGCAACTAATCTTTTAGCTACACCTTCTACTATGATCTTTAAGCTACCATCAGGAAGCTTCATAATTTGAACAATTTTAGCTAACGTACCAATATCGTATATATTATCAACAACATCACCAGAACTTGAACCGTTCTTTTGAGTTGCTAATAAGATATAGTTATTATAACTGTTAGATGCCTGCTTGACTGCTTCAATTGACTTTTTACGACCCACATTTAAAGGTAAAGTCATTGATGGGTATATAACCACATCTCTTAAGGGAATAACAGGAACGACATTTAGGACTTCTGACATAAACTTACATTCTCCTGTAAATTTTTTAGATTATCTCTTTTAATTGTTTTTGCTGCTGTGATTTCATTACAAGAGTTGGCTCTTCTTGCTCTAATATTACTTTATCGTTGATAATAACTTTCTCAACATCTTCAGATGAAGGGACATGAAACATCACATCAAGAAGTATATTTTCAAGAATAGTTCTCAATCCTCTCGCACCTGTTTTTTTAGCTATTGCTTTTTTAGCTATTTCAACAAGAGCTTCATCACTAAACTCAATCATTACATCATCAAATTCAAACAGCTTAACATACTGTTTAATTAAAGCATTTTTTGGTTCCGTAAGAATTTTGACCAAATCCTCTTCTTTTAACTCATTTAGCACAGTAACAATTGGCAAACGTCCAATAAGTTCAGGAATAAGTCCAAATCTAGTCAAATCTTCACTTTCGACTTTCTGCATCAATTTTTCAGTATCTAAGCTATTTTTTTGTTGTACCACATCCGCATTGAAACCAATACTAACTTTATCCATTCTATGCTTAACAACTTTCTCAATACCAGCAAACGCTCCCCCACATATAAATAATATATCTGAAGTGTCAACTTGTATCATCTCTTGATTAGGATGCTTTCGACCACCTTTAGGAGGTACAGATGATACAGTACCCTCTATAAGCTTCAAAAGTGCTTGCTGAACACCTTCTCCAGATACATCACGTGTTATAGAAGCACTTTCTGACTTACGTGCAATCTTATCTATTTCATCGATATAGATAATACCTTTTTGAGCTTTAGCAACATCAAAATCAGCATTTTGTAGCAATCGAACAATGATATTCTCAACATCATCTCCAACATAGCCAGCCTCTGTAAGAGTTGTTGCATCTGCTATGGCAAAAGGAACATTTAAAAGCTTTGCTAATGTTTGGGCAAATAATGTTTTACCAGAGCCAGTAGGTCCTAGTAATAGAACATTACTTTTTTTAAGCTCAATATCATCATCTTTCGCAGTTTCGGAAGTGATTCTTTTGTAGTGATTGTATACAGCCACAGATAATACTTTTTTAGCATTGTCTTGACCAATAATATAATCATCAAGATATTTTTTGATTTCGATTGGCTTTGGTAACTTCTCAAACGATACATCCTCTAGAGAAGCTCCTTCTGTGCTATGAATTTTATCTGCACATTTAGCAATACATTCATTACAGATATTACCATCACGACCTGCGATGATATGTTTAACTTCTTGTTGTGACTTACCACAAAAAGAACAGTATAGAATTTTAGCCATATTATTGAATTAGAATTCCTTTAATTATTTAATAATTGCTTCACGAGACTCTATTACATGATCGATTAGACCATACTCTTTAGCTTCTTCTGCCATCATGAAATTATCTCTATCAGTATCTCTAACAATAGTCTCTAAATCTTGACTTGTATGATACGCTAAAACTTTATTTAACCTATCTTTGATACGTAGAATATTTTTTGCATGAATTTCAATATCTGAAGCTTGTCCTTTAAAGCCACCTAGTGGTTGATGAATCATAATCTGTGAGCTAGGCAAACTATATCTTTTACCTTTAGCTCCACCAGCTAACAATAGCGATCCCATACTAGCAGCCAGACCAATACATATAGTATTAACGTCCGGCTTGATAAACTGCATAGTATCATAGACACCCATACCAGCTGTAACCATACCACCTGGGGAATTGATATAAAAATATATATCTTTGTCAGGATCTTCTGACTCCAAAAACAACAACTGAGCGATTACAAGGTTTGCTGATTGATCATTTACCTCACCATTTAAAAAAACTATACGCTCTTTTAGTAACCTTGAATAAATATCAAAAGCTCTCTCACCACCAGCTGTTTTCTCAACGACGGTAGGAACTAAGTTATTAGTTATCATTTATATCCTCTCTTAATAAGCTAGCTTAGAAACCACCTTGCTGAGCTTGCATGTTTTCTTTAATAACTTCAAAGAAATCTTCTTGCTTTTCAGTTACTTGAGCTTGAGATAGTACCCAATCAGTCAGCTTGTTTTCTATAACTAAAGCTTTTAAGTTAGAGATTTCTTTTTCGTTTTTTTTGATTTGCTCTTTAGTTTTTTCTGGCTCTTCATAAGCTTGAACTAATTCATCTAATAAGCTCTCAACTTCAGCATCTTCTGCCTTGAACTCTTGAGATTTCATTACACTATCAAGAACTAAACTAGTATCAACTTTTTGCTTAGCGTTAGCTTCAAATAAGTTATCAGGCAATTGGTTAACATCAAAGTTTTGACCACCACCCATTTGTTGAACTAAATTTTGCTTAGCAGCTTCTATTTCTCTTTTAATTAAAGCTTTTGGAGTTTCAAATTCAGCGATTTCTCTTAATCCTTTGAATACTTGATCTTTGATCTTTCTTTGTAGGATGAACTTAAGTTCACGTTGCATATTTTCTTTGATTTCGTCTTCAAAAGTATCTACCCCACCTTTCACACCAAACTTCTTAACGAACTCTTCGTCAACTTCTGGTAACTGAGCTTCTTGAATCTTCTTAACAGTGATATCAAAAGTAGCTTCTTGACCAGCTAAGTCTTTGTTTTGGTACTCTTCTGGGAAAGTAACTGTGATAGTTTTTTGCTCATCTTTACTCATACCGATGATACCATCTTCAAAACCTGGGATCATTTGACCAGAACCAATTACTAATTCTTGATCATTTGCAGAACCACCTTCGAAAACTTCACCATCTTTCTTACCTACGAAATCGATAACAACTTTGTCATCTTTTTGCACAGCTCTCTCTACTTCTGAGAATGTAGCCATTTGCTTTCTAAGGTTTTCGATCATTTGCTTAACTTCTTTGTCAGTTAGCTCAACAACTGGCTTTTGAATTTCGATTTTCTCAAAACCTGAAACTTCAAATTCTGGGAATAGCTCAAGGTTAGCTACAAACTTAAGAGGCTCGCCTTTTTTGTTTTCTTTAAGGTCTACCTCGATACCAGCTACTGCCAACTTCTCATCTTGTATAGCCTTAGTATACTTCTGAGGAATGATATCAGAGATCACTTCCATACGGATTTGCTCGCCATACTTTTTCTCAACCATACCAGCAGGTACTTTGCCAGGTCTGAAACCATCCATCTTGATAGTTTTTGCAGTTTTGTTAATCTCTTTAGTAACTACGCTATCAATCTCATTCGCTGGTACTTCTATCAATAGTGAACAATGGATACCTTCTTTCTTCTCTACAGTAACTTGCATTATTAAGTTTTCCTTTTATTTATTTAACAATTTTCTAGTAGCAAATTTTAACTATCATCTATTAGATTGTCTATATGTTTATTATTAAATATATGACAAGCCAAAGCATTTGCTGTAAAATCTAGCTATTTCTACAAATCTTAAGCGACTTATGGTAACTGTAATTATAAGTATTTGTTTATTAATATCACCATTTATAATAGCTTTCTTACACTCTAGCATTATATACGGTAAACATCACGCAAATATCTACGCTAACTACTTTATTATTTTCAATATAAGCCTATATGCTTGTATCAACAGTTTTACATATTTAGTAGATGGGGATAGTATCAGTAAATTTCAAGGATGGATTTTTACTCCGGCAGTTTTCCAGATTGGAATCTTTGAGTTAGCCATCTTTTTATTCTCAATTTTAGCACTATTTAAAACTAGAGAATTCAAAGCAGCTTGTTTGATATTTTTTGCTATCTATACATTATTAGATGCTCTTACGCTATTTAATGGTCAGATTTATAGTCAATATGTCGAAGCTGTGTTCTTTATTAATATTACAACTGCTTTAATAGCTTATATTTTGTATAAAATATTAAATAGAAAAATCAAATTTCGTTAAAAACAATACTTCTAAAGAAGAATCTCAATTTTGCTTATTAGCTTTATTCAGAATACGACATTTAGGAGATTTTTAATCACATATATTTTATATAATATGATTAATGATAAGATTTTTCTATAGAAAATTAAGAGTTACAGTGAGCAAGCTTCAGGTTGACAATATCTAGATTTGATAGACTCGATAGCCTCGGCATACATAGCATCCATCTCAGCTCTTGAGCCTACACCACCACCGATTTCATACAGCTTACCATCGCCAATACCATATATAGAAGCATGAATAGTGAAGTTAAGTCCTTTTGCCCAAGCATCTTTCACAACCGTAGTTTTACATAGGTTAAGAGCTTGGTGGAGTGCATTTAGCTCACACATCATATCTACTTTTTTCTTCATGTACTCGTCTTCATTATTCTTGTAACAAGCTAATGACTCTTCAATAAACTTTTTATTTTGCTCTTTGACCTCATGGATAGATGTCAACCAATTATCAATCAAGCCATAGCTCTTATCTTTAACAACAGTTTCAACACCACCACAAGCATAGTGACCACATACTATGATTTTCTTGACCTTTAAAACTTCGATAGCAAACTGTAATACTGATAAACAATTTAAATCGGTAAGCGAAACAACATTTGCAACATTACGATGTACAAAAACCTCACCTGGTATCAAGCCACAAACTTGGTTAGCAGGTACACGACTATCTGAACAACCTATCCAAAGATACTCTGGTGATTGACCTTTTGATAGTGTTTCAAAAAACTCAGGATTAGTTTTTTTGATTTGTTCAGCCCAAGCTCTGTTACCCTTTATTAATTCAGAAATATTACTCATCGTTTGGTCCCCTTATTTATAAGTGAATTTTTTTTCATGTATCAATATACTATATTAGTACTATAAAATAAACAAATTTTTATAATTGCTATGACAATGTTACTTCGCCATGCAAAGAAGTATCAAAAGCATTTTTGATCTCTTGTAGAGAAATATTAGACTGACCTAGTAAATAAAAAAGCTTAGCAAATGCTGCTTCATCAGTCATATCACGACCTGAGATCACACCAACATCAATCAGTCCTCTTGCGACTTTGTATGTAGCCATTTTGACACTACCATACAAGCACTGCGTACAGTTCACTATCACAATTCCCTTATCACTAGCCTTTTTGAGAGTCGTATAAATTTCTGGATCATTCATCATATTACCAGAACCATAAGTCTTGAGAATTAATCCCTGTAATGGTTGCTCAACAATAGCTGATAGCATATCACTATTCATACCAGGATAAACTTGTAGTATCGCAACTTTAGGAATTATAAACGTATCTAAATTTGGTATATTAAATGACTTTTGTCTCTGCCATAATCTTTTTTGCTTGACTGCGATGTCTATACCAACTTTTGCTAGAGTAGGGTAATTCGGAGATCCAAAAGCATCAAAATCTGTCGCTGATATTTTCGTAGTTCTATTACCACGCATTAGCTTTTGATTAAAGTAGACACAAACTTCTTTGATATTATCATTACATGCAAAAATCAAACTATTAAGGATATTTGATATAGCATCTGACCTGATTTTGGAGATTGGTATTTGTGAGCCTGTAACAATAACTGGCTTATCAATTTCACCTAACATAAAAGACAATACCGATGCCGTATAAGCAAGAGTGTCTGTACCATGCAAAATCACAAAACCATCATAATTAGCATAATTATCCAATATATCTTGTGCCAGTGAAATCCATCTTTTAGGGTCAATATTTGATGAATCAATAAGATCACTATACTCTTTAATCTCAAACTCTGGCATATCATAATGATAAAAATCTCTAATCCCAGCTATGGTTTTTGTTAGATAGCCCGGTTCAACATCATAGCCTTGCTCAGTACTAATCATCCCAATAGTACCACCAGTATATAAAACTAGAATTTTTTTATTAGAGTAATTGTTCATATTTATTTTCCTGTCAATTCAGCGATTGCTTTATTTGCCAACTCATCAGCTTTTTCATTACCTTGATTACCACTATGACCCTTTACCCAGCTCCAAGTTACATTGTGTTTAGTTGTCAAACTATCTAGCTCTTGCCAGA
This sequence comes from Francisella sp. XLW-1, assembly GCF_008711455.1. Classification (NCBI taxonomy): domain Bacteria; kingdom Pseudomonadati; phylum Pseudomonadota; class Gammaproteobacteria; order Thiotrichales; family Francisellaceae; genus Francisella; species Francisella sp. XLW-1. Next base: position 301,973 of record NZ_VXKP01000002.1, on the reverse strand, counting down.
GATCTTTATTTTTGACTTCTTTTTTGGCTGCTGTCTTCCAACCATTAGCCTTCCAATTTGCTAACCATTGGTTAATACCATTTTGAAGATACTTAGAGTCTGTATAGATCGTTATATCGCATTTTCTTTTTAGTGCTTGTAGAGTTTTGATTGCTGCCATGAGCTCCATTCTATTATTCGTTGTATCTTTTTCGGCACCATAAATCTCTTTATCAACACCATTATAACTTAATATAGCTCCCCAACCGCCTATACCTGGATTACCTTTACATGCTCCATCTGTATAAGCAATTACATTACTTTTCTTTGTGAAAATTCCCATATACTTCCTTAGCACAACCACCACTGTATATTTTAGCTACTTCAGACTTTGTAGGTTCTTTTATTAGCTCTCCGACACTAAGTGGATCAACGGAGAAATAATTATCCTTTTTAAAAACCACTACAAAATATTTACTAAAAATTCTTTTGAACATATTTACTATAAAGTTACCAGTATAGTTTATTAATCTCACTCTCTTGCTAATAAAACCATTTGAGATAAATCTTGATAATAAACTATATAGACTAATATTGCCTGAACAAGCGACAATAACTTCGCCATCATCAGCTAAACAGAAATGAAGCTGATTGAATATTGCTTTCATTAAAGCAGGACAATTTATAAAACTCTCATCTAATATGATAAGATCAAAAAACTTATGCTCAAAGGGCCAAGCTTCTACATCAAATACACACCCTAGCGAAGGCTCATTTTTTAGATAGCCCGAACAAGCCACCAGCTTCAGAACATTTATCTTATAAAAATAGCTCTGCTCTTTAGGCGTGATAATAAGAGCCTTCTTATACCATCTTTGACTTAAATATCTGGTAATAATACGCTCTTTATTTGTCATCACGAACCTACTAAGTTTCTCATTCTATCAAAATAGTCAGGGCATGTTTTACTAACCGCCTCTGCATTATTTATCACAACACCATCATATTTCAATCCTAATAATGCTAACGACATAGCGATACGATGATCATTATGACTATCAACTTCAGCTGGCTTAAATTTGCTTCTTGTTGGTGATATTAAAATACTATCTTGAGTTGTCTCGACATAGATACCAAGTTTTGTAAGTCCTTCTGCCATAGCATCAACACGATCTGACTCCTGTCCTCTTGTATGACTAAGTCCTGAAATATGAGTATCAGAATTTGCAAAGCAGGCAATAGCAGCAAGTGTCATAAAGGTATCAGAAAAATTACGCATATTTACTTCTATACCACTCAAACTATCTGTACCTACAACTTCTATACCATCATCAAAGTAATTAACTTGACAACCTATTCTCTCTAGTACTTCTAAAAATTTAATATCGCCTTGTTTAGATTTTTGCGTTACATTCATGACCTTAATAGCTGAGCCTGTAATAGCAGCAAATGCCCAAAAATATGATGCAGTCGAAACATCAGGCTCAACAACATATTTATCCGGGGAAACATAGTTAGAGTTATTTACACTATAAACACTTCCATCAATATTTACATTTATACCAAACTCAGCCATTACTTTAGCAGTCATCTCTAAATATGGTTGCTTATGATCTGTGATAGAGTCTAGTTGCAGGCCCTTTGTCATATATGGAGCTGCCATAAGCAGACCTGATGCAAACTGAGAACTCTTAGCACCATCTACTTCGATATTATCCCCATCTAAAGACTTCGCTTTGATAGTAAGAGGCATAGCATGCTCTTTTTGATGATAGAGTGCTGATATACCTAGCTTTTCAAGAGGTATTAATTGATCAGCTAAAGGTCTATCCATCATTCTTTGCTTTGCATATACATAGTATTGGCCAGTAGCTTGCACTGCTAACATAGGGATTATAAATCTTGTCAAAGTACCTGACTCATTACAAAATATTTTTACATTTGAGTTGGCAAATTTTCCACTACATCCTTGGATCACCAAAGTTTTAGATTCTTGGTTATGTTCTAGTTGACAGCCTAACTCTTTTAACGCTCCAACACATGCCAGTACATCAGCACTATTAGGTAGATTTACAAACGCTGTTTGACCTTGTGCCATAGCTGCAATTATCAAAGATCTATTCGATATACTCTTTGAACCATCTAAATAAACTGAGGATTTTATTTTTGATTTTACCTTGGGTATAAAATCTTTCATCTAATAAGTAAATAAAACTATATTGTTGGTAATATTAACATAAGTAACACTATTTTTTTGAATAATTAACCATCAATAAAGTTAAAAATTAGGACCTGTTTTTGATAGCTTTTTTAAGCTTAGTAAGTGCCTCTTCCTCAATCTGACGCACTCTTTCTGCCGAAATATTATACTTAGCTGCTAGATCTTGTAGAGTCGCTTTTGTATCAAGTAGATAACGCGACATAATAATATCTTTAGTACGCGTATCAAAACCGCTTAATACATCTTTAACAATCATCTTAAAGTTATCATAATAATCTTGTTGCACTATTTGATGTTCTATATCTGAAGATTTATCTTCTAAATACAAGCTTTGTTGATTAGACTGCCCGCCTTCGTCATCAGTATATGGTAAATCAAGACTTGCATCACCTTGACACATTCTCTTTTCCATTTCTATAACTGTTTCTTCTTTGACACCTAATTCTTCTGCTAACTGCTTAATATCTTCTGAACTTAACCAGCCAATCTTATCTTTACTACTTCTAAGATTAAAAAATAGTTTACGCTGAGCTTTTGTAGTAGCAACTTTAACAATCTTCCAGTTTTTAAGAACATAGTCATGCATTTCTGCTTTAATCCAATGCACTGCAAATGATACTAATCTGACACCTTGATCAGGATCAAACTTACTCACAGCTTTCATTAGACCAATGTTACCCTCTTGGATAAGGTCTGCTATCGAAAGGCCATAACCTGAAAAATTACGCGCGATTTTAGTAACAAAACGCAAGTGTGACAAGACAAGCTGCTGAGCAGCATCTAAGTCTTTTTGATATTTATAGCGTTTGGCGAGCTCTTGCTCTTCCTCAAGAGACAGTATTGGTAATTTATTAACAAAATTTAGATAAGGGCTAAGGTTATTATCAGATACAACTGGTAATGATTTGCCTTTTGTAGCTGGTAATAATTTTTTTTTCGTCATATTGCTCCTATAGCAGACTATAAGTTACTATCTACGGTAGTAAGCTTGCTTCAGCTGATTAATTTGCATTTGCTGTTGCTCTATAATTCTGACGAACTCTTGTTGTTGCTGCGTCATCATTGCATACAATTGAGCAATTTTTTGATCTTGAATTACCATATACTCTTCCAATCTTTTCACTGCATTTTTCTTGTGCATGATTTTAGCTGCTTTTTGTTTAGCTTGCTTTAATTGTTCTAAACTAACCCAACCAGTACCACCATTTTCCTTATTAACAACTTCGCACCAGCTATTTTGCTTACAGTAGAAAATATTATATTTATCTTGGTTTTTTAGGTCAATTTGTCCAGTTATGTCAGAAGAAGTATCATCTTTTGTATAGATATCTACAAGTTTACTTGACTGCTGTGAAACTTCACTAACTTTAGGAGTTTGTGCAGGTTCACTCTTTGACATTGCAAAGCCTGAAGTGAATCCTAAAGATATAGCTAATGAAGCCAATATTATTTTTCTCATTTATTAATCCTTTTTAAATTTATCCCTTAGAATTATACACCATTTAGCTATATAACTAACATTAATAAATATTAAAGTATTGGCATATCTTCTTTTGATACTTGCTTAGGAAGCAGCGATTCTCTATTTAAGCCCAGTGCTACAGCCACAACACCTGCAACATATATAGATGAGTATGTTCCAACTACAATACCCAAAATTAAAGCCAATGAGAAGTTATGCACAGAGCTACCACCGAATAGATAAAGCACAACTACAACTAGCATCGTTAACCCTGATGTTAAAATTGTTCTAGATAATGTATCATTAATACTTTTATTAACTACTTCAACTACATTAGCGTTACGCATTTTTCTAAAGTTCTCACGCACTCTATCGTAAATTACAACTGTATCATTTAGTGAGTAACCTATCACTGCTAATATAGCTGCTAATACAGTCAAATCAAACTCAAGTTGAAATGCTGCAAATATACCTAAAATTACTATAGGGTCATGGAGTAAGGCAACACATGCACTAATACCAAATTTCATCTCAAATCTAGCGCTTATATAGATCAAAATACATACTAAAGCTATTATAATTGCTAATACACCATTACTAGCAAGCTCTTTACCTACTTGTGGACCTATATAATTCACACTCAAAACTTTAGCATCAAGAGAGCTCTCAGCCTGTTGTTTAAGATACTGCTGGGCACTATCTAGACTATTAGTTTTTGAATTAACTTCATCTGGTGTAAATTTAATAAGATAGTTATTATTTTCGCCAAAAGTTGTAACTGTAGTATGTTCAAAACCAACTTTAGCCAATTTTTCAGAGATTATTGCTAAGTTTTGTAAACTAGTCGCTTGAATCTGTACCTGATAGCCACCTGTAAAATCTAGCCCTAGATTAAGACCTTTTGTAAATATAAAAAATAATGAAACAACAATCATTAAAACAGAGAAAGCTGTCGTATATTTTTTTATTCCTAAGAAGTCTATATTTGTTTTTTGTTTGAAAAATTCCATTATAAATCCAACCTAAAATTATATACCTATAGAAATTTTTTCTAATTTCTTTCTCTTACCATACACAAAATTTGTCATTGCTCTAGAGACAGTTACAGATGTAAACATAGATGTTACAATACCTATCATTAGAGTTATAGCAAAACCTTTGACTGCTCCGCTACCTATGAAGAATAAAATAACAGCAACAATCAAAGTTGTAATATTTGAATCTACAATAGTTGTAAATGCTTTCTCATAACCAATATGAATCGCGCTTTGACGTGGCATACCTGCTCTAATTTCTTCTCTGATTCTCTCAAATATAAGCACGTTACCATCAATCGACATACCCAAGTTCAGTACAATACCTGCTATACCAGGTAATGTAAGTGTAGCACCTGGTATGATTGACATCACAGCAACAATTAACACCAAATTCATTACAAGAGCTATATTAGCTATAACACCAAAGACTCTATAATAAACTAAGATAAAGACTATAACTGCAATCAGAGCTACCACAATAGATAGCATACCTTTTTCGATATTATCTTTACCGAGACTTGGACCAATTTGTGTTTCCTGTACGATATGCACTGGCACTTGTAGTGCACCTGATTTAATCATCAACGCAAGATTATTTGCTTCTTTTTGATTTAATCCTGTAATTTGGAACTGAGATCCTAGTGCTGACTGAATTGTAGCAACGTTGATTAGCTTTTCAGTTTTGTTTACTACATTTTTCTCTTTACCATCTTTATCTTTGACTTTTTCATAAGTTGTATTAACAAGCATCACACCCATTGGGTTACCAATATTTTTACCTGTTATTTGTCTAAAGTGGCTTGCTGCACTTCTATCTAACTCAACCATAACAATCGGAGTACCCGTCTGATGGTCGATAGAAGGACTTGCGCCGATAATATCAGCACCACCAGCTACAGGTGCGCCTCTTAAACTATAATAGCTTTGATAACCTCTGCCATTATCTAAAGAATAAACCTTATAACCCTGCTCTTCTGCAGCTAACCTATCTGTAACAGGACTAACTAAATAAAAACTAGCTGTGGATGTACCACCTAGAATTTGCTTAGCCTGAGTCGCATCTTGCATACCTGGTATTTCAATCACCACACGATTATCACCAGCCTGAGCTACAGATGCTTCTGCAACACCTAAAGCATTAATACGATTACGCATAACCGTCACAACTTGTGATATAGCATCCTGTCTAAGCTGTAAAATTTTTGCACTGTTATAAGATATAAATACCGTATTATCTTTTACACTATAAACTATATTAGGGTCTTGGGTCTTTCTAAATTCAGTATTCAAATATTGTTTTAGCTGATCAACACCTACTGAGTTTTCTAGAGTAACAGAAACAAAACCGTTATCTATATAATCTTGCGGAGCTTTTACTATTGATTTCTCTTCGGCTTTTTTAGAGCTGACAATATTTATATTATTATCTTTCGCTGCACTAAGAATTGTACTTAAAGAATTATCTAACTGAGCACTAATCGCAGTATTTGTATCAGCTTCTAACATCAGATACATACCACCACGTAAATCCAATCCTAAGTTCATAGGGTTAGCACCTAGCGCAGATAACCAACTTGGAGAGTTTGAAAGCATATTCATAGCTATAATATACTCATCTCCCAGACTTTCTTTGAGAGCCTTTTTAGCTTTTAGCTGCTCTTCGACATCTTTGAAGATAATAGCAACATTACTCTTATCATCTGAAAGGTTAACTCTTTGGTAAACAATTTTGTCAGTACTGAGAGTATCTTCAATATTTTTGACAAGCTGTGTACTTACATCACCATCTTTCTGAGAAATCTGTAAAGCTGGGCTTTTACCAAACACATTCGGTAAAGCATAAAAAAGTGCCAATGCTAATACAACAACTATCAAAAGATTCTTCCATAAAGGAAATTGATTTATAGGTAGACTTCTGTTATTACTCATTGAAAATTCCTTTACATCAAAAGAAAAAAATTAAAAGACTTTATAGAAATTTAGCTTATTAAGCTTTTGTAGCACCTTTAGGTAAAATATTAGCTACTGCGTTTCTCTGAATTTTAACAACAACATTTTCAGCAATTTCCAATTCTACAAAAGACTCATCAATCTTGGCAATTTTCCCTATCATACCACCATTTGTGACAACTTCATCACCTTTTGAAAGCTCAGATAACATTTTGCGTAGTTCTTTATTTTTTTTCTGCTGTGGTCTAATTAATAAGAACCAGAATATTGCAAAAAACACTACAAGCATTAAGATTGAGCTTAATGGGCTACCAGCTGCTTGTTCAGCACCTTCTGCAAATGAAGTTGATGTAAGTAATACGATTGCAGATAATGATAATAGTAACTTTCTCATTTTTTCTCCCGAAAATTTTTAATTTTTAAACGTAGGAATTTTACATTAGTAGCAGTACTTAATCAATTAAAGACTAATAATAAGATTAGAATAAGTGTTTTATTAAAAAACAGGATATTCTAATTTGTGGCTTTTATACAATATTATAATTACTAAATTTTTTAAATGCTGTTGCTAATGAAGCTTTCGCCCAATTAAGTGGAGTAATCGGAGATGGTAAATAATATCTCTGCTCATCAAAAATAACTATATTTATACTTTCAGGTAATAGCTCTGCATTAACTGGCTGACCATCTGCTGTTATATAATCACTAGCTGTCATTTGAGCTAGAGCTCTTTTTAAATGCCATGCAATTTTGTTAAAATATTTATCCTTATCAAATTTTTGTGAATACTTATCATACAAATTCATCATTGCCAAAGCCAACATACTATCAAAAAACCATTGCGCTTCAGAATCTTCAGATCTCCCCTTAGCTCTTTTTGCAAATTCTTCTACACTTGAGGCATCATCTGTTAAGCTTTCTTTTGATGTACTATCATCTTCGAACCAAAAATTACCAGATTGATAACTATCGCCTTTGTAACGTATCACTCCATAATCACGCACAAGATCTTCTACTAGAGCTAAAGTTTTTTGATATTCAGCAAATTCTAAATCATCACTAAAGTATGGTGTAAAAATATGCAACATCGCAGCATCACTTTCACGATAACAAATATCATCCGCATGATAAAGTGGTGATTCACCACCTCTACCTATTTGAGTTTTAACTTTATTTATACCTAAATTACTTAACTGTTGTAAATCTACTGATAACTTAAGGTTTTTATTATTTAAAGTACTTTTCCATTGCCTAGCAGCATTCGCCACCAAAGAAATACTACTTGTATTTACCCTATCAATTTCTTCCCATGCACCTGCATCAGCATATTCATAATATTTTATTGCCTTTAGGAAGCCAAAAAACCTCTCTAAAAACGCTAACAATTCTGAATCATTTACATTAAATATCTGTTTTTGATAAGCATCATTTAGAGCTAACAAAAAAAGGCCATGAGCATCCATCTGCTTATGGTTCCATATTTGTGGTTTACCATTTATCATCACATCATCATAGCAATCACTAGAGCTATCAAAACGGATATGAGGAACAGCCATTTTATCTGCTGCCAACTTTGGATTTGCTATAATATCTCTAAAGCGTTCTTGTTGTGCCGGCGAATTATAATATCCATAAAGCTTGTTAATTAGAGTTTTAGCATCATTTTCTTTAAATTCACTAAAGTAATAATAGACCCAAATTGCATCACGCACCCAGACAGCATCATAGTTTGTAGCATCATCGTTTGTATCTCTTTCCGCTGCTTTAGGAAAACCTGTCTTAGTTAAACCTATATCAAAAGCTTTATGATATTTATTTAGTATGATTTTTGCTTGGGCAGATGTAAGTTTATTTTCAAGGATAGGCTTCAAATCCTCATTCATATAGTTAATACTACCACCCTCTGGTATCTCTATATTTTTGTATACACACTTTGAACTTTGAATAAATTTTTTTATCTGATTAGTATTAGACATAACACTCTCACTATTTCACGACTTTTAAATTGTGTACAATCACTACCAAAGTAACCAATACTAAAAGCATAACAGGCCCTACTAACATTGCAGGCTCACGCCCTAATAGATTACCAAGCATACCTGATAAAGACGTCCCTAAAGGAATACCTATTGCACCGACAGTTACTAAAAATGATGTTGCCCCACTTGATACATGTGGAAGTTTATCCATTGCATAACCTAAAACAGATGGATATATACATGAATCACTAAGCCCTAGTACAGCCATTAAAATTAGTACTAGCACAAATGATTTTGTATATATGAAAATAAATATTGCAAAAGCAAACACCAACCCTGACACCACAAGATAACGCTCAATCCTTACTCTAGGTAACAAGAATTTACCAAAAAAGATCCTACCCAAAAGCTGAGAGCCTGTATAAACAGCCACTAGCAGACCTACATCTTTCATATTAAAGCCCAAATCAAAATGTAAATGCGGTTGATTATAGTAGTTCATTATCTGCTCTGTATAAACTATACAAAATAGTGCTATAGCCATCAAAACAATAGGCTTAGACAAAAATATAAATCTAGGCTGTGGTGCATTTTCTGCTTTAGTAATTACGCCCTGTTCAATTTTCTCATTAATTCGAAGAGACAATAAAAATAATATAAATATGATAAATAAAACCATAACAACCATAAATACTGCCTGCCAACTAGTATAAAAAAGAATATTCCCAACTATAAAAGCACTAGATAAAAAGCCAAGACTAAAAAATACATTTAAAAGACTAAGTTTACCTTCAGATTCACCTTGTTTCTCTACAGTTCCCATCACAATATAGTTGCATGACACTAACACATAACCAACAGCCATATTGCATATAAAAGTCATTGCCGTATAAACATAAATATCTGGAGCAAATATCGATAAAATTGACCCTATAATCATAAATAACGCAGCAACTATTAAAGTATTTTTGCCTTTAAATTTTTTGATAAGGATGCTTCCAGTCGCCATTGCTAAAATCTGCCCCCATAAACCGAAACCATCAAAAAATATAATAGTATTAGAATCAATATTAAAGTGCTGTGAAATCGGTACTGTCAACATGCCATAAATAGCACACTGAAAACCAGTAAACAAAAATGCCACAAACGTAAGAAGTATAGCCTTTTTACGGTCAATATCTTTATCAAACAAACTCTTCTTAGTATCCAGAGATATATCTATAGATGCCATAACAAACCCTATGCCAAATAAAATAATAGTTACTACTCGATACTATATAGTTAAATGAGAGCAACAGAAAGATATTTATGTAGCTGAATAGCTTTTATTTTAGATATCTTTTGAAAACATCGGTGGCGACTACTATCTATAATAATCAACTTTTCGATTTGTTGAGTACTCAGACATTCTAGAACCCCGATGATAAACATTTACTTTCTCAACATTTTGCTTATCAAAGTAAGTCTGAAGGTATAGCAGATCCCTAGTGTCATTAAATGAGTAGCAAAAGCAAAATAAAAAAATCAAAATTGCTACTCTAACAAAAACAAATATTAATTTAATCATATCATTCAACCCTATATTTCGATACAGTGTATTATATCACGATACAAAAATAAGAAACGATATTAATCACCAAACTACTCATCTTATGACTCTGTAAACGCAAAAATAAAAAACTCTATGCCTAAAGCGTATACTTTATAAAGAACCTAAGAATCTTAGTGCTTCTAGTTTAAACCTTACCGAATGAACCAATGCAAGTTACCAACCAGAAGAAGAATATAAAAAATAAAAAATACCTAGATAAATTTAAAAAGAATTTTCAACTGGTTTTTGAAAGATTGTTTATTGAAGTGTAACCCAGTAGCGCTGTAGAAACTAACACATATTAAGGTTTAGAGTGAACTTTATTCAAAGCAGAGTTCCTGATAAATTGATAAAGCAACTATCTATAATCATCAACCTTAAGATTTGTTGAATATCTAGACATTCTAGAACCTTGATGAAAAGTATTAACTTTCTCAACATTTTGGTGATTATAGTAAGCCTGAAGATACAGCAAATTCTCAGTATCATTGAATGAATAAGAAAAGCTGAATAACGAAATCGAGACTAATATCCCAATAAGAACGGAGGTTATTTTATTCATATTATTTACTCTCTATATGCAATACAGTGTATTATATCATGGTACAGCAAAAAAGGGAGTAAGTTTAATTACCAAAACACTCTCCCTTTAACAAATTATCTACACATGTAATTTTAGCAATTTTATTCAGATTTGACAAACTCGCTTCATGCGATTCTTGGCTGCTAGCATTACAAGCATCTGCCACTACTGTAACACTATAATCGCGATCATGTAATTCTCTAACTGTAGACTCAATCACATAACTAGTCGATACTCCACAAATAATAATATTTTGAATACTATTTGCTCTTAAAACAACTTCTAAATTAGTTCCATAAAGTGCACTCACACGATGCTTTGTTATTATAACATCATGCTCTTGGACATCCATATCTGGATGAAAATCTGTTGCCCAAGTATCTAACTGCAAAACACCATATTCAGGAGCTTGTTTAAACATAGGAGAAACTTTTGAACACTCCTGATAATCTTTACTAAAACCAACCTTAACATGAGCAATCATAATATTATTTTCTCTTGCCCATGCAATTAATTGGTTTGCCTTTTCCATAGTTTTATCATCTTTAACTCTCTTAGCGTTATGAGCTCCAAAAACGCCTTTCTCATCAACTATCTCATTTATAAAGTCTGCAACAATCACGATTTTATTTTTCATTTCTTTTCCTCTTATTATTTTCTTATTAAAGACAATATGCTCGAAACACACACCATCAAAATTCCTATCATCTCCATATAACCTATAGAACTATCATAAAACACCACATCTAATACCGCAGCAACTATTACTGAAAAATACATAGCTGGGGCTATTAGTGAAGGATCTGTAGTATGCTTAAAAGCTTTTACTCTAAAAATCTGCGAACTAATGCCAAATATAATTATAGCTACTGATACCCAAATGACTACAGGCTTCATTGATACTGGATTCAAACTAGATATAACAGATATATTAAACGGCAGCAATAATAATAAAAATATTCCTATAAATGTATATATCCAAAGATTTATAATGAATACATCTTCTTTTTTGCTTGCATTGTATAAAACAACTTGAGATGCTGCATTTAAAACTCCCGCAAAAAGAGCACAAAGACTATATGTATTAACATTACCTTCTCCAACACCTAATATAAGATAAATTCCCAAAAAACTAATAATAATACAAGCAAGATTAAAGTAGCTAACACTCTGCTTATAAAACAAAAACCTAATAATCGGGATGAATAAAGGACTAGTATTAAATAGTAAAATTGTAATCAATAATGAGCTATTACTTAAACTTATAAAGAAAAATAATTGTGCAAATAGACTAAACACCACCCTAATAAATATTGAATACCAAGCGAAAGGAGCAACCCTTGAAAAGGAAGAAATACTTACAACCCACCACATAAGTATGCCTCCACCAACAAATGAGACTAACATGGTTAAGTAGATCCCATCCATTTGTATCAGATACTTGCGTGCAAATGAGCCAAAAGCTATAAGAGCTGCAGAAGTCATCATAAACCATAAACTTATAAAGTTATTAATTCGGTTCATTTTTCTTTACTCCATGAATTTAAGATATAAGAATAATATAACTCTTGCACCAATCTGTAAAACGCTTTATTCTTACATCACAAGTAAGTTTTTCTTACATAATATGATTAAAAAAAATGACCTCCCTCCTTTAAATTCATTACCAGTTTTTATAGCAGTAATGAAAACACAAAGTTATACTAAAGCTGCAGAACAGCTATTTATGACTCACTCTGCTGTGAGCCAATCTATAAAAAAATTAGAAAACTACCTTAATAAAAAACTATTTATCACGGATAAACGAAATCTAGTCATTACTGACTTGGCCAGAGAGTACTACACAATAATAGACCCTCTAGTATCAGAAATTCACAATGCAACAGAGGTACTAAAAAAACAACGTACTAAAAAATTATCTATAAACTGTATGACTACACTTTGTGCAAATTGGCTAATACCAAAACTCGATGATTTAATAAATTCACTAGTAAATACAGAAATACAGCTCATTAGTCTAGGCAGAAGAGTAAATTTTGATTATGATGATATAGATATCAGCATAGAGTATGGTATCGACAGTGATTTTAGCAATAAAAACAAATTCAAACTAGCAGATGGTGAGTTAATACTAGTTTGTAATAATAAGCACTCTGGTAGAAGCCTCTCAGAAATAATATTAGAACAAAAGTTAATCTATGTTGATGATAAAATTCGCATTGATGATTATCAACTCTGGGCACAACACAACAACATCTCAAAAAAGCCTAACAAAAACATAATCTTCAAAAATTCTCTTCAAGCAATTCAAGCTTGCTTTTCAGGTATTGGTTTCTTTGTTACAGATAGACTTCTAATTCAAGAACACATCAAAAATGGATTTCTTTATGTACCACCTCAACAAGACTACATGACAGGAAAATCATATTATCTTTTAGCAAAAGATTCAGAGACAGATAGTTTTAGTATTATCAAAAAATTATTATCTTCATATTTTTGATTATACTTTCAATCTCATACTTAGAAGACCATATTTAATGTTTAGCCTTTATAGCTCTCTAGAAACTCTTTTCTAAACTCTTCAAACCTACCCTCTTCTAGAGCTTGGCGAATATTTTTCATTAGGTTTTGGTAATAAGTTAAATTGTGGATTGTATTTAATCTTGAACCTAATATCTCTTGAGTTTTATCTAGGTGATGTAAATAACTACGACTAAAATTTTGACAAGTATAACAATCACAGTTTGGATCTAATGGAGACACATCATCCTTGTGTTTAGCATTTCTAATTCTAACAACACCTTCTGATGTAAACATATGACCATTGCGAGCGTTTCGTGACGGCATTACACAGTCAAACATATCAACACCACGATAAACAGCCTCTACTAAATCCTTTGGCGTACCAACACCCATCAAGTATCTCGGCTTATCTTCTGGCATTTGATGAGCAGTATGATCGAGTATTCTAATCATATCTTCTTTAGGCTCACCCACAGATAATCCACCTATTGCAAAACCATCGAAATCTATTTCTTTTAAAGCTTTTAGAGACTCATCACGTAAATGCTCATACATTCCACCCTGAATAATTCCAAATAATGCAGATGGATTATCACCATGAGCATCTTTTGATCTTTTTGCCCAACGCATAGATAGTTCCATAGAATCTTTTGCTTCTTTTTCAGTAGCTGGATATGGTGTGCACTCATCAAAACACATTACAATATCAGAGCCAAGATCTCTTTGGACTTGCATTGATATCTCAGGAGATAAAAAAACTTTTGAACCGTTAATTGGTGATTTAAATGTAACGCCTTCTTCTGTAAGCTTACGCATTTTACCCAAACTAAAGACTTGAAACCCCCCAGAGTCTGTAAGAATGGGTTTGTCCCAACCGTTGAAGTCATGTAAAGTACCATGTTTTTTGATAATTTCAGTACCTGGACGTAACCATAGATGAAACGTATTACCTAAGATAATATCAGCACCCATTTCTTTTAACTCAACTGGAGATAGTGATTTAACGGCTCCATAAGTCCCTACTGGCATAAATGCAGGAGTCTGAATATCTCCTCTTGGGAAACTTATTTTCCCTCTTCTAGCTTTACCTTCTTTTTTAATCAAGTCGAACTTCATTACAGTCATAAAATTTAACCTTTTGAAACAGATATTAATGAATAAGTTTTTTTAAGCTACTAATCCTATAACAAACTTATAAAAATAGCTAGCGAAGATATTGCCTAGATAGTATTATCTCTTATAATAACTCAAATAGTTTTAAAATCATCAAGGAAAACAATGAACTTTTTAAATTTTAGCATACTAGTGTTTGCTTATCTTTTGGGATCAATTAATAGTGCAATTATTGTCTGTTATATATTTAGATTACCATCTCCGAGAAGCGTTGGTTCTGGTAACCCAGGAACTACAAATGTTCTAAGAATAGGTGGTAAAGTACCAGCGGTAATAACTCTTGCTTTTGATATACTAAAAGGTTTAGTGCCTGTAGTTTTAGCTAAAGTATTAACTGGGAATGAATTTATAACTGCTTGTACTGCACTATATGCAATCCTTGGTCATATATTCCCTCTTTTCTTTGGCTTCAAAGGCGGCAAAGGTGTTGCAACTTTAATAGGTACACTATTTGGATTTAGCTGGATTTTGGGTTTAATATTTGTCATTACGTGGTTATGTGTTGCCGTGATTACTCGTTATTCATCTTTATCAGCATTAGTAGCTACTGTTATAGCAAGTTTTTCAGTAATATTTACATCTGATTTACAGGTGGCAACACCATTTTTGATAATAGCGATAATAATACTTGTTAAACACAGAGGAAATATTCAAAGATTAGTCAGTGGTCAAGAAAGTAAAATCGGCGATAAAGCAAAGGCAAAAAATGATTCAAATTAAAAATTTAAAAAAAGAATACAGATCAAATAATACTAGCAACCTTGTGCTTGACAATATAAACCTTGATATTAAACAAGGTGAGATATTTGGTATAATAGGTCATAGTGGTGCCGGTAAAAGCTCTCTTTTAAGGTGCTTAAATCTTCTAGAACAACCTACTGATGGTTCAATATTCATTGCTGATGAAAATATTACAAAGAAGAATCCAAAACAGCTTAGAGAATTTCGCAAAAAAGTTTCGATGATATTTCAGCATTTTAACTTGCTATCATCTCGCAATGTTTTTGAAAATATTGCCCTTCCACTTGAGATTCAAGGAATACCAAAGGCCGAAATAAAAAAAAGAGTTTTTGAGCTTTTAGAGCTGGTAGAGCTTCCAAATAAAGCAAATGCATATCCTCAAGAGCTTAGTGGAGGTCAAAAACAAAAAGTTGCCATTGCTCGAGCTTTAGCTTTAGATCCTTTAGTATTATTATCAGATGAAGCGACATCCGCACTAGATCCAACATCTACAAAACAAATTTTAGCACTTCTTAAAAGATTAAATAAAGAACTTGGCTTAACAATAGTTTTGATTACACATGAAATGGATGTTGTCAGAAAAATCTGTGATCGTGTAGCAATTATTGACAAAGGTCGTATTGCAGAAATGGGCAAAACATTAGACATATTCCTAGATCCTCAAGCCCCTGTAACAAAATCTTTTGTTGAGACAAGCATACACACAAAAGTTCCAGACTTCATAGCTAAAAGACTTTATGACAATCCTTATAGCTATGATGATACATACCCCGTAGTACAACTAACATTCTATGGAGATAAAGGTAAGATGCCTATCATTGCTGAGATTTCTCGTCAATTTAATGCTACAGCGAGTATCATTCAAGCAAATATAGAAACAATCCAAGAACAAATAGTTGGAATTGCCATTTGTCATATCACAGGTGAGCGTCAAGACTGGGAAAATGCATTAAGATTTCTTTCAAACCAAGATGTTAATTTAAAGGTGCTAGGTTATGCAACAGCAGACAATATTTAGTTTACATGAGCTTAGCCTAATAGCTCAATCAACATGGGAAACTATTTTTATGGTTTTCATAGCTACTTTAGTGGCTGTTATAGGTGGTATATTATTAGGCATATTACTGTATATAACACAAGATAGTAAAAATGTTGCTGTTAAAGGATTTAACAAAACATTCAGTATTATTATAAATATAACTAGAAGTATCCCATATATCATATTGCTAATACTTCTATATCCTCTGACAAGACTTATAGTTGGCACAACAATAGGGACTACCGCTTCAATAGTACCTCTGGCTATTGCTGCTCTGCCATTTTATGCTCGACTAACTGAATCAGCCTTGCGTGAAGTTGATAACGGGCTTATTGAAGCAGCCAAATCAATGGGAGCAACTAAAAGGCAGATTATTTTTAAAGTATTACTTCCTGAATCAAAAAATTTGTTGATTGATGCTGCTACTTTAACATGTATTTCACTAATCGGTTTCTCAGCTATGGCTGGTATCGTTGGTGGTGGTGGCCTAGGTGATTTGACCTATTTCAAAGGTTATAATTACGGTAATTACACTTTACTACTTGGTGGTGTAATTATGTTAGTTATACTTGTCCAAATCACCCAATCATTCGGCAACTATCTAGTTACAGCCAAGAAATTGACTTCACTTTGGATTATTACTGCCATTCTATTGGCTGCAAGTGCTACACAGCTGTATGTGAATGCTGCAGCTACTACCAATACAAATGAAATAACTGTAGGATATATTACCAGTCCTCCTCAAGATAAAATCATGCAGCTAAGTAAAAAAATAGCTAAAGAAAAATATAATCTTGACGTAAATCTAGTAACATTTGGTGATTACAATATTCCTAATAGAGCACTTAATGATGGTGAATTGCAAGCAAACGTCTTCCAACACATTCCATTCTTAGAAAATCAAATCAAACAGTTTGGTTATAAACTTACTTATATTGGTAAGACTTTCTTATACCCAATGGGAATGTTTTCTAAAAAGTATAAAAATATCCAAGATATTCCAAATGGCGCTACAGTAGCAATCCCTAATGACCCTACTAATCAAGGTAGAGCATTAATGATTCTACAAGATGCTGGATTGATCAAACTTAAAGATGGTATAACTTGGAAAGCCACTACAGACAGTATAGCTAGTAATCCCAAAAATCTAAAAATCATAGCTTTACAAGCAGATCAAATCCCTAATAATTTAGGCGATGTAGATATTGGTATTGTAAATAATGACTATATACCTAAGGCAGGTCTAAGCCTAAAAGATGCTCTTTTTGTAGAACCTAAAGATTCTCCTTTTGCAAATGTTATTGCTGTTAAAGAATCGCAAAAAGATAATCCTAAACTTAAAGAGTATGTACAAGCATTTAATACAGATGAAGTTAAACAATTAGCTGAAAAACTTTATCCGAATGGTGCTGCTATACCAGCTTGGTAATTATTTCTTTCATTTATTAATTTATAATCATAATTTTATATGTTTTAATGTATTCAAAGATAAAACTTACTATTCTAAAAATTGACAAGTATAAATAAACAAATTGGTAGTATCTTCTTGATTATAGGTACCTCTTTGGGCGGAGGTATTCTTGCTATTCCTATGATTCTTTCAAGCTTTGGTGTTGTTATTGGTTGCATCATAATGTTTTTGATGTGGCTTTTAATGACATATTCAACATTAGCTGTTGCAGAAGCCTGCCTGCATTTTGAAAGTGGTATTAGTTATCTAGGGCTTGCTCATAAACTCTTTAAGAAACCAGGAGTCATTCTGGTTTATATATGTGCTTTTGGAATACTTTACGGAATGCTTGCAGCATATATCTCTGCAATAGGCTCATCTTTTGAAAGCCTACTAGATATAAACTATATTATTATAGAGATTGGCTTTGTTATACTTTTTGGTGGATTTATATTAAAAGGCACAGGACCTGCTGAATGGCTTAATAGAATTTTTCTTACCGTAAAGCTTATTATCATATTATTTACAATACTTTTACTTTTCAAAACCATAAGTATCTCTAAGCTAGATAGCTATAGTTTTGGCACTCTAAAAGAGGTTATAGTTACTTTACCTATACTTGCCACAACATTCTCAGCTCACATAATTGTTCCTAGCGTTGTCAACTATGTAGGACCACACCCAAAAGATATTAGAAGAATTATTATAGTTGCATCTCTAATAATACTAGTAATATATGTATGCTGGATAGTATCAATATTTGGCAATATAGCTATTTATGGTGATAAAAATAGTTTTGCTGAAGTCCTAAAATCTCTTAGCTCGGAAGATAGTGTTACTCAGCTTATTTATATTCTTAAAGCTAATATTCAGTCTTCTGAAGTTATAACTTTAATTTATACCTTTATTACAATTTCTGTAACAACTGCTTTTATAACTCTATCATTAGCATTAAAAGATCTAATACTTGATAGATTTAAAATGAACAACCTATCAACACTAAGCAAAAACATTCTTCTAAGCTTTCTGCTTTTCATGTTACCGATATTTCTGAACTATTATTTTAAAAAGCTTTTCTTAATTGCTCTTTCTGTTGTAGGTCTATTTTCTCTAATTATGCTTGTTTCATGTCCACTAAATATGGTTAGAATACTTCGTAACCGTAATTTTGAAATAATTTACAAATCAATGAAAAATAGCAAGCTTAACAACTTTGCTCTAACTATTGCAATTATTATTATCATATTCCAAGTCATTGATTATATTCTTTAAATATTCTCTTTAAGCAAAGAAAAAGATAAAATATAAATAGTTATTTAATCACAAAACTACAAGGTATAGATATGCAACACACATCAGGTTTTTTAGATTTAGTAAACGATGCAAAAAGTAGAATACAAGAATGTACAGTTGATGATATCAACAAAATGAATGAAACAGAAACTCTTGATGGTTTACTTATTGATACACGTGAAGAGTCAGAATTTGCAAATGGATACATTCCTAATGCGATTCATATTAGTAAAGGAATTATCGAAAGTGCTATTGAGTCAGCAGTTCCTAACAAAAGTCAAAAGATGTATTTTTATTGTGGTGGTGGCTTCAGATCTGCTATCGTAGCTGATAAACTGCGTGAAATGGGTTATAAAAATGTAATTTCTGTTGATGGTGGTTGGAGAGCATGGAATGCTAAAGGCTATCCTACTAAATCACCTAATCAAGCTAGACCGCATGAGTTTTTAAAGCTTGTCAATAATGCTAAATCTGATATCAAAGAATGCTCTGTAACTGATTTATACGATAAGATAAACTCTAATGAACTAGATGGTGTCATTTTTGATGTTAGAGAAGATTCTGAATTCAATAGATTCCATATCCAAGGTGCTACCCATCTTAGCAAGGGGCAAATAGAAGTCAAAATTGAGAGTCTAATTCCAAATAAAAATCAAAAAATATATTTATACTGCGGTAGTGGCTTTAGATCGGCATTAGCAGCTAAAAGCTTAAAAAGTATGGGCTATACGGATATTATATCTGTAGAAGGTGGAATCAATGCATGGTTAAATAATAACTTCCCTGTAACACAAGACTAGGAACTATATAATGTCATTTAGAATTGGTCACGGTTTTGATGTGCACAAATTCACATCTTCAAAAAAAAATATCATTATTGGTGGAATTGAGATTCCATATGAAATGGGATTAGAAGCTCACTCTGATGGCGATGTATTAATCCATGCTCTTTGTGATGCTATCTTAGGTGCACTAGGTCTTGGAGATATAGGTAAACACTTCCCTGATACCGATATGGAGTATAAAAATACTGATAGTAAATTTTTCTTATCTGAAATAAAAAAAATGCTTGATGATAAGGAGTACGAAATCAGTAATATTGATTGTACCATAATTGCACAAGCACCTAAGATGCTTCCTCATATCGAAAAAATGAAAGCTTGTTTGGCAAATGTGCTTGAAGTTCAAACTAATCAAATAAATATTAAGGCAACAACCACAGAACGGTTAGGATTTATAGGTAGGAAAGAAGGCATTGCCACACACGTTGTATGCCTACTAAATAGATAACTGACTACTTCTGAGCTAGGTTCTCAAGATAGTTTGCGACCTCCTCTAGCTCAGCCTGACAACAGAAAATGCCAATATCATCATCTTCAAGCTTGTCTAAGATATACTTCACACCTGTTAGCTCACCATGTGAAATATAAGTCTTTGAGATATCAAACCCTTTGCTCTCTAGATCACCTCGGATTAATGTCGGTAGCTCAAGAGGCTCAGCTCCTCTAAGATACTTCTCTGTTTCTTTAATGACCACAAAATCAATACCATGCTTAATTATAATGTCATTTATCCCAGGTATCAGATACTTCCTATCCCCAGTAGTACCAATCATCAAGTATTTCTTGCCACCTTTATCATAAGCTTTCATCATACTTAATAACGCGTCCATACCAGCTTCATTATGAGCATAATCAAGAACCACAACCTTATTATCAAACTCAAAGATATTAGCACGGCCTCTATTAACTTTAGGATCATTCTTATAGCTTCTAAGAGCTTTTTCGATATTATCAAAACTAATTCCAAGCTTAAAAGATAAAGCTATAGCAATCATAGCATTTTCGATATTATGCTTGGCAAAACCTTTAACTGTCAATGGAGCATCAACAACTGGTAGTATTTCCTGTTTAGAATCACTACTTATCCAAATAAAGCTACCATTTTCAACAATACAAGCATAATCAGACTTTGATAAATAATAGTCCATATCGTGTTGCTCTGGATTTTGCGTCACGATAATTTTTGCACAAGTTAACTTATCAAAGCGCTCTTTCATATACGAATTATCTAAGTTGATAATAGCATGAGAGCCTTTGCCCATCGTACGGAACACAATCGATTTTGCTTCTGCTAACTCTGCAACAGTCTCTATTCCATCTTCACCTAAATGATCAGCAGAGACATTCGTAACAGCTGCTGCATCAACATAAGTTTCTATTAAACCTCTTTTTAAAAGTCCTCCTCGAGCAGACTCTAGCAGAGCTACTTCGACTTTCTTATTTGTAAGAACAAATTGATGTCCTGTTGGACCTGAGTAATCGCCCTCATCTATCAACTCATCATTTACCTTTACCCAATCAGTAGATGTATACCCTGTAAGTTTACCTGCTGTACGACAGATATAATCAGTAAGTCTGACCGTTGTAGTCTTACCATTTGTACCTGTTACAATAACAGCCGGTATATCATAAACTTTTGACCAGTCAACATCTTCAATTTTATCGTTGTCTAAATCAAACTCATAACAACCAGTACCAGAACCAACATAAGCTTTATTCTTATCTCTAAAAGCATTAAAACCTTTGGATTTAGCTAATTCATAAAGCTTTCTATAAGTTAAGTTTTTGTCTTCATTTATAAAAGGCATTAGCTCATCTTGTGCTTCTTGAAGTGATTTGAAACTGCCTGTTTCAAAACCTTCTCTCACAGAAAGCCAAATAAAGTCAATAACATCACACGCTGGCATTGTAATATCGACAGGGGCAATCATTGCATAACGAACACCATTATTAAAAAACTTATGAGTAAGTTTTATATCTTGCCAACCTAATACAGGAAGAATCCTATTAGCCTCTTGATAAAAAAGTTCTGTCAATTTATCGCGGTGCTCTATAAGTGGCACATCCAGAACCGTTCCAGTCTCTTTAAAAAACAAGTTAGGTCCAACAAGTCTACGTGAATAACCTTCAGGAATCATATAAAGGCTCCCTTAAAATAGTAATAAACAATTAGTCGTTATCTTCTTCATCAAAAATAACTCTAACACCACTCTCATCAGCTATAACACCTGCTTTTATAACTTCAGAAATTTCTTCTGATAGACTAGGATCCTGAGCAATAATAGAAGCAGAAAACATTTCTTTCTTTTCTTCTTTTTGCTCTTTATTGTCGTCAGCATCTTCTTTGTTAAAGTAAATAATCTGCTTCCATGTTCTTTTTAATTTATCTGCAAAAATAACTACCAGATCACCATCCTGAGCCATTGCCAGAGCATGATCCACAGCTTCTTGCTCACTCTCGATAGTTTCTATCCTATCGGCAGTCACACCAGCCTCTATTAAACCTTCTTTAAGCATTCTTGGAACTTCATCAGGAGCTCGACCTCTTAGAGTATCATCACGCTTACAAATAAAGTGATCGTAATATGGTGCAGCAGTTTTAGCTATTTCGTAGATATCTTCATCTCTTCTATCACCTGGTGATGCTAAAACACATATTTTCTTACCGGCAAACTCCATATTATCAACCATCTGGCTCACAAGCTTTATTGCTGCCGGATTATGTCCATAATCCATCAGTACTTTAAATGGATGCTCCTCAAACCAGTTCATACGACCTGGCGCTTGGTAGAATGATGTTACAAATGTTCTCAATCCATCTCTAATATCATCTAAACTCATACCCATACTGTAAGATATAGCTATTGCAAACATAGAGTTTTGAACATTATGGATAGCTTTACCTTCCATTGTAGCTGGAATCAAATGAGTCCATAAAACTGGTATATGAACATGATTATCAAAAATTGTAATTATATCTCCATTAACACCCTTTTCAATAATACAAGCTTTACCGCCAGCACGTATATGTTGTTTAACTAAAGCATGCTCTGGATTCATAGTTACATATAGTATATATTTTGCTGTTACTTTAGCTGACATTTTAAGTACATTAGGATCATCAGCATTTAGAACTGCGACATCCTTTGCTGCTTGAGGAACTATACTCTTAACTTTAGCCAAGTCTTCTAACGTATTAACTCCTTTAAGACCTAGGTGATCAGAGGATATATTTAAACAAGCTCCAACATTACAGTAATCATAGCCCATACCACTTCTTAGTAACCCGCCTCTAGCAGTTTCAAGGATTGCCATTTCTACAGAAGGATCTTTCAAAACCATTTGAGCTGAAGCTGGACCTGTAGTATCACCTGCTACAGTTAGTTTTCCGTTGATATAAACACCATCTGTGGTTGTAAGTCCTACTATTTTCCCAGCATTTTTCCACATATGAGCAACCATACGTGATGTTGTAGTTTTACCATTTGTACCAGTAATAGCAGCAATTGGAATCCTAGCATTACCATGTTCTTTAGGAATCAGCATATCTATTACTGCACCTGCAACATCTCTAGATTTACCCTCACTAGGAGCCACATGCATTCTAAACCCTGGAGCAGCATTACATTCACAAATAGCACCACCAATATCGTGATAAGATTGTGATATATCATCTATCAAGAAATCAACACCACCAACATCAAGACCTATAGCTTTTATAGCTCTTTCCGCCATATCTTTGTTGTCAGGGTGTACAATATCAGTGACATCAATAGCTGTACCACCAGTTGAAAGGTTGGCTGTAGATCTTAAATAGAAAACTTCTCCATCCTTAAGAATAGTATTTTCATCATACCCAGCAGCTCCCAATAAAGTCTTAGCTTGATAGTCCAACTCTAATTTTGTTAGAACTTTCTCATGTCCAACACCTCTACGTGGATCTTCATTTACAATATCAACTAGCTCTTTAATATTATGTTTACCATCTCCTATCACATGACCAGGAACCCTTTTAGCAACAGCTACAAGCTTACCATCAACTACCAACATTCTATGATCGAAACCAGTAGCAAACTGCTCCACTAAAACATATCTAGATACTTTATTTGCCTCAACAAAGGCATCTTTAATTTCTTGCATAGTTTTTAAGTTAATAGATATTCCACGACCATGATTACCATCCAGAGGCTTAACAACTAATGGGAAGCCTAAGATTTTTGCAGCTCTTAAAGCTCCCTCTTCAGTAGTTACCATCCTTTGCTTAGGCATAGGAAGCCCCAAACCTTGTAGAATAGTATTCGTCTGATTTTTATCACAAGATAAGTCAACAGCAATACTAGTAGTTTTACCTGTAATTGTTGCTCGAATTCTTTGTTGGTATTTACCATAACCAAATTGAACTAATGAATGGTCATTTAATCTAAGATACGGAATATCTCTTTTTTTAGCAGCTTCAATTAATGATGCTGTACTTGGTCCAAATTCTTTGCTTTGTGCAAATTTTATAAACCTTACTTTTTCATATTCAAAATCAAAATCTTCATTCTTATGAGCCACTTGCTTTTTAAGATCCTCTGGCAATAAAGATATCAATAAATCTCTAGCCAACTCCATAGCTCTTAGACCAACATCTTTTTGCTTATATTCATAGACCAAATTATAACAACCAAGCTCACCTGTCGATCTAGTACGACCATATGTTACATTACTACCAGCTATATCTTGAAGCTCTAGTATTACATGCTCCCAAATATGACCCATCCAAGTGCCTTCATCCTCTCTCATTCTACGGATAAAACCACCCTTTTCTCTATATGAACAACCATGCTCTTCTAATCCTGGTAAACTATCCACAAGTCGATCTACAAAATCCTGACCAATCTTTGCAGATGGCCATTCTTCAAGCACTCCCAAATCAATTTCATGTTTAATAACAGGAAAGTTTGCATAGATGTTAGGTCCGACATAAACATTAGTAGATAGTATTTTCATTAAAGACTCCTTAGATATTCAATCTTGTATACACTTAATATATACTTCACAAATCATGATACATAAAAATCATGTCCAAGAATAGCGGATTTTAATAATTCTACAAAAATTTGTAAGGAAGATAATGAAATATGATTTCGGCTTTATAGCTATTGGCGATGAGGTAGTAGATGGAGATATAGTCAATACTAACTCCTGTAATTTTGCTAAATACCTAGTAAGTAATGATTTTGAAATAGGGTTTCATATATCGTGTAAAGATGATTATGAAGATATAGTTTCAAGTATAGAGTTTCTAAAGCAAAATCATAAAAACATTATAACTATAGGCGGCTTGGGTCCCACTGAAGATGACTTAACCACAGAGTCAATTGCCAAATATTTTGACAAAAGTCTATCTTTAGACGATGACTCATGGCACAAACTAGAAAAAAGGATGATTGAAAAATATGGTAGAATTACTTTGGGTACTGAAAAACAAGCTATGTTTCCTCAGGGCTCAGAAATCTTAATAAATCAAAATGGTACTGCAAACGGATTTAAACTAGAGTTTGAGTCTGGTCGATATATATATGTTTTTCCTGGACCTCCTAAAGAGTGCATTCCTATGCTTGAGGCATTAAATCTAAACAACAAAACAAGTAAAAAAAGAAAAATAGTTCGTAAAAAATGGAATATTTTCAATATTGGTGAAAGCCTGCTTGCAGAAAACTTAGAAGTGATTAAGGAAAAATATCCGTTTGTTACTTTCAAATATAGAATTGCAGAAGGCTTTATCGAGTTAAAGTACTTTTATCCTGAAGGTTGTCCTCATAGTGAAAGTATCATAATAGATGTAGAACATCTTTTAAAAGATTATCTAAAGACTAAGATTTAACTGTTCTTTCTTATCAATGAATATCGCATCAACCTGCCATTCAAGCAAGTGTTTAATTTCATCATCTGTATAAACAGAATAAACAAAAACTTTACCAAATTTACGTTTCAAATATTTAACTCTTGAATCGGTTAAGCAGCTATAATTTATTATGACTGCTATATATTTGTTTTTAATAAAGTCTTTATAAAAATCACTATCAATATATTCAAAATCCCTAACCCAGTTAACGGTGTAAAAAAGTTTACCTTGAGTAAAATCTTTATGTCTTCTTAACTCTCTCATTACCACTTTTGAGAAGCTCGACAATAAAATTTTTGATTTCATAGTTGGATAATGCTCAAGAAGCTCAATAACCTTAGCGACTAAAGTCTTTTGGTAGCTTATATTTTCATTACTTACTTTAATTTCAAGATTCAAAAAAGCATTATTATTCTCCGCCCACTCGATATACTCTTTCAGTGTTAATATTTTAGCTGTTGACTTTAACTTAGGATGAACAAGTTCTAAAGACTTTAAGCTAAATATTGACATATTAGTAACATTTTTATCAATATCAAAAAACCTTTTTGGAGTATCATCATGAAACAAGAATAACACCCCATCAGAACTCATTTGCACATCTGTTTCAAACCAATTAAACCCAGCATTCTTGGCAATTTGAAAGGCTTCTATTGTATTTTCTACAGCATCATTATTTGCGCCTCTATGAGAAATATATCTATCTACATGCATATATCAAAAAATTTATTAAACTCGGATTTGAATTATACATTAAAAAATATTATTAAAATAAATCCTTTTTATTAATTTATATTGAATATTTTGTTTTTTAATAATTATCTCAATCATGATATAATTTTTGTTAATTTTTGTGATTTATTTTAGTATAAATGATTGATAGTCCGTATATTAACAAGAAGCTAGCTTCTTTACTACTACATCGTAAGCTTATAACAAGAGAGCAACTTGAAGAGATAAGTTTAGATAAATCACTAGCCAAACAAGACCTCTTAGACTACCTAATTGATCATGAATTAGTTGATAGTAAATCATTTATGATTGAATCTGCAACTCTGTTACGTTTACAGTATATTGACTTAACTGCTATAAATGTAAATTTTCTGCCACAAGATTACTTTGATGCTGAGTTTTGTAATGAGAATAAATGTTTACCACTATTTAAAAGAAAAAAGAGCATTTATGTAGCAATAGCTAATCCAATAGATAGTCAAGAAATACTAAAAAAACTACGCAGTAAATATGATTATTCTTTTACTCCTATTGTAGGAGAAATTAATCTAATACGAGAAAAGATTGAAGAGTACGATCAATATCTCAAAGATGAAGGACACGTAGAAAGCGAATCAAAACTTGAGGAGCAGATGAATGCTGGTGGTGAGCTTGATATTGACTTTGTTGAAGAAGGTGAGCGTGAAGGAGATGCCATAATAGGAAGTGGTGAAGATGAAGAAGCTCCTATCATTAGATTCATCAACAATACTATTGTGGATGCAATACAAAAAGGTGCTTCAGATATACACTTTGAACCATATGAAAAAAACTTTCGTATTAGATACAGAATAGATGGCCTACTAATAGAGACTTTTAATACCAAAAAAAATCTTGGACCTAAAGTTATATCAAGACTTAAGATTATGTCTAGCCTTGATATCGCAGAAAAAAGAATCCCTCAAGATGGTAAATTTAAAATTTCTCTTTCAAGAGAAAAAGCTATTGATTTTCGTGTTAGTACATGTCCAATAAGTTTTGGTGAAAAAGTTGTACTTCGTATTCTTGATTCTAGTTCAACACAAATACCAATTGAACAATTAGGTTTCTCAGAAACTCAAAAAGAAACATATCTTAAATATATCAAACAACCACAAGGCATGGTACTAGTAACAGGTCCAACTGGTTCAGGTAAAACAGTTACTTTGTACACAGGTATAAACATTCTGAATAAACCTGAAAAAAATATTTCTACAGCAGAAGATCCTGTCGAGCTTTTTGTAAAAGGTATCAACCAAGTTAACGTTAATAATAAACAAGGTTTAACATTTGCCGCGGCTCTTAAATCTTTCTTACGTCAAGATCCAGATATAATCATGGTCGGTGAGATTAGGGATATTGAAACAGGATCCATTGCAATTAAGGCATCGCAAACAGGTCACTTGGTTATGTCAACACTACATACAAATAGTGCTCCAGAAACATTAAACAGATTGGTAGATATGGGCTTACCTAGATATAATATTGCTACTTCTGTAACGTTGATTATTGCTCAGCGTTTAACAAGAAAATTGTGCCCAAAATGCAAATTAGAAGATACTGATACCGAGTTCTCATTACTTGTTGAAGATAGTGGTCTAAATGACGAGATACTTATGAAAACATTCGGTACAAAACTTGAAAAAGTAAAGAGTGCAAAGATATACAAACCAAATCCTAAAGGATGTCCAAGATGCTTTAAAGGATACAAAGGAAGACTTGGTTTATATGAGGTTATGCCCGTTTCTAGAGAAATTGCAAAAATGATATTAGAAGACAAAAACACTATGGAGCTAGCAATACAGGCTCAAAAAGAAGGAGTTGCCACAGTTAGACAGTCAGCACTAGTAAGAGTTTCACAAGGGTTAACATCTATGGAAGAGGCTTACAGAGTAAGTTAAAGGATAAAATATGCTATTTGGAAATAAGAATAAAAACAAAATAACGATTACATCTTGGGGCTATAAGGCCAAGCTCAAAAATGGTAAAACCATAAAAGGAATCATAGATGCTGATACTAAAGAAAAAGCTGAGATTCAAATAAGACAAAAAGGCTACACTGATGTTAAAGTCAAAAAACAGCCTAAAGATTTACTTCCTAAAAAAATATCATATCAGGATATAACGGAAATGACTCGTCAGCTAGCTACAATGACAAAAGCAGGTATCCCAATTATTAAATCTTTTGAAGTCTTCATAATGGGTATTCGTAAACACCCTCGTCTAAAGATATTAGCCATCCAAATTAAGCAAGCTATCGAAGGTGGTGAATCATTTTCAAAAGCCTTGAGTAATTTTCCAAAAGTTTTTGATAAGCTTTATATAGGTCTCATAACTGCTGGAGAAGAATCTGGTAACCTAGATCTTATGCTTAATAAAATAGCTGACCAACGTGAAGCATTACAAAGTATTAAAAAGAAAGTTAAAAAAGCTCTTTCATATCCAATTGTTGTATGTGTTATAGCAGCTGGTGTAACAGGGATACTTTTAACTTTTGCAGTTCCAGCATTCTCAGCAATGTTTATAAACTCTGGAAAACCCCTGCCTGCGATTACTCAAGTCACTGTTGATGCATCTAACTTCATGCAAAATTCATGGTGGAAAATTATTCTTGTAATCTTCATATCAATATCAATATTTAAATCTCTGAAATTCAAATTCCCAAAGATACAAGTTGCTCAAGACCATTTTATGCTTAAAATACCAATAATTGGTGAAGTTATTTTCAAATCTGCTTTAGCAAGATTTGCTAGTACATTAGAGATTACTGTTCAATCAGGTATGAGCTTAACAAGAGCATTAGATATGGTTTCATTAGCAACAGGTAATGCCAAGTATGACCAAGCAGCTATAGACATTAAAAAAAGTATCAGTGAAGGAGCGTCATTTAAAGAAGCTATTGTTGAAACAGGAAGCTTCCCATTCTTAGTAGAACAGATGATAGCTGTTGGTGAAGAGTCAGGTGCTTTAGAAACAATGCTTGGAAACCTTAATAGAGTATATCAAGAAGAAGTTGATACACTTGTAGGAAGTTTGAGCTCAATGTTAGAACCTCTAATTATGATTGTGCTAGGTGGTGTTGTCGGTTTCCTTGTAGTAAGTATGTATATGCCAATGTTCCAAATGGGAGATGCTATAGGCTAGCAACCTTATTTGTTCATTTTATCCAAAATATTTTATCTAAATTTATTACTTATTATTTTACAAAAATAGTATCATTCTCTTGCTCCGTAGCACTTCCCAAGCGTATTTCTTAAAGGCTATCGCTAAGATAATCTTCATGGTATAACAAAATTCACCAAAACACTTAGTAGGATATTTCCTGCTTTAAAACAGACATTTATTATAACCATCATAGAGAAACATATGATAAGTACCATAGTTATCTAGACCCTTACTAATATAAGTTAGATGTACAATAAGAGATAGTTAATAAAATAGACTAATTGAGAACCTTAATATTCACATTTTCTGATTCTACAACATGATGATATGAAAATCAGTATTTAAATATCTAAAATAAAATAAATTAAATTAAATTAAATTAAATTAAATTAAAAAATGATGAAAGAAAATTCGAGAGATTAATATTAATAAGTTAAGAAATTAAGAAATTAAGCTTCTTCTTTTAAAGGAGCTGATACACTCGCTTGAACACGTTGATTACGAGCATCTGACTTATGGATACCATCTAAAGTATTCTCATAGCCAAATCCTTTAGTAATGATTTTATCATTATCTAAACCTAGTTGCTTCATGTACTCAGCTACAGCTTCTGCTCTCTTCTCAGAAAGTTTTTGGTTATATATCTCAAATTCACTTCCTGTTGTTCCTTGAGAAGCATAACCTTTAACTGTTACTGTTTTAATATCACTGTTCTTAACAAAGTTAACAAAAGATGCTATAGCATCTTTGCCCTTACTGTTTAATTTTGAACTATCATAAGCAAATTTAGTATCTAAATAAACTGTTACATCATCGCCGTTCACAGTATAGCAAGCAACACCTTCTTTAGTTAAGTTGAAGTTACCTTCACACTGCTTAATACCTTGAGGTAAAACATACTTAGATTCATCAATTGTTGGCATAGCTGTAGTTTCTGCAGCTGTAGTAGCACCATTGTCTTGGATGTTGCCAGTATCATTATTACTATCATCTTTGCCACCAAAGAACCATGTAATACCACCACCAATCATGTTAGTACCCGCTCTACCTTGAGCACCTGACATACCACTTGGAGCCATTGTCTGAATATATCTATAATCAGCACTTACTTGAACATCTCTAGAAAGCTCAAATTTAAGGCCTCCACCAACGTCCCATGCACCTGTAGCTTGACCAGCCAAATTAGCCCAACCAGCACCACCAGCAGCATATGGAGTGATCATAGTACTATTACTGAAATTAATAACACCCTCACCTAAACCTGCAAATACTCTACCAACTAATTGGTTATATTGAACTGCAAAATATTTATTGATGTTATAACCAATTATCATATTTGCACCAGCTCCAGAAGGAGAATTAGGCGTTCCAGCAAGACCATTAGCATCTACACCAAAGTACCACTGACCTGTTCTATCTTGTGGACCCCAAGTATTGTCTTTGTTAGTTAAAGAGCTATATGTATTAGCAAAAGGAGCAAGGAAACTATTTCCAGCACTACTTTGAGTAGCTGTTGAATTTGCATCTACTGACGTATCCATATTGTCAGAGCCTGCAGCAAATGAAAACGTAGCCGTACCTAATAGTACTGTCGTAGCGATAACAATGTTCTTTAATTTCATCAAAAGCTCCTTTTAAAACTCTTTTTTAAACTAGTAGTAAATAAATAAGACTGAAGCATTATACAAAATTAGAATAAAGTTTCCAAGTTTTTTTTAATTTTTATGAAGTTAATATTCTATATTTGATTAATAACTCTTCTTGGCTTTCGATATTATTAGGGTCTGTTATGATACATCTTATTGGACATACCTTGGTACATTGAGACTCTTCAAAGTGACCCACACACTCTGTACACTTGTCAGGATTAATTTCATAATACTCCTCACCTTGTGATATTGCCTCATTAGGACATTCTGGTTCACATATATCACAATTTATACAATCATCTGTAATCAATAATGCCATACTAGTCCTTAGAATATTTTAGCTTTATTTTATTAAATACACACTCTGGTACAAACTCACCTACTCTTTGATAATTATGAATAGCAACTGCCCTAACTAAAGTGGATGATATACAAGAAAATTTTTCACTGGGAGTTAAAAATATAGTCTGAATATCGCTATTAAGCTTATTGTTCATACTAGACATCTGGAACTCATAATCAAAATCAGATACTGCTCTTAATCCCCTCACAATAGCACAGGCATTATACTTTGCGGCAGTATCTACCAGAAGTCCCTCAAAGCTAACAACCTTAACTCTACTATTATCTTTGAAAACTTCTCTAATCATTTGCTCTCTTGTATCTAAATCAAAGAGAGTTTTCTTACCATATGCGGTAGATGCTGCTACCACTATTTCATCAAAAATATTTAATGCTCTATCAACCAAATCAACATGACCATTTGTGATAGGATCAAAAGTACCAGGATAAATTGCTATTTTTGTCATGACTTAATTAAAATAATCCTAACTCTAGTTTAGCCTCTTCTGTCATAAGTTCCGAATTCCACGGTGGATCAAAGACCATCACAACATCAACCTTATCAACGTTTGGCAACATTGCTACACGCTTCTCAACATCAGTCATTAGTACAGGGCCCATACCACAACCTGGAGCTGTAAGAGTCATATCTATAATCACATGAAAATTACCATTCTCTAACTTTCTAGTAACTACATTATAAATCAAGCCTAAATCGACTATATTAACTGGAATTTCAGGGTCATAAACTGTTCTCATCTGATCCCAAACTGCATCCATATTTATAGGGTCTCCAGGCTTGATTTCATAATTTTCAACAGGATATTTAACTACCTGCTTACCTATTGCATCAGCATCCTTTCCATCTAAGTGGAGCAAATTACCATTTACGTTTAATGTAAAACTTCCGCCTTTATCTTGAGTTACCAAAACTTCCTGACCAGGCATAAGCTCAATCTCATTACCAAATGGAACAGCTACTGCTTTTACTTGCCTTCTTACTATAGTTACATCTGTTGTCTTCATTTTTTATATATTCCTAAATTGTAAAGCTTTCACCACAACCACAACGAGCTGATTCATTTGGATTAGTATATTCTAATTTGTATAGTCCAAAGTCATGTTTAACATAATCAATTTGCAAGCCATTTAAAAAATCCATGGACTTATTAGATACAAAAAACTTTAGACCATGCTTATCTACTATCGTTGTATCATTTGGCTGTTTAGTAACAAAATCTATATCATAAGCTAATCCAGAACAGCCCATTAACTTTGTACCTATATATATACCTATGTTTTCAGAGCCTTTAGCCAAATGCTTTTCAAAATGCTTAGCAGCAGCTTCTGTGACCTCTAGAATATTATTATTAGGATCAAAAACTTCGACCATATTATCTAACCTTTTCAGTTTATTGTGACTATTTTAATTGAGATATTACTTTTTTCAATGCTTTAATAAATAAGTCTATTTCTTCAACCGTATTATACATACCAAATGATATGCGCACAGTTGATGAAACACCCATTCTATTTAATAAAGGATGCGCACAATGCTTGCCTGTTCTAACACACATACCTTTTATAGCCAATAGCTCTCCAATATCCCCAGCATTACAGCCATCAACAACAAATGTTATGACTCCTGCTTTATTTTGAGCTTGACCAATTATTTTTAGACCTTCAATTTTTTGTAGCTCTGTTGTTGCATATTCTAATAACTGTTGCTCGTAGTTTGCTATATTTTCCATACCAATAGAATTAACGTAGTCTATAGCCTCACCAAACCCTATAGAACCAACTATATCAGGTGTCCCCGCCTCAAATTTGTACGGAGGTAACGCAAATGTTGTCTTATTAATTGTTACGTCATTGACCATATCCCCACCATAGTTATATGGAGGTAATTTTTGTAGCAACTCATATTTACCATATAGAACACCAACACCAGTTGGTCCATATAATTTATGACTTGAAAACACAAAAAAATCACAATTTAAATCTTGGACATCCACTTTTGAATGTATAACAGCTTGAGCACCATCAACAACTACTAATATATTTGTGTTAATCTTTTTAATGTCTTCTATTATCTTTTTGACAGGATTAATAGTCCCTAAGACATTTGAGCACAAGGTTATAGCCACAATCCTAGTTTTATCTGTAATCAAAGATAAAAGGTTTTGAATATCAAGTTCACCATTATCATTGACTTTAGCCACTTTGAAAACTAATTGTTTTTCTTCACAGAGCACTTGCCATGGCACAAAATTAGCATGATGTTCCATTTCAGTAACAATAATTTCATCTCCCTCAGAAACAATTGACTTGCCAATAGAATTTGCTAGCAGATTAATTGACTCTGTGGTGCCTTTGGTTAATACAATTTCATTTGATGACTTAGCATTTATAAACTGCTGAACCTTTACACGTACATTTTCATATCTGTCGCTAGCTTCTTGGCTTAGCTGATAAGCTCCACGATGTACATTAGCATAATTAAACTTATATGCATCAGCTACAGCATTGATGACTGCTTGTGGTTTCTGAGCCGAAGCCCCTGTATCAAAAAAAACAACAGGCTTGTCATTAATTACTTGTTCAAGAAATGGAAAATCTTTTCTAATTTTTTTCACATCATACATTGTATACTGCCTATTAAATATATAAATCAAACAAATTATACTAAATTAGTATAATTTTGTCAGTAGTAGAATTTTATGATTTATGTAGAATAATTGAAATGAATTAGCATACAGGGACATTGGTCGCTAAACCTCCTAGAGAGGTTTCTTTATACTTACTACACATATCCAGACCTGTTTCATACATAACTTTAATAACATAGTCTAATCCAACGAATCTCTTCTCGCCTGTATCTAAATGAGCTAACTTTGCAGCATTTATAGCCTGCACAGCCCCCATTGCATTACGCTCAATACATGGGATCTGAACTAATCCTCCAATAGGATCACAAGTCAATCCTAAATTATGTTCCATACCAATCTCTGCTGCTGACTCTATAGAGTCAATATCTCCACCAAGCAGTGCACAATAGCCAGCAGCTGCCATCGAACAGGCAACTCCGACCTCACCTTGACAACCAACTTCTGCAGCAGATATAGAGGCTCCTGATTTATATAAAATACCTATAGCGGCACATACAAGTAAATATTTATTAACAACTTTTGATAATTCATCTTGATTAATAATTTCATGAGTCTGCAGATAATACTTCAATACAGCAGGAATCACACCAGCAGCTCCATTCGTTGGTGCTGTAACTACCCTTTCACCACATGCATTTTGCTCATTCACAGCAATTGCAAAGGCGTTTAGATAGTTAAAGTCAGTATTAACAACATTCTGCTCTTTAAGTTTTTTTATCATACTTGGAGCTCTTTTCCTAACCTTAAGACCACCTGGTAATATTGCTTCCGGACAAGTTAAGCCTTTTTCTATTGATGTTTCCATAACCTGCCAAATTTCAGCTAATTTCTTCAAAGAATATTGTTCTCCATAAGCTGTTTTCTCATTTTCAAACATTATCTCAGCAATAGACATACCTTCTTTTTGACAAATATTTTTTAGTTCTGCCATGCTAGCGAATTTATAAGGCTTATTACACTCCACCTCTGTCGGAACTTCATCTTTTTTTATTTGTTTTTTATCAACGATAAAACCACCACCTATAGAGAAATATTCTTTTTGACAAAGAAGCTTATTATCATCATCAAATAACGAAAAACGCATACCATTAGAGTGCTCTGGAAGAAATTCATCATAATGAAATATTAAATCCTGATCATAATCAAAGTTAATTTCAAATTTTTGACCTAAATTAAGTTTTTTTTGCTTTAAACAGTCGTCATAAAGCTGTTTTGCTAATTCAATATCTACAGATTCTGGCAAGAACCCCATTACACCTAAAATAACTGCATAATCTGTTTTATGACCTTTACCAGTAAGAGCAAGTGACCCATATAAATCAATCTTAATTCTTGTGGTTTCAGTTAACTTGTCCTCATACAAACTAATAAAATTGCTGCCAGCTCTCATTGGTCCTATAGTATGAGATGAAGATGGCCCTACCCCGATAGAAAAAAGCTCAAACGTACTTTCCATAAAACTCCTCCAAAAGTTAAAACTGAAATAATACAAGATAATTAAATTATATCTTATTTTAATCTCTTTTCTCTAGCTTTCCAATCTGGCATATAGCATGAAACATAGTCATAAAACTCTTTGGAGTGATTAGGATGAGTCAGATGAGCTATTTCATGAAGCACCACATACTCTATAGCCTCTATATCTCTTAAAATCAGATTAAAATTTAGATTTATATTTTTTTTAACGTAGTTACATGAGCCCCATCTAGTTTTTGTCTTCTTTATTGTTACTCTATTTATTTCTTGATTAGTGATTTTCAGATATTTAGCAACAAGATTATTGAGAATAATGTCTGCTTGATCCCTATAGAATTCTTCCAATAGTTTTTGCTTAAACTCTTTATTATTGATAACACTAGAATTTAGTAAGAACTCGATATAATCATCACAGTAATTAACCAAGTTATGTTTTGAACAAGTTATTTGAATAGGATATTGTCGCCCTAAAAAATAAATACAATCTCCATCATCCAAATTATAATTACTATAGTCATATCTTTGATTGATCAGTAAACGTTTAGTATGCCTATCTATCCATCTTTTTTTTGTTTGTAAAAGCTCTAGAATTTCTTTTTTTGAAACTCCTTTGGGCGAGGTAACTGTAATTACACCGTCGGCACTCAGGGAGATTTTTAGATTTTTAACATTTTTATATATTATATCAACTTCATATGACATAAGTTATTGTACTGTTATATTTTGCCAGCCCTGTTTAACATCAGCATTATTTTTCGACCAATATTCAGTTACCATATCTCTGATAGTAATATTAGTGTCTTTATAGTTTTTAACATTATCAAAGATGAAACCATCTCCTCCAGTAGTTAAAAAATCAATAGTTGCAAGTTTATAAGTATTATTTTCGTCTAAAGGCTGATTGTCGATTAAAATCCTTTTTATTTGATTTGATTTATCTAATGTAATATTTAATCCAGCAAAAACACCTACCTGTTTATCTCCAAGTGGCTGCAAACTATGCTTAATCAATTTAAATAAATCACTCCCTTTTATATCCATGGTGACTACCATATTATCAAAAGGCATCGCCTCATATATCATGCCATAGGTAATATTACCTTGTGGTAGAGATCTTCTAATACCATGAGAATTAACAAGAGCTAAATCCGAACCGGTTTGATTTTTAATAATATCTGCTAATGTATAAGTTAAAGGAATATTGTAGTAACCATCTTGTGCTTCGTCTGACATATCAGCAGGAGCCTTTGTTATGATCTTATCAAGCTCAGATTTAACAGAATTATTGTATTTAGCTATTATATTACTAACTTCCTTGTTAGGTTTAAGATTTTTTGTAGCCTGAGCTAAATTAATAACTTCAGGTGTTACTTTACATACATCGGATGTGTGACAATCATAGTGTAAAACACTTATATCTTTACCTTGGCTCTCTCCTTGCTCAACTACAACACCGTTTTTCAAACCATTAACAAACTTATGACTATGTCCCGTCAAAACAGCTGAGATATCGTCAACACCATTTACCACCGCATATATTTCTGACTCATCGCCCAAATCAGC
Organism: Francisella sp. XLW-1; assembly: GCF_008711455.1. Lineage (NCBI taxonomy): Bacteria > Pseudomonadati > Pseudomonadota > Gammaproteobacteria > Thiotrichales > Francisellaceae > Francisella > Francisella sp. XLW-1. The sequence goes on along the minus strand of NZ_VXKP01000002.1, from coordinate 264,606 downwards.
CCTCTTTGCAAAAAAGATTTCAGAGTTCTGTTGATCAGTAGGAATATGAGTTAATAAGACTATTGTGTCTGGTTTTGGCAGTTTATGCTTATTATAGTTATTTATGTACTTAACCCATTTATTAGCGCTTGTAACAGGATTCATAAACTTCAAATTCGAGACATTTTTTTCTGCTGTAGTATCAGGAGTTTCTAAGGTCGCTAATCCTATAAAATATATTGTTTTACCACTTGGTAAGGTTTCATAGCCAAAAGGCTTAATATAACCTAATGAATTTTGCTCAGTATATTTCCTATAAAAATAGTCAAATAACGAATCATCTTTATAACTAATATTTGCAGCTAAAAATCTAATACCATTCTTGTCATACCAATGCTTGAACCTCTTCTGACCATAATCAAAGTCATGATTCCCCACAGCAGAGTACTTAACACCAATGTAATCAAAAAAATCATTAACCACATCACCATGAGAAATATTTGATATACCCGTACCTTGATAGTTATCGCCAGCTGCAACCACTACCAGATTTGGATGTGTCTTTTTATAATTATCTATAAAACTAGCTATTTTTGCTGCTCCAACCATGTCTTTATTGGGCTCAACCTGACCATGAAAGTCATTTAAAGATAAAACCGTTATATCATCTTGAGCATAAACAAATACAATACTAAAAAATATTAGTATAAAACTAATATACCTTCTCATAACCATATCCTTTAATTATAATGATAGCTTTTATATGAGCCCAAAACTTTCAAAAAAGTACTCTTTTTAAGCACTTCCAACAGAGCCTTTTGAACATTTTCATCATCTTCAGAGCCTTCAAAATCTATAAAAAACAAATAATTCCAGGCCCTATTTCTTGATGGTCTAGATTCTATTTTTGTAAGATTAATATTATGTTTACCAAAAACATTTAAGGTATTTACGAGTGCATTAGATTTATCTTCAACAGAAAAAAGTAAAGTTGTTTTATATTTACTATTATCTAAATCAACCTGAATATCGTCATATCCCATTAATAGAAAACGTGTATAGTTAAAATGTTCATCCTCAAACTCGTTTTGAAAAATTTTTAACCCATAAGTCTTTGCTGCAAGCTCTCCAGCTATTGCTAAATTATCTTTAACATTCTTCTCAAAAATATACTTTGCGGCTCCAGCGGTATCAACAAAAGCCTCAGGAACAAGTTTTAGTTTATTAAGGCTTTTAGAACACTGAGATAATGCTTGAGGATGAGATATAACACTCTTAACATCAGAAAGCTGCACTCCCTCCAATCCCATTAAACAGTGTTTGATTTTTAAAACTACTTCAGCTTTTACTTTTAAATTACTCTTAATTAATTCATCATAAGCTGGCACGACTGATCCAGCCAATGAGTTTTCAACGGGAATCATAACAAAGTTTGATTTACCAGCTATAGTATGTTCAATTGCTTCTGAAAACGAGAAGCATGGAATTGTCTGAAAATCTTTAATATTTTGTTGATTTAAGAAATTAGTTATTGCTTGCTCAGAATAAGCCCCATGCTCACCCTGAAAAGATACTTTAATCATAGTGTATTATTAATAAACTTTTCTAAACAATATAATACATTATGAGATAATAAGATAAAATTGTTTATTTAGATATAATTGTCGTCACTAATAGCTTTTTTGATTCCTTCTTGCATATCTTCAGCAGACAGACATAGATTCTTCGCTATTGTAATAACGATAAAACTAATTACAAGAACTATTGCTGAACTCCAGTATAAATCTAACCCCCCTGTTCCGCCAAATGAGCTAAAATAAGAAACTATTGTAACTAGTACAATATAGATCCAAAACCATATCGACTCTCTAAAATTCCAATGTATTTCTTCTGATATATCTTTTCTGAAGGTTCTATAAACTCCAAGCATAATCAAAGCAATAATTAGAGCTATACCAGCCTTTGAAACTATCGCCCATCCACTCCATAGAAATACTAAAGTAGCTGCAAACATACCTAAAGTTGATAGCAAATAAGCACCTTTAAGCCTAAATGGTCTATGCATGTCAGGTAGATGATGTCTAAGTGCCATGGTTGATGCTGGACCAGTAATGTATGTAAGAGCTATCAATGACGTTAAGAAAGTAGCCATTTCTTTCCACCCAGGGAATGGAGCAAACATAACTAAAGCGATCAAGAAATTAAGTCCAATAGCATAGATTGGTTTTTGCATAATTGGGCTTAACTTCCCTAAAACACTTGGCAAGTAACCGTTATGCACCATAGCTCCCAAAGATTTTAGTGCAATACTAAAGTAAATTAGACCAGCCATAAGAGGGAATACTATAGCTCCAAAGTAGAGTGGGTACATAACCCATGTAACTCCAAAACTTTGAGCCATTACAGCAAATGGACCAAAACTAGATGAGCTAGCTCCTGGCACAACAACACCTTGCCAATCATTATTATGTACAAACTTTGACATCACTAATAAATACGCAGCCTGTAAGAATAGAAAAATAATCAAACAAATCAAAACTGCCCCGATCGTTGCAACTGGAATTGATTTCTTAGGGTTTTTTGTACTTCCTGCGAGCTCTACTATAGTTTTAAAACCAGTAAAAGCATAAGCAATACCACCAACTGAAACTGCAGCCAAAACACCATTAAACCCAAATGGCATAAGTGATAATTCTTCTGCTTTCATATCCTTTAAAGCTGGTAAAGTAAAACAAAATATAACAAATACAATCGATATAAATATTGGTACAGCAACCTTAAATAAAGTAACAATATTATTAATTTTTGCTAACCATTTAAGTGAATAAAAATTAATAACACAGAATCCTAAAAGGAAAATTATTGCTAACGGTACTCCAGCCATCGACAAAGCACCATCTCTGCTAGCATCAATGAGTGATGGATAAAATACTGCCAAATATTGAATAACTGCCTGAACCTCAATTGGTGCTAAGACCAAGTATGATATCCATGTAATCCATGCGAACATATAGCTTGTCATAGTCCCATGAGTAATGTGAGGAATGCGTGAAGTAGACCCCTCAACTGGTACAATTGTACAAACCTCAGCAAACACTAAGGCTATAAAAATCATTAAAATTGCACCTATTATCCAAGAAAGAATAGATCCAGGACCAGCTTCCTGCGATGTATACTGCGCGGCAAACATCCACCCTGACCCCATAATAGCACCAACACCCATAGCTACCAAGCTAAGGGTAGAAAGACTCTTCTTTTCCATGTTATCCTTTAATTAACAAATTACTAAATAGTAACTAAGAGTTTACTGCGAATGATCTTACATGTAAATACTTCAGAAGTTATATAACCTCTCTTATAACTCTCTCGTTTAAAGTACTCATAATATCATACTCGATTGTATTGACTTGTTTAGCCATCAGAAAAGCACTGTTTCTATTGCGTGGAATATCAGATATTAGTTCTACTACATCTCCTACTTTAACATCGTGTTCATTATAGCCTAGTGAAACCGTTAATCCATCCATACTCATTCTTCCAGCCATAGGGTATAGCACATTGTTGATACTCACAAACCCTCTATCACCAAGCTCCCTAGGAAAACCATCGCCATAGCCAATAGGTAATACAGCAACTTTCTCTCCATGAAAACCCCTATATATCATCGAATAACCTACACCATCACCTTCTTCCAAATCAATTATCTTAACTACCTTTGATAATAGCCTTGCTATAGGCTTAATTTCTCTTATAGGTCTATCAACATAAAACTCTGGAAGGAAACCGTAAGTTACAATACCTGGGCGAATCATATCATAACAAATTTCCTTATCTCCTAGAAAACCATAAGAATTTGATAAATGACAGATTATCTTACGAGATAACTCTTTAGTATATTCAACAATTTCTGAAAATCTCTTTTTTTGCTTAGTATTTGTTGGATGATCTCGATTATCAGCACATGCTAAATGGCTATACACTCCTTCAAGTAAAATCCACTGAGAGTCATGTGCTCTTTTTATAGTTCTACAAGCATCACTATAACACACTCCCATACGATTCATACCTGTGTTTATATTAATATGGGCATATACTTTTTTATCAAGCTCTTTGGCTATTTGCTCTAACTTTTCAATATCTTCATAGTCTTGAATGCTAACTCTGATATTTTCTGAGATCATTTTTTCAATATATTCATAATATATTACTCCAAATACTAGCACTGGATTTTTAGCAACAGCTGTTACTCTAAAAGCCTCTAGAGAGTTAGCAACAGCAAAAAAATCGACTAAATCATGTGTATTCTCTACTATCTCTTCTATACCATGCCCATAAGCATTTGCCTTGACAGGAAAACACATCTTAGCGTTGCCTATATACTCTCGAATAATTTTAATATTATTCCTTAAAGTTTGTTTACTAATTTTTAAAATATTCATAAATCTCCCACACTATTTATAAATAACATTATTAATCTTATTTTTTAGGACTAAAAGTGAAAAAGCAGCAACTACGGTAACAATAGTAATCCACATAAATAAATTCTCATAACCCAAATAACTATTAATCTTAGTTTGCCCAATTAACAAAGAGCTCTTTGAGTGTTCCAAGTCTTTACTAGCATAAAGTGAAGCCACGTATGCTCCTAGCTTAATACCAACTGCCCAAGTTAAAAACCACATCCCCATACAAAAGCCTCTGACCTTAGTCGGGACAAGTTGCGTTATCAAAGATAAGTCAACAGCCGTTGCCATAATCTCAGCCCAGGAAAAAAACACACCTACAGCTATGACTTCCCACCAAAAGGAAACTTTTGTAGAAGGATCATTAAAAACACACACCAAATATAAGAAACCGTAACATATCCCAGCACATAACAAGCACAAAGCAAATTTACTTGTTGATCTTAATCTATCACCCATTTTATTGAAATACATAGCAAGAAGTGGAGAAAAAATTAAAATCCCTGAAGTATTTAATAGTCCTGGTACAGTTTGCGAATTTAGCTTAATACCTAAAATATTCAAATCCACATGATGAACATTAAATAGGAAGAATGACGTTGTCTTTTGAGCATAAGTCATAAAAAATATTGTTGCATAAAATATAAATACTAATAAAAGTAGCATTTTTAAGCGATACTCTTTATCTTGCTGGAAAGTAACATTTATGAAATAACCAACAATAACTACTACCGCTAGAATAAGTACAATAATAATTAAATCACTAAAATACAATAAGCCAGTAACTACTGATATAAAAAAGACTATTCCTACTATAGCTAAAACCAACTGCTGAAAACTAAGTGTTTTTTTGCCAACTGGCGCAGCTATTGTTGAAAATAATTTTTTATTCATAAATATATTGCCAAGAGCTAGTAATACTCCACAAGCGCACACCCCTAAAGCAATTCCATAATGCCTATTTTCTAAACCATATGAATCTGCACTGCTTAAATAAGGTATCAAAATAGCACCTGATAATGCTCCAATATTATTAGCCATATTAAAGTAAGCGTATATAGAGTCTAACTTTGCTGGATCTCCTGCATATAATCTAGATACACTGTTCAATGTCATTGGCACAAATAAACATGCTCCAACAATAATCATTGCCAACCCTATATAGATCGAAAAATTCATTAGCATATCACTAGTCGCTAACAATGAATATCCTGATAATAGACAAATACCACCTGCAATTAAAGTCCTTCTCACACCTAGGGCTTTATCAGATATAAAACCTCCTAAAGAGCTCAGAACATAACAAAGAGCAGTAAATGAACCAGCAAAGGTTGATGCGTAAGATTCTGTAAGATTTAACTTATTTATACAGAAAAATATTAAAATATAAAAAAAACCAAAAAAACTAAACCTTTCAAATAATTGTAATAAAAATAATGAAATGAAGTATTTCGTTCGTTGTTTTTCCTCTATATATTGCACTACACATCCTCCTTGTGTTCAAGTCAAATTATCTACAAGCTACTGAAACTCTTCCAAATAGCTCATACAGTTTTATAATTAAAATCACCCATAAAGATATTACTTTATAAATCAAGATAGTTACGTTGATCAGAAACTGATCTCAAATGATTCTTGCATATTTCTTATGAAATTATCAAGCTTTAGACTAGCTAAAAAACTTTGTAACCTACGCCCACAACTTCCATCTGCAATATTGACAATAAAGCTAAACACCACTAAATCTAGTAATGATAGTTTAGAATTGAAGAAATACTCTTTTTCACCTAAATAGTCTGCTATAGCTTGTAAATCACGCTCAGCCTTTGAATAAATTTCATTATTAGTTAAATTTGTTACACCTGCAGCCTTTAGTTGACGCAGAACATTTCTCTTAGCAACAGGATAAACTATACTCGCCATAGCCTTTGGTAGCTTGGTGGACTCTAGGAACTCTTTTTTCCATGTATAATTATCTTTATCAGCCCAACGGCTATATACCCCAACCCAATACAAGCTATCCTCACATAATCTTATAAATGCTGTGGATATGGCTTTTTGTTCAGAGTTTAGATGCTCATCCAAGTTGTTATGATTTTGCTTATCTAACATTTCGATAATGAGATTGCTATCAGCAAATTTCTTACCCATAGTCTCTATATATGGCATTTTACCTGTTGGTGATTTATTAAACTCTAAACTAAAATGATTTTGATAACTCAAATCAGTAGCTTTTAAATATAGCTCAAGCTTTAGACAAAAAGGACTACAACTATAACTCCTTCCTTTTAATTTCGGTAACTGGTGTAAATGAATAATCATAACTTCCCTTCTTCATCAAAATTTATAACATTATTTGCCGCTGATCCTGATTGAGTGTCTTCAAATTGCCTAGATACAATATTTTCTTTGACAATATCAGCTTTCTCAAACTCAGATATCACAATATCATCAAGTCTTCCATTTCTTATAACAATATACCCTCGAAACCTCTCATCAGATGATGAGCTATTATAATCAAATGAGTATACTCTATAAAAAGCTAAACGCTTATTCTCAAGCTTAACATCTATTTTACGTAAACAAACAGTTTCATCTAGCAACTCTAAATCATATTTTGCCGTTGAACGTTGAGCAACATCTACAGCATATTCCTTATTTTTCATAAAATTACGCCATAAAAAGAAACATAATCCTAAAAAAATAATCGTATACAATGCTAACGACATATAACTACCTTGAAAATATCTTGTAAAATATCATTATATGTTAAAATCTACTCGTTAAAAACATACTTTTTGATCGCTTTGAAAATTTTAAAATACTTCTATGGTTCTTTCTTTGTAACTCTTATTGGTATCAGTATTGCTATATTTACTTATCCAACTGCTCCATTAGAAACAATATACTCGGTATTAATTCTGGCCATACTTGAAATTTCTCTTAGTTTTGACAATGCCGTCATCAATGCAAAAATTCTTGGACAAATGTCACAAAAATGGCAAAAGATCTTTATCTACTTAGGTTTACCGATTGCCGTTTTTGGTATGCGTTTATTATTCCCAATTTTATTGGTAAGTGTCACAAGTGGTATTAATTTTACTAACGTAGTTACACTTGCCCTAAACAATCCTCAACAGTATCAAAATATATTAGAGCATTCCATGCCTTATATTTGCAGTTTTGGTGGTAGTTTCTTACTTATGGTTTTTCTGAACTTTTTTCTCAGTGAAAATGAAGGTCATCATTGGATACCTATAGTTGAGAACAATAGGATTACAAGAAAAATACGTGATTATAATGGTGGATATATTCTATTTGCAATCTTTATTGGCTTAATAATCATCTATGATGCAGAACCTGATTATCAAGGCAGTTTAGCAATTGCTTACTTTTTGGGTATAGTTGTACATGAAAGCATTGGTATGCTTAACTCCATATTTGATACATCGCATATAGATAGTTCTACAGTTGCTCGCAACGGCATAATGGGATTTATTTACCTTGAAATAATAGATGCATCATTTAGTTTTGATGGTGTAATTGGTGCATTCGCTATTACAGCAAATATTATCATAATTATGATTGGTCTTGGTATTGGTGCAATGTTTGTAAGATCACTGACCATACTATTTGTAGAAAAGAAAACTCTGGCAAAATATATATATTTAGAACATGGTGCTCACTACGCTATTGGTTTTTTAGCAGCTGTACTATTACTAAAGATATTCGTTCATATTCCAGAATGGTTTAGTGGTTCTATAGGAATACTAGTATTGTTTATAGCATTTATTCACTCGGTAATATCTGCCAAAAAGTTAGAAAAGCAATAGCTCTAAGTCATCTACATTTCTAGCTATATATTTAGATAATTGTGACACTTTTTCTCTTTCAACATGTTCAAAATATGCTATGAACTTATTGGCACAACCTCTTTCATATAGCTGATAATCTGTATAACCATCACCAACAGCTATAATATCACCATTTATCAAATCTTTGACTTTATCAAAAGCGCTTAACTTTGAATCACATGCTCCATTAGAGTTATCAAGAGTCTTAAAACTTCCATCGTCATTCCAAACAATATCTACTGCAAATATATTGTCTCGTGGAATATGCAAATAATCTGCAAATGGCTCGATACTCTCAGTTAATCCACCACTAAAAATCCATATTTGATAACCTTTATTTCTAAGTGTTTCGATTATTTTTTTGATACCACTTGTCAATAAATCAGGACAATACTTATCTGCAAAATCTTTGATACTTTGCTTTGTTGGACTTGCAATAGCTAATCTTCTTTCAAGAGATTCTCTAAAACAAACGTCTCCTTGCATACCCAAATTGGTAATACGCTCAATTTCTTTTAGCTTTGAAGGAGATTGTTTTAATAATGGCTCTAAGATTAACTCTAACGATTCTTTTTTAATCAATGTTGAATCAAAATCAAAAATTACATTTTTCATAAATACTACTTTAAGTATACCCCATGCAAAGCTGGAGGAATTAGGATTGGTAAATATGCTTTATATACTAAACTTAAATCAGTTGCATTTAAATAGACAATATAACTAAGTTTCTTGTCTGTATCGATAACATTTACAAATATAAGACCATCATCTTCAGTTTGAGCTTGTGGATTAGCTATAAATATAGGTTCTGAGACAAAATCATTTCCAAAACAATATTCAACCATATCATTATTTGATAAGTCTATTTTTATTATGCTATTAAAAAATTCTGCTTGAGTTGTACGCTTAGCTAGATAAACATAGCGATAATTTTTTACCAAAAATTTCTCATTAATCCTTGGGAATTCAACATTGAGAGCTGTAATAATACTTCTTTCTATAGTGTTACGACTCATATCAACAACCATTCGTGTTAGCTGTGTTTTTAGTCTACAATCATCATTCTCAATATTTTTAAAATAGAACTTCTTATATGGTTCAAGATTGTCGGTATACTCAATAAAGTCTAGATATATTTTATTATTTTGTTCAAAAGCATTAACACTATGAAGGAAGACAATACTCTCAGCATCTACAATCCGAACATCATATGTTCGTCTATCAATAACCAATAACTTGCATTTTGCAGTATCATCATAAGATATAACTTCTGAAACAGGTTTAGTCAAAAAATCAAGTGGATTTGCTCTTAATGGACCTAAATATAAAACAACATAGCTCTCCGTGAGAAATAGCGTATGGTTATATATAAATTGATTATCATAGAATTCATATATTTTTGTTCTTTCTGAAGAATTTTTAGCAATTTTATAAATAGTGTATTTACACTTTTTTGATATATCGACGACAAAGTTAAACTGTTCTTTCGTGACAGGATCAAACTGAGGATGAGCACAGCTAAACTGACCTTTCATTTTATCACTAAAACTAAATTCTTTTAATGTATGCAAATCATTCTTATTAAACTCAAGCATAGTGGTAACTTCACTAGTGGCCAATAGTTTATCGTCGAGTCTAAGAATATTAACATTGCAACTTGGCTTTTCTACTTTGACTCCCAACATAGTCTTAACTATCGAAACTAACTTAGCGAACCTATAAGGTAACACTGTACCAAACTCATCATATCTCATACGCCCTTTAGCAGCCGATAGATACTGCTCAGATTGTAAGTATTTATTTGAAAAGCAAATACCTTTATTGCTATTAGTAAAGCTATACAACATAGCCAAACCATCGAACCAATGATTTAGCTTAATATTTCCATATTCAAATTTAGCAGGACCTACTCTGATAATTTGACCACTAAACCAGTCAGGAAGATTTGATAATTTTGGTCTCAATATATGCTCAGAAAACTCTTTTTCAACGCTGTTGAAAATCGAAGACAACTTACTCATACTTCACTACCAATCATAATGCTACTTCTTAGATTATACTTATTATCACTAGCTAGTTTAATAAAATGCTAAAGATTCAATAATTTAAATAATACTCATTAATCTTAATATTTGCTTTTTTTCTATATAAAAATTGCTTATTATTAAGCATCTTAACTAATTTGTATATAGAGCTAAAGATGCAAAAGTCTTCAAAAAAACCTTTGGTTTCTATAAAGAACCTTTCGAAACAGTTTGATGATGGTCATTTAGCTGTTGATTCTGTTAATCTTGACGTTTACCCAAAAGAGTTTTTTTCTTTATTAGGTGGTTCAGGAAGTGGTAAAAGTACTCTTCTTAGAATGCTAGCAGGTTTTGAAAGACCTTCTGATGGAAAAATAATTATCGACGGTGTAGATATGTCAAATACTCCGCCGTATAAAAGACCTGTGAATATGATGTTTCAATCTTATGCACTTTTTCCGCATATGAATGTTAAACAAAATATTATGTTCGGTTTAAAACAAGAGAAATCTCTAAAAAAAGAAGAAATAGAAAAAGCTACTGATGCTGCTCTAAAAATCATAAAAATGGATCATCTTGCTAAAAGAAAACCACATCAATTATCTGGTGGGCAGCGTCAGCGTGTAGCTCTAGCAAGATGTTTAGCAAAAAGACCTAAATTAATTCTCCTAGATGAACCATTATCAGCTCTAGATAAAAACTTGCGCGATCAAATGCAGTTTGAGCTTGTGGATATTCAAGAACAAACAGGTAGTACCTTTATAATGGTAACTCATGATCAAGAAGAAGCTATGACCATGTCTACTAGAATAGGTATTATGACCGATGGTTGGTTAGAACAAGTAAGTACTCCTTCTGAAATTTATGAATTTCCAAAAAGTCGATTTGTTGCAAGCTTTATCGGTAAAAGTACAATTTTTGAGGGTCGTGTAGAAGAAGTCGGAAGAACTAGAAGTGTTATAACTTCTGAGCAGGCGGGTACAGATTTTGTATTAAGAAGAAATATCGAAGCAATTGAAGATCAAGAAATTTGGGTCGGTCTTCGCCCTGAAAAAATAGTTATTAGCAAAGAAAAGCCAGAAGACTATGATCCCAACAAACCTATAAACTGTATCAAGGGTATTGTCGAAGATATTGCTTATATGGGTGGATTATCTACTTATCATGTTAGAACCACTAATGGTAATATAATGAAATCTACAGATTTTAATATTGAAAGAAATGCAGACCATCCATCTTGGGATGATGAAGTATATCTTACTTGGGAATCACAAAATATCATGGTGTTATACTCATAATGCAAAACTTAGAGAAAAGCTTTAGACACATATTAGTATACCTAGTTCCTTTTGTGTGGTTTATGGTATTTTTACTTATACCTTTTTTATTTGTTGTAGGTATTAGCTTTACATTGCCAGCGGACGGTACTCCCCCTGTTACTGCATTGATGACATTCAAAGATTCAACTCTAAACTTTACCTTATATCTAAGTAACTATATTGAGTTGATTCACTATAATCTAATATTCATATCTCTTTTAAAATCTTTTAAAGTCGCATTTATAACTACTGCTTTGTGTATTTTTATTGGTTACCCAATGGCTTTAGCATTATCTAGAGCTAAAAAAAATACACAAATTTTCTTTTTGGTATTAATTATTATTCCTTACTGGACATCATTCTTACTTAGAACTTATGCTTGGGTAACACTATTAGGAAATCATACTCTCAACCAGTTCTTAATGGATTTAGGTTTGCCAAGCATGGCCTTATTATACAATGACTTCTCAATGTATTTAGGGATGGTTTATTGTTATTTACCTTTTTTAATACTGCCACTTTATAGCACTTTAATAAAAATTGACCCAAGCATATACGATGCTGCAGAAGACTTGGGATCCAAGCCAGTTAATTCATTCTTTAAAATAACTCTGCCATTATCTATGCCTGGCTTGATTGCCGGTAGCTTGTTAATATTTATTCCGGCTATTGGTGAAGTGGTAGTACCACAGATTATGGGCGGGATGAATTCATTAATGATAGGAAATGTTATTTGGGAAGAGTTCTTCACATCTAATAACTGGGGTATGTCTGCTGCAATATCTGTAGTACTAATAGTCGTTCTAGTATTGCCTATCCTGTGGATGCAACGTATACAAGCTAAGAGAACTTTTGTTTAGGGGGTATAAGCAATGAAAAAATTTTCATTTAGTAGCATAATGCTTGTATTTGGCTTGGTATTTTTATACATACCTTTAGTAATCCTAGTAGTTTTCTCATTTAGTGACTCTCAGATTATAAACTTATGGGGTGGCTTTACTTTTGACTGGTATCATGAAGTAATTAATGATGAAGATATTATAAATGCCACTTTTACTAGCCTAAAGATAGCAACAATAACATCAATTATTGTAACAATACTTGGAACTATAGTAGCCTACGCTATGACTAGATTTAAATTTTTTAGATCAAGAAGTTTTTTATATGATCTTGTAGCAACACCACTTGTTTTACCTGATATCATTCTTGGGGTGGCTTTATTATTAATGTTCTCAACATTACAACATATTATTGGCTGGCCTCATGAGAGAGGAACTACTACGGTGGTTATAGCACATGTAACAATGTGTACAGCTTATGTTGCAATAGTAATGCAATCACGTATAGCTAGTGTAGATATATCATTAGAAGAAGCTGCTCTAGATCTAGGTGCAGGTCCTATAGAGACCTTCTTTAAAATAACTTTACCTCAACTTATACCTGCACTAATTACATCAGCATTACTTACATTTACATTATCTATTGATGATTTAGTTGTCACAGAGTTTGTGGCTGGTAGTGACAATCCTACCCTACCAATGTACATTTACTCAACTGTCAAGAATGGACCTACCCCTGAAATAAATGCACTAGCGACAATTATGATAGCAATTATCATAATAGGCGTATTACTTGGTATGTTTATTTCTGCTAAATTCCAAAAAAGACAAAGCTAAAAGGTTACTCAAAAATCATAAGTACTATTGAAAGTATAAGCAATATTCCTAGAATCAGGTTAAAAATTCGTAAATGATTTTCATTATTTAGAATTCTTTTTACTGAATTACCACCAAATAGCCAAAACCCAGTACATAAGAATGAAACTACCATATAAATAACAGTAATAATAACTACCTGAACTAACAGGCTCATATTAGCACTAACTACCGTATAAGTAGATACAACTCCAATTGCCATAATCCAAGCTTTAGGATTTATCCATTGAAATAGAGCTGCTTGAATAAAGCTTAGTGGTTTACTACTTTTTTCATCATCAAAATTGGATGATGAAATTATCTTAAAAGCCAGCCATAACATATAAATACCGCCCACAACTTTTATCACTGTATGTAGTCTTGGATGGCTTACAAAAATTGACTCTAAACCGAGCCCTATAATTAAAACCATAAAAGGAAAGCCAAGACAGACTCCTAGATAATGAGATAGAGTCTTCCTCACGCCAAATCTGATTGATGATATCAAAAGCATAAGATTATTTGGTCCAGGTGTAATAGTCGATGATATGCAAAATAAGAACAAAGGTATATAGAAACTCATATAACTAACTTTAAGTTTTAAAGTAAAGATTATATCTAGAAAATAATTAATTATGATATCTTTTTCAGCAAATAATCAATATGAAATTATGATATTCTCAAAAGATAGATAGATATAGATGGATTATTCGTCGATTGAAACGAACTTACGATTTAAAGCACCACCAACATGGAACTTAACAGTACCATCTTTAAGAGCAAATAAAGTGTGATCTTTACCACAACCAACATTTACACCAGGATGAGTCTTAGTACCTCTTTGACGCAGAATAATTGTACCTGCTTTAATAAACTCACCACCATATCTTTTAACACCTAAATACTTAGGGTTTGAATCTCTTCCGTTTCTAGTACTACCACCAGCTTTCTTATGAGCCATTTGTATACTCCTTAAATATTCTTAATAAAATTATAAACTAATAGATGAAACTTTTACCGCTGTAAAATACTGACGGTGACCTTGTTGCTTCATGCTGTGCTTACGACGACGGAACTTCATGATCTTAACTTTTTTGTTACGACCTTGCTCTACAACTTCGCCTACAACTTTAGCACCTTCTACAATAGGAGCGCCTATTTTAACTTCGCCTTCTGCTGTTTGACCCATCAAAACTGTATCAAACTCAACTTTTTCGCCAATACCAAGATCGAATTTCTCAAGTTTAACAACTTCGCCTTCTTTAACCTTGTATTGCTTACCGCCATTTTTAATTATCGCGTACATTTATTACTCCATTTATTAGATTTTAAATCCTCAGAACTGCCTACAATCAATAGACTTCTGACTTTTTGTTATTATTCCATAGTACCTAGTTATAAAACTAGACACCATATTATAACAAAAAACCCAAAAATCACAAGCCTAATTATATTACGACTATGTATGAAATACTTCTTGCTTTAGGAAGGTAGTTATGAACTTTTAACTTTATAAATATATTCTCATATCTCTCCAGTATAGCACCAACAATCAACTAGATGATCATTAACTAAGCCTGTTGCTTGCATATAAGCATAAATTATAGTTGGTCCAACAAAACTCATCCCTCTTTTTTTGAGATCTTTTGAGATTTTCTCACTGATAGACGTTGAGGTTGGAACTTCTTGATGAAATTTCCAGTGGTTTTTAATAGGTTTATTATTCACAAACGCCCATATATAATCACTAAAGCTACCAAACTCTTTTTGAATTTGAAGAAATACTTGAGCATTTTTTCTAACAGAATAGATTTTCAATTTATTACGGATAATATTTGAATTGTCTCGAAGAGCTTCAAGTTCAGAATCTGACATACTTGCAGCTTTAATAGGATCAAAATTATAAAAAGCATCACGATAACCTTGACGCTTTTTTAGAATAGTTTCCCAGTTAAGACCTGCTTGAGCTCCTTCTAATATCAAAAGCTCAAAAAGTTCCTTATCATTATACTTTGGTATGCCCCATTCATTATCATGATAGCTTGCATAAAGCTCTTGATTAGGTTTATTACCAAAGCAACGATTTTTGTAAGCCATTTAAGTTTATATAGAATTATTCAACTTTACCATGACACTGTTTATATTTCTTACCCGAACCGCAAGGACATGGATCATTTCTTTTTATTTTTGGACCTTCTCTCTTAACTTGCTGAACTTTTGGTGCTTCTTCTTGCTCTTGCTCATCCTCTGATTGGTTATTATCGATAACACTTTCATGCTCAGCTTTGATTTCACTCATAGACTCTTTCCATTCTTCTTGAGCTCTTTGAGTTTCTTCTTCTGTAGCAATTCTTATCTTAGCAAGTGAAGATATAACCTCATACTTAAAGTTATCTAGCATAGTTGAAAACAACTCGAAAGCTTCTTTCTTATACTCATTTTTTGGATCTTTTTGAGCATAACCACGTAAATTTATACTATTGCGTAGATGATCTATTGAGCTTAAATGCTCACGCCAATGACTATCTAATGACTGCAATAATGAGAACTTCTCAAACTGCCTAACTGCTCCAACCTCTAAATCTTTAGTTTTCTCAGCAAACTCAAACTCTATAGCCTCTCTTACAAGCTTCTTAAGATCTTCTTCTCCTAAACTATCATTTTCCTGATAAGACTTTTGTAAGTCAAGCTCTATCAGAAAGTCAGACTTAAGTGCTTTTTCTAGACCCTCAAGATCCCATAACTCATGCATAGAGCCAGCAGGCACATAATCATGAAATAACTGTTCCGCCACGTCTATACGAATATCAGCAAGAATTTCACTAACATCATCAGAATCTAAAAATGCTTGTCTCTGCTCATAAATAACTTTACGCTGAGTGTTTACAACATTATCATACTCTAATAAGTTTTTACGGATATCGAAATGATAACTTTCGACTTTACCTTGAGCTTTTGATATAACTTTTGACATAAAACCAAAAGCTAATGATTCACCACCTTTAAGACCTTTCTTAACTCTTTCTGCCATACTTTGAGAAGCAAAAATCCTCAAAAGATTATCATCCATCGATAGATAGAATTTACTCTCACCCGGATCACCTTGTCGAGCAGCACGACCTCTTAACTGATTATCGATCCTGCGTGAATCATGTCTTTCTGAACCAATAATACATAATCCACCAGCATTTTTGACAACCTCGTTACGCTTAATCCATTCCGCTCTAATTTTCTCAACATCATCTGCTGAAGGATCCTCAAGCTGTGCAATTTCAACTTCCAAGTTACCACCTAAAATAATATCAGTACCACGACCGGCCATGTTTGTTGCAATAGTTACATTACCTGGATAACCTGCCATAGCAATTATACTAGCTTCTCTCTCATGTTGCTTCGCATTTAATACATTGTGTCTAATTTTCTTTTTCTTCAACAAGGTTGATAAAACCTCAGATGCTTCAATAGAAGCAGTACCAACTAATACTGGCTGACCTTTGGATATCCTTTCTTTGATATCAGTAACTATAGCATCAAACTTCTCTCTTACACTACCATAGATTTCATCATGATGATCTTTCCTAATTAATGGTTTATTAGTAGGAATAATTATCACTTCTAATCCATAAATGGAGTGAAGCTCAAAAGCTTCGGTATCTGCTGTACCAGTCATACCCGCTATTTTATTATATAGCTTGAAGAAATTCTGGAATGTAATGGATGCCATTGTTTGGTTTTCAGCATTGATTTTAACACCTTCTTTAGCTTCTATTGCTTGGTGTAGGCCATCTGACCATCTACGACCTGGCATTGCTCTACCGGTACTTTCATCAATAATGACAATCTCTTGATCACGTACAATATAGTCAACATTCAGTTGGTATAATGAATTAGCTCTCAAACAAGCATTTAAATAATGCATTTTTGTAATATTATGAGGACTATACAAGTTATCATCTTCTTCAAGGATGCCCTCTTTTTTAAGCATACTTTCAATTTTTGCATAGCCTTTTTCTGTTAAATAAGCATTTTTAGACTTCTCATCAACATAAAAATCTTTCTGTTCCTGATCTTCTTCTAACTCTTCTTTTTCCTGCTTCTCTAAGTAAGGCACTAGTCTATTAAAAATATTATACATCTCAGAACTATCATCAGATGCCCCAGATATAATAAGTGGAGTTCTAGCTTCATCAATTAAAATTGAATCAACCTCATCTATAATTACATAGTTGCGACTTCTTTGGACTTGCTGCTCTTTATCATAAGCCATATTGTCTCTAAGATAGTCAAAACCAAACTCGTTGTTTGTCCCATATGTAATATCACATGCATAAGCTTCTTTGCGTTGTTCTGGATTTAGGTCAGCTACGATTACACCTACTGATAAACCTAAAAATTCATAAATATCACTCATCAGCTCAGCATCACGCTTTGCAAGGTAATCGTTGACTGTAATCACATGAACCCCATTACCAGTCAAGGCATTCAGATATGCTGGTAGTGTAGCAACCAGTGTTTTACCCTCACCAGTTCTCATCTCGGCAACCTTACCTTGATGAAGAACTATTCCTCCGATTAACTGTACATCATAATGACGCATATTTTTGGTTCGCTTACCTGCTTCTCTAACTGTAGCAAATGCTTCTGGAAGAATACTCTCTAAAGTCTCTCCTTTTGCGACCCTTTCTTTATACTCTTGAGTTTTTGCTTTTAACTCTTGATCACTAAGTTTCTCAAACTTAGGCTCTAAACTAGTAATTTTCTGAACCGTTTTAGAAACTTTCTTAATAAACCTATCGTTGCGACTGCCTATAATTTTCTGAACTAAATTTAACATTATTAATTAACCGATTCTCTTATAGTTTTAAATAAAAATAATAACCTAAATGTACATTATATAGAGTTTATAAGAAATTTAAATTAAGATAGATACATTAATTGTACGAATTGAATCATATAGTGTAATAATGAGATATTTTAAGCTAAAACTACTAGTGCTAATAATATTTAGTTTAACCGCGTGTAGTTATTCCAGAAATACTCAAGAAAAATATGATATTACCAAAAACACACCTCAGACACATAAAAATATTACTAAACAGCCTATGGTTAAAAATATAAATATTGAACCAGTTCCAGAGTGGTTTCTAACTAGTCGATCCAATACTGATGAAACTCTATATGGTTTCGGCTCAGGTAAGACCTTAGATCAAGCCACTCATAACGCTTTAGCAGATATGATTCAAAGACTACAGGTGACTGTATCTTCAACAACTAGTTTCAGCAGTATTGCTGACAATAATAAAATATCTCAAAAACTTATCAAAGAAGTTACAACCTCTACAGCAGATATTACAATTCCAAACTATAAAATAATAAATCAGTCTCAAACAAATCAAGCATTCTATGTAGAAACTCAAATAGACAAATCTCAAACCATAGAAGATTTAAGTAAATTAATTATTAGCAATATCAACCAAGCAAATCAATTGCTAGCAACTACACATAATAAAAACTCTATCTATAGACTTAACATAGCTCATCAAATAGATAAAAACATCAAAGTAATAAAATCAAGTTTAAGAGCATTAGTAATTTTATCTCCAACAATTAATATTAGTAGCTATATGGAAGCTCTAAATAATATAAACAATGAACTATTAAATATTAAGCGAACCATACAAATATACATTGATAAACAGAATAGTGGCTTTTTTTATAGCTCTTTAGAAAAATATATACAAGTAAACAATTATCTAACTACAGATAATAGGAACTCTGCAAATATTAGTATATCTCTAAAATTGAGAGACTATGATAACCAGTTAGTGAAAAGCCAATACTGCATAAACACAGAAATTGAATTACAAATAACTGATAACTTAACCGGTCAACTAGCTTCTAAACTGTATACCATTAAATCTTGTTCCGATAAAGGAAGAGACTCAGCCATAGACAATGCAATTGAAATATTCTATTCTCAACTAAGTAATGCAACAAATATATATTAAATTATGAGCATAAAAGTTATCCCAGAAAAAATAGCTAATATAGAATCACATAAAACTAGAAAAAAAATCACTGACTCAACCTACGCCAATAAAACACTTATCGCTAGAGCATCCAATCTAAAGACTACTGTAGAAGTAGCTAATAAAGAACTACAGAAGCTAAATATACCTTATTTAAAAGATACTAGTTTAGTTTTTTATTCACCAGTTAAAATTATAGTTAAAAGTGATAAGGAAATACTAAAATCAAAAATAAAAGAACTTCATAGCCAGTTTATTACAAAATTAAACCAAACAACTATGTTTTCAAGAGTTGAGAAAATAGAACTTATTATAGAACAACCCACCAACTTTTATGCAAAAACAAACAATAAAAAGCTAATAAACAAAGCAGCTAAAAAAGCATTAGAAAAAATAAAACAGGAGATTGGTGAATCAGAAAATTAGATATACTGCTATTTTTCAGTAATGGTACCTAAAGCAACTTCCATCATGTTAGTGAAAGATTGCTCTCTCTGTTGAGCAGTAGTAGATTCACCTGTTATAAAGCTGTCAGATATAGTTACAACCGCAGATGCATTTTTACCCAACTCATTTGCTGTTGCAAATAAAGCAGCAGTCTCCATCTCAACTAAATCACAGCCATACTTTTTGATGATTTTTTTATAATCATCAGAATTTTTTCTATAAAAAACGTCAGTACAGTGTGCTTTTGCTTTTTTAAGCTCTATCTTTTGTCTTTTAGCTGACTCTTCAAGATCCTTATTAAGCTCTTCCGAAGACTTAACATCACGATCCTTATCACCAGTTACAATTTCAACAAAATCAGATTCACAGTAACTTTCTTCAACAAGTACTACATCATAGACTTTGAATTCTTCTTTATAAGAACCCGCTGAGCCAACCCTAATGATATTATCAACATCATAATACTTAAAAAGCTCATAAGCATAGATACCCATACTAGGCATACCCATTCCAGAACCCATGACACTTACTTTTTTACCTTTGTAAGTACCAGTATAACCAAACATATTTCTAACAGCATTAACTCTTGTAACATTTTCTAAATAGTTATCTGCAATATATTTTGCTCTCAATGGATCACCAGGCATAATAACTGTTTTTGCAAATTCTTCTTTTCTTAATGTTTCTATATGAGGAGTAGGTAATGACATATCTGTTCCCTTTATCTTAATTTCACTCAGAATATATTAGCATAAATTATACAAAAATCTTAGTTTTATAGCTTTTAATATTATTAACTTTAGTTAACACATTAACTTTAAAATTACTATTAATACATATTAGATTTTTACTTGAACATTTTTAGAATTAAGAATGATTTTAATTTAATATATATTTAGAGATCATCTTTAGGATTAGATTCATCAGATGTATCTGGAACATCCTCATCCGGAGCTGCAGGAGCTATAACCTTACCAACCTCGACACTTGGCTTGTAGCTATCTCCATACTCACCTGGCTCACGTACATCACGTCGCGCCATTAAGTCGTCAACTTGTAATGCATCTATAGTTTCATATTTCATAAGAGCATCTGCCATAGCGTGAAGGATATCAACATTATCTTCTAATAATTTCTTAGCCTTGTTATAGCTCTTATCAATCAACTTACGTACTTCTGTATCTACTTCACGAATAGTAGAATCTGACATTTTGACAGATTTACCACCACTTCCTCCAAATGGACCATCATCTTCAACATCATAAAGTATAGTTCCCATAGCATCTGATAAACCCCAACGAGCTACATAGTTACGAGCAATATCTGTAGCAACTTGAATATCATTAGATGCTCCTGTAGTAACATGATCATACCCAAATATAAGCTCTTCTGCGATTCTGCCACCAAAGATACTACATAAACGTCCATGTAAAATAAGCCTACTTTGGCTAACAGTATCACCCTCTGGCATATACATAGTTACACCAAGAGCTCTACCTCTAGGTATAATACTTACTTTATAAACAGGATCATGTTCAGGCATCAGTTTACCAATAATAGCGTGACCAGCTTCATGATATGCAGTAAGCTTCTTCTCTTTCTCAGTCATAGCCATACTTCTTCTTTCTGAGCCCATCAAGATTTTATCTTTAGCCTTTTCGAAATCTGCCATACTAATTTTATCTTTAGACTCTCTTGCAGCAAATAGAGCTGCTTCATTTACAAGGTTAGCAAGCTCAGCACCAGAAAAACCTGGAGTCCCACGAGCTATCCAGTCAGCCCTAACATCATCGCCTAAAGCTACTTTTTTCATATGAACTTTAAGTATAGCTTCACGACCTTTAACCGTAGGCAAACCTACATTTACTTGTCTATCAAATCTACCAGGTCTTAATAATGCCTTATCTAAAACATCTGGTCTATTAGTTGCAGCAATTACTATAACACCTTCATTATCAGCAAAACCATCCATTTCAACAAGCATTTGGTTTAGAGTCTGTTCACGTTCATCATTACCGCCACCCATACCCGAGCCACGATGACGACCCACAGCATCTATCTCATCAATAAATACCAAACAAGGTGCTTTTTTCTTAGCTTGGTCAAACATATCGCGTACACGAGATGCACCGACACCAACAAACATCTCTACAAAATCAGAACCTGAAATTGAGAAAAATGGTACCTTAGCCTCACCAGCTATAGCTCTTGCTAGAAGTGTCTTACCCGTTCCTGGAGGTCCTACCATTAAGACACCTTTTGGAATTTTACCACCAATTTTTTCATATTTTTTTGGCTCGCGTAAGAAATCAACAATCTCAGCTACTTCTTCTTTAGCCTCATCGACACCAGCTACATCTTCCAAAGTTACTTTGATTTCATCTTCGCCTAAAAGTTTAGCTTTACTTTTACCTACAGAGAAAGGTCCTCCTTTACTACCACCTCCTGCTTTCATCATCATATAGATAAAGAAACCAAAGATTAGTAACATAGGTAACCAATTTAGCAAGAATGCCAAAAATATATTTGGCTTCTCAGGTGCTTTTGCTTTAATAACAGCTTTGCTATCTTCTAGCTTATTAACCAAGCCTCCATCAAGTAGTGGAGCATAAGTTACAAAGCTTTCACCATCTTCTGTTTTACCAGTAATAGTTCTACCATCGACATCTACTAAACTAATTTTATTATCTTTTAACTTACTAACGAACGATGAATAATTAATACTTTTAGATGAACTATTTGTATCATTGATACCATTGAAAAGCAGTAGCATCCCACCAATGATTAAAATCCAAAAAATAATATTTTTAAGCATATTATTTTTATTATCATTATTTTGTGCCATATATTTATTTTACCTTTTTCTTCCCTATGAAGTTTTAATACTAAAATCCAACTAATACTATAGTAAAAAATTCGATTATTAGCTAGTCGTTTTGCCAAATAATTGTATAAATATCAATATGATATTGAGCAATAT
Organism: Francisella sp. XLW-1; assembly: GCF_008711455.1. Taxonomy (NCBI): domain Bacteria; kingdom Pseudomonadati; phylum Pseudomonadota; class Gammaproteobacteria; order Thiotrichales; family Francisellaceae; genus Francisella; species Francisella sp. XLW-1. The sequence goes on along the minus strand of NZ_VXKP01000002.1, from coordinate 241,817 downwards.
AAATATATACTGATCTATTCATGATACTTAATCGTTGTCAAAACGAAAGCAATTCTTAAATTTATAATGGATAGAAATAAAATAATAGCCTATACAATTGGTATAGTTTTTCTTATAGAGTTAATTGATGGTTCAGCACTTAATACTGCTCTACCTCAAATAGCTAATGATTTTCAAGTAAATGCTTTAGCTCTTAAAGTAGCTGTAACTGTTTACCTATTAGCTTTGGGGTTATTTATTCCAGCATCTGGTTGGATCTCAGATAAAATAGGCTGCAAAAAACTTCTCGTCATATCTTTGGTTGGATTTGTTATTTCTTCTGTAGCTTGTGGACTCTCAACAAATATTATTAGTCTGGTAATATTTAGAGCATTTCAAGGCGCTTTTGGAGCATTTACAGCACCTGTTGCTCGTTTAGCAATGGTTAGAATATTCAAAAACGATCGCTTAACAGCTATGTCAATAGTAGCAGTCATTGCTACACTCGGCCCTGTTATAGGACCTTTATTTGGAGGTGCAATGACAACTTATATAGGTTGGAGAATGATATTTTTTATTAACTTCCCTATCGTGCTAGTTTGCATAATATTAATAAGTATCTACTTACCCAATATTTCAGTAGCAAAAATTAGAAAATTTGACTTTAAAGGTTTTCTAATTCTTGGAGTCTCAATAGCATTATTAATGTTTTTTATAGATCTTATGATTGATGCGAATATACTTCCAAATACTAAATGGTTAATACTTTTATCATCAATAATTTTATTTGCAATATATCTTCGACACGCAATACGATTAGGTGATAATGCTGTTATTAATCTAAATATTTTCAAAAATGAATGTTTTAAATATTTCACTATCATAAGCTCCACAACCCGCTTATTGATAATGGGCATGTCTTTCCTTCTACCATTATATTTACAGACGAAGCAACACTTTTCTGCTTTTGAATCAGGCCTAACATTAATGCTTTTCATAATGCCCGCATGGTATGTTAAAAAAGTAGTAAAAAAAGTACTAATAAGCTTACATTTTTATAATTTTTTTGTGATAACTCTTACAACAATGGCTTTTACATATTTGAGCCTAGGAATAATCTTTATTGACTTTAACTTTTTTGCATTCTCAGTTTTACTTATAATAATAGGTATTTGTTTTGGAATGTTTACTATAGTTTGTAATGCAGGAATTTATAACTCTATCGAAAATGATGAGCACATGAGTCCTGCGACAATTGTTAATAGTTCAATAATTCAATTAACAAATGCATTTGCCATATCATGGGCGAGTGTAGTTTTAGCAATATTTTCTGGAATTAAAAATATAAACTTTGACTCTATTATATCTTCTTCTGCTTTTGCATGGATTCAAGTTATATATTTTTTGGGCTTATTAGCTATCTTAGCTTATGCGATACTTTGCAAACCTAATAACTTAAATAAAGTTTCAACATCTTAATCAAAGTAAATTATTCAAATACTTCCCTGTATAAGATTTTTTACATTTGATAATGTCTTCTGGTGTTCCCTCAAAAATTATCTGTCCGCCTTTACTTCCACCTTCAGGACCCAAATCCACTATCCAATCAGCCATCTTAATAACATCAAGATTATGCTCAATAATTACTACCGTATTACCTCTATCACGCAGATCCATAATTACTTTTAAAAGCTGATGAATATCATAAAAGTGTAGTCCTGTAGTAGGTTCATCTAAAATATATAAAGTTTTGCCTGTTGAGCGTTTTGAAAGCTCTTTAGCTAATTTAACTCTTTGCGCCTCTCCACCAGATAAGGTAGTCGCGCTTTGGCCTAACTTAATATAAGACAATCCGACACTCATTAAAGCTTCTAATTTAGTCCTGATACTCGGAATAGCATCATAAAACCCTAGAGCATCCTCCACAGTCATCTCTAATACTTCGTATATGTTTTTCCCCTTGTACTGTACAGCTAGAGTTTCACGATTATAACGCTTTCCTTCACAAACATCACAAGCCACATATACATCAGCTAAGAAATGCATCTCAACTTTTATAACACCATCACCCTGACAAGCCTCACATCTACCTCCGCGAACATTGAAGCTAAATCTTCCTGGACTATACCCTCTAGATCTAGACTCCGCTGTAGCTGCAAACAGCTCTCTTATCGGTGTAAAGACACCTGTATATGTAGCTGGATTTGAACGAGGAGTACGTCCTATTGGCGACTGATCGATATCAATAACCTTATCAAAATGATTAAATCCTTTGTGTGATTTATATTCCATAGGTACAAGTGTACTTCTATTTAATAATCTTGATGCTAGAGGATATAATGTCCTATTAATCAAAGTTGATTTACCAGACCCTGATACACCGGTTACACAAGTCAAAACACCAAGAGGAACTTTTAAGTTATCACCTTGTAAATTATTGCCAGTTGCTCCGTTTATTTCAATAAAACGATTCTTATAAGCTTTCAGCCTTTTATCTGGCACTTCTATTTTCTTGCGACCACTTAAATAATCAGCAGTCAAAGATTTTTTATTTTTGATAATAGTCTGGTAATTTCCTGATGCAACTACTTCACCACCATGAACACCAGCCTTTGGCCCCATATCAATAACATAATCAGCTTGCCTAATTGCATCTTCATCATGTTCAACAACGATAACCGTATTACCTAAATCTTTAAGATTATGCAATGCATCTAAAAGGCGTTGATTATCTCTCTGATGAAGACCAATAGAAGGTTCATCCAAGATATACATAACGCCAACCAATCCAGCACCAATCTGACTAGCTAAACGAATACGCTGTGCTTCACCACCCGAAAGAGTATCAGCCTGTCTTGAAAGACTTAAATACTCCAAACCAACATTTGCTAAAAATTCAACTCTTAGCTTGATCTCTTTAAGTAAATTCTCTGCAATAACTTTTTGTTGCCCGACAAACTCTAATTCATCAAGCCATTTCAATAATTCATCTATAGACAAGGCACACACATCTGCTATATTTTTATCTGCTATAAATATGTTTCTAGCATATTCATTAATTCTAGCACCATTACAAGACTTACACTTAAGGTTACTCATAAGCTCATAGAGATCTTTTTTGACCATATCTGAGTCAGACTCATAGTATCTACGCTCAAAATGAGGTATGACTCCCTCAAATGATTTAACTCTAGTTTGTCTACCACCTCTAATTGAATCAACAGTCATCTTAATGGTTTCATCACCAGAACCGTACAAGATTATTTCTTGAACTTTTTTAGATAATTTCTCAAAAGGTTCATCTAATGAAAATTTATAATGCTCAGCCAAGGATTCTAATTGTGAATAGTAATATTGATTTGTTTTATTCCACTTAACAATTGCTCCATGCTTAAGCGAAATTGCAGGGTCTATTATTACTTTCTTCTCATCAAAGAATTCTTTGACCCCCAGACCATCACAACTACTACAAGCCCCTAATGGACTATTAAATGAAAAGATTCTTGGAGATAGCTCTTTGAGAGCATAATCACACAACGGACAAGCATGCTTTGATGAGAATAAGATATCTTCAGCATTTTCGTTAGTCATATCTGCTAATTTGACGATACCATTACCAAGATCTAAAGCGGTCTCTATAGACTCTGCAATTCTTTGCTCATTGTCTTTCTTAGGCTTAAATCTATCAACTACAACATCTATATTATGTTTCTTATAGCGATCTAACTCTGGATAATCCTCATCTAGATTAAAAAAATCACCATTTATACGAACGCGGATATAACCCTGTGCTAATATTTTATCTAACAAAGTATGGTGAGTACCTTTCTTCTGAGAAATGATCGGAGCAAGTATCATTAACCGAGCTTTCTCATCAAACTCTAAAATTTTATCAACCATCTGGCTAACTGTCTGTGCTTTAAGCTCGATATGATGTACTGGACATTTAGCAGTTCCAGCCCTAGCAAAGAAGACTCTCAGATAGTCATATATTTCTGTAACGGTCCCAACTGTAGATCTTGGGTTGTGAGATGTCGTTTTCTGATCAATTGAGATAGCCGGCGAAAGGCCCTCTATATGCTCAACATCCGGCTTATCCATCATTGATAAAAACTGCCTAGCATAAGAAGACAATGATTCGACATAGCGTCTTTGGCCTTCTGCATATAGCGTATCAAACGCTAATGATGATTTACCAGAACCACTCAAACCTGTAATAACAGTAAGCTTGTCTCTAGGTATCTCAACATCAATATTTCTTAAGTTATGGGTTTTTGCACCCTTAATGATAATTTTTTTCATAAAGAATTTTAGAGAAATATCCGTTGAATTTTAGATTATTTGTATTCTACTTCTAAGATTTCGTAAGTGACTTTACCTTTAGGCGTATCCAAGGTAACTTCATCGCCTTCTTCTTTTTTAATTAAAGCGCGTGCCAAAGGTGCAATAACAGATATTTTATGATTATCTATATCTGCTTCATCCTCACCAACTATCTGATATGTAGTTTCTTCTTCCGTATCAATATTCATAATTGTAACTGTAGCTCCAAATATAACCATACCATTGGCTTGAAGCTTTGTTACATCAATAACTTGAGCATTAGATAGTTTTGATTCTATATCTTTAATTCTACCTTCTATAATACCTTGTCTCTCTCTAGCAGCATGATATTCAGCATTCTCTTTAAGATCTCCATGATCACGAGCTTCTGCTATAGCTTCAATAATCGCAGGTCTTTCAGTTTTTTTTAGTCTATTTAGCTCTGCTCTTAATGCCTCTTCTCCTACTGGAGTCATAGGTACTCTATCATTTGTCATTATTTATTCTCTCCTTTTAATAACACAAATCAAACTATTCACAAGTAAATGCCCCACCACCATCTCTCGTAGGACTATCAGTATAAACTACTCTACCGACCAAGTTAATAACTAATGCTGCTTGATAATTATTATTTCTATCACAATATGTAATATTACCGTTACCTGTAGCCATAAAACCGTTAGGCGCAATCCTAATAAAGCTAGGATTCCCCGCTAAATTAAGATAAATACGACCATTATTTCCCTGAGGAAGGTTTGCTATTATCTCATCAGTATTACCATCATATATTTCTGTACCATCAGTACTTTCAAAAGCAACGAGAGGATCGTCACCCCACAATCTTGAATTAGAGCAAGACAAACTATTTCTATCCAATTTACCTGATTCATCAAAACTATCTGGAGTAGCTGCACAAATTATAACAGTCCTGCCATCAGAGCGGGCCCTAATAACACTATACTCAATAAACTTTTGTAAATTAGTCAATCTAGTCTCAGCAAATGTTTTAAAAAAAAAGGTAAAAGAACTAATTGCTGCCATCATCAATATAGTCATAATAACAATAACAACCATTGTCTCAACTAAAGAAAAGCCTTTTTTCTTACTAGTAAACATTATTTATTTTTTACCTTTGCTATAAGCCATTTAGTTGACTCATCAAGATTCTGATACTCATCAGAAGAATCATCGCCCATTGCCTTTAAAATATTTTTACCAAGTTTTTTACCAAGTTCAACACCCCACTGATCGTAACTATTCACATCCCACAGTGCTCCTTGAACAAATATCTTGTGCTCGTATAGAGCAACAAGAGCCCCAAGAGTATATGGGCTAAGCTCATCAAGTATAATAGTAGTACTTGGCCTATTCCCTGGAATTACTTTGTGAGGAGCTATCTTTTTTGCCTGCTGTTCACTTAGACCAGAATTTAAGAGCTCATTATAAACCATATCGTAAGATTGTCCAAACATTAGTGCTTGTGACTGAGCAAAACAATTAGCTAGTAAAGCCTGTTGATGATTATCATATCTATGATGGCTTGTAGCCACAGCTATAAAATCAACAGGAATAAAAACATTACCTTGGTGTAAAAGTTGATGAAAAGCATGTTGCCCATTTGTGCCGACACCACCCCATAACACCACGCCAGTCTGATAATTAACCGTTTCTCCAGCAAGATTCACAGATTTACCATTACTCTCCATATCAGCTTGTTGAAGATAGTCCACAAAATAACAGAGCCTTTCATCATAAGGAAGTAATGCTTGTGACTGACTAGCATAAGCACATGAATAGTAACTGGCTAACAATCCCATAATTACAGGAATATTTTTATCAAAGCTTGTTTCTCTAAAGTGCTTATCTACAGAGTATGCACCAGCCAACAGCTTCTCAAAATTATCATAGCCAATTGCAAAAGCTATCGACATACCAATTGATGACCATAATGAATAGCGTCCACCAACCCAATCCCACATCTTGTAGCAGTGTTCAAGATCTATACCAAATTCTTCTACTTTATCTAATTTACTAGATATAGCTACAAAGTGATTAGCTACAGCTTTTTCATCTTCATAATGATCTAGCAACCACTCTCTAGCAGATATAGAATTTAAAAGAGTCTCCTCTGTCGAAAATGATTTAGATGCCACAATAAACAAAGTAGTCTCAGGATCAACAACATGTAAAGCTTGTAATAATGAATCCGCATCAACATTTGAAACAAAATGAACTTTTAGACCTGTACAATGATATGGTTGCAGAGCTCTAACAACCATTTTTGGCCCTAAATCTGAACCTCCAATACCGATATTTACAATATCCGTAATTTTTTTATCCGAAAAGCCCTTCCACTCTCCTGATGTTACTTTTTCAACAAGAGCTTTTACACGTTGCTTCTCTTCATTGACTTCTTTGCGAATATCCTGTCCATCTATGACTAGTGGAGAATTAGATAAATCACGTAACGCAGTATGCAAAACAGATCTATTCTCTGTAGAGTTGATTTTTTCTCCCGTGAACATCTGCAAAATCTTATTTTTAAGGTTAGACTGATCAGCTGCTTCTAAAAGAGATTTTAATATAGCATCATTAACAAGATTTTTTGAATAATCAAAGTAAATACCTTCAAGCTTCAAAGATAATTTTTCAACTCTATGATCATCTACTGCGAACTCTTGTTTCAAGTTTACATTCTGTTGTTTTAGTCCCTTTCTAGAATTATTACAAAATGTCATTTAATCTATCCTTATATTTTGCATGCGATATAAATAATAAAATATCTCCATCTGAGTAAGATATTTCCACCCTATCTTCAATAGCATAGTTTCTTGCACCTGTACCAGTATCTATACTCAAGGTCTCACCAGATAAGGGATACCTGAGACCATTATAGTATATATTTTCTGCATATCCAAAAGGCATAACTGAAAACATCTTACCAAGCACACCGCCTATACTATACTTCTTAGGTATAAAAAAATATCTAGAGTAAGTATCTATAAACTCAATATCTAATCTTCGCATATAGTTTTTAGCAATACTAATATTGCATAAAAAATGATCCATTTCTCCCTCTGATGCTCCAAAGACATAAACCTTTGTAACACCCAAAGAGATAATATATTCTAAAGATTTTTCAAAATCTGTAGAGTACTGATCCTTATCAATAAGAAATAGCTCATCATCTAGAACAGCGAATGAATCAAAGTCACCTACAACTTTTTTAACTTTTGGACTTAAACAAGCAGATTCACTAATCTTTTTGTAAGCACCATCTGCACAAAATATATCGTAATTATTCAAAATATCTCTAATGTACTTTTCACAAAAAGACAAATTGATACTACCATTTAGAAACAGTATAGCTTCAGACATCACTTTATATCTACTAAAAAAAATAATAGTAAATTATAGCTTAATAGAACGAAAATAAAGAGCTCTAAGATTGATAATTAGGTGGTTCTTTCGTAATTGTAACGTTATGTACATGAGATTCTTTAAACCCAGCGCCGGTAATTTGAACAAAAGTTGGCTCTGTTCGCATAGTCTGAATATCCTTTGAACCAGTATACCCCATACTAGATCTTAACCCACCTATTAACTGATGTATAACTGCAGCAAGATGCCCCTTGTAAGGCACTCTACCTTCGACACCTTCTGGAACAAATTTTTTAGCATCAGTATTACCCTGGAAGTATCTATCAGAAGAGCCTTGTTCCATAGCACCTAGAGATCCCATACCTCGATATGACTTATAAGAACGTCCTTGGAAAAGTTCCACCTCACCAGGAGACTCTTCAGTACCACCAAAAAGACCACCAATCATAACCACTGAAGCTCCAGCTACTATGGCCTTTGCTATATCTCCAGAGAATTTGATACCACCATCCGCAATAACTGGAACTCCTGTGCCTTCTAAAGCTTCAGCAACATTTGATATCGCAGTAATCTGTGGCACACCAACACCAGCAACAATCCTTGTTGTACATATTGAACCTGGGCCTATACCCACTTTAACAGCATCAGCACCAGCTTTAACAAGATCCTTCGCAGCTTCTGCTGTAGCAATATTCCCACCTACAACCTCAATTTTTGGATAATTCTCTTTGACCCAATTAACCATATCAAGTACACCTTGAGAATGGCCATGAGCTGTATCAACAACAATTATATCAACGCCCTCTGCTGCTAATGCCGTGACACGTTCCTTAGTGTCAGCCGCTGTGCCAACTGCAGCACCAACTCTTAAACGACCAAGCGAATCCTTACAAGCATTAGGCTTGTTTTGTGATCTTTCAATATCTTTTGTAGTTATCAAACCAACTAGCTCGCCTTGCTCATTTACTACAAGTAACTTTTCTATCTTGTGCTCATGAAGTTTTTTCTTGATTGCACCTTGAGAAGCATCCTCAGCTACTGTCACTAACTGATCTTTAGGTGTCATTATAGAACTCACTGGCTCATCTAAATCTTTTGCAAATCTAAAGTCACGCTTAGTTACAATACCTATAATCTTATTAGTATCATCAACGACTGGAAAACCAGAGAAATTATGCTCTTTTGCAAGCTGCATGACATCTTTGATTGAGCTCTCTTGTTTTATGGTAATTGGATCAATCACCATCCCATTCTCAAATCTCTTAACTTTTTTAACTTCTTGAGCTTGAGCCTGTATAGACATATTTTTGTGTATAATTCCAATCCCACCTTCTTGAGCTATAGCTATAGCAAGGCGTGACTCAGTAACAGTATCCATAGCTGCAGATACTAAAGGGATATTTAATTTAATATCCCTAGTAATATTTGTTTTCAAATCTACCTGATGTGGAAGTACGTTCGAATATCTAGGTGAAAGCAATACATCATCAAAAGTGATCGCTTGTTGAGTAATTCTTAGCATTTTTAATCTCCGTAATTAAAATCTAAAAGAGGTGATATTTAATTACAGAAGTATTCTACCATACTAGAAAAAATATACTAGAGAGAAATATATGTTATTTAGATTGCGACAATAGATAATGTATAAGTAATGGTACTGGTCTACCAGATGCTTTGCAATTTGCAAAATCTCCCATTGCCGATCCAGCGATATCAAGATGAGCCCACTCATAATCTTCTGTAAACTTTGATAAGAACAACCCTGCAACTATAGAGCCTGCTGATCTATCGCGACCACAATTATCCATATCAGCAACTTTACTTTCTAACTTTTTAAAGTATGGCTTATGCAAAGGCAGTCTCCATACTAAATCATTAGAGACATCGGCTGCTTGCTGAAGACTGTTGGCAAGTTTATCGCTATTAGCAAACATTCCAGAAAATGCATCTCCTAAAGAGATAATCATAGCACCTGTCAGGGTTGCCATATTAATAACTGCTTTTGGATTATATTTACCAACATAAGTTAAAGTATCACAAAGCACTAGACGACCTTCTGCATCTGTATTACTTACCTCTACCGTTATACCTTTCATACTTTTAAGTACATCACCTGGTCTATATGATCTAGCATCTACAGCATTTTCTGCAAGCCCCATAACACCAACAACGTTAATAGGAATGTTTAGCATTGCTAGAGCTTTCATTGTACCCATAACAGCAGCAGCTCCACCCATATCCATTTTCATAGAGTCCATCCCAGCAGCGGGCTTAATACAGATACCTCCATTATCAAACACCAAACCTTTACCAACCAGTACTATCGGGGCCTGATCTTCATCACCACCATTATACTCCATACATACAGTATAATTAGACATATCTGAGCCACGACCCACAGCTAATGCGCAGCCCATTCCAAGCTCTGCCATAGCATCCTGATCTAAGTAATTAAGATTAAATGTTTCATATTTAGATGTTAAATCTCTAGCTTCATTCAACATATAATCTGTATTACAAATATTTGCTGGAAGATTCTGCAAATCCTTGGCATAATTTTGGCCACACGCAATTGCTGAACCAACCTTAGCAGACTCTTCCAAATCTTGATTTCCTGAATATACTAATTCGATTTGCTCTAATGAAAAATTCTCTTTTTTAGATTTTAATTGATCAAAAACATAGGTTTCAGAAATCAATGCTCTAATGGTGTCTAAAGTAAACTGCTTCTCATTATAATTCGCAAAGATATAGTCTATATTTACAGAAACCTCTTTTATGTTTAATTTTTTAAGCTGTTCGGCTATCTTTGCAATAATTTTATCGTATTCTGAAGCTATAAAATCTTGTCTAAGCCCAAGACCTAGCAGAACTACAACTTTATCACCATGTAGTAAAGGAAGAACCTCACCAGACTCAGCTTTAAAAACTTTTTTATCTAGTAAAGACTTTGAATTTGGACATTTTGTTTCTTCAACAAGTTTCTTAAGGTTTTCTTGAGCAACAATCAACACTTCAGCGGACAAAGTCGACTGATTATTTACAACAATTTTCATTAGAGATCCTGTATTTTTTGTAACATATTTTCAAACATAATATCAAAAAACGACATTTATCGCATTAAATTTAAAACCTAGTTATTCTTATTTACTGACTTTTGCTTATAAAAAATATAGAATTGCTACTAGCATAATTATTATATAAATATAGTGGCATACTTTGATTCTAGAAAAATATTACAACAAAGACATAGTTAATACATTCACATCTATTACTCTTTTTATAATATCTATTGTGTCTGCCAATTTACTTATTCGACTTTTTCAGCAGGCCTATTCACAGGGTCTTGGAATTGACTCTATTATAAAATTTGTAATATTAACAATACCTGGAAATGTAAGTCTTGTCGCGCCTATCGCAATATTTTTAGCTATTGTGATTTGTTTTGGTAAGTACTTTGCAAACAATGAAATGTTTGTAACGCTTGCCGGCGGTGTCACATGGATGCAAATTGTCAAAAACACTATGAAGCCTGTATATGCTTTAACCTTTATAACATTTTTGACAGTAATGTATATTAATCCGTTATCTAAACAGACGCAGGACATCTATCAAGCATCACTGACTGCAAAAGCACTACTATCATCAATAACAGATGACAAGATAATTAAAACTACTGATGGAAAAGTCATATATATAAAAAGTAAATCAGGGAACACGCTTAAAGACGTTTTCTTATATATGGGTACAGATAATAGTGATGAATACAAAGTTGTAACAGCCCCTATAGCAAAGGTTATAACAGATAAAGGTGCAGCATACGTAGACTTCCACGATGCTCATATTTATACAAAAGAACCTAAAACATACGAACACTCTTATGACACTGCTAAGAATGCCATATACACTATTTTTGACACTTCTGACCGTGATTACAATCACGATAAAGTTGATAGGCTATACATGCACACATTAATAGAAAATTTTTCTGATAGTGACAACGGAACAGTTTCACGTGGGGAACTTTTTGGTCGTATCAACAACTCTATTTCTGTAATTGTAGCATCATTGTTGGCTCTTGCTCTTTGTCGATTAAGACCAAGACAAAATAAATATGCTAAACTGCTGCCCTCTGTTGTTGTTCTGGCCGTATACTTATGTAGTAATATGTTTGTTAACACTCTTATGGTTGGTGGTAAATTACCAATCTGGATAGGCTGCTGGCTTCCACATATCTTTTTTATAATTTATGCTATTAGAACAATAAGAAAAGATAATGGATCATCTAAAAAGGAAAAGTAAATGTTTTTAAACCGTATTGATCGTTACATTTTTAAAACAGTATTTAGCAGTTTTCTTGTTGTAAGTTTGATCTTTTGTATTTTATTTTTTATTTTCACATATCTAGCACAGGTAAGTAATAATGATACAGGCGCAAGTAACATAGAGCTTATTATAGTAACTATATATCAGTTACCAGGAATCTTATACACATTACTTCCTGCTTGTGCTATGGTGGGAGCACTAATGGGACTTAGCTTACTTGCAAACAACTCCGAAATAATAGTATTAAGATCTTTTGGTCGCTCTACTGCTCAAATTGCAAAAGGGGTAGTATTAGTCGGTATAATTGGCTCTATCATCACAATGGTTTTTGGTGGCTATATAGCTCCAGTATTACAAAAGCTCGCTGACTCAAACACCGTTGCATATAACACTCACGACTTGTGGCTCAAAACTTCTGACGGGTTTATGAATATCTCAAATATAGATCCTAATGGAGGAAAAGCATTCGGAATAAGAAAGTTTATAACCAGTGATAACCAAGTGCAACAAGTTAGATATGCAAAAAAAGCTGAATACGTAAATGATGCGACAGCAAATGTGTTTGATGTAAGTGTTGTAACATTCCCCAACAGCAATGCCAAACATATAAGTGTCAAAGAAAATGTTTATAAAGCTATCTGGTCTAATCCAATACCAATATCTGTAGCTAAAGTTATTACTATCAACGATAATGACTATCTAAACTTTACTCAGTTAACTAAATATATGCTTTCCAATAGTCAGGCAAAAGACTCTATATCACTAAAGTTTTGGCAAGAAATTTTTCAGCCTATAGCTTTAATGGTATTAATACTACTTTCTGTGCCTTTAAGTATAGGATCCACAAGATCATCAACCCTAATACTCAAGCTACTTTTAGGAGCATTTTTTGGATTCGCATTTTTTATTATTAACCAAATATTTGGCCCAATTGCGCTGATTCTGCACTTACCAACAATAATTGGTGCTGCAGGACCTACGGTTGTTGCGTTAATATTACTAATTTATCTATTTATAAGATCTAAAGAAACATAAAATAATATATGAGCATTAACAAATATTCCTTAAACAATGATTTAAATATATACATTAAAAAAGATTTGAGAGCTCCCGTCACTCTTGCACAGATTTGGTATAAAGTAGGTTCTACATACGAACCCACTAAACTAACTGGCATATCTCACATGCTTGAACACATGATGTTTAAAGGTACTAACAAATACTCCAAAGATGAGCTTAATAGTATAGTGGAGAATAATGGGGGTGTACAAAATGCATTCACAGGTTTTGATTATACTGCTTACTACCAATTTTGGCATAAAAAAAATCTAGAACTAAGCCTATCTATTGAGTCATCAAGAATGTCTAACCTACTCTTTGATGAAAATGAATTTATCCCTGAAAGAAAAGTTGTACTCGAAGAAAGAAATCTACGTGTAGATGACAAAGCATTTAGCTACGCCTTTGAACAATTTATGAGACTTGCATATCAAAATAATTCACGACACACTCCAATAATTGGTTGGCGTGAAGATATTGAAAATTACACTCTTAATGATCTAAAAAAGTGGTATCAACAAAATTACGCCCCAAATAACGCTAATATTGTTCTTGTAGGTGATATTGATGAATCATCAGCTATACCTATGATAAAGGATTACTTCGGTGGTATTCCTAAATCTAAATTAATTAATATAGAAAAAGAGCCAAGCTTAATAAATATTGGCTATAGACACTCAAAAGTACAAAAATCACCAAATGATACAGATGCTGCGATATTAGGATACATAACACCCTCGCTAACAACTGATTATCATGATAATGATCCTTTTGCCTTAATGATCCTAAATAATATTATTGGTAGTGCTGATGCATCAGTATTACAACAAGAGCTTGTTAGAGATAAAAATCTATGTTGTCATATTGATAGCGAATACTCTCCCTTCATAAAAGGAGAGGATCTTTTTATGATTACAGCTATAGCAAACCACAACCAAAGCTTAGATAAAATCCAAAATGAAATAGAGAATTCAATTATAAAGCTAAAAAACAATGGTATAACCCAAGAGCAACTCGATAGAGCAAAAGTAACTATAAAAGCTGATAAAGTGTTTGCTATGGATTCTCTTGAAACTCAAGCAAATTTAATAGGTTCTCTTGCCAGTATAAATCTAGATGTTGACTACTATAAGTATCTTGAAAAACTTTATGATGTTTCAACCAGTGATGTTAACCGTGTACTAGACAGATATTTTGACAAATCAAACCTTACATCTCTTCACTTATTAAAGGATTAAAAATTATGATCCATAAATTTGATATAAATAATACAACAGTATATTTCCAAGAATCTCCAAGTTTACCAATGATTGATATACAGCTTAACTTTAGAGCTGGATCTGCATTTGATGGAGAATTGAATGGTTTAGCTGATTTGGCAGTAGGAATGTTTGCTACAAAGACTAAGAAATCTAATGAGCAAGAACTTATAAATAAAATAACTGATAATGGAATATCTATACATTCAGAAACTACTAAAGAATTTTTTAATATAAAAATTCGCTTGTTAAATGATAATAATATTATTAGCAATACTATTAGTATATTAGAAGAAGTTTTTACTATTCCAGACTTTGATCCTGATATATTAGAAAGAGAAAAAATTCAGACTCTTACTCATATTGACTATTTATATCAACAGCCCAATTACCTAGCATCACTTGAATTTTCAAAGCATATTTTTGCAAATAACCCTTATAGTAAGCCAACAATTGGCTACAAAGAAACTATCAAAAAAATATCTCAAAAAGATATTCAAGATTTCTTTGGTGAAAATATTTGTGCGAATAATGCTAATATTTGTGTAGTTGGTGCTATAGATAAATCTCAGGCTGAAAGTATTTCTCAAAAAATAATTAGCCTCCTACCAAAAGGTAAAAAAAATACGCAAAAATTTGCTCAACAAAAAAACAATATCGAAATAGTTAAAAACAAATTTCCAAGTAAACAAACTGCAATACTAGTTGGTCATCAATTATTACTCGAAATTAACGATCCATTATACTTCCCTCTAAAACTAGGAAATGAAATACTTGGTGGTGGCGGTTTAAACTCTTTGCTTTTCAATAAAGTTCGTGAAGAGCTTGGATTGGTTTACAACATATCAAGCACAGCAAATATTAATCCCGATTACGGTAGTTTTTTAATATCGGCTCAAACAAGTAATCCAAACCTTGCTATAGACACTATAAACACTGTCTATAGTAATTTCATCAATTCAACTATAGATGAACAAACCCTAACAAACTCTAAAAAGCATATTGAAGGCACGCATTTACTCAGTAGTGTAAAAAATAGCTCTAAATTAAATATGCTATCTTCAATCGCAAATAAAAATCTACCTTTAGATTTTTTTGATACTTATGTTGAGCATATTAATAATGTTACTGCTAAAGAGATTCATAATGCTTACCAAGCGATACAAGAAAATAACATAATCACAGTAATGGTTGGAGATATCGAATAAGTGAAGACAAATACTATTCGTATAATATCTGGAAAATATAAGAATCGAAGGCTTAAGTTCCCTAATGTAAATGGCTTACGCCCAACCTCTGATCAACTTAAAGAAACTATCTTTAATTGGTTAGCTCCATATATACATGATAGCATTTGCATTGATGCTTTTGCTGGTAGTGGTAGCCTAGGTATAGAAAGCATATCAAGAGGCGCTTCAAAAACTATATTCTATGAACTTAATTTTAAAGCTTTGCAGCAAATCAAAGAAAATATTAATGCATTGGAAATAAAGAATTGTGAAATATATAAAGCCGATAGTATAAAAGCCCTTGCAAATTTTGACGCCAAAAATTCTAAGCTAATTATATTTTTAGACCCTCCATTCAATAAAAACATCACTCCAAAAGCTCTAAAGTCAATATTAAAAAATCAAAATATTCCTAATGAAACATTGATTTATGTAGAAACTGAAAAAACAGCTACATATAAACTTGATGGTTTTGATATATTAAAAGAAAAAACCACAAGTACTCTATCCGCCAAACTTCTACGTAAAAAATAAGTCTTTATATATTTAGACTTTTAAATAGCTCAATTATGCTACAATTTGTGAATATATTTTTAGTAGTACTTATCCTCCATTATGCGTATAACTCTCAAACATCTGAAAGTTTTTATTGAAGTCGCAAAAGCTGAATCTATCAGCGAAGGTGCCAAGTCATGTTTTATATCACAATCTGCAGCTAGTATTAGTTTAGGTCAGTTAGAAAAAATCCTTGAAATAAAACTTTTTGACCGTAATAAAAATGGTCTAAGCCTAAATAGTGACGGTAAAGCCCTATTTAAGAAAGCTATTGAAATCATAGAAAAATCAAATGAGTTTGAATTATTTAATAAATCCAATGAAAACCTACAAGGTGACATTTCTGTAGCTGCAAACTCTGTAATAGCAACTTATGTGCTGCCAAAACTACTTTATAAATTCCAGACAGAATACCCAAACATAAAGATTAATATTATCAGTGATAACCTTGATAAAACTTTCGCTAATATTGAAAATGAAATATGTGAAATAGGCTTTGTCGAGGGACGTGTTCTTTTACATGAAATGAAATCAGAAGAAATCATTATAAAAAAGTCTGAACTCAAAATAATCTGCAATAAAAACCACCCACTTGCAAAGTATGACTCTGTTAACATTGATGATGTTTTTGGATATAAATGGGCATATTATCATGACACTTTTACAACGCGAGATATTCTTATAACCAAGATAGATAAAAACTCAAATATCATGAGGAAATGGGCTGGTGACTACGATGTTAAAGAGAACATTGTTCTAGGAGATATAGTTTTTACAAAAAATGGTGACATGATAAAAGAAAGTACAAACTCTTTCATTGATGATGATTTCTATCTACCGAATATTGAAGCTGTTAAAGTATATGTCTCAAACAGCGATTTTCTTGCAACTGTGCCTAATGTAAGCCTTAGTGAGATAGACAATAACTCACTAAAGGTTATTAATGTAAAAAATATTGTAATGACAAGAAATCATCGAATTATATTGAAGAAAAATAAGCACCACACGAAAATTGTTAAACTATTTTGTGATTGGTTGCAGAAACAAGAATACTAGTCTAGTCACAGAAAGTATCAGCTAAAGTAAATACTTCATCAAGAACAGTCACAGCTATATCCAGTTCTTCCTTACTAATTGTTAGTGGCGGCCCAACAAATATATGATTCCATCTTACAAAAGAGTGTAAACCTAGCTCTTTGAATTTACCTGCAATCTTAGTTGTAATACTAACATCTTTAGCATTATAAGGAACTAATGGCTCTTTTGTTTCTCTATTTTTAACAAGCTCAAAACAACCTAATAGACCTTTTGATCTATAATCACCAATACATTTATGTTTAGCTTTTAACTCTTCTACTTTTTCACCGAAGTATGCAGACATTTTATTTACATTATCAAGCACATTTAATCTTTCATACTCATTGATAGTAGCTAAACCTGCAGCACAAGACACTGGATGACCACTATAAGTAGCACCTAATACAAAAGCTGTTTCTTGGAATTTCGCCATAATCTTGTCAGAAAGCATACAACAACCTAATGGTAAATATGATGATGTAATGCCTTTTGCCATAGTAACAATGTCCGGTACAATGTCATAGTTCATAAAACCAAACCATTTGCCAGTACGGCAGAAACCACTCATTACTTCATCAACGATTAGTAAAATACCGTACTTATCACATAACTCTCTTACACCTTCCATGTAGCCTTCTGGATATAAGTAGCAACCAGATGTACCACTTACACCTTCGAGCATAATCGCAGCAACATTTTCAGCAGCTTCGTAATTAATTACTCTTTCTAAGTGCTTTAAAGCTTCTTCTGTTTGTTTCTTAGGGTTTTCATTATAGATGCCATCATAAGTAGATGGTATTTCAAAATGAACAACACCAGGGATACCATCTGCATCATGAGGAAGTTTTCTAGGATCTCCACCCAATGTCATAGTCGCATAACTACCACCATGGAAAGATCTATACCTTGTTAGTATTTTCTGTTTACCTGAATATGCTCTAGCGGCCTTGATTGCAGCTTCATTTGCACTTGCTCCACATAATGTAAAATATGCTTTATTTAAATCACCTGGTAAAAGCTCTGCTAATTTCTTTGCTAACTCACCTTTAACTTTAGTAGCGTGAACAGGTGCAGGAAAAGCAATTGCTTTCATTTGCTCTGTTACAGCATTAATTACAGCCAGATTACCATGCCCTAGATTTACACTGATCAAACCTGCAGTAAAATCTAAAATTTTCTTACCATCATAATCATATATGAAAGAACCTTCTCCCCTTTCGATACATGCAGGATTTAAACCACCTTGTTTCACCCAAGTAAAAACATTATGATCAATATTATTTTGTTTAATTTGTTCTCTAATACTCACATTTCTCTCCTAAAAAATACAATATAATTTTTGTTTAAATACTTTAGCCTAAGCAAATATTAGCTCATCCAATCTTTCTTATGCTTAGCATTCCATTTTGTTGTAATTTTCTTAGTCTGAGTCCAGAAATCTACCGGTTGAGATCCTGTGATATCAGAAACACCAAATTTAGAGTCTTTCCAACCACCAAAACCAAATGGCTCTCTTGGAACTGGTACTCCAATGTTCACACCACACATACCAGCTGTTAACCTATCAATAACATAAGTCGCAGCTTCACCATCTTGAGTATATACAGATGCACCATTCCCATATATAGATGAGTTTTGAATCTTGATAGCCTCTTCAATATTTTTAACTCTAATAATAGTTACAACTGGACCAAAAATCTCATCACAAGACCATGGCTGACCAAACTCTGCACCATCGATAATAGTCGGGTTCACATAGTAACCACCCTCTTTACCTTCAACTACAGCATTTCTACCATCTAGTAAAATCTTACATCCAGCATCTTTTGCTTTAGTAATGTAGTTTTCTATTCTATCTTTAGATTCTTTTGTTATGATTGCACCAAGATTTACACCAACTTGTACATCCTTAGCTTTCTCCACAACTTTTTCAATAATATGATCAACATCACCAACTGCTATTAGTAATGATGCTGCCATACATCTTTGACCTGCACATCCCGTGAAAGATGCCACAATATCGCTTGATGCCATATCAGGATCAGCATCTGGTAATAACAATAAATTGTTTTTAGCACCTCCCAAAGCAATACATCTTTTGCCTGACTTAGCCGATCTCTCATATACGATCTTCGCTACAGGACTAGATCCAACAAATGATACTGCTTTAATATCTGCGTGATCACAAATACCCTCTACAATATCTCTATCGCCTTGAACAATATTAAATACACCATCAGGTAAACCAGCTTGCTTTAATAGTTCAGCAGTTCTTATACAAGATAATGGTACTCTTTCAGAAGGTTTAACAATCATTGCATTACCTAAAACTAGAGCCATTGGAATAGTCCAATGAGGAACCATAACCGGAAAGTTTAATGGTACAATACTTGCAACAACACCTAAAGGAGTTCTTTGCTCTTTACACTCAATACCTGTACTAATAACTTGTCTTCTATCACCTAGCGTTTGAGGGATAGATACTGCAAGCTCACAAAGCTCCATAGCTTTTGCTATTTCTGCAGCACCTTCTGCAAGTGTTTTACCATTCTCTTCAGCACAAAGCTTTGCTAGTGCTTCAAAATTTTCTTCCAAAAGCTGTCTGTATTTAAAAAATACCTGAGCTCTTGTCTTAAACGTAGTGTTTCCCCAAGCTTCTTGAGCCTCTTTAGCTATATTCACAGCATTGTTTAAATCTTCAACAGATGAACAAGTCATCTTGGCAATTACTTCACCAGTTTGAGGATTATCTATATCAATAACTGTAGTTCCTGTTGGCTTAACTTGTTGACCATTTATAAAATTATTTGCTTGATATTTCATCATACTTTCCTCTTAGTTTTAATTTTTCTTATAATGTTTAAATAAAATGTTTTGTTACTGAAACTTATCTGCATTAGATACTTAAAAGAAAGCAAATAATAAATCAGTTTTATTTCATAATCACTTAGGAGTAGGCATAAAGCAAATTGATTTTTCTAATAGCCCGTATTTAAAAAATTAATTA
The DNA here is from genome assembly GCF_008711455.1 of Francisella sp. XLW-1. Taxonomy (NCBI): domain Bacteria; kingdom Pseudomonadati; phylum Pseudomonadota; class Gammaproteobacteria; order Thiotrichales; family Francisellaceae; genus Francisella; species Francisella sp. XLW-1. The sequence goes on along the minus strand of NZ_VXKP01000002.1, from coordinate 221,622 downwards.
TCTTTAAACTTACGAATAAACCATAATCTTTAAATAAATACTTATTATGTTAGATATTTTGATAACTGCATAACAAATTTGAGGTTTTATATTTATATGCAAAAAAGTATTAGTTTGATTAGTTTAATCGGTATAGGGATTACTTCTTTAATAGGTTCAAGCTGGCTATTTACTGCCGAATATAGTACAAAAATAGCAGGTTATGCATCTATAGTTTCTTGGATTATTGCAGCAATAATCACTTTTGTAATTGCTCTATCCTTTATGGAGTTTAGTACACTTTTCTCAACAAATGGTGCTTCATCAAAAGTTCCAACTATTATATACGGTCCTATGACTGGGTTTATATTTGCAGTATTTACTTGGCTTTCTTATATGATGTTTGTTCCCATAGAAAGCCATGCTATTATTCAATATTTAGCGGTATATTTCCCAACACTGCTAAAAAATCAAATTCATCACATGATAGCAGGTATAATTATTGTGGCACTTTCCTGTTTACTAAACTTCTTATCAATAAGCTTGATATCTCGTATAAACAGCTATTTCACTATACTAAAAATTATCATCCCAATATTTGTGGCTTTATTTATAGTGATTTTTTGCCTTAGTACTCCACAGCAAGCTACACACTATGTCGGCGATAGCTCACTACATGTACTAACTTGGAAATGGTCAGAGATTTTCACAGCCATCACAATGGGTGGTATTGCATTCTCATTTATTGGTTTTAAGACGATTATAGAAATAGCTGGCGAAGCCCATAACCCCAAAAGCACCATTCCATTATCAATAATTCTAGTGATTTTAATATCTTTAATAATTTTCCTTCTAGTGCAAATCGCTTACTTCTACTCTGCTAAGAATTTTGATAATGTCTACGTTGGAACAAATGAGCTTGGAGCATTTGGTGTAGTTGCTTCAAATATAGGTTCAAGACTCCTAAGTACTATCTTATATTTTTCAGCTCTAACATTTCCATTTATATGTGGTGTTATGTATCTACGAGTTTCTGTCGAGTCATTGAATGTCCTAATAACAGAAAATATCTTACTGCAAGATGCCACAAAAAATAGAAAAGGCATGAAAACCTATATGTTAATTAGCTTTATCATTTCTTTATTTATTTTCTTTATATTTGACAACTGGGCAGAAGTATCTACATTTATTGCAGCACTTATGGCTATTACATACCTAATTGGCCCACTAGCCACTATGAACTTTAGAAAATCAATACCAGATGTAAATAGAGCATACAAACTAAAAGCTGCAGATGTCACTTGCTTCTTATCATTCTATTTCTCTAGTATTATTATCTTCTTTAGTGGCTGGAATACCATTGTTAATATTGTTATCTTTGCAATTATTTGTAGCACTATATTTATCATAATAGAAAAAACCCGAGTAAAAAGTCATAAGCTTCATTTTCTAAAGAGTTTATGGTTCTTTCTACATATTATATGCATAACTATTATATCTTTTTGCTATAACACGTACCCAGAATACTTTTCCTTAATCTTAACTTTATTACTAATTTTTATATTTTCTCTTGTAACTTATATTTATGCTCTTAGCTCAAACCTGTCCATAGAAGAAATAAAAAGAAGTTATACCAACCTAATAACAAAAAACCATTTAAATTCTAAAAATAATCTCTAAAATATATGCCAACTCTAGCTTCAGGAAATGAATCATGTATCACGTTGGAATATCAGGACCTTATATTTTTACAGTGATGTTTCTTATAGGAATAATTGCTGAAAGTATGACAGGTGTTATATCTTCGTCTCGAAGAAATATGGATGCTTTTGGAGTTGTAGCAATCGCTTTAACAACTGCTTTAGGTGGCGGTGTAGTCAGAGACCTAATCTTAGGTAATCTTCCTGTAACGATTATCCTCCACCCTTATTACATTGTTATATGTTTATTTTTCTCAATTATTGCTATCTTTACACAAAAATACATTAATAAGTTTTATAAAATATTTTTGATATTAGATTCAATTGGTCTTATTGCTTTTGCTTACATAGGTAGTAGCATTGCACACCAGATTTGTACTGAAGTATTTAATATGCAGTTCTTTAGTGTTTTTATAGTTGGTGTTGTTATAGCTATACTTAACGGCGTTGCTGGAGGTATCATGCGTGATATGATCTGTAATGATATCCCAGTTGCTTTTACAGCAGAGCTATACGCTTCAGTAGCAGCTGTTGTAGGAGGAATGAACATTATTTTCATATACCTAAATGTAAACCTATATATAAGTGCTGCAATAATTATAGGTTTTGGTCTGACAATAAGAATTATGTCAATAATATATAAATGGAAATTACCGATAATCTAGTAAAGTTAATAATCTATACCTAGATACCGCTATGAAATCTAAACTCCGAATCTGAAGATAATATAAGATCCTTTTCTATTTCACCTATTCTTTTGATATCTTCGCCAATATCTGTAGAAGAATATTTTTCTGCAAAATGCAGATATATCGTAAAATGTCTTTTTTCTGACTCTAATAGCCCATTGTAGAACTTCTGTAATTCAGAGTCCAAGTATGGAGCAACTTTTGCAAACCTTTCGCAAGAACGAGCTTCTATATATGCCCCAATTATCAAAGCATCAATAAAGCGTCCTTCTTTATCTGTCCTAGCGGCCTTGATTAATTGACTAGCATATCTAGATGCTGATATAGCTTTGTATTGAATATCTCGCTTTTTCATAATACGCAACACCTGCTCAAAGTGTACCAATTCTTCTCTAGCGATCTTAGACATTCTAGTTACCAGTTCATATTTGTCAGGGTGTCTATAAATATATGTCATAGCTGAAGATGCTGCTTTCATCTCACAGTGAGCATGATCTACAAGCATAAGCTCTATATTTACTAATGCTTTCTGTATCCATTGATCAGGCGTTTCACATAACAAAAAATTCTCAATGGTTGCAAAATTCGCGTACTGTTGCTTCATGATAATTTATAAATTTACTTTTTGCAGTATTATAAAAAAATTGCTTAATATATTCTATTTAAAATTATTAAGAGTAGAATGTTTATATGAGTAAATCTGAATATTTAAAGTTATGAGTAATATAAATATAGCTAATAAACGCGTAGCAAGAGACGAAGTGCTTTATCACATAGGATTAAGTGAAGAGATGATAAATAGTGCAGAAATCGCAGTTCTTCCTGGAGATCCTAAAAGGTCAGAGCCTTTAGCAAAAATGCTAGATAAAAATGCTAAGTTTCTTGCTACTAATAGAGAATATACATCGTATTTGGCTAAAGTAGCTGGCAGAAATACTGTCATCATATCAACAGGTATGGGTGGTCCTTCAACAGCAATATGTATCGAAGAACTAGCTATGATAGGAATCAAAAAACTAATACGTGTGGGAACATGTGGTGCTATTCAAGAAAATATTGATTTTGGTGATTTGATATTAACCACTGCTTCTGTTCGTCTAGATGGAACTTCATATCATTATGCGCCAATAGAGTATCCTGCGGTTGCTGACTTTAAGTTAAATAGTTCTTTATACAACTCAGCAAAATCATTAGATATAAATATTCACTGTGGAATTACAGGATCTTCTGACACCTTTTACCCAGGCCAAGAAAGAAGAGATAGCTATAGCGGTTATGTAAGAAAACATTTTAGAGAATCTCTAGATGAGTGGAGAAAATTAAACGTTCTTAATCTAGAAATGGAGTCTTCTGCTTTGCTTACAGTATGTGCCACTTTTGGCTTGCAAGCCAGCTGTATATGTACAGTTCTAGCAAAGAGAATAACTTCAGAATCAGTCAATAAAAGCAGATATGATGAAGGTATACAGAATATAATGTCAATTATAAAACACTCAATTGAGAATAATTTTGAAAACTAAGGAAAAATAAACACTAATGAGCAATGATATTAACAACAAACTAATTGATGCAGCTATACAAGCAGCTGAGAATGCTTATACTCCATATTCTAAGTTTAATGTTGGTGCTGCACTATTAATGAAAGATGGCTCTATTTTAAAAGGTGCTAATGTAGAAAATGCTTCTTATGGACTATGCAACTGTGCTGAAAGAACAGTATTATTCTATGCTTATGCACAAGGCTATCGTAAAGAAGATATCAAAAAACTCGCAGTAGTTGCTGACACTCCGGAAGGAGTTTCTCCATGTGGAGCTTGCCGACAAGTTATGTCTGAGCTTCTAGATCTTGAGTGTCCAATTATATTATCTAACATCAAAAAAACAGATATAAAACAAACAAATATTAAAGAATTACTTCCATATATGTTTTCCTTATAGTTTAAGCATCATCACCAAGTAGTTTTTTGATAAAAAAGGTTGCTACCATGGTTATAACAAATGCAATCACAGCAATACTGATATAGATATTAAAACCATGTAAATATACATGTTTAAGTTCAATAATATTATTTATATTGTTATCAGATATGGCTGCAAAATTTGCAATAATACCTGCTACAAATCCACCAATACCAATATTTACTAGCCATAATCCCATATAAGCACCTATCTGTCCACGTGGAGCCAGTCTAGTTGCTAAAGACAATCCTATTGCTGATACAAAGAGCTCTGCAAAACCAAGACAGATATAGCATAAAGCAACCCAATAACCACTTACTAGACTTTGTGTATCTACTCCAGATAGATGAATTCCTACTGCGACAGTCACATACATAAAGATTAATATAAACATCCCTATTAAATACTTATAGATGTCTAATAAATTGTATTTTTTCCATAAAAGTCCTAATAAAACACCTCCTCCTAATACTGTCGAAGTATTAAATATTAGAAATGACTGAGTTGGAATATTAACTCCAAAAATTCTATGATCAACAACTCTATCTATAAACAGATTTAACGACATAAATATTTGGTTATATAACGCCCAGAATGCTACAGCAACTATCAAAAATATTAGGTAGGATACTGCCTTCTTCAAATCTTTTGGATCTTTAGCACCCTTAAATATAACAAATAAACTAAATATGATAATTAAAATTAAGAACAAATTAGAAATACTAGGGTTGTATATAACAATTACACTTGCTAACCCTCCACCAATCGATATAGCTATAGCAAGAATCCATTGAAAAACGCTGACACTTTCTCTATACAATTCCAAACTTAATTTTTTGAATCCTATATAAAAAGTTAAAGTTCCTATCAGAATCATTATCGCAGCTAAAACAAATATTGCTATATCTCCCATAGAATTATATATATAACCTGCTGTTGAAAAACCAAGCAACCCTCCTATATTTATCCCGACATAAAATATTGTGAATCCGCTCTGACGGTGAGTATCTTCAGGCTTATAACTATGACCTAAATAGCTACCAACATTCGTTTTCAATAAACCTGTGCCACTACAGACAGCCCCTAAGGCAATGCAAAAGGTAAATAAGTCACTTGCAAACACAAGATATGTATAGCCTGCTATTAAGAAGACGCCTCCCAAAAGCACACTACGATAATACCCTATAAGCTTATCAGCAACTTGCCCCGCTAATACTGATGTTATATAAAGCATTGCACTAAATGAGCCAACTATAATATTTGCTTTACTATCATTTAAGTCAAACCTTTGGATCAAAATAAAAATCATTGTTGTTGCAATTATTGCATAACCAAATCTTTCCCACATTTCAGTAAGAAAGCAAATAGGTAAAGCTCTTGGGTGTTTTAAATTTACACTAGACATAGTAATTTTCTAACTTTTAAAGTATTAATATTATATTGGAACTTCCAAAATAATAATATTAATAAATAATTATTTACCTATTAAGTTTTTTATATGAAATATTTTAGGTAAATGGTGGGTTGTACAGGATTCGAACCTGTGACCAATTGGTTAAAAGCCAACTGCTCTACCGACTGAGCTAACAACCCATAACTACAAAAAAATTGAAGTAAGAGGTAAAATAAATGGTGGGTTGTACAGGATTCGAACCTGTGACCAATTGGTTAAAAGCCAACTGCTCTACCGACTGAGCTAACAACCCTAAAGATTTGATGTTTATTATACTGACTAGATTTTATGTGTCAACACTTTATGCTGTTTTTTTCTATTTAATTCCAATATCTCAACAGGATGTTTTATTGTATGTCCTTCCATACGTTTGACTTGGCACCTACAGGAGAATCCTGTGGCAATCACAGATCTTATACCACTTTCTTTAATTTTAGCTTTCCAACTCAAATTATAAATATGTTTAGAAGCATCAATATGTTTAGTCTCATGTCCAAAACTACCAGACATGCCACAACATCCAACTTTAACTGCTTTTGTCTCAACACCAAAATGCTTAAATATTTTTTGCCACTGCTCTACTGACACGACAGATAAAGACTTTTCTGTACAATGATTAAAAAGATTAAACTCTTTATCTAACATTTTTTGCATAGTAGGTAAGGTATCAAGTTTTGTTATCAACCATTCTTGTACCAGTTTGACTTTAAATCTTATTTTATCTCGACAAGCTTGTTTATACTCATCTCTATAAACCAGCGTCATAGCAGGATCAACCCCAATCATTTCGACTTTAGTTTCAGCTATTTGATTGTATAGTTTAGTAGCTTTTAGAGCATGCTTTTTAAAATACTTCAGAAAACCCTTCACATGAGAAGGCTTACCATTAACTCTAAACGGAGCAAAATATACTCTAAAGCCTAGTGCTGTCAAGAAATCATACAACGACAGAACTATATGAGTATCATACAGTGATGTGAATATATCTTGGACGATACAAACAGCTTTTTTCTTCTGTTCAGTAGACAAACTTCTCATTTCTTCAAGATTAAACTCTGGAGCGCCTCTTTTTTTGAGCTCTGACCTTAAATTTAACGAACTGATGATTGGAGTATCTGCAAAACCAACTAAATTAGTCAATCCAGCTCTAACAAACTGAGTATTAAAAATATCATTATATATTTTTGGCATATATAAGTTGATTCTCAACAGTGACTCACTATATTTAACGAAATAATCTAGACCAGGTCTCTTATACTTAGAATGATAATGGTATAAGAATTTAGATTTCATTGTAGGGATATCAACTTTTATAGGACAACCTGACACACAAGCTTTACATCCTAAACATTTATCCAAAGAGTCATAAACTTGATGAGAGAAATCATCAGGATAATCTTCTATTTTATCGAAACCTGTATTATAGACTTTATCCTTTGTTGAGTATCCTGCTGCCGAAAGCTGATTAAGCCACTCACGTAATACCGCTGATCTTCCTTTTGGTGAATATAACCAGTTTCTACTAGCTTTGGCTGATGGACATATTACAGTGTCTAAATTATAGTTTAAACACTGCGAATTACCATTACAGTTATATGCTCCAGAAAATTGTTCGCGCATATCTTTAGGCACTTGCTCATCTGAATAACCCCTGAATGGCCCATCTACTTTTACAAGCTTATCCTTACTACCTGTTGGAACAGTAATTTTACCCGGATTAAGTTGATTATGCGGGTCAAATACTTTTTTGATATGTCCTAATGAGTCATAAAGCTCTTGACCAAAGTACTCTTTTATATATTCACTTCGATAGCCGTGACCATGCTCACCACATAAAACCCCACCATACTTTCTAACAAGTTCACTAACCTTTTGAGTAATTTGTTTAACCTTCTGAGAATCTTCAGCTGAGGACATATCTAGTGCTGGTCTTACATGCAAACACCCTACATCAACATGACCAAACATCCCATATCTTACACCATAAGAGTCTAGCAACACTGTTAACTCTTTGATATAGTCTGCTAATTTCTCAGGAGCTACTGTTGTATCTTCAATGAAAGGTATTGGTTTACGATCTCCTTTCATTGCACCAAGTAAGCCTACACCTTTTTTTCTCAACTCCCAAAGACTATCCATATCAGTTTGGCTTTCTGTGAAATGAAACACTGATTGTTTTTCTAGTAATTGCCTTTCTAGACGCGAGGTCATATTATCTAACTCATGTTGACTATCAGCAATAAATTCAACTAAATTTACTGCTGCCACATTAATAGAGTTATTCTTTTCAAGCATATACTTTATCTTGTGATAAATCTCATCGCCCTTTGCAATTTCAATTATATTATTGTCTATGGTCTCTATAGCTGATGGCTTAGATGACAATAAATCTCTAGCAGCTCTCAACGCATCATCAAAACTATTGTATGAAATCGCAAACAGTGCTTTAAATTTAGGTTTTTTAGTTAGTTTAAGTTTGAGTTCCGTAACAAAAGCTAATGTTCCTTCCGAACCAGATATTAAATAGCTTAGATTGACAGTATTGTCATCTTTGTTATAAGTTTTGGCAAGATTGTAGCCTGTTAAATAACGACTTAACTTGGGAAATTTCTCCTCAATTAATTCGTACTTATCTATAATATGTTCAACAACTATTGAGTATATATTTTTCTCAATGTCATTTAATTTATCTTCATTAAGATCACTTAATTTAATTTTTTTAGTAGATAACTTCTGCCCATTTATTAAAGTACACTCCAACTCTAAGACATGCGCACTTGTCCGTCCATAAATTCTAGAACCTTTACCACACGCATCGGTGTTTACCATACCTCCTAAAGTTGCTCTATTACTAGGTGATAAATTTGGTGCAAAGAAATATTCTGAATCAGTTAATGTATCATTAAGTTGGTCAAGCACAACACCTGGCTCAACTTTAACATATCCATTATCAAAATCTACTTCTAGAATATTATTCATGTATCGACTAGTATCTATAATGACCCCCGCACATAATGAGTGCCCTGAAGTACCAGTACCACCTCCACGAGGAGCAAATTTAATTTCTTGATACTCCTTCTTACTCGCTAATGCAAAAACTCTATTAACATCATTCTTACCATATGGAAAAACAATAAGCTCAGGAACAACATGATATACACTGTTATCCATTGATGATGATATTCTTGAAGCATAATCAGAATGTATATCACCTTCAAACCCTTTACTCATCAACTCTTCAGCAAAAGCACTAATCAAAGCATTTAAAGCATTTGTATTATTTAAGACTGGCAGTTTACTTGTTTTCATATATAAAAAATTATCCTGGTTAATAAAAAGTAGATAATACCCACCTAGAATTATATAAGAAAATTAACTTCACATAAATAATATTAGGAAAATACATAAAAGATAAAAACATTTCATTTTTTTGTATCAAAGCAGACAAACTCCAAATATAAAGTTATAATGACAATCGTATTTAAAAATAATTTCAAAAGTTAAAAGTTTTTGAGGATAAATATGAAAAAAACTACTCTTTTAGTGATCTTGGATGGTTGGGGCTACAGCGAAAGTGATTACTTCAATGCCATCAGAAATGCAAATACACCTACCTGGGATAGCATTTGGCAAGATTTTCCTAAAACATTAATTAGCGCATCTAGCTTAGAAGTTGGGTTACCTAGAGGCCAAATGGGAAACTCTGAGGTTGGACATGTAAATATTGGCTGTGGTAGAGTGGTCTATCAAGAGCTTACAAAAATTGACAAAGCAATCGAAGAAAAAACTTTTGGTGACAATAAAGCCATCTGTGATGCTATTGACAATGTTATCCAAAAAGATTCAAACCTTCACTTAATGGGTCTACTCTCTCCTGGCGGAGTTCATTCTCACGAAGAACATATTTTTGAAATGATAAAAATTGCCAAGCAAAAAGGTGTCAAAAAAGTATACTTACATGCTTTCTTAGACGGTAGAGATACTCCTCCGCGCTCCGCTGAAGACTCTATCAAAAAAACAGACAAGTTATTACAAGACTTAGAAATCGGGTATATCGCTAGCGTCAGTGGTAGATATTATGCAATGGACAGAGACAATCGTTGGGATAGAGTTGAAAAAGCTTACAACGCGATAGTCAATGCAGATGCCGAGTTTGTTTGTAATTCTGCGCTTGAAGCTCTAGAGGAGTCTTATGCTAGAGATCAATCTGATGAATTTGTCATTCCAACTTGTATCCAAAAAGATGGAAAACTGATAAAAGTTGAAGATAATGATAGTGTCATTTTTATGAATTTCAGAGCTGATAGAGCTAGAGAAATATCTCATGCTTTCACAGATGAAAACTTTGATCATTTCCCGAAAGACAGACATTTAAACATAAACTTCACAACTCTTACAGAGTACGATTCAAAACTTAAATGCAATGTAGCATTCCCACCGGATCAGCCAATAAATACTCTTGGCGAAGTACTAATGAAGAATCATAAGACTCAACTAAGAATAGCTGAAACTGAAAAATATCCTCACGTAACATTCTTTTTTAATGGTGGTAAGGAAGATCAATTCGAAGGTGAAGATAGGATCTTAATTCCTTCTCCAAAAGTTGCCACTTATGATCTACAACCAGAGATGTCTGCTCCGGAAGTTACTGACAAATTAGTTGATGCCATCAATAATGGTAAATATGATTGTATAGTTTGCAACTATGCAAACTCAGACATGGTTGGTCATACTGGTAACTATGAAGCAGCAATGCAAGCAATTGAATATCTTGATAAATGTTTAGCGAGGTTAAAAGATGCAATACTTGAACATGACGGTAACATGTTCATTACTGCAGATCATGGTAATGCTGATATGATGGTTAATCCTAAAACACAAAAACCTCATACTGCTCATACTACCAATCTGGTACCATTTGTATATGTTGGACATAAAAAAGCTCAAGTAGCTTTAGATCATGGTAAGTTATCTGATATTGCTCCAACTATACTTAATGTGATGGATATTACTCAGCCTCAAGAAATGACAGGCAAAACTATTTTTAATTTTGAAAAATAAGGATTTCAGACAAAATGCTTGATGCTAAATATATTAAAGATAATTTAGAAGAAGTAGCTGAGAAACTCGCAACCAGAGGTTATCAGTTTGATATAGCAGAATTCAAAGCTCAAGAAGTAAAAAGAAAAAATCTTCAAGAGAGAACTCAAGAGCTTCAATCTCAACGTAATACTATCTCCAAAGAAATAGGTAAAAGAAAGTCTAAAGGTGAAGATGCTAGTGATATTTTTGCCAAAGTTAATGATATTAACGATGAACTAAAAGTAATCGAAAAAGAGCTAAAAGACCTTCAAGATTGTATAAACAACACTCTTCTTTCAATGCCAAATCTTCCAGCTGATGATGTACCAGTTGGTAAGGATGAGAGTGAAAATGTCGAGATAAAAAAATGGGGGACTCCTCGTGAATTTCATCCTGAAGCTCAAGCTAAAGATCATGCAGATATAGGTGAAATACTCAATATGATTGACTTCAAAGCTGCAGCAAAAATCACAGGTAGTCGCTTTGTAGTTCTAAAAAGTAAGATTGCTAAGCTTCATCGTGCATTGACACAATTCATGTTAGATATGCATACAGAAAAGCATGGCTATGAAGAATTATATGTGCCATATATGGTAAATAATGATAGTTTATATGGAACAGGCCAGTTACCTAAATTCTCTGAAGATTTGTTTAAATTAGAAGGTGACTTTGAATATAGCCTAATACCAACGGCAGAAGTACCTATCACAAATCTAGTAAGAGATGAAATCTTAGATACAGAATCTCTACCTAGATACTACACAGCACACACACCATGTTTTAGAAGTGAGGCTGGTTCTTATGGGCGTGATACTAAAGGTTTAATTCGTCAACATCAATTTGAGAAAGTTGAGATGGTCCATATCACTACAGCTGATAAAGGTGAAGAATCTTTGGAGCTATTAACATCTCATGCAGAAAAAGTACTACAAAAACTAAACCTGCCATACAGAGTAGTCAAACTTTGTACAGGAGATATGGGCTTTAGTGCGAAAAAGACTTATGATCTAGAAGTATGGATACCTTCTCAAAATACCTATAGAGAAATATCATCATGTAGTTGGTGCGGAGACTTCCAAGCACGTCGTATGAAAGCTAGACACAAAAATCCAAGTATGAAGAAACCTGAATTAGTACATACTTTAAATGGTTCTGGTTTAGCAGTTGGTAGAACATTACTAGCTATTATTGAAAATTACCAACAAGAAAATGGATCTATCATGATTCCTGAAGCACTCATTAACTATATGGGTGGAATTTCTGTTATTAAATAATCCTATGACTTCTCTTTGTCAACTTCTTCTTAATCTAGAGCAATCTTTACTATCCTATGAAACTCGCTTTGATTATAAATATATATCTAGAGTTTTAATGGATGACTTTAAAGAGTTTGGAAAATCTGGATATTTCTATACAAAAAAAGACATTTTAGAATCCACATTCTCACCAGCTAAAATTAACATAAAAATAGTTAATGATAGCTTTGAGATTGATAAGCTTAATGAGCATATAGTATTGGTAACATATAAAACTATAAATTTAGATAGCCCTCAAAAACACCATAGATGTTCTATTTGGATTAAAGTAGATAATGATTGGAAAATGAAATTTCATCAGGGAAATATTATGGAAGATTAAATAATGTCAAAATTTATAAACTTTGTAAAACATCAGATATATATACTTAGAAGTAAATTGTGGTTTAAACCTGCAGCTTATTGTGTTGTTGCAACTTTAGCAATATATTTTTGTTATCTATTTCAGAAAATAGGTATAAATTTCTATTCTACAACTATTAATAAAGATACTGTTACTACCCTACTCTCTATAATTACAAATAGTATGATTGCAGCAATGGTTTTTGCTGTGGGTGCTATAGTTACAGCTTATACATCAGCTAGTCAATCCGGAACACCTAGAGTACTATCTATACTTCTAAGAGACAGCACCTCTCATAAAGCTACATCAACCTTTATCGGCGCTTTTATATATGGGGTTGTTGCTACTATTGGTCTTAAATCTGGAATTTTTAATCAAACAGGAATCTTTTTAATATTTATTATTACCATACTCGTATTTATATGGATTATTCTTACGTTTATTGTATGGATTGACAATATTGCAAAACTTGGACAAATAAAAACTATCTTGCAAAAAACAGAGAAACAAGCTTTTTCTACAGTTAAACAATATACAAAAAATCCGTACATGTACTGTAATAAGCTGGATAAAGAAAGAATACCAGAAGAGGCACTACCAATTTACTCTGATCATTATGGATTTCTTAATGAAATTCATCTAGAACTTCTAAACAAGCATTGTGAAAAACTAAATGCAAAACTATACATTGTAAAATACAAAGGAGAACACTTAGCTAGCTATGAAATTATAGCTTATATCAAATCTCCCAAATATTTATCTAAAGAGATGCTTAGCAAAATTACTGATAATTTTATTATCTCTAATGAAAAAAACTTTATTGAAGATCCAATATTTGGAGTAGAAACTCTCAGTGAAATCGCAGCTAAAGCTTTAAGTCCTAGAACAAATGATCCTGGAACTGCTATTAATATTATTGATTCGCTTAATCGTTGTTTGAAGTATCTAATTGATCATACAGACTCTACTACCAAAGTTATTTATAAAAATATTTATGTGGAGGGTATTGAGATAGATCGTTTTATAAAAAGTGGATTTGAATATATAAGAATTTATGGAAGCAATAATCTTCAGGTAGCAAAACGCATCCAAAAAAGTCTTCTTCATATTTCTAAACAACTGGAGAATGATAATAGCATTAATTTTATAAAAGGATATCTATCAAACTGTCTAGCTCAAGCTAATAATGAATTAAAATATGACTTTGAAAAAAAAGACCTGAAAATATTTACTGATAAATTAAAAAATCAAAAATAAACTTCTCAAAAACTTAATAAACATTCAATCAAATAATTCTAAAGTAAGCTTATCAGTGATACTATTTAGAATATTAAATACACTATTTAAATCAATTGATATGCATTTATTAGGTATAGAAGCTGGTGGAACCAAGTTTTTTACAACTATTGGTGATTTTGATGGAAATGTAATTGAACGTCATCGTACAGATACTACTACTCCAGAAGAAACAATGTCTGAAGTTCTTGAGATAATAAGAGATTATCAGAATAATTATGAGATCAAAGCTCTAGGTTTGGCATGTTTTGGACCTATTGATATCAATACCAAATCTAAAACTTATGGATATATTACAAACACCCCTAAGATAGCATGGCAAAACTTTGATATCGTTGGAGCTATAAAGTCAGTATATAAAGGACCGATTGGTTTTAATACTGATGTAAATGCTGCGGCAATTTGCGAACAACTTTGGGGTTGTGCTCAAGACCTAGAAAATCTTTTATATCTAACAGTTGGTACTGGTGTTGGTGGAGGTGTTATATGTAATAATAGATTAGTCCAAGGAGCTATGCATCCTGAGATTGGTCATCTTTTCATCCCACAAAATCCTAAAGATAAATTCGAGGGCTGCTGCCCTTTTCATGGCACATGTATAGAAGGTCTAGCTTCTGGTACAGCCATAAATAAAAGATGGCAAGTTGCTCATGCAGGAGCTCTTAACGATGATCATATTGCATGGGTATTTGAAGCAGAATATCTAGCAAAAGCATTAGTAAACTATATATGTGCATTTTCTCCAGAAAAGATTATTCTTGGAGGTGGTGTAATGCATAAAACAATCTTGTTTGATATGATTCGTAAAAATGTGAAACAATACTTAAATAACTACTTTGATTATCCTGCATTAAAAGATATGGATAGCTTTATAGTACCTGCTTCTTTTGGCGATAATACAGGCGTTAAAGGTTCTCTTGCTCTTGCACTAGAGACATTCAATACACAAACAAAGTAATCTAGTCAAAATTATCCTTATATTATCTGCTCTTTACTGTTAAAATCTTGTTAAATTAATTGAAAAATAAACTACTTAGCTAATCTTGATAAATAAAATACGTTCTAATCATATACTATCTAAATCTTTGCAAACAATGGTAGTTCAAGCTTTGGGTCAAGCATGTGCATTTATTACGGCTATACTATTAGCTCGGCACCTGAATATAAAAGACTATGGCTTTTATATCTTTGGAGTTACAGTTGCCACTATCATAGCAGTAATAGCAACTATGGGAGCCGGAGGCATATTAGCTAGAACTTGGGGTAAATCTGACCTAAAAAGCAACTTTGAGCGCCATAAAGAAACGTATCGAGTCCACAACTGGTACTTTAAACGAGGCTTTGCAATAGTAATCATATTGATTGCTCTAATAACTTTTTATAACCACTCTGAACACCATGATAATTCTATAGAAAATTTTGCACTCTTATTTGCCGTACCATTTTTTATGGCAAATATATTCCAATCATTCTTTGTCGCAAGAAGAGTGGTTGTTTTTGCCAATTTAATGCAACTTGGATTAAGACTTATTATGCTATTTTTAACTATAGCTTTTATAGTTTTATACATTAATGACACTGCAATGCTTATTGGCACAATGATGATTTTTATGACCATATATGTTACATCTATATGGCTTATCCAAACATCTAAATATAGTTTCGAAAGTGCCAAACCTGTTGGTAGCAATTTATCTTTTGCCTTAATGCAATGGGGATTATTACTTCTATCACAGATTGATATTATCATTTTAAAAGGATTATCAGGTCCTAGTGATGTAGCTCTATTTGGTGTTGCACTACAGCTCAGTGCTTTAGTAAGTTTTGTATTAAATGCTGTCAACTCAAATGTTTTATCACAGATAGCAGATGACTACAAAAATAACTCTAGAGAGATATTTCAACAGAAGATAACATCATACACAAGAATAATATTCGTTTTATCTATTCTCGCTATTCTAGGACTAATTATTTGTGGTTATCCAATAACTTTGATGTATGGAGAGCAATATACAACATCATACTTTATTTTCTGTATCCTAATGATTGGACAAATTGTTAATGTCCTTTCTGGTTGTGTAGCAACTATTCTTAACATGGCAGGATTTGAAAGAAGTACTTGCTTTGCATTTTATATTGCACTAATTCTAAATATCGTATTAGGAAGTATTTTTACGATATACTGGGGTGTATATGGATTAGCAATTGCCTCAAGCATATCAATGATATATTGGAATATTCATCTACTATATAAAGTAGTTACAAAAATAAAAATCAACCCTACTATTTTTACTTTTAGATAAATATACAGCTATGATTCTATTGGACTACTATTGCTTTTTGCTGCACTATTAAGTGACTTAGAGACATTATCCACAGCATTATTTACTTTTTCTTTAGCTTCTTTTACAGGTTGATTCTTCATATTTGCAACAAATAACAATCCACCCACTAATACTAGGAAAATAATTAATGGAACATTAATTTTCCCAAAAATTTTCTTAAACATTCTCATAAAAATTCTACTCTAACTATTTAAAAAACCATCGTAGCGCCACTACTGGCTTGATCATCACTTGTACCTTCATCAAATCCTTTTTTAAAGTTTTGAACTTTTGTTTGGGCGCTATTAGTCATATCATTCAAAGTATCTGATGCATCACTTGCCTTTGCTTTTATAGCTTCTTGACTTTTATTTGCCTGATCTACTATCTGATTAGCTGTTTCTGAAAATTTATTCTTAACATCATTATATGTTTGATTCATAGATTGTGAAGCATTGTTAGTCTTCTCAATAATATCCTGTTTTGCTTGAGTAACTGATTGACCGAGCTCCTTGCCCACCTGATAAGAATCTCCTTGTGAATAGTCAAAGTCATCGGCATATCCTAATGACAAAGTAGATAACCCCAAGGTTGCCATGGCAATTGCTATCTTAATTTTTTTCATAAAATAATCTCCTAATAGCTATATATCAAATTTATTAAATTTAGCTAGCTGGTCAAACCATTAGCTGCATCATCAATATTACCAATTTCCTCTTTCATAGTTTGAGTCTTACTGGAGTTATTAATAGTTGCTTGATTATTTTCAGACTCGACATCCGACAAAGTTTTGACAGTTTCTGACTGCTGTTGATTTGTACTACCATCATCACTTATATTTTGAGCTGGAGTATCCATAGAGGTAGCTTCAGGAACAGCCCCACAAAATAATGGTACTATTACTAGGCCCAATATAAATAAGTGTATATATCTTTTTTTCATCCCATAAACCTCAGGGTAATGAATTAACTATTATAAAAATTACCACAAAACTCTTTTTTTTACTATATTTCAGCACTAGTTTGACATGATAAACAAGTTTGTAATTCTATTGTGTTATAATTTAAAACAAAATAAAAACTAATGAATCTCTAATGCTATCAGATGCATCTAAAGAAGATAAGAAACTAGCAAGGAATTGGCTTAAAGATATCGCATCTCCTGCTAAAAAATGGATTAAATTAACTGTATTAATCGCTTTTCTTAGTGGCCTACTACTAATAGGTCAGCTGTATTTACTTGCTCATATTTCTTATGAAGCATATCTACAAAATTCAACCTTAGGTCAACTAAGTACTTACTTTGTTTTGATTATTGTGATTGTACTAGTTAGAGCTGCTCTAAGCTGGATCCGAGAAATAGTAAGCTACAAAGCCGCAACAATGGTCAAAAAGCAAATTCGTGAAGATATCCTAGCTCATGTCAATAGTCTTGGTCCTATTGAGCTTAATAAAACTTCTAATGCAAACATAATAACTAGTGCTATGGAGCAAGTTGAAGGGCTAACAGGTTTCTTGACTAAATTTTTACCTCAAATAACATTATCTGGACTATTACCACTGGCTATTCTAATATTCATATTTCCACAAAGTATAGTATGTGGGATTCTACTACTAATATGTGCTCCTCTTATACCACTATTTATGATCTTGGTAGGTTTAGGTGCAGAATCTGAGAGCCAAAAACATTTTAAAACACTTGCAAGAATGAGTATGACTTTCTTAGATACTCTAAAAGGACTTACAACTCTAAAACTTTTTAATAAAAGTAAATCTCATAGCGAGACTATTTACGAAGCATCTGATAACTATAGAATCCGTACAATGAAAGTTCTTAAAATTGCCTTTTTATCTTCGGCTGTACTTGAGCTTTTTGCTGCTGCTTCTATCGCTCTTGTTGCGATATATCTTGGTATGGGCTTTATCAATGCCGGCGCAGGTAATGATATTTGGTGGTCGCTAGAAAATATAACTTTACAAGGTGGATTATTTATTCTACTTTTAGCCCCTGAATTTTTTATGCCCCTTAGAGAGCTTAGCACTCATTATCATGCCAAAGCGGAAGCAGTTGGTGCAGCTCTAGAAATTTCTAAAATATTTGAGGTGCAACCGTCTCATCAAGAAAGAAATGAAATATTTAACGATAAAGTAAACTCTATAAACATCAAAGATCTGATAGTTAAGTATGATGATAAAACGGCTCTTGATAATGTTTCTTTAGAGATTAATCACAAACAGAAAATAGCTATAGTTGGAGCTAGTGGCGCAGGTAAAACCACACTGATAAATACGCTACTTGGTTTTATAAAATATCAAGGCAATATCTTAGTTAATAACAATATTGAGCTAAAAAATCTTGAAGAAAAATCTTGGCTTAGAAATATCTCGTGGCTAGGACAAAACTCATCATTATTCAAAGGTTCTATCAAAGATAATCTACTACTGGCAAATGCTAGCGCTACAGATAAGCAAATAAATCAAGCTTTACAAAACACTGATTTAAATAACTTTGTAAGCTCTCTTGCAAATGGTTTATATACGGAGGTTGGTGAGCAGAATATAGGAGTATCTGGAGGTCAAGCACAAAGATTAGCTTTAGCTCGTGCATATCTAAAACCTCATGATATTCTAATTCTCGATGAACCTACAGCGAGCTTAGATAAAAATAGTGAAGAAAAAATTATCAACTCACTTAAATCAAACTGGAATGATAAAACTGTGATTATGCTAACTCACAAATTAAGCTTCCTAGAGTGTGTTGACAAAATTGTAGTCTTAGCAGATGGAAAAATAGTTGAAACAGGAACATTTGAAGAGCTAGTTAGCGATCAAAATAGTGAGTTCTATAACTTCTATAGAAATGAGGTAACAGCATGAGAAATTTAATACCGTTTATAAAGCTGTTTAAAAATCAAACTCAATGGATGCTCTTGGGTACCCTACTTGCATGGTCAGCAATACTTATGGGTATAGGCTTAATGTCACTATCTGGTTGGTTTATCTCATATACTGGTTATTTAGCTACTACTACCTATGCTATTGCAACTTCATTTAACTATTTCTACCCTTCTGCTGGTGTACGCTCTTTCTCACTTGGTAGAATACTAAGTAGATATGGTGAAAGAATACTAACACACGAAGCAACTTTTAGAATAATCACAGATATTCGTGTGTGGTTCTATCAAAAGCTTGAATCATTAGCGCCTTCTCATTTGTACAAATATAAAAGTGGCGACTTACTTACACGTCTAGTCAATGATATTGGTGCATTAGATAATCTATATATTCGTATAATTTCTCCAACCGTTGTATTTGTCTTAGCAAGTATAACTATAGCTATATTATTTAGCTTCTTTAGCTTAAGTCTTGCACTACTTACATTTATAGCACTGTTACTAATAGGTTTTGTAATACCATTAGTTAGTAGTCTATTAGCCATGAAAAAAACTCAAGATCTTAATCACACTAGTGCTGAATTAAAAACAAATATCACAGAACATGTTAATTCTCTAGCAGAGCTTAAAATCTTTGACCTAGAAGGTAAGCATCTTGAAAAGATTAAAAAGCAAAATTCTGAACTACTAAAGCAAGAAGAAAAAATCAGTTTTATAAGTGGTTTTGGTAGTGCTTTAATGACTTTGGCATTAGGCTTAACTGTAGTTATGGTAACAGTCTTTGCAGTCAAACTAACTCAAAATGGCTATATAAGTGGTGCATTTATTGCTTTGATATTCTTGGCGATAATGGCGATGTTTGAGTCAATTATGCCATTACCACTAGCATATCAGTATTTAGGTAAGACAATTTCTGCTTCAAAAAGGATATTAAATATTACAGATGCTAAAGCAGATGTTGAGTATCCAACGAACTCTGACATTAGTTTAGATAACTATAGTATCAGCTTCAATAATGTTGATTTTGGATATAATGCAGAGCAATCAGTACTTAAAGATTTTTGTTTAAAAATCAAACAAAATGAAAAAACAGCACTATTCGCACCAACAGGAAAAGGCAAATCTACCATTATCAACCTACTTGCTAGATTCTGGGATGTTAGTAGTGGCGAAGTCACTATCGGCGATAGAAATATCAAAGAATTTAACGAAGACCAACTTAGAAACCTAATGACTGTGATTAATCAATCTCCACATATCTTTAACACAACAATTAGAGAAAATCTAAAGATTGCTAAAGATAATGCTACTGAAGAAGAGCTCCTAGAAGCCTTAGGAAAAGTTGAACTAAAAAAACACGTTGAATCATTGCCAAAAGGTCTTGATACTTGGACTGGTGAGCTTGGTAGGCAATTATCAGGTGGTCAACAAAAACGCCTAGCTTTAGCGCGTGCATTCTTACAAGATAAGCCTATACTTATACTAGATGAGCCAACCGAAGGTCTTGATAAAGAAACTGAAAGATTAGTTTTTGAAAACTTGGTTGAGCTTATGCAGAATAAGACTGTAATATTTATTACTCATAATGCTAAGCTTTTGGAAAGTTTTGATAGAGTTGTTAGACTGTAAGTTACCCTCTCAACTCTATATTTAATTTATCAATATCTAATTTCTTCTGCCATTTGGATATTATAATTGTCCCAATAGTATTACCAATCATATTTGTAATAGCACGCCCTTCTGACATAAATCTATCTATACCTAAGATAATCACAATACCTGCAACTGGTACTACGCCCAAGGCGCTCAAAGTACTCGCTAATATGATAAATCCACTGCCTGTAACACCTGCAGCTCCTTTTGAACTAATAACCATAATTAACAGCATAAAAACCTGCTGACTCAAAGTAAGCTCTATACCTAATGCTTGTGCTATAAATATCGCAGCTAGTGATAAATATATCGCTGTACCATCTAAATTAAAAGAATATCCAGTTGGTATCACCAGACCCACAACCGATTTATCACAACCTAAGTTCTCAAGTTTCTCCATCAAATTTGGTAGAACTGTTTCTGATGATGAAGTACCTAATACGATAAGTATTTCTGTCTTGATATATCCAAGTAGTTTAAATATATTTATGCCACAATATAGCTTTAGTATTAACCCTAAAAATACTAAGATAAATATCAAACATGTAATATAAAAGCATAGCAACAACCCCAACAATCCAAGCAGTGTACCTGCCCCATACATACCTATTGTATAACCAATCGCAGCACAAGCAGCTATCGGTGAATAGTGCATTATCACATGAATTATCTTAAAAAACACTTTGGATAAGCTCTGAATACCATCTAGTATTGGCTTGCCTGATTCTCCATACATTACTAAGCCAACAGCAAATAATATTGATACAAATAGTACCTGCAAAATATCACCATCTGTAAAAGCTCCTACAAATGTATGAGGGATAATATTCATAAAGAAACCTTGAATACTCTCTACATGCTCAACATTACCCATATAAGCTTTTGCAGCACTGGCATCTAGAGTAGATGGATCAATATTAAGACCTAATCCAGGCTTTAATAAATTTGCTGTAAACATCCCAATGATTAGAGCAACTATAGTCATTGAGAAAAAATACAATAATGCCACTCCACCTATCTTACCCACTGCTTTTAAATCTTTCATTGCAGCAATACCAGATACCAAAGTGAGGAAAATAATTGGAGCTATCATCAGCTTGATTAATTTAACAAAAACATCTGCAAAAGGCTTCAAAGCTACTGCAAATTCAGGAGTCATAATTCCAAGTAAAACTCCTATAAATATACCAAGTAAAACCTGTGCATATAAATGACGAAATATTTTCATATTGATCTCAAAATTAAGAAGTCATAATTTCAATATATCTTATAAAGATATCCTAAGTAAATTGTTTTTACTAAAGTTTGCAAGTTATCATTTAAAAAATCATAATACTTCTAAGAGATAAAAATATAGGATTAGATATAATGACCAATGAACAAAAAGGCGTTTTACAGGGATTATTAATTGGAATAGTTCTATCTGTTTTTATAGTTGCTATAGGATCAATATGTGATGTTTTTAATTTGGTAAAAATTGATAATAAAATTACTATAGCTTTTAATAGTTTAATAATTCCTGGAGTATTTCTTATAATTGCCGTAGCAAGATTAGCAAAATATCGCTTCTTTAGTGATACTGATATAAATGGTAGTGGGTTAACACAAGGATCACAGCAAGCTAAGATCCTACAATCTTTAATACAGAATACTTTAGAACAATTATGCATAGCTTTTGTAGCATACACTGCTTGGTCTGTAACTATGCCAGCTCAAAGTATGTCAACTATCATTTTCGCAGCTTTCACTTTTGCTCTAGGAAGAATATTATTCTTTGTCAATTATAGAAAAGGTGCTGGTGCCAGAGGTTTAGGGTTTACTTTAACATTCTACCCTTCTGTAGTTATGATAATTACTGTCTTAGGCTTTAAACTTTATAATCTCTTACACTAAGAGATAGTATATTAGAAAATTATTACTCTGCTAAAGCCACTGCTTCTATTTCAACTCTCACATCTCTTGGTAATCTAGCTACCTCTACACATGAACGAGCTGGGAAATTACCATTAAAGAAAGAGCCATAAACTTCATCAATAAGCTTAAACTCTGTCATGTCTTTGATAAAGATAGTTGCCTTGATTACTTTATCTAGACCTGAGCCTGCTGCTTCTAATACTGCTTTTAGATTTTGCATGACTTGAGTAGTTTGTTCTTTAACACACTCTCCAGACATAGTACCATCTGCTTTTAGTGGTATTTGACCAGAAGTATATACAAAGTTTCCTACTTTTATAGCTTGCTCGTACGAACCTATAGCTTGTGGTGCATTAGTAGTATTTATTTTAGTCTTTTCCATTAGACATCCCTCGCGACTTTATAAGTTGGATCTATTTCTTCAAAAACACAGTATGGACCTGCACTTTTGAGTATTTTACGACAATCTTCACTTAGATGTTTAAGCGTAATTTTTTTACCTAAATCTAAGTATTTCTTAGTAATATCATCTATTGCCTCAGCTCCGGAGATATCCATAACTCTAGAGTTAGCAAAGTCTAATATAACACTTTCTGGATCATAATTTACATCAAATAAGCTCTTAAACGAAGATGTTGAACCAAAAAATAGTGGTCCAAAAAACTCATATACTTTTGTATTGTCATCTTCTCTGTGAGTACGGCTATGTACTTGTGAACTTTTCCAAGCAAAAACTAAAGCTGAAATAATCACACCAGAGATAACAGCAATTGCTAAATCTGAAAATACTGTAATAACTGTAACTGCTACTAAAACAACTTTATCTGAATTTGGCATATAACGAATACGATTAACACTCTCCCACTCAAAAGTATTGATACATACCATAAACATAATACCAGCTAACACCGCGACAGGAATATAAGATATATACCCAGATAGAGCAACTACAAAAGATATCAATAGCAATGCTGCTGTTAATGATGATAAACGCCCACGCCCACCATTTGTGAAATTAATTATTGACTGACCTATCATGGTACAACCAGCCATACCACCAAAGAAACCACAAACAATATTACCAGTACCTTGAGCTATACACTCTTGATTACCATTACCACGCTTATTATCCATTTCATCAAGCACTGATAATGTCAGTAGTGATTCAATCAAACCAACAAGTGCAACAATCACAGCATAAGGTAATACTATAAGAAATGACTGCATAGTCAAATGAATATTAGGCAATGCAAAACTTGGAAATGCTCCAGAGATATCTGCCAAATCTCCAACATTTTTTGTCTGTAATTTGAAGAATACAACTACAGCTGTTATAACAATAATTGCTACTAGACCTGAAGGCACTTTGTCAGTAAATTTAGGCAAGAAGTAAACAATCAGCATAGTTACACCAACTAGAACATACATTGCAATTCCTTCATCTCTAAACAATGGTATTTGCGCTAGCGCGATAACTATCGCTAAACCATTAACAAAACCATACATCGCTGGTTGTGGTACTAGGCGAATTAATTTACCTAAGCGAAGTATCCCAATTATAACTTGTATAACACCAGCCATAATCGCACATAACAATATGTACTGTAAGATATAACTACTCAATTCTCCTGAAGCTGTTAAGCTATGAAGCGTCTCAGGAGAAAGTGATGCTTTAACTTGAATACCTAAGCTTACTAACACAACTGCTACCGCTCCAGTTGCTCCAGAGACCATCCCAGGCTTACCACCTATAAGAGCTGTTATCAAACCTAATATAAAAGCAGTATATAAACCAACTGTAGGAGATACTCCAGCAATAAATGAAAAGCCTATAGCTTCAGGGATAAGAGCAACTGCAACTACAAAACCAGATAATACATCTGATTTGATGTTCCTGCCAACAAAATTCTCTTTATAATTTAACAAACTTATTTCCTAATTTTTTAGATTCTAATTTTTAAGCCTTAAAGATACCATAAAAGAAATTTGTATTTAAGTAGAATTAAAGTTCATCTAAATAGTATTTTTGTATTTTTTAATACATATTATCGAAACCACAATCATAAAAATCAATAGTGGGTAAATACTATTGAGGATATCAAAGAATCCTCCTCCTTTGAGAAGAATTTCTCGGACAATATTTAGATAATGAGTTAATGGTAAAATATTACCTATGACTTGTGCCCACTCTGGCATACCATCAAATGGAAACATAAACCCTGACAGCAATATCGATGGTAAGAAAAAGAAAAATGTCATTTGCATTGCTTGTAATTGTGTGTCAGCAATAGTTGAAAATGTAATACCCACCAAGAGATTTGCAATAATGAAAGGAAAAGTTGCGATAAGTAATAGTAAAATACTACCAACTATAGTTATTCCAAATATTACTTTGGCAAATATTATAATAAGCAATAACTGAATATAGCCAACCACAATATATGGAGTAATCTTACCGAAAATAATCTCTAGAGAGGTAACAGGTGTTGCAAGCAGAGATTCCATAGTTCCATACTCTTTCTCGCGTGTGATTGTCAAAGATGTAACCATAACCATAGTCATAGTCAAAATCACTCCTGCCAATGCTGGTACGATATTATTTTGTGTTTTACTCTCTGGATTATATTTATTATGGATTACAAAATTAAAAGGCTGTGGCTGAGATATTTGTTTATTAGAAAAGTATTGACTGTATATCTCTTTGACCTTATCAACAGCTTGTAAAGCACCTGAGTTTGAAGTTGCATTTGCTCCATCTGCTATTATTAGAATATTCGGAGATTCACCACGATAAACTTGCTTAGTGAAGTTAGGCGGTATATCTATGATAAACTGTACCTTACCTTTACGCATTAGTGTTGTAGCATCATCTCTTGAGATGTCTTGATATTTGATATCAAAATAACCCGTATTATTAATTTTCTCGATTAGATAGTTTGTTTGTAGTGTCTTATCAGCATTAACTATTGCTGTACTTAAATGCTTTGGATTCATATTTATAGCAAAGCCAAATAGTATTAGCTGAATAAGTGGTATACCAATCACTAGTCCAATTGTGACTTTATCTCTAAGCATATGAATAACTTCTTTGAGAAAAATCGCATAGTATCTATTAATATCAAAATACTTCATGCAAAGTTATCCTTTTGGCTACTCATCAAATATATAAAAGCATCCTCAAGTGATGTTTCTATTGATTGCCATTCAAATTGATTATACTTTGTTTGAATGTGTGTAATATCAACATTATTTTTAACACTAAGATGTACACTACTACCAAACATTGATACTTGCTCAATTTCAGTATTATCTTGAAGCTCTAACACAAGGCTATAAACATTTTTGCCTGAAATATTGTATGTTTTGATACCACAGCTATCAATAATATCTTTTTGAGTACCACTAGATAACAGCTTTCCATAAGCGATATATGACAACTTATTGCATCTTTCTGCTTCATCCATATAGTGAGTTGATACCAATGTTGTGATGCCTTTACTTGATAGTGTTGATATATAGTCCCAAAATTCTCTACGTGCTTTTGGATCTACTCCGGCTGTAGGTTCATCTAATAGTAATAATTTAGGATCATGAATTGTTGCCACACCCAAAGCTAATCTTTGTTTCCAACCACCTGATAACTCATAAGCTTTTTGATTCGCTCTAGCTTTACCTATTTGCAGATTATCTATTGTTTTCTCAACAGCTTCTTTAATATTTTTTAAACTATGAAGTCGCGCAAAAATCTTGAGATTCTCTCTAACTGTAAGATCGGGATAGAGTGTAAATTTCTGAGTCATGTAACCAACTTGCTGTTTAATAATACTAGCGTGAGTACCTATATCATAACCAAGACAAGTACCCTCACCTTTTGTTATTGGCAGCAAGCCACATACCATTCTTATAGAAGTTGTCTTACCTGAACCATTAGGTCCCAAAAAACCATAAATATCCCCTTGCTTAACTTGCAGAGAGATATTATCAACTACCGTTTTATCACCATAGACTTTGGTAAGGTTTTTGACATCTATTATTAGTTGATCCTCTTTGTCACTTATCATCCTAGCTCTACCTTTACAGGCTCTCCGATATGAATCTCAGAGCTATTTGCGGAGTAATCAACCTTAGCATGCACTTCAAAAGAAATCTCTGAATCAGAATTTATGCCATACAATAATGGTGGTGTATATTCAGCCTTTTGTGAGATATAACTAACCTTAGCTTCTAAACTCTTATTATTAGGTGTAATAAATTTAATAGTTTGGCCAATATGTAGGTTAGCTAAATTATCCTTTGATAAATAAAATACAATATATACATCTTCAGGATTAATAATAGTCATTACAGGACTATACGCACGCACTTCTTCACCTTTGTGATAAAAAATCTGATAAACATAACCATTTTCTAGTGATTTAACATCTGCTGAACTGATTTTTTGTTGTAAATATTTAGAGTTACTATTGATAAATTTTGACATAAAGTCAACCGCATTTCGCAAATCCTCTCGAGCAGGTAAATTATTAATAATTTGCATTACCTCTAATGCTTCAACTTGATTATTTGCTTGGATATATTTACTTTGCGCCTGTTCAAATTCTTTTTGAGAAGTACTATCATCTTTTAATAACATTTGTTGGCGCTGATACTCTTTAGATGCAACGGCTAAATTTGCTTTAGCATTAGATATATCGATGGCTGTCTTTTCTATATATGGTTGTCTTTTACCTTTAGACATATTTTCTGAGACTGCCTGAGATGCACTATACAAAAATTTATTTGAATCTAATAAAGTCTGGTTTTTTGATGAATCAATTAGAAATAATGATTGTCCCTCTCTAATATACTCTCCTTGACTTACATCTAGTCTAAGAAGCCTACCACTTTCCTGTGAAGATATATATCTAACATCTGTACTAACGTAACCAGGAATTACTTTAATACTCGATCTACTAATATAATAAATAAATCCTAAGACAAAAATAACAAATATAATCGATACAATTATAATTTTTTTTCTAATCGACATCACTAATCAAAGATAAAAATCACTACGGTGATTATAAAGTAAACAACTATCATAAAAAACCATTTTTCTGATATAAAAATATTGCTATTTGATAATAAAAAAGTAATTATATTTGTGTTTTAAACCAAAACCACTTAAATCAAAATGTTTAAAAAGATCGCCGTTGCTACTTTTGCAGTATGTAGTGTTAGTATTGCTACTGCTGATGTTATAAATATTTATGCTCATAGAGGTCTTAGACCTATTGCTCCAGAAAACACTTTGCCAGCATATACAGAGGCTATGCGTGTTGGTGTCGATGTTATTGATATGGATATAAATATGACTAAAGACAAAGTTTTAGTTGTAACACACGATTTAACACTAAACCCAGATCTTACAAAAGATGAAAATGGTAATTGGATAACAGAAAAGACTCCAATAAAAGATCTCACTTTAGCTCAAGTAAAAAAATACACAGTTGGATATATAAAGCCTAATTCTGCTACAGCTAAGATGTATCCAGACCATATTGGCATGGACAATGTTCATATGCCAACCTTAGAAGAAGTTATCAACTATGTCAAATCTAATGTTGGTAGTAGAGTTCGTTTACAAATTGAGATAAAAACCAACCCTTATGATCCAAATGCAAGCTGGTCAGCACAAGAAATGGCTGAAGCGTTAAACAAAGTTTTGGTTAAAACAGATATGACTGATAATGTTGAAGTACAATCTTTTGAATGGCAAGCTCTAGTAGATTTACAGAAATTAAATCCAAAAGTTAAAACTGCATATTTGACAGATCATACAACAGAGCCAATGAATGCCGAACAAGCAAAACAACTCACGGATTATCAAAAATGGACAGCTCCACTTGATCCTAAAGACTATAATTACAATTATCCATTGATGGTCAAAAAATTAGGCGGTACATTCTGGGAACCTTATGAAAAAGATCTAACTAAAAAAGATGTTGAAGAAGCTCACAAACTAGGTGTCAAAGTTGTGACTTGGGGCTGGACAGAAGATGAAGGTAGTGACTTTAATTATAAAGTTATTAACAACTTAATCGACTGGAAAGTTGATGGTATCATCACTGATAGACCAGATATACTAAGAGGTGTAGAAGCAGCTAAAGGTTTAGATTTACCACCTGCCTATCCTAATATTCCTTTTCCAAAAAAATTCTAATCATTATTTAAAACATCAAAATTAAACAGTTAATTTATATTGCCGAATACCAAAATTTAAACTAAACTAGCAAGCTATTATTGTTTAATATTTACTAATTAACGATGAATTTCCTTAAACCAGCAAAAGCTCTGCCTTTATTAGCTAAAGAGCAAATTCAAAAAGCATACCCTCATTGGCGTCTAAGAATGTTTTTAGTAGCCTATATAGGTTACTTTACATACTATTTTGGTCGTAGTAGTTTTGATGTATCAAAACAATATATTACAACCTTAACTCCAGATGAGCTTGGACTAATTGGGGCTGGTTTAGGTATAGCTTATGGTATAAGTAAATTTTTGATGGGGAATATCTCAGATAGAAGTAATGCAAAGGTATTTTTAGCTATTGGATTATTTATCACAGGACTTATAAACCTAATATTACCTAGCTTATTATCATTAGGCGTACTTGTGTTATTCATTGCCATGCTTATCAATGGTTGGGTGCAAGGTATGGGATGGCCAGCATGTGCACGTATTATGACACACTGGTTCTGTGCTAATGAGCGCGGCACAAAAATGGGAATCTGGAATACTGCTCATAATGTCGGAGCAGGATTTTTAGCTATTGCGGTTGTACCTATTGGTCTACTAATATTCAATGATAACTGGCACGGTCTTTTTTATGTTGCTGGTGCAATGTGTATATTTGTATCAATATTAGTTCTAATTTTTGGTGCAGATACTCCTCAATCAGTGGGTTTACCAGCTATAGAAGTATACAAAGGCTATACAACTTCAGAAGCTCATCATGAACAAGAGTTTTCAGCTAAAGAAATCTTCTTTAAATATGTCCTAAATAATAAATGGGTTTGGCTAATTGCATTTGCAAATGCTTTTGTTTATTGTGCTAGATATGGTCTTTTAAGCTGGTCAACATATTACCTTGTTCATGTTAAACACATGTCAACAACTACAGGACTTTTGGGATTTGCATTATTTGAGTTACCTGCGATTCCAGGAACTATAATAATTGGCTGGATAACAGATAAATATTTTGGTAGTCGTAGAGCTCCTATGGGTGTGATATGTATGCTTTTATTTATGGGTGCTTTGTTTGTATACTGGTACAGCGATACTGCTTGGATATTACTACTTTCACTATCTGCTATGGGTGTACTTATCTACGGACCTGTCGCTCTGATCGGAATATTAGCTTTGGACTTAGTCCCTAAAAAAGCTGGTGGTACTGCAGCTGGATTCACAGGATTGTTTGGCTACTTCTTAGGTACAGTTGGAGCTCAAGCAGTGATTGGTATTATCGCAACTATGCTAGGTTGGGATGCTGTATTTATATTCTTATTAGGCTCTTGTGTAATTGCTACTGCATTATTAGCTATCTGCTGGAATCTTAGTTATAATCAAGCTTCTGAAAGTTAAATACAAAGACTTTAATGTCTACAAAAATATTTAAATCATTCTTATTTTTCATACTAACAATTCACTTAGCATTCTCATTTAACTCTGAAGAGTTAAATGAAAAACTAAATAACTCAATAAAATATCATAATCTTGAATCAGCACTAATTGGGATCAATATTATTGACTCTCAGAATAAAGCCGTTATTTTTTCAAAAGACTCTAACAAAAACTTCATGCCCGCTAGTAACACTAAATTATTAACGGGCATCTCAGGATTACTATTTCTTGGTAAACACTTTAAATACTCAACTGCTATATATTATGATTATATTAATAATCATACCATTGACAATCTCTATATTGAGTTTTCAGGTGACCCAAGTTTTACTACCAGGGACTTGAATAGACTTTTGATGAGCTTACAAAAAAAACATATCCGTAGCATAAAGAATATCTACTTTGTAAACCGCTACTTTAAGGGGCGTGATACACCTATCAATCAAAGCAATACTAGTTCTATATTTGGTTACGGAGCCCCAAGCTCAATATATAACTTGAATGAAAATGCAATAACCCTTCAGCTTACACCAAGCTCTAACTCCTTCAAAATAAAGCAAACTGATGGTGAGAAAATTAATTTTGTGAATAAGCTAGTTGTAGCTAAACCAGAGCAGCTAAAGACTTGCCAATTTAGCTCTAATTATGTGGATCATAAACTTGTTCTTAGTGGTTGCCTACCATTAAACAACTATACCTTTAGCTTTGCCATAGAAAATCCTCAACGACATATGCAACAAGCTGTCTTAGCTCAACTTGCACAGCTTAAAATTTCATCATCCAAACAAATAAAAGTCACAAATAAACTTCCAAAGAATCTAATATTTTTAGCAGATCATAAATCAGCTAATCTAACAAAGTTGCTAAAACATATGCTTTTAGTATCCGATAATCTTTATGCTCAGACAATCACAAGAACTATAGGCTATAAGTATAATCAAGTCGGAAGTATCGTATCCGGCAAAAATGCTATTGGTAAAATACTAAAAAGTAAGCTTAAAATTGACACTAGCCAAATTCAAATTGAAGATGGTGCTGGGATGTCAGATAATGATTTATTATCAGCTGATTTTATTAGTAATCTATTACAACAGATATCTCAGCATAAAAGTTTTGAGCTTTTTAGGAGTCTACTACCAATATATGGAGAAACCGGTACACTTAAAAATCGCTCAAGCGTCATATTAAAAGGCAAAGTTTATGCAAAAACCGGCACCGGAACAACTTCAGTTTCTCTATCTGGATATCTTTACACTAATGATAAGCAATATATATTCTCAATATTGATTAATAACCTCAAAGACTCACAAAAACAAGCTGCTATCGCTGTAGAAAGAGACTTGCTTGAGAGCATCTGCTAGAATTGCGATAAAATAATTTATTGAGCTTTAATAATGACTAAAAATATTTTAATAACAGGCGCTAATGGTGGGATTGGATCTGCCATAGCTTTAGCTGCAGCAAAAGCTGGTTATAATGTTGGTTTACATTATAATAAAAATCATGAGAATATTGATAAGCTAAAAACTCAGCTATCTAGCTATAATATCAATATATCAACATATTGTGCTGATATAGCAAATGAAGAAGATATCAAAAAAATGTTTGATGAGTTTATATCTGACCATGGCTCCATGTATGCGCTTATAAATAACGCTAGTACGATTTTTCATACTTCTCGTCTAGAGGATATGAGTATTGATCGTCTACAAAAAGTATTCCAAGTAAATGCTATTGGGAATATTCTATGTGCAAAACATGCTATAAAAAATATGTCGCAAAAATATGGTTATAGCGGTGGTAAGATTATTAATATATCATCTGGTGCATCTCGCTCTGGCTCGCCTAATGAGTATATAGATTACGCTTGTACCAAAGGTGCAATTGATACTCTTACAAAAGGTTTATCAAAAGAACTAGCTGATGAAGGAATCCTTGTAAACTGTATAAGACCTGGCTCTACATATACAGATATCCATAAACTATCTGGTGATGCTGCTAGAGTTGATAAAATCAAACACAAAATCCCGCTTAAAAGAGGTGGTTATCCTGAAGAGATTGCTAGTGGAGTTATTTGGTTATTATCAGATGGTGCAAACTACTGCACCGGTACTATTATTGATATCACTGGTGGACTATAAATAAATTAAAATCAACTCTGTGCAAAGCTACAGGACTTATAAGAATTTGTTATAGAGCTTATAACCATATACTATTTGACTAGACTTTTTCATTTACATACAATCACTTATAGACCTTAATTTTATTTTAAACATAGGATTTGGTTTAATTTAGAGAATATAAGAAAAATCTTGTATTAATAGTTAACTTTATAGTAAGGAAATCACCATGCTAAAAAAAATTGTAACGGCATTAGGAATGTCAGGTATGCTATTAGCAACCAGTAGTGCTATTGCTGATGACAAAAATACCGAAACAGCTACGCCTCAAAGTGTAGATTTATCTCCACTTCGCAATTTGAATAAACTCGATAGTCCAATGGGGAAAAATTACAACTATCATCAATCTTTCAAAAAGCTAGATACAGAACAGCTTAAGAAAGATATGCAAAATCTATTAACCCAATCTCAAGACTGGTGGCCAGCTGACTTTGGTAATTATGGACCATTTTTTATTAGACTATCTTGGCATGATGCGGGTACTTACAGAGTAGTAGATGGTCGTGGTGGTGCTAATCGTGGTCAGCAAAGATTTTCTCCGCTAAATAGTTGGCCAGACAATGTTAACCTTGATAAAGCAAGACAGCTTTTATGGCCAATCAAGCAGAAATATGGTGATTCTGTGTCATGGTCTGATTTGATTGTTCTAGCTGGTACAGTTTCTCTAGAATCTATGGGTATGCAGCCGATTGGTTTTGCTTTTGGTAGAGAAGATGATTGGCAAGGCGATGATACAAACTGGGGTATATCTCCTGAAGAGCTAATGTCTAGCAATGTCAAAGATGGCAAACTTGCTCCAGCTTATGCAGCAACTCAAATGGGTCTGATATATGTAAACCCAGAGGGACCAGATGGTAAACCGGATATCAAAGGTGCTGCTAGCGATATTCGTCAAGCATTTGGCGGTATGGGCATGACAGATAAAGAAACTGTAGCTCTTATTGCTGGTGGACATTCATTTGGTAAAACTCATGGTGCAGTTCCTGAAAAAGATATCAAAAAGGATATTGGTCCTGCTCCGGATAAAGCACCTATCGAGCAACAGGGCTTAGGATGGCATAATAGCTACGGTACTGGCATGGGTGATGATACTATGGGTAGTGGTCTTGAAGGCTCTTGGACTTCTACACCGACTTTCTGGAACCATGACTTCCTACATAACTTGTATAATCTAAATTGGGAAAAAACTCATAGTCCTGCTGGAGCTCACCAATGGACTCCTACAGATGCTAAGCCAGAAAATATGGTTCCTGATGCTCATAAGCCAGGGGTAAAACATAAGCCTATTATGTTTACAACAGACTTAGCGCTAAAAGAAGATCCAATATTTAATAAATATGCTGAAGAATTCTATAAGAATCCTGAAGAATTCAAAGAAGAGTTTGCTAAGGCGTGGTTTAAACTGACTCATAGAGATATGGGTCCAAAATCTAGATATATAGGTCCTTGGATTCCTGAACAAAACTTTATATGGCAAGATCCTGTGCCAGTTGCTGACTACAAGCAAGTATCAGCTCAAGATATCGCTCAACTTAAGCAAGATATCATAAACTCTGGATTAACAAATCAACAACTTATAAGAACCGCTTGGGATTCAGCTTCTACTTATCGTAAAACCGACTATAGAGGTGGATCAAATGGTGCAAGAATTGCTTTAGCTCCTGAAAAAGATTGGCAAATGAATGAACCTTCTAAACTTGAAGTTGTTCTTGCTAAGCTTAAAGAGATTCAAACTAACTTTAACAATAGCAAAACTGATGGCACTAAAGTATCATTAGCTGACTTAATAGTACTAGGTGGTAATGTAGGTGTTGAACAAGCAGCTAAAGAAGCTGGTTATACTATAGAGATACCATTTGTACCAGGTAGAACAGATGCTACCCAAGCTCAAACTGACATTGCTTCTTTCAACTATCTAAAAACAAAAGCTGATGGCTTTGTAAACTATAGTGACGGTAGTCTAGCATCTAATAAACTACCTCAGGCATTAGTTGAAAAAGCAAGTATGCTTAATTTAAATATCCCTGAAATGACGGTATTAGTTGGTGGTATGCGTGCACTAAATGTAAACTACGATGACTCTCAAAAAGGTGTATTTACCAAAACTCCAGGTCAGTTAAATAATAACTTCTTTGTAAACTTACTTGATATGTCTACAAAATGGGAAAAATCTGACACAAACAATGGTGAGTATATCGGTATAGATAGAAAAACTGGTGCACAAAAGTGGACTGCTTCTTCTGTAGATCTAATCTTTGGTTCAAATTCTGAACTTAAAGCTGTGGCTCAAGTTTATGCTGAAAATGGTAATGAGCAAAAATTTGTAAACGACTTTGCAAAAGCTTGGCATAAAGTTATGATGCTTGGCAGGTTTGATGTTCAAGAATAATTATTCTTAATCTCTTTATCTTTCTTACTACTAAAATATTGCATATCTAATCATTTACTCTAATATTTATATATAATCACAAATTATATTCGAGTATATATGGCATTAAACCTTTATCATGAAAATGATTATCTAAGACAAAATAATGATATATCAAAAAAAGATAACTTTTCTCCTTTTAGAAGGGATTATGCTCGTGTTGTCCACTCTTCATCATTTAGAAGACTTCAAGCAAAAACACAAATTTTCCCTAGTTTTGAAAATGACTTTTTTAGAAATAGGCTTACTCACTCTCTAGAAGTAGCCCAAATAGCTAAATCTATAGCTGTTAAACTCAACACAGAACATGGTCTAAATTTAGATTATGATCTAATTGAAACAGCAGCACTCTGTCATGATATTGGTCACCCTCCTTTTGGTCATAATGGTGAAGTTGCCTTAAATAAAAAAATGCGTAATTTTGGTGGTTTTGAAAGTAATGCTCAGATGCTACGACTAATATCACATACTGCTAAAAAAGATATTGATCAAAAGCAAACTTTTGGTTTAAACCTAACATATAGAACTCTCGCAGCAACTATAAAATATGATCAGCTTATTCCACCAATTAGTGATCTAGGTAAGCTTACAAAAGGCTACTATAATGAAGAATCAAGACTAGTTGAAGATATCAAACATAAGCTCCTCGAGCCTTATGGGATAACAACTACAGAAAACTTCAAAACTATAGAATGTTATATTATGGATGTAGCAGATGATATTGCTTATTCAACTTATGATGTCGAAGATGCTCTTAAAGGCGGATTTATAGATCCACTATCTATGGCAAGTATTGATAACAAGCTTCTAGACAAAATCTATAATGCAATGCCTAACGATTTAGAGATAACCAAAGATGAAATTCAAAATATCCTCAAAGATATATTTTCAGATTATATTGATTTCAATGTAGATAGCACGGAGATATACAAGATATCAAAAAATATTGCTAATAATAGCTTGTTACGTACAAAACTAACCTCAAAACTAGTCAATAGTTGCATTCAAAATATTGAGCTAGACCTAAACCTAAAAGTTCCTATTATTTCAAAGGTATATTTAAATAATGAAATTAGAAAACAAGTCGAAGTACTTAAAAAATATATTTTATTTAAAATAATAAAATCACCTAAACTTAATGTCTTAAGGTATCGTGGTCGAGAGATAATTTCAGAGATTTTTGATATTTTGATTAGCTCAACTCCGGATGAAAGCCTACTACCAGATGATATTGGTGCTATATTCTATAACACTCATAGCTCTCATGGTAAAGCTAGAATAATAAGCGATTACATATCATCTATGACCGATAGATATATAATAGAACTATATAATCAATTCAAATCAGATCCTTCGGCGATGATATTTAAGCCTTTTTCATAAACCAACTAGCCGTAGCAATCCCAAAAAATGATACCGCTCCAGCAAATACAACTAAATACACCGGTACTAAAAGGCTATTAGTTGTAGCTATAAGTGATATTGTCAAAGCGGGTATACCTGCAGAAAATATCAGATATCCCAAATTATAGGCAATACCATAACCACGACATCTATACTCTAATCTAAAAAAATTTGTAATAATCACATTGTATGTTGAAGCAAAAAATCCCATTATAATTGACAAAATAATAAAACATGCAAAAACATCAGTTCCGGCAATCATATTTTTATAGAAGATTGGGGTTACTGCTATACTTATCAAAATCAATAGCGCCATCATCTTAGACTTAGATACATAGTCACTAATAAAACCACCTAACAAACAACTAATCGCCATAATTATAGAACCAGTTAGAAGTAAACTAGAAATATCATAATTTGACTCTACATACATTTGTTTATACGCAGGTAAAAACATATATAGCTGAGTAGTTAACATAGCAATACAAGCAACTAAGGCTATACCAACAATTACTTTCACAATAAACATAGAGTTTTCAGAGCGAGGTTTATCTAACATTTCAGTAACTTTAGGAATATCTACAATATTTTTTCTCAAGAAAAATAATATAAATGTAAAACAAGCACCTATAAAAAATCCAATCCGCCAACCGTAATTTTCTATAAAGCTTTGGCTAGTAAAATGATTTAATATAAACAGTACAAGTGATGTCATCATAATCCCAATACTCAAACAACAAAACACTATACTTGTCATAAAGCCTTGTCTTTGAGGGTAGTTCTCGACAATATATACTACTGATACTGGTATCTCAGCACCTACTGCCAATGATTGTATACAGCGCAATCCAACAAACAAAATAGTAGCTAAAACACCAATACTTTCTATCGTGGGTAAAAAAGCCAATGCTAGAGTCGCAAAAAATAGTAAGAACATATTAAGCCTCAAGACAAATGCTCTACCCTTCTTATCAGCAATATATCCAAACCCCCAAGCACCAATAGGACGCACAAGATAGCCAACGATATATACTAAAAAAACCAATAAAGTATTGCTTATAGAACTACTTTTATCAAAAAACTTACTACCAATAGCTACAGCAAATACAGAATATATTGCAAAATCATAGAGTTCAAAAGCAGCACCTAATGATGAAAATAGTAATC
The DNA here is from genome assembly GCF_008711455.1 of Francisella sp. XLW-1. Classification (NCBI taxonomy): domain Bacteria; kingdom Pseudomonadati; phylum Pseudomonadota; class Gammaproteobacteria; order Thiotrichales; family Francisellaceae; genus Francisella; species Francisella sp. XLW-1. Next base: position 184,180 of record NZ_VXKP01000002.1, on the reverse strand, counting down.
TATTATAGTTTTTCATTAATTTTCTAATATCTAAGTTTGAAGATTTTAGTATATATTAGTGAAATAATAACGATAATCAAATATTAATTAGCATAAGCAGTAGATAGCTCCATCAACTCTAAAGTTACACTATAATTGTCTAGATTAACTTCAGAATTTAATAATTGGCGAATTTTAGCTTTCAATTGTTGTGAGATTTCTTCTAGATGCTCAGGCTTTCTTCCTTTTAGAACTTTAATCTGCATATGGATTACATCTAAGCTATCATCTCCTGCTACACTACTAAAACTGTACCTATAAACTCTACTTTTAAAGGTTTCTAATCTAGTTGGTAACTTCTCTACCAAAAATTGCTGCGCTAAATTTATTACCTTCTTTGCTAATTCTGTATCAAATTGTTGAGGTACTTCTAAGATTATATGCGGCATTTAAACTCCTTTTTTAATATACTGACCTAGTGGAGGCATCAAAAATACTGTTCTAGCTATATAGAATAATATTAGCGAAATCCATAAGCCATAATTTTCATAGGGTTGTAATAAAAAAACAAAAGCAATATACACTCCTGCTGATAAAATCATCGCATTTCTCATTGCTACAGTCTTTAGGAGACCTACAAACACACCATCTATCCAAAAGCTAAAACTTGCAAATAACGGCATAAGAAACGAAAAAATAATATATTTATTTATCTGGATCTTAACATCTACAATATCGGTAAAGATTGATATTATATAACCACTAAAAGAAGAATAAACCAAAGATAAAACCAGAGTTAGTATCATACTTTGCACAAATGTTTTGTAAATAGTTTCTCTCAATAGGCTAGTATTTTTATCAACGTACGCTTGAGCAACTAACGACTCAGTTGTATTAGCAAGAGCATCTAGAAACATCGCAAAAAACATACCTATTTCTACAAGTATAGTATTTGCTGCTAGAATAGTTTTTCCGTAATTCGAAGAAAATATATAAAAAGAATTAAATGCTAATAATAAACATAAAGAACGCACAAAAATATTTATATTAAGTTGAAGAAAAGGCATATAACTACGCAAATTTAAGAGCTTATAATCCACCAACTTTTTGATACTAAAACTACCTAATTTATAGAAATATCTAAATATTTTTGTACTCAGATAAATACTACAACTAGCAGAGGCTATAACTAAAGAAACTGCTACACCAACAACATTGTAATTTAAAATAACCACCAAGAGTGTGCTCAGCCCTATTGCTACACTCATATAGATAATAGAACTATAAAGTACTACTCTAGGATTTCCAACACCAATAAAGAAACCAATAAAAATATAATTTAGTAATGAAAAAAGCAAAATATAAATAGCAACATTATAAAAGTTTGCTAGTAACATTTTTATATCAAATGAAGTATTTACTATTTTTAATACAACAACCAGAATCACACTTTTAAGACTAAAAACAATTATTGATATTAGTAATGCAATTAACACGGCCTTTATAACTATTTCTAGCATCTTTTCAAGATTATTTAATGACTGAGCTATCAACCCTGTCAAACTCATTCTAAAAAATGAAAACATGAAACAAATAACATTTATTATTGAAACTCCTAAGCCTATTGCAGCAAGATAATTGCTGTCACTGAGATGACCAATTAATGCAGTATTGACAATACCAACCGTTGGTAAAACCAAATTAGATAATATAAGTGGTAAAGATAATAAAAATATTTTTTTGTGCATCTAAAGAATCAAAAATCTACTTATGAACAAAATTATAACATTTAAAAATATATAACAATTCCATTAGTTATACATATTTTAGCTATTAGTTTTTACAGCCAGCTATTAGTTTTTGATAATTAACAATTTATGACAATATGTTATATTGTGTCGCAATCAATAATACATAACCAGCTTTAAAGAAAAATTAATATTTATTTATACAAATCATAATAAACATCAGGAAAAATATTTTTTTCTTGATTAGCTTTATTTCGTAAGCATAAAATTAATTTGTAAGCAATATGCTTACGGTTATTAATACTTGTATTAGGAGAATTCCATTATGAAAAATAAACTTAAACTAACACCTACTATGGTTTGTGCTTTGATAGGTATAGGATCATTTTCAATAGCTAATGCTACTGATGCTTGGTCTACTGCAAACCTAAAGTCATACGTTGCAGGCTCTCAAGTAACTGATGGTGGCAAAACATATAAATGTAAAGGTTGGCCAGCTTCTGGTTGGTGTCAAATTGCTGCATATAAGCCTAATGGAACATATGGTTCTGATGCTTGGGATGTTATTGGTAATAATCCATCTCCGACTCCGGAGCCTACACCAGAACCAACTCCTACACCAGACCCAGTAAATCCTGGTGATTCAGTACAACAATGGGATGCGAATACTGTATACAATCCAAGCGACAAATCCAAACCTTCTCAAGCTATATATAATGGTAACTTATATACTGCTAAATGGTGGACACGCGGAGAAAATCCTGGCCAATCTGGACAATGGGGAGTATGGAAAAATGAAGGACCTGTAACTGAACAAGGTAAAGCAACTGTCTCAATAATACTACCTGCAAAACCTGACTTCATCGCAAAAGACAAACTAGCAGATGTTCAGATCCTAAAAGATGGTCAAAAAATAGCAGAGTCTACTAATGCTAAATGGGGTTCTACTACAAATCTAGAAGTTGTAGTTGGAAATAGCTCAGACTTAACAGTAAGTGTACCAGCTATTGATGGTGCTACAGGTTCTGCTACACCAGCATCATTTACTCTTGCTAAAAATGCCTCTAAAACAGTCAATATAGAATACACAGCTCCTAAGCCTGCCGAAGAAGGATCTATCAAAATAAATGCCTCAGCGGAAGTAACAGGCAACCCTACAGCTACGTATACTCTTAAAGATACCAATGGAAACGTTGTTAGTAATGGCAATCTTAAAATCAATGACTCTACAACTTTAGATCATATCCCTTCATCTGAAAGTGGTACAAGCTATACTCTTACTATAGGTAGTTTTACAACTAATGGTTATAACTATACTCCTAGCAAAACTTACGCTATAACTGTTACTAATTTTAATACAACAGCAGTTGATGTTACATTTGCTAAGAAACAGGTTCCTACTGAAACTATTTCCATAGCAGTAGAAGGCCTGCCAAAAGATAAAGCAACAACTCTTACACTAACTAACGAAAATGGTGATACTAAAGAAGTTGATATTAAGAGTAACTCTTCAATTACTGTAGAAGTACCAAAAGACGGAAATACTTGGAATATTGCAGTAGCCGCAATTGCTGGATTTAAACTTGCTGTGACTCCAACATCTTTCACAGCTAACCAAGATACTCAACAAATCTCACTAAAAATTACTGAAAATAGCTCGTCAAAAGATGGCTGGCCTGATAGAGTTGTTGTAGGTTATGTTAAAGGCTACAACTCTACATGGTATAGTCAACCAGATACCACAAATCAAATGATTTCAACAGCTCTTGACAGAGGCTACAATGTACTAGTATATGCTTTTATTGGTCAAGATACTGACGGTACAGTTTTCTTTGACAGTCCTTTTGAGGTAGATAACATGCAACTTAAATGGGAAGATAGCCTAATTGCCCAGCTGCCTACTCAAATGGAAACAATTCATCAAAAAGGTGGTATTGCTTTAATAGCTATTGGTGGAGGAGTCAACTTCTTCAGACCTGATATGAGTGGAGAAAAAGCAGTATCTGCTGGTAAAGCTATGGGTAAATTCATTGCAGAACACAACTTCGATGGTTTAGATATAGATGTTGAGCACCCTGTTGGATCAGCTAAAATAGATGCAAACTTCTTACGCTATATCGAAGCAACTAGAGCCGAGTACAAAAACATCACGGGTAAAGACATGTATCTAACGGCAGCTCCTCAAATACAAGGTTGGTATGGAAGCGGTCAATGGGCAAGTGGTAGTGCTAAGTTTGCTGAGCCTATGTATACTCAAAACTTTGTAAATAATGCTCATTTTGACGCTTTCTTTATACAAACATACAACCAGTATGGTGGTGCTAACTTCTCTGGACTTAAAGGACAAGATGTTGGCTTCTTAACCAAAACATTTGAGCTACTAAGCCCTCAAACACGCGATAAAATGCCTGGTGTACCTGCTGATGCATTTTATGTACCAGAAGAAACAAAGATAGTCCTAGGAGTACCAAACTTTAAAGATCCATCAGTATCTGAGTCTGAGTATAGAACAGGAACTTGTTTAGCGACAGCTGAATGCTCAGGTTCAGGATTATACAAACCTGCCGATATAACTAAAGACATTACTAACGGTGGTCTTGGTAACTATAGCCAATACGGCGGTGTAATGACTTGGATTCTAAATTCAGATGACTATCAAGGCTGGACTTGGGTTGATGGCGTCAAAGGAATAGCCTATAACTAATTCAGTCTAAAATTCTCAATTATCTTCTATAATTAAATTTCTTGATATAAATTTTAGCTTTTTAGATTAGTACTTTGCTTTACATTAACAACCTGTAGGGCAAAGTCTCTTAAAGAATTATTGTTTTATTGTTGTAAATAAAAATTCTATCATTAAGAACTAGGCTCAAAGCTGTTGATAAAACATTTTTTTCAACATCATGTCCAGCATCTCGCATGTCTTGCCATGAGTAATTATGATCTACCCTAATTATATCCTGAGCTATAATTGGTCCTTCATCTAAATCATCTGTGACAAAATGACTAGTTGCACCAATTATTTTCACACCTCTTTCATAAGCCTGCTTATAAGGATTAGCCCCGATAAATGCTGGTAAAAATGAATGATGAATATTAAGTAACTTGCCTTGAAATTGCTCAACAAAATTTGGAGACAATATTCTCATATACTTTGCAAGTACAATTACATCATAATCATAAGTTCTTATGATGTTTTGGACTCTTTCCTCATGTTCTTCTCGTGAAATCCTCTCATGAGAAACATACTCAAATGGGATATCAAACTTCTCTACCAGCTTCTTAAGATTATCGTAGTTTGATATTACTGCGGTAATATTCGCATCTAGTTTTCCTTCCGCATGCTTTATGAGCAAATCCCCTAAGCAATGCATTTCTTTTGTAGCCAAGATAACTATATTTTTCTTAGAAGAATCTACTAGTTTAATCTCTGAATCAGTGGGTAAAGTACTCTCTAAATCAACCAACATTTGCTCAATATTTACTTCTCCAGAAAACTCAGTACGCATAAAAAATTTATTATGCTGTTTATCAACGAATTCAGAGTTTCTCTCAACATTGAGATTATTTTCATAGATAATTTTTGAAACTTTATAAACCAAGCCTTTTTGGTCATCTGTCTCAATCAATAAGCGATACTTTTGCATTATATATTTTTAAAAGAAATTAATAGTAACCATAAACTATAATACATAATTATTATTTTAGTTAGATTTTTAGTTATTTTTTTGACTTATTTAGTTCCAAATATCTTATCCCCAGCATCACCAAGACCTGGAATTATATATTTTTTCTCATTTAGATGACTATCTATAGATGCTGTGTATAACTCAACATCTGGATGAGCATTCGCTAATGCTTCTATACCTTCTGGCGCAGATACCAGAGTAATAATTTTGATATCTTTTGATCCTGCTTTTTTTAATAATGTAACAGTCTCAATCATAGACCCACCTGTCGCCAACATTGGATCCACTATTAGTGCCACTCTCTCATCAAGCTTATCACAAAGTTTAGCAAAATAAGCCACTGGTTTAGCAGTTTCTTCATCTCGATACATACCAACCATACTAACTTTTGCAGCGGGTACATGCTCAAACACTCCATCCATCATACCAAGTCCAGCACGAAGTATAGGTACAACAGTCAACTTCTTACCTTTAATTTGATCAACTTCAATATTTTCACCTTGCCAGCCTAGAATTTCTGTTTTTTCAAGTTCAAACCCTGCTGTGACTTCATAAGTTAATAGGCTAGTTATTTCCTTAGTTAATCTTCTAAACTCTTGTGTGCTAATCACCGATGCGCGCATAAGACCTAATTTATGTTTAACCATAGGATGATTGATTTCAACTACTTTCATAATTTTCTCGAGATAGACTAATTTATTTAATTATAACAAAAGTTTATTAAATTAAGTGTTTTGAATTAGTTTATTACGATCTTTAAAATAAATAACCTCCTTGCTGAATATTCAGGAGGTATATTGAAATAGGTAATAATATTATTTAGAATTTTTTAGACAAAAGATTATTACTGTTTTTCCCAAACATTGCTGTTTGACGGAGTATCTCCTTGAGTCCACCATTTAGCTTTGTATGTAGATCCTTGATAAGTCACTGTTTGACCTCCAGAGTAAGCAACGCCACTCTCCCAAGCACCACCAGCTACAATAGGTTTCTTCCAAGCGCCACCATCAGAAGGCTTATTACCTTGAGTCCACCACTGTGCTTCATAACTTACACCATTATAAGTTACTTTATCGCCTTTATTATAGACTTTTGTAGCATCCCAAGTACCTGAAGCTGATGAGTTATCATTATCATTACCTTGGTTTGTATCAGTATTACCTTGATCTGTGTTTCCTTGATCATTACCCTGGTCCGCGTCATCACTTTGGTTATTATCTTGGTTATCAGTCTGACCAGAAACTGTACGCCATACACCCCACTGACCTGTTTGAGTAGGATTCTCGCCTTGAGTCCACCATTGCGCTTCATATGTTACACCATTCATAACTACTTTGTCGCCTTTGTTGTATACTCCATCAGCTGTCCAAGTATTTGCTGCTCCATTATCAGTATTTTGATCATCGCCTTGATCTTGATTTTGATCATCGTTATTGTTTTGATCATCATTCTGATCTTGGTTTTGATCATCAGCTGGTTCTGCACCTACAGTCTCAAAAGTTAGACTATCTTCTCTAGATGTAGCAGATGTATTTGCGATAACCTCTACATTATATCTTGTTCCTTTTTCTAAATTAGTCAGTACATAATTAAGGGCTGTAATATTCTCAGCAACCACATCACCATTAACTACTATCTTGTATCTGATAGAACCATCTAATTCTGGTTTATTCCATGATACTGTCGCTGAGTTTTCTGTAATATCTGTTACCGAAACATTAATTGTGTCTGATGCATAGACCTTAGCAACCGCATTTATTAATGATTTATTTGGATCTGTAGAATCATTGTCTGCTTGCCAGAACATAGTACCACCAAGATTTCTACTCTTAGTATATTTAGTCTTTTCACCTACAGACCATACGTCATCATAAGTTATAAATGATTTAGTTGATGGACTATATGCCCAAGGTTGCATAGCAACTTTACCATATTTGTTAAATACATCAACATTATGACTAATATCATAATACTTAAGATTAGATAGACCACTAACAGGCTTAGCTGTACCACATCCTGTTACAGGATCATTTACTGGATTCACTAGACATTTATAGTCAAATACACCAGCTTCGTAGTCACCAATACCTGGTGCTGTAATAGTCTGGAATAGACCACCATCAACATCACTATCAACCGTCATTGATCTAGCATATAACGGTAAACCAACAATTAACTTCTTAGCTGGCACACCTGCTGCAATATACGCATCTACAGATCCTTTGATTGACCAACCACCTTCTTTACCAATAGCTTGATCTAGAGTTACTCCATCAGCTGCAACATCAGTAACATTATCAACAGCATCAGTAGGACCTTTTCCAGCTGAGTACACTCTATTACTATACGGAGTATTACTAGGGAAATCAGTTGACGCTTGGAAGTATGCAGGGAAACCAGTACCCCAACCACCTTGATAGTCATAAGTCATAATATTGATTTCATCCATCAGCTCACCAGTTTGCTTCCAGAAATCTGATACGCTATTTGGATTACTCGGATTTTCCATTGCCTCGATACGACTTCTAGCACCATTCACAGCTATAGCAAGATAGTATTTTTTACCATCTGCTTTACCTGCCTTGTCCAATTCAGTACGAAGAACTTTGAAGAAAGCCAACATCTTCTTAGCTGGCGCCACATCATTACCATAATCTGACCACCACTCCCAGTCGATATCAATACCATTAAAACCAAGCTTACGCATTAATTCAATCGACTGATCTGCAAAGTTTTGCATACTTTGCTGACTAGAAGCTAGCTTTTCAAACATTGGAGCCGTTGTAATTCCATTATTGGTCCAACCACCAAACGACAAGAATGACTTTAAGTATGGATACTTTTTAGCTGCTCTAGCTGCTGCAGACAGACCCCATGAATCTGCTGAAGCATCTAATGTTTTGATATTGCCAGTATTTTTATCAAACCCTATAAACGCATAAATTATAGTGTTTAACTTATCGTATTTGAAATCATACGGGTTATATTTACGACCCCAGACAGCCCACTGTGCGTAGTATGCAGCATTTGTATATCCTGGAGTTGGATCCTCACAGACATTGTTTTCACACGGTCTTTGAATATCTAGATCTTTACCATCTACCTTTAGACTGCTTACGATAGGAACTACTACCCCTGGCAGCACAACTGCATTACCAGAATCTGTACCCATGATGTCACATGACTGGCTAAAGTTAAATGATGCAGTATCATCTTTTAATGTCATTTTTGTTACAAAATCACCACTGGTATTCTGAGTAGTATCAAAATTAACATTATCAACAGTTGTACCAAAACAATTACCCCAACCTGCTTTAGGTTTAAAGTTACTTGTAAACTCAACTGTTTTACCAGATGCCACATTATTAATACTTAAAACAATTTTATTATTATAGTCCTTAAATGGTGCTTTAAAATCATAAGTTTTAACATCATTTACTGGAGCTGCTTCAGCTACTGCAAAAGAACCAACGCCCATCAAAGCGCATACCATTGAAACTAATTTTGTTTTGTTCATGAATTTCTCCTTATACAAACATTAATAACTGTAAGTTTATTGCTTACAGATTCATTTTATGCTTATCAAATCAAGCAAATCAAGCAATTTTTTTTTCAAATCCTATTTATTATGATTTGCATAAATAAATATTAATTTTTCTTTAAAGTTCCTGCTAGATTCTTATTGAGACACAATATAACATATAGCCAAAAATAAATAATTATCAAAAACTAATAGCTCCAGATAAAAAATAATAGCTAAAACTTGAATACAAAGATTAATTTATAGTTGCATAACACAACAAAAAAACAAATAAATTATTAATAATTCAAATAGTTTTCTTTACATAAATTTACAGATTACGATCTAGCAAAAAGAAAATAACATTTATTGACAATATAATTTGACATTAAATTGTTTTAAAACTTATGTTTATTAGCTAATATTCTAAAGTCGAATATATTTTAAATTCTAATTTTTTGAGAGGAAACTAATCATGAATAATAATTTCTATACTAATGTAAATAATAAAATACTAGAAATAAAAGAAGCAGGCACATACAAAAGCGAAAGAATAATAGCTACTCCACAAGAACCTGTAATTAATCTAGAAAATGGTGAAACACTAATTAATTTCTGTGCAAACAACTATCTTGGCTTTGCAAATAATCCAGAAATAGTTTCTTATGCAAAAAACCATATTGAAGAATGTGGTTATGGTATGGCATCAGTTAGGTTTATCTGTGGTACAAACTCTGTGCATAAGCAACTAGAAAAAGAACTAAGTGAATTTTTCGAGTTTGAAGATACAATCCTATATCCATCATGTTTTGATGCCAATGCAGGGCTTTTTGAGACACTTCTTACTAAAGAAGATGCCATTATAAGTGATTCTCTTAATCATGCTAGTATTATTGATGGTGTTAGATTGTGCAAGGCGATGCGTTTTAGATATAACAATAATGATATGCAAGACCTTGAAACAAAACTTATAGAGGCTGATCAAGCTGGAGCAAGATTTAAAATGATTGCTACAGATGGCGTCTTCTCAATGGATGGTATTATTGCTGATCTAAAATCTATTTGTGACTTAGCCGATAAATATAATGCCATTGTTATGGTTGATGATTCTCACGCTTCAGGGTTTGTAGGTAAAAATGGTAAAGGTTCAATTGAACATTGTGATGTTATGGGTAGGGTTGATATCCTAACTGGTACTCTAGGCAAAGGATTAGGTGGCGCTTCTGGTGGCTACATTTGTGCTAAAAAAGAAGTAGTAGATTTACTTAAAAATCTTTCTAGACCATATCTTTTCTCAAATGCTTTAGCACCTATAATAGCTAAAACATCTATTAAAGCTTTAGAGATAACTAAAAATTCAAATGAATTAAGAGAGCAATTACAGGCAAATCAACAGAGATTTAGATCAAAAATGACTGCTGCAGGCTTTGATTTAATACCAGGAGAACACCCTATTATTCCTGTAATGATATACGATGAGAAAAAAGCAGCTGAATTTGCTGATAAGCTACTAGATTATGGTATATATGTAATCGCTTTTTCATATCCAGTGGTACCTAAGGGTAAAGCCAGAATTAGAACACAAATGTCTGCTGCCCATACTTTTGAACAAATCGATAAAGCTGTTGATGGCTTTACAAAAGCTGCCAAAGAATTAGGTATTATATAGTTAATAGGAATCAAACTATGAAAGCACTTGCTAAATTAAAAAAAGAACCTGGTATTTGGATGTTTGATGATGCTCCTATACCAGAATATGGCTACAATGATGTTTTGATTAAAATTAAAAAAACAGCAATTTGTGGCACTGATTTACATATTTATAATTGGGATAAATGGTCTCAAGCTACCATACCTGTACCAATGATTACCGGACATGAATTTGCTGGTGAAGTTGTAGCCAAAGGAAATGGTGTTACAAGTGTAGATGTTGGCGATAGAGTATCTGGTGAAGGTCATCTTGTATGTGGACAATGTCGTAATTGCAGAGCAGGTAAACGCCATCTTTGTAGAAAAACCATTGGAATAGGTGTAAATGTACAGGGAGCTTTTGCTGAATACTTAGTAATGCCAGCTGTCAATGTTTTTAAGATTCCTGATTCTATCAGTGATGATATAGCTAGTACATTCGATCCTATGGGTAATGCTATTCATACAGCACTTTCATTTAACCTAACTGGTGAGGATGTACTTATAACTGGAGCTGGTCCTATTGGACTTATGGCAGTCAAGATAGCAAGATTCTGTGGTGCTCGCAGAATAGTTATCACGGATATTAATGAATATCGTCTACAGATGGCTAGAGACTTCGGAGCTACTGTTGCAGTAAATGTATCAGAGTTTCAAAATCAACAACAATTGATAGCACAAATGCGTAAAGTCATGTCAGAAATTGGCATGACAGAAGGGTTTGATGTAGGTTTAGAAATGTCTGGGATTAACTCAGCAATATCTATGATGCTTGATGTTATGAATCATGGTGGCAAGCTGTCACTTTTAGGCATATCAGCTGGAGATATCTCTGTTGACTGGGGAACTATTTTGTTCAAAGGTCTTACTCTTAAAGGTATTTATGGCAGAGAGATGTTTGAAACATGGTATCTAATGACTAGTATGCTTCAAGCAGGTATGGATATGGAACCAATCATCACACATAGACTTCATATCAATGATTATCAAAAAGGATTTGAAATAATGAAAAGTGGTCAATGTGGCAAAGTAATACTGGATTGGAGTAGCTAAATGGAAAATTCAAATCACACAAATACAACTAAAGTTGATATACAGTGGATTTTTACACTATTTGGTACTGCTATCGGAGCTGGATTATTATATCTTCCTGTTCAAGCTGGGCATAGTGGGCTATGGGCTTTAGTAACAGTTCTTATTTTTGCACTACCATTAACATATTACTCACATAAGAATATGGCGAATATAGTGTTATATACAGATAATGGCGGCATTACGGATGTTTTCACACATAATCTTGGTAAATTATTTGGGCTAATTTGTGTAGTCCTGTATTTTTTTGCTATATTTTTAAATATACCGATGTACTCAATTGGTTTAAATAATGAACTAAGTAACTTCTTATTAAACTATCATATTGTTAACACCAATCTTTCGACTAATATATGGTTTAGCTTTAGTATTCTTGCTGGACTATTAGTTATTGTTTCTTTAGGGATCAATTTAATCCTTAAATTTATGCAACTAATAGTAATATTTCTAATAATATTAGTAATTACACTGTCACTATATATAATTCCATATTGGAACTTTGAGTTTATAACTGATAGTCATTTTGACACTATTGGTTATATTACTGGTGTATTAATGGTCTTGCCAATTTTGATATTATCAATGAATCATTCACCGGTTATTTCTAGTCTAGTAATATTCTATCGTGATTATGTAAAAGTAGAACGTTTGCAAGAGAAGTACAAAGTATATAAAATCCTTCAGATTAATGCATTGATTCTTTTTATATTTGTACTATTATTCGTAACATCTTGCTTACTCAGCACCACAATACATGACCTTGATAGAGCGAATATGAATAACCTCTCAATAGTAACTCTAATACAAGAACAACATCCAGGGACATTACTAAACATTCTAGCTCCTATGATAGTTTTTACAGCTATTATAAGCTCATTTATCGGTTGCTATATTGGCTCTAAAGAAGCATTAAAATATTTATTCAAATACTTTTTTAGAAATATCTATAAGATCAATATCACAGAAGCAGTCATAAATAGAATTTGTGTCGGTTTAATATTTATGATTTTATGGATATGTACAATCTGTAATTTCAAGATACTTAACATTATAGGAATATTAGTCGCTCCTACCGTAGCTTTCTTATTGTACGTATTGCCCGTGATAATAATCTACAAAAACATACAATACAAAAACTACAGACGTGTAGTACTTGATTCTATTTTATTTATAATGGGATTAGTAATAATATTTGGATATGTAATAGGTTTACTACTAAAATAGATAACTAGCTAATCTGCCAGTTAGTAAACTCTAAATCATCTTGGGTTGTGATTTTAATATTCTTTCTAGAGCCTTCAACGACTATTGGGTTTATACCATACAGCTCCAAAGCCGATGCTTCGTCTGTTATTTTATCTATGAGATTATTTGTATAACAAAAATCAAATGCTTTTTCTAACTGACAAAGTCTTGATAGTTGTGGAGTCTGTGCAAGCCAAATATCTTGTCGATCAATAGTCTTAGCTATAATCATCTTTATAGCTACCTTTTTAACCGTCTCAAATGCTCTAATAGCCAAGATACCAGCTTGAGTATGAGAGTCTTGAGTTTGATTATAAAGCGCTATGACATCTTCTATATTCACACAAGGTCTAGCCGCATCATGTACAAATATCCAATCATCACTTTTACGATCACCGATAAATTTAAGCGCACTATAAACACTATGGAACCTTGTAGCACCACCTACACAGTATTGAACTTTTGGATGATCAAAATACTCAGAAGTATTCCAAAGATTATCGCTATCACTAATCGCCACAATAACTTTGTCAAAGAAAGAATCTTCCACAAATTTTTCTAAAGTATTATCAAGTATAGTTTTACCATTAATGAGTTTGTAATATTGCTTAGGAATATCCAACTCCATCCTTGAGCCTATACCAGCAGCTGGAATTATTACATACTTATTTGACACTATAAAAAATCTCTCCCTGCTTTATCAACCCCATATTTTCACGAGCCAAACTCTCAAGCACTTCACTATTTTTACGCAGCGAAACTACTTCTGAATACAGTTGAGCATTGGTCTGAGATTTATGCTTGATTTCTTTTGTCTGTGTAGCAATTGATTTTTTTAAAATCTCATACTTTAATAAGCCTGTATTACTAAACCAAAGTTGATATTGTAATAAGGCAATTAATAATAAAACTATTGAAATAAAAATATAAAAAAAAGAATTAGATTTTATACTCATGAAACTATTATTCTTCTACTTGAACCACAACTTTTTCAGTTTCACTTTCTTCTACAACAATCTCTTGAACTTCATGATCAGCTTCTTCTGAACTAAAGACAAATGCCTTAACACCTGGATAGATAGCATTTTCACCTAGCTCTTCTTCAATTCTGATTAATTGATTGTATTTAGCTATACGATCAGACCTAGATAAAGAACCTGTTTTAATTTGTCCTGAACATGTTGCTACTGCCAAGTCCGCAATGATAGTATCAGATGTCTCACCAGAGCGATGAGATACTACACATGTATAACCCGCTTGACCAGCCATTGCCATCGCTTCGAAAGTCTCAGTTAAAGTACCTATTTGATTTAGCTTAATCAAAATTGAATTAGCGACACCTTGTTCGATACCTTTAGCTAGGATACTTGGATTAGTAACAAATAAATCATCTCCAACTAACTGTACTTTATTACCAAGCTTCTCAGTCATTAGTTTCCAACCAGCCCAATCTTCTTCTGCCATACCATCTTCGATAGATACGATAGGATATTTTTCTACCCATTTAGCATAGTATTCAACCATTTCTTCAGAGTTTAGAGACTTCCCTTCAGATGCTAGCTCATATTTACCATCTTTGTAATACTCACTACTTGCTGGATCTAAAGCTATAAATACATGTTTGCCTGGCTCATATCCAGCTTCCTTAACAGCTTTCAAAATCGCTTCGATAGCTGCTTCATTAGATGGCAAATCTGGAGCATAACCACCTTCATCACCAACACCAGCGACACTGTAACCGTCTGCTATTAGCACCTTCTTAAGTGTATGAAAAACCTCTGTACCACATCTTAACGCTTCAGAGAATGTCTCAAAACCAGCAGGAACAATCATAAATTCTTGCATATCAACATTATTATCAGCGTGTGACCCGCCATTAATAACATTCATCATCGGAACTGGCATTAAATACTCTTTAACATCCATTAAGTAACGGTAGAAAGGTTTTCTCAACTGAGATGCTGCAGCTCTAGCAGTTGCCAATGAAACACCTAGGATAGCATTAGCTCCGAGATTACCCTTATTCTCTGAACCATCAAGCTCTATCATAGTCTTGTCAATTAATCTCTGATCTAACGCATCCAAACCTTTAACAGCTTGAGCAATTTTTGTATTAACATTCTCAACTGCCTTGTAGACACTTTTACCCAAGAAAAGAGATTTATTACCATCTCTTAATTCCAATGCTTCTCTAATACCTGTAGAAGCTCCTGAAGGAACAGCAGCACGACCAAAAGCACCACTTTCTAAAATCACATCCACCTCAACAGTAGGATTACCACGCGAATCTAATATTTGTCTAGCAAAAACTTGCTTGATTTGTGATGACATAACTATAATCTCCTTTAGATAAATTAAGTCTTATTATGAATTTAAAAAAATCCTATCAATTATAAGCTAGCAATGTATGCTTTGCAATTTAATATACTTAGATTATTTCTCTGAAACTATCTCCTGAGCCTCACTAAAGTTAAGACTCTCTGGCGTAACTATGGTGAATGAAGAAGTATCTACTGCTGACTTTCTTACAAAAATTCTATATATTGAATACACACACAGAATAGCACTAGATATTATAATAGGACTAGCAACGGATCCTATACCATAAGCAATTGTTAAAACCCCTATTGCTCCTAACACCTCATTCTCCTCCAAAAAGTCACTAGCATGTGATATTGACAATGGATATATCACAAAAGCACAACCTCCAAATACAAATATCACTATTGCAAATATTAAGTAAGATGTGTGGAATAGAGCTATAAGAGAAGATGCTATAAATATACCGGCACCTGCTAATAATATTACTTTTCGTCTATCGATAAGATCTGAGATTTTACCCATAGGAACTTGTAGTAACATTCCTCCAAGAATAGTTGTCATCATTAACACAGAAACCATATCATGATCAATATTTACCCTAACCATAAATATTGGTAATAAAGTATAGATAGAACCCAAAAGGGATCCACCTATAACACTGGCAGCCATAGCAAGAGGTACTTTCTTGATAATTTTTATTGGTGAACAAACCTCCTCAGAATGTGGTACCGGAGCGACTGTTTTTGTGAATGCCATCAAAACAATTGCAATACTACAAAGCGACGATATAAAGCAATAAGCCAATAGTCCACTGCTAAAATGAACATTTATCATTAACTGTGATAATGCTTGAGTCCCATAATATACAAATAGATATATCGAAAATACTAAACCTCGATTTTTTTTCTCTGCAGATAAAATACACCAACTCTCTATAACGATAAATAATGCTGCAAGAGAATACCCACATACAAATCTAAAAAACACCCAAACAGGTACGCTTTTATTAACACCTACAATCAATGTACTAATTGCCATAAGAGACGCAAATAAAACAAAAGCACGAATATATCCGACTCTAACTATCGTAAATTGAGAGAAATATGATCCTGCTGTCATTCCAAAAAAATAGGCTGCTGATATTATACCTATCATTAAATTAGAACGACCAAGGCTATTTAGCTCTATTGATGAGTAAGTTGTGAAGAAACCATTGCCAAATGATAGTACACACATTGCAACTATAGGAGTAAGAATAAGAAATAGAGTTTGTCTAACAGTCATTGCTCTACCCTCCGTAAGATATATAATCAATACAGCAGATTATATAGAAATGGACTAAGTAAGTTAAGCTAATTATAGGAAAGTTTTTATAAGAAATTCTATATGTCTTTTTTAAGCTTTAGCCAGTTTATATAACCATATATTGCATTAAATAAATATATCAACCACATTGCCAAAAATGCAACGCCATCCCCTGAACCAGAAAAATACTGTTGCACCCATATAACTGTTGAGAGAGTATTAATAACTATCCATAATACCCACTGCTCAATATATGCTTTAACCATCAAAATAATTGCTACAACTGATACCACACCAGTTAGAGAGTCAGCAACTAGGCCTATCTGTTGGTCAAAATATCCTTTTAGAATGAAAAAACCATACAAAAATGCAGCAATCACAATTCCACTAATAAGATAAATCCTATATTTGTTAGATAGCGTTTTTGTGATAATATCATTATTCTCTGTTACATTCTGCGGCTTAGTCCAAGTATATAAACCATAAAATTGCACTGGAAAAAAGAAAAATGCAAAAAGTAAAAACTGTCCATAAATACCCTGAGTATAACAAATGTAAGCATAAGTAAGATTATTTACAAACGCAAAAAAATAATTAAGTATCTTACCTTTAGCAACTAACAATAAATTTAACATACCAGTGACTGTAGCTATAACAGTAAGCACTAAATAATCATCTGTAGTCAAAATACTTATGACAGCTAGAATACTTACAGAAGCCACAAGCCAAGCTATCTCAAAAACATTCCAATCATGAAAAATTTGTGACAGATTAACACGTCTAAAACCACTAAAATAAATAGATAACTGAGAAAAAAACTCATTAATTATACGAGTCATAATAAATAAACCTAATTAGACTAGTTAGCAACTAACTCCATAGCTCCATAAATTCCAGCTTGGTCACCAAGTTTAGCTAATTTAAATTCACATTCTGCATAAATGTCAGCAAATGAATTTCTCATAGCAGCTCGTTTAATTTGTGGCAAATATTGTTCACCAATAGCTTCCATAACTCCTCCACCTAATACTACCATCGAAGGATTTATCATATTAATAGCACTACCCAAACCAGCACCCAAATACTCCATTGCTTCGCTAAGAATATCATTTGCAATTTCATCATTTGCTTCGATTGCCTTTTTGATATGACTACTCTTAAGCTTTCCACCATTTTCAGTTACTAATTCAATAAGAGTACTTTTGATCTTCTTTTTTGCTAAGTTTTCAATCTTTTTCTCTATACCTACTTTACCAGCATATGCCTCTAAGCAACCTTGAGATCCACATCCTGGACAGTATGCTCCACCTTGTTTTATGATTGTGTGACCTAACTCAGCAGCTAAACCGCTATTACCACCATAGAGTTTACCATTTAGAACTAGTCCACCACCGATACCAGTACCAACAAAAGCTCCAACTATATCATCACAACCAACACCTGCTCCATATTTTGCTTCCCCTAAAATACCAACATTAACATCGTTATCTACTTCAGACTTAATCTTGTACCTATCTTCAACAACTTCTTTCAGATTAACACCATTAAGGTTTATGTTAACACTTCTACGAACAACAGATGTTCTTTTATCTATAAGCCCTGCTACACCAATACCTATACCATCAAGCTTCTTGTCTGAAGGAATTTCTGCGATTAACTTATCGATAACTTTAAATAATTGACCTATGACAATACTTGTTTCTTCTTTTGCTTTTGATTTAACTTTTGCCGTAGCTACTACTTTTTTACTTTCATCGAACAGTCCAGCAGCCATATTTGAACCGCCAATATCTACACCTATTAACATTACCAATTTCCTTCCAATCTATTAACTGCTATATCCATAGCTCCATAAACACCTGAGTTATCACCCAAAGTTGCGATTTTTAATTCACAAGCATCCAACATTGTCTTAAAAGCATATTTTGAGCATGAGTAATAGATAGCATCTAAATACTCACTCCCAATTGCTTCCATAACGCCACCACCAAACAATACAAGTGATGGATTCAAAAGATTTATATAATTAGCTACTGCAATACCTAAATTCGTCATTGCTAAGTTAACTATATCTTCTGCTACAGGATCTTTGACAGCTAATGCTTTTTTTAGGTGAGATCCTTTCAGTTTACCATTATTTTCTAGAACCAAGTCTATAAGCAAGCTTTTAATACCCTTTTTATGTAGATTTAGAATCCTATTTTCCATACCTACCTTACCTGCATATGTCTCTACGCAACCCTGTGAACCACAACTTTGACAATAAGTGCCTTCAGTATTAATAGTAACATGGCCAACAGCTCCTGCACCGCCGGTAACACCATATAGAAACTGATTATTTATAACTAGGCCACCACCAATCCCTGTGCCTGCAAATATACCAACGATATTTTCATGTCCCTTACCAACTCCATATTTCCACTCTCCGATGACACCTACATTTACATCATTTTCGACAAAAACAGGTACATTATCAAATTTTTGACTAACTCTTTTAGCTATATTTATACCGTTGAGATTAATATTTGCACTAAAGTTTAAAATACCATTTTTCGAATCAACAAAACCTGCTATACCAATACCTATAGCTTTTATTTTATCTCTTGTTGAATCATCAATTAATTTGTTAATAACTTTAAAAATTTGACCCAAAATCGTATCAGAATCACTTTTGCCTTTTGATTTTACCTTGGCTGTCTTAAGTAGATTTTTATGTTCATCAAAAACTCCTGCTGAAATATTACTACCGCCAATATCTAAACCTATGTACATAATTATACCTTCTCAAAAACAGCTATTGACTCAACATGCATAGTATGAGGAAACATATCCATGACTCCAGCACTAACTAGCTTATAACCTTTGTCATTTACTAAAATTCCAGCATCTCTGGCTAAAGTAGCCGTATCACATGACACATAAACAATACGCTCAACATCAAATTTTTCAATATTACTACAAACTTCTTGAGCCCCAGCTCTCGGTGGATCTAAAAGCATTTTGTTATATTCAAAATTATTAAACCACTCTTTATCTTCGAAACTTTCAAAAAGATTAGCCGCATAAAATTTAACATTATTAATACTATTACTAATAGCTGTTTCTTTAGCTCTACTAACCATTGTCTGCTCACCTTCTACGCCAATTACTGTTTTTGCATACTGAGAAATTGGCAACGTAAAGTTTCCTAAACCACAAAACAAATCAATAATAGAATCATTTTCTGATATTTCTAAAAGATCAATAGCTCTTTTAATCATCTTTCTATTAATATCATTATTAACTTGAGTAAAATCATTAGGCTCAAAACCGATATTTATCCCAGTAACTGGTTGATAGCTTAACTTCTTGGGCTCAACATCTTCTTGTGGATATAGCCTAAAGATAGTATCAGGACCTTTTGATTGCAGATATATCCAGTAGCCATTTTCCAAACCAAAAGCTTTTAGCTTTTCGAGATCTTCATTCACGAATGGTTCAAGGTGGCGCACGATAAGCGCTGGTCTAGCATCATCAATTGCAATCTCTAATTGAGCTATATGCTGATATATAGAAAGTGTCTCTATAAAAGAGGCAATTTTCGTTAATTTCTCACCCACAAGAGGATTTAAGACTATACATTTATCTATATCAGCCAAAAATCTGCCATTACGTTCTCTAAAGCCTACTAAAATTTTGCCCTTTTTATTGACATATCTAACACCTAATCGTGCTTTATTACGATATCCTTCGGTTTTAGCTGTACATAATGGTTCTAAAACATTCTGAGGCTCTACACCCTGACCAATATATTTTAGCTGATTTAGCAAAGTTTGCTGCTTGTGCTCAATCTGAGCATCTGTAGACATATGTTGCAAACTACACCCACCGCACATTTCAAAATGTTCACATGGAGGGTTAACTCTATTAGATGATTTTTTAATATACTCAACTACCTTTGCTTCATCGAATTTTGCTTTTGTGAATGTATATTCAAACTTAACTACTTCACCGGGCAGTGTAAATGGAATAAAAGTTGTTTTACCATTAATCTTTGCTATTCCTCTACCATCATGGCTTAGAGCTATAATTTCACCTTCAAAAATACCCTCTTGAGGTTTCTTATATCTTCTAGATCTTCCCATAAAAAATTTCATCAAATCATATTACGACAATTGTATTTAATTACACTCACAAATACAACTCAAGGAATTACTTCAAATCCATAGCTTTTCCATCATATGCAGCGACATGACCTGGAGCAAACTTATATACACCTGCTGCCGAGTGAGAGAAAATCATATCAACCTTACCACTATTTGATAATCCAGATATTTTCTGAGGGTAAATAGCAAAGTTAACCTTTCCTAATGATGATGATAATAATTTAATCTGGCCGGCCTCTGGTTTTGTATCCAAAGGTTTAGTTGGACCATATACTCCACCAATATTTGCATATACATCATATTTAACACCCTGTTGCAGTTTTTCTGGTACGAATATAAACATATTAGAACCCTTCATGCTCTCTGCACCAAACCCAGCAGCAAACCATCCACTACCGCCTTCTTGCCAGTCACTATTTTTACTCATATCAACACTCAAAACAGCACATATATGATCTTCATATTGTGAATATTCAAAGGTCATGTCTCTCATATTAATAGTTTGATATTTCAAATCAGCTGGGCACACTGTAGTACCCGAATCATCTGCATAAGACAATGAACAAATACTCAAAGATAAAAACAACGAACTAAATAATATTTTTTTCACATTAACTCCTATCTACATTATCTATGTAAATTTTAGCACACAAAAACATAATAATCTTAAAGATAGTGTATATGAAAAAACATTAGACATAAAAAAAGCGACTAATGTCGCTTTTTTAAATCGTGGTGGGTGCTGAGGGGTTCGAACCCCCGACCCTCGCCTTGTAAGGGCGATGCTCTCCCAGCTGAGCTAAGCACCCGATATCTGACAATTATACAGCCTTATAAAAACAAGTCAAGCTTTTTATATAGATTTTATTAGCCTTCTATTTCATTTCTTAAGATTTGTTCTGGAGATATTTCAGATTCTGCTATTTCTCTCAATGCTACCACAGTAGCCTTTTCTCTTTTTTCATTATCTACAGACTCTGAATAACCTTTTTTAAGTATATTATTCGCTCTCATCGAAGCTAAAACTACTAAATCAAACCTTGTTTCTACCTTATCTAAGCAATCTTCAACCGTTACTCTAGCCATTTTTTACTCCATTTTTCTTCAATAATTGTTTTACTTTGTTATATATTATATCAATCACAGTTTTATTTTGAGCTCCATCAGGAACTATAATATCAGCTTTTCTCTTTGATGGCTCAATAAATTTTATATGCATAGGTCTAACTGTTTCTAAATACTGACTTATAACACTTTCAACACTTCGGCCTCTTTCATTTTGGTCACGCATAAGCCTTCTAATGAAACACAGATCAGATGGTGTATCCATATATACTTTGAAATCCATCATTTTTAGTAGCTTACGATCATTAAATAGCATAATGCCTTCAAGTATAATGACACTTACACCACCAGCGATCTCTTCTGACTTTTCTTTGACTCTTGAGTGAGTTGTATAGTCATAGTAAGGAATATGGATATCTTTACCCTCAACCAAATCAGCTAAATCTTTCCTTAAGAGTTTGTGATCAAAAGCATCTGGATGATCATAATTAATTTTATTAGCTTCTTCAAAGCCAACCATCTCTCCCCAGTTTTTATAATATCTGTCTTCAGAAATTACTGCTATTTGGTTTAGATGTTTTGATTTTAATTTTTTTATAATTTCATTTGAAAATAAAGTTTTACCGGAGCCAGATCCACCAACAATACCGATTATAAAAACATCGCCTTTACCAGCCATTATTTTTTACCTTATAATTCTATTTTTGGTTGACTTTTAACTAAATGATCCAGTTCTTTTAATAAGCTTAAAAACTCTTTTATTTTATACATCGGGAATGAATTTGGACCATCACTTAATGCTTCTTCTGGCTTTGGATGAGTCTCCATAAAAAGACCATCAATACCGACTGCCATAGCAGCCTTTGATAGAACAGGTACAAATTCTCGTTGACCACCTGATGAGCTACCTTGTCCACCTGGTAATTGCACTGAATGAGTAGCATCAAACACTACGGGGCAACCTGTATCTTTCATTATCTCAAGAGAGCGCATGTCTGAAACCAAATTATTGTAGCCAAAGCTTACACCTCTTTCACAAACCATGATCTGCTCATTACCGGTAGATTTTGCCTTAGTAACAACATGTTGCATGTCCCAAGGAGCTAGAAATTGACCTTTCTTGATATTTACAGGTTTGCCTTGCTTACATACATCTAGTATAAAATTTGTCTGACGACACAAAAAAGCTGGCGTCTGCATCACATCAACAACTTCTGCTACTTCAGCAAAAGGAGTATCTTCGTGGACATCTGTAACAACTGGTACATTATAGGTTTTTTTAACTTTAGATAAAATCTCAAGACCCTTATCAACACCAAGACCTCTAAAACTGTTAATAGAAGAACGATTCGCCTTATCAAAAGATGACTTATATACAAAATTAATGCCTAAATCATTAGTGATCTCAGCTAGATACCCAGCTGTATCCATAGCCATTTGTTCTGATTCAATCACACACGGCCCAGACATCAAGAAAAATGGCTTACCATTTCCCACTTCAAAATTAGCAATTTTCATAAAACATTTCTACTTTAAATAAGTTTGATTACGATTAAATATTATACAGAAAAAGATGAACCACAACCACATGTTGTTTTCGCATTTGGATTTCTTATCACAAAATAAGCTCCTTCAACATCATCTTTATAGTCAACATCAGCCCCAACTAAATACTGAAAGCTCATAGAATCAACAAGAAGGCGAACACCATTTTTCGTAACAATCATATCATCTTCTTTTATCTCATTATCAAATGCGAAAGCATATTGAAATCCTGAACATCCACCACCAGTTATATAAACTCTAAGACTAAGAGAGTTATCTCCCTCTTCTTCAATTAGCTCTTTAACCTTTAAAGATGCCGATTCTGTAAAGTTGATTGGATCAACACTTTGAACTACTTCACTCATAAAATTACCTCGCTACAAGAGAAAGTTTAACTCTACCACCTCTGTCTATATTTTGAACCAAGACTTCTAAGCCCTGACCCTCGACTAATGAATTAGTTTTCATACCAGCTTGTTCAATTTCTGAGAATGGTAAATATCCATCTTGACTACCAAGAAGATTAACAAATGCGCCAGAGTCTAAAAGCTTAACAATCTTACCCTTGTAAATTTGCCCTTCTTCAACTTCAGCAACAATTTCTTCAACTATAGATTTAGCCAAATCTAATGATTTTTTATCTTTAGCAAATATTTTAACCTCACCAGAGTCACTAGTATCAATTTGAGCTCCAGTTTTTTCTACGATACCTTTTACAACAGATCCACCTCGACCAACAACATCTTTTATCTTAGCTGGGTTTATATTCATGACATGAATTTGTGGAGCAACATCAGAAACAGATTCTTTGTGCTCTCTTATTACTTCATTCATAATCCCTAAGATATGCAACCTACCTGTTCTAGCTTGCTCAAGTGCTTGCTCAAGAATCTCTCTAGAGATGCCTTTGATTTTGATATCCATCTGAAGTGCTGTAACACCATATCTAGTACCAGCAACTTTGAAATCCATATCTCCCAAATGATCTTCATCACCTAATATGTCTGATAAAACTGCATATTTTGCGCCATCTTTGATAAGACCCATAGCAATACCTGCAACTGGCTCAGCTATTGGTACACCTGCGTCCATCATAGATAAAGATGAGCCACAAACAGTTGCCATGGAACTAGAGCCATTTGACTCCAATATTTCCGATACTATTCTTACGACGTATGGATAAGCGGTTTCATTAGGAAAAACCGCTTGTGTTGCGCGTTTAGCTAGATTTGCATGACCAACTTCGCGACGCTTCGGAGCCATACCCACCATACCACACTCCCCTACAGAGTATGGAGGAAAGTTATAATGAAGCATGTATCGTGATTTTTCCATACCATCTAAAGATTCTACAAGCTGGGCATCTCTATCGCTACCGAGAGTTGTAACCACTAAAGCCTGTGTCTCACCTCTAGTAAATAGAGCTGAACCATGCACGCCTGGCAATACACCAACTTTTACATTGATAGGTCGTATTGTTTCCGTACATCTTCCATCAATTCTTGGCTTACCATCTAAAATATTTGATCTAACAAGATCCTTTTCAATATCATGGAAAGCTTCTAAAATTTCTTTTTCAGTATATTCATTACCATCAACATCACTCGAGAATATATGTTCTAAAACATTTTTTCTTACTTCATTAAGCTTAATATTTCTCTCTTGCTTAGATGCTATTGTATATGCGTTTTTGATTTCACCAAAGAAATGTGACTTAATCTGAGATTTTAACAACTTATTTATCTCATAAATTGTATATTCTATACGTGGCTTTGAAGCTACTTTAACAAGTTTATTAATAGAGCTAATAATAGTTCTAAGATGTTTGTGTGCATATAGGATACCACCGAGCATCACAGATTCTGGCAAACTATTAGCTTCTGACTCCACCATTAGTATTGCATCATCAGTACCAGAAACTACTAAATCAAGATCAGACTCTTTTAAATCTGCTTTATTAGGATTAAGAATATACTTACCATTAGTATAACCAACTCTTACACCAGCAATAATATCATCATAAGGCGCTCCTGATATTGCTAAAGAAGCAGATGCTCCTATTAGTGCCAACATATCTGGTGAAAATGTCCCATCATAAGATAAAACTGTAGCTACAATTTGAATCTCATTAAAAAATCCATCAGGAAATGATGGTCTTATAGATCTGTCTATTAATCTAGAAATAAGAATCTGTTCTTCAGAAGGTCTTCCCTCTCTTCTTAAGAAGCCTCCAGGTATCTTACCTGCTGCGTATGTTTTCTCTAAATAGTGTACCGACAATGGAAAGAAATCAGCACCTGCTGATACTGATTTTTTAACTACTGTAGTTACCAATACAACATTATTACCACAACTTACAGTCACAGACCCATCTGCTTGACGAGCCATACCACCTGTTTCTAGAACTATTTCTTTGTTACCTAGTTCAAAGACTTCTCTAAATATTTTCACAGTTTAACCTTATATAATTATTTGATTTAATGACGTAAGAACGATTAGGATGAAATTATTATCTACGTAAGTTTAATTTCTTGATTAGAGCACGGTATCTTTCTACATCTTTACCATGTAAATAGTCTAATAATTTACGACGTTGACTTACTAACCTTAAAAGACCTCTTCTTGAGTGATTATCTTTTTTGTGAGTTGCAAAGTGTCCTTGCAAGTCGTTAATTCTAGCAGTTAAAAGAGCAACTTGCACTTCAGGTGAACCAGTATCGCCTTCAGACTGCTGATTTTCTTTAATAATATTTTGCTTATCTTGAGTTGTTAACATAACATTTCTCCATTTGTTTTCTATTAGTTAATGTGTACGACAAACCGCACAAAGGAACAGTTTACCGGTTAAAGATTATATACCATTAAAGCAAAAAAGACAAAAGATTTAGTTACCAATCTTATCAGGCCTAATGCCCAATATTTGCAAACTATTAAGTGCCACATCAGCAAAAACTGGAGCGGCTACAGAACCTCCTCCGTACTTATCACCTTTAGGATCTTTTATTGTAACAACAATAGCCAACTGTGGATCACTAGCTGGCACGACACCAACGAAGCTTGCCAAATATTTCGCACCATACGTCCCTCCTGACAGCATCCTAGCCGTACCTGTTTTACCTGCAACATGGTATAAAGGAATTTGCGCTTTTGCTCCTGTCCCACCAACCCCTTCAACAACAGATTGCATCATACTAACCATTTCTTCAGAAACTTTTTTAGATGCTACCGGCCTAGAGTCAATTTCTTCTCCAGCTCTTCTTTTAAGAATTGTTGGCTTAATATACTTACCATCATTGGCAATTGCTGAAACTCCAGCAACTAGCTGAAGATCTGTTGCATTCATACCATACCCAAAAGATAAAGTTGCTAGCTGAAAATCTCCCCACTTATCTTTAGCTGGGACAAATCCATCACGCTCACCAGGTAGTTGTATACCTGTTTTATCACCAAATCCGAAGTTCCTAAGTGATGGTTCAAGTATTGTAGGATCAGTTAGGCTCAATATCATCTTTGATATACCAACGTTACTAGATTTCATAAGGATATATCTTAGATCTTCTTCACCATAATCCCTTTCATCTCTCACAGTATTTTTACCAATACGATAATAGCCTGGGTGCGAATTGATAATAGGTTGCTCTGGTGTCACATTATCACCATAAATAAGCGCAGTAGCCGCTGCAAAGACTTTCATTACCGAACCCAACTCATACACATCAGTAATAGCTCGATTTCTGCGTCTATCAGGATAAGCATCTGCCATACTATTAGGATTATACGAAGGATAATTAGCCATAGCTAATATCTCACCTGTATGAATATTTTCAATAATAACTGAACCTGCTTCAGAATTCGTCTTGATCACGCCTTTTTTCAGATACTTATATGCAATGTACTGTAGTCTAGAGTCAATACTTATTTGAAGATTATGACCATTTTTAGGCATTATAAAGTTATCTTCAACTTTTGCAACACCACCATGTAAATCTTTCTTATACTCGAAATATCCATCTTGTCCTGTCAAAAACTTATTAAATTCTAGCTCTAGACCTTCTTGACCTTTACCATCAACATTAGTAAAACCAACAATATGGGACGCAACCTCAGCCATTGGATAATATCTCTTAAATTCACGTATCACATGAATACCTGTAATATCCAAATCCTTAACTTTTTGTGATAAATATGGCTGAACTTTTCTCTCAATATAGACGAAGCCACTCCTTCCTTCTCTGACTTTAACTTGTCTTTCTATCTTTTCTCTTTTTTCTTTAGATAGTTTTAAAATACTCATAACTTCTTTCAATTCAGAGCTATCTGCACTGACATAGTAAGGGTCAACCCAAATGGTATCAACCGGAGTACTTATAGCCAAAGGATTACCATTTCTATCAAGAATTATGCCTCTATATGATTTTATATCTATACTTCTATCACTACGATTATCACCTTCTTGCTTAAGTTTAGGATACTGAATTGTTTCCATATAAATCAATTTGGCAAATAGGACTATAAAACTTAACAATAGCAATAGAATGACCACTAAGTGTCTTAATTTTGGTCTATAGCTATTCATTTGCAGAGCTCTCCTCTTGATTACTCAATGTACCTATACTCTTTCTAGTTGGTAAAGACATCTTTTCTTTTTCAGCAAATTTTTCTACAGCCGTAGGTGTTGCTAACGAACTGTACTCCAATACAATTTGACTCCACTGCTCATCTAATTGGGTCTGCTCAACAATTAGATCTTTACGCTCATTTAATAGAAGTTTAAACTCAAAACGTGTCACAATTAAAGCAAATGCTGTAAGCAATAACACAAATAAAAGTACAAATGCAATAGCCACCGTTTTCTTAAAAAAACTATTTTTTAACGACTCAAATAATCTTATCCGTATTTGACGGTTTGTTAGCATCATATCTTTTCAACAATCCTTAAAATAGCACTTCTAGAGCGAACATTTTGACTAAGCTCATCTTGATTTGCTTTAGCTTTTTTTGTAATCCACTTCATTTTTACTCCACTAGTATCTTGTGGAAGCAACTTAGAAATCCTATTTAACTCTTGTTTTGGATTAATAAGAGAAGTGAAATTTTGTTTAACTATACGATCCTCTAATGAGTGGAAAGAAATAGTAGCAATTCTTCCACCTTTTTTAACAACATCTAGAATATTTCCTAAAAGGAACTCTAAATCCTTAAGCTCATTATTAACATATATACGTAATGCTTGAAAACACCTTGTCGCAGGATTTTTTTTCTCTCTTTTACCAATGGTTGCTCGAATAAGGTCAGCTAACTGGTGTGTTCTAGTTATGCTTCCATTCTCAGCTATATAGTCTTTAACTCTTAGAGCAATTTTTTTTGCAAAACGTTCTTCACCATAAACCTTAAAGATGTAGGCTAACTCATCTACTGATAACTCTTCTAAAGCTTGGCTAGCAGTAAGGCCTTTTGATGTGTCCATTCGCATATCTAGTGGACCATCATGCGTAAAGCTAAACCCTCTATTAGCATTATCTAATTGAGGAGAAGAAACTCCTAAATCCATAATGACACCATCAATCTCACCTAGAAGATTATTCTGAGAACAATAATCATAAATACTAGCAAAACTTGCATGAACTATCTGGAAACTTTCAAACTGGAAATTTTCTTTTGCATAATTTATAGCATCCAAATCCTTATCAAAAGCAATAAGCTTTCCAGATGTTAGTCGATCCAATATAGCTTTTGAATGCCCGCCCCTGCCAAATGTTGCATCGATATAAATACCATTTGGCTTTATATCCAAACCATCTACAGACTCTCGAAGTAAAACTGAGAAATGCATCTAACCTATGCCTTAACTAGTTCATTAGTGAGCTTTTTAGCCTTAGAAAAGTCTGTCTTCCCAGAGCCTAATTTAGGTATTGATATAACCTTGAAATAGTTGGTTGGCTTATAAAGATTTTCAATGCCAGAGTGTCTTACGATCTCTTTCAACTCAGTTGGTTCTAAGTCTTCTAGATTATATAGTAAGTTAATAATCTCGCCTCTTTTAGTATCTGATGTAGCCACAGCTAAAACCTCAAAATCAATTTTATGAGAATCATACCCCTTTTCTCTCAAAGCATCATAGACTTTTTGCTCCAAAAGTCCCAAACTCACCATTTCACCAGCAACTTTTGCAAACCTGGAGTACCTATCAACTACCGTTAAATAACCTTCGCCATCAATCTTACCCTTATCTCCTGTTATGTACCACTTATATCCATATTTCTCGATCATAACCTCATTAGTTTTTTTAGGATCATTAAGATAGTAATCCATCTTATTAACACCGCGGTATATAATCATGCCCTCTACACCAATAGGTAGCTCTTCATGAGACTCAGGATGTATAATTTTGAATTGACCACCAGGAACTGTCAAACCTACAGTACCTATTTTATTTGGCGACTTAGTTGGTCTATTAACAGCAGCTACTGGTGAAAGTTCGGTAGTCCCATATCCTTCATTAATAACCTTATCAAACTTGTCTTCGAACATAGTACGTACTTCTTTAGAGAGTTTTTCAGCACCTGTAATAATTAGCCTAAGTGTTGTAAGATCTTCTTTTTTGACTGCTTTATTTTTGGTATAAATTCTTAAAAATGTTGGTGTCGCACACAACACTGTAGTTTTATTTTTTTTGATTAAATTAGCAACTCCTTTAGCATCTGTTGGATCTGGATGGCATGCTATATACCCCCCTTGAAACAGAGAAACTAGTGAAATCGTAAGGCCAAAAGCATGAAATATAGGCAAAATCCCTGCCACAGAATCATTCTCTTGGCACTCGATAACATTTGTGCTTTGATAAACATTTGCAAGAAGGTTTTTATACTTGATTGCAATACCTTTAGGCACCCCTTCACTACCACTACTAAATATTATAAAGGCTAAGTCATCTAGCTTAGTTGGCTTAAGGTATTTTTTAACTAACCATGACGCAGGTAACATTTTGATTTGCAAGAATGTTTTTATTGACTCAGCTTTGGTTATTTTTGCTTTGATATCCTCCAAATATACAATCTTGCACATCGAAAAAATCTCTTCAACAAAAAAACCTTTGTGAGTTAATTTCTCAACAAATGCTCTAGAAGTAATTATTGTTTTAATTCCTGCATTATTAATAGCATGTCTTAATGCTTCCTCTGAAGCTGTATAATTTAGATTAACTATTGCCTTTGCACTCATCATTAATGCTAATATCGCCAAATAACCGCCTGCGCTTGTAGGTAAACAAACACCAACATTATCTTCTTGCTTAGTAATTTCTTGAAGTTTTTTGGACATCAATGCTGCCCCTGTCGCAAACTTGTAGCCATCTAAAGTGACACCTGTCGTATCAGTTAATACCAAGTTACTTTTAGCGTTTAACATTTGCCTAAACCAAATCTCAGCAGGAGCCTTCAAAAGAGCTAAATACTCCTCCCAAGCTTTCACAGAAAGATCATCCATCTCCTCATTTAGACTTCTCAAACTTTTAAGTTTAGCGATATCAAAAAACACCTGTCTATCTAAATTTTTACGGTCTGAAAAATATGGCATCTCAGGTCCACATACAAACAACAAGAATCTATTATCATTTTGCTCAACCTGAGAAATAAAACTCTTGTCCACAATAAGTGCACCTTGATGATCCCAAAAACTAATATCATCAATATATTTTATTTCAGCATTTGCTATAGCTTTTTCAAAACATCTAACTCTAGTATCAAAGTGGCCCAAAACCGTTATCGTTTTTTCTTTCAGAAAACTCTTTAAAGCTAGTATCGTGATTATTGAAGTATCATTCGCAATAATTATAGAACCATTTATGATTTTGCTAAAGTCTATCTGTTTATTGCAGTCATATATGTAAGATTGATTTAATTTTTTATGTATAGAAGATTTAAGCTGTTTTAGGCGCATTTTTATACCAGTATTAGTTGTAATAATAAGCTCATAGATAACCTATTATGTTATCATATAGTAATCTTAATTTTTATAGTAATATTAAATTTATGCCTGAACTTCCTGAAGTAGAGACTGTCAAAAGAGGTTTAACCAAAAATATTATTAACAAAAAGATTAAAAGCATACAGATAAATACAGATAAGCTTCGCTACCCCATAGATAAAGTTCAACTTCTATCACTAAAAAGTAAAGTAGTGAAAGATGTCCAAAGAAGAGGCAAACACCTAATTATTTTTATGGAAGATAACTTGCAGTTAATTATTCATCTTGGTATGTCAGGTGTTGTCAAAATTATAAATACCTCTGAATATGATAAGATCAAACATGACCACATTATCTTAGAATTATCTGATAACCTAAGTCTAGTCTACAATGACCCACGTAAATTTGGATACTGGCTAGTCAACACAAACGAAACACCACTACAACATAAAGTTTTAGCAACTCATGGCGTTGAACCCTTAACAGATGATTTCAATGTCAAATACTTGATATCTAAACTAAAAAAAACTACTAGAAAGATCAAACAAACTATCATGGATAATAGCATAGTTGTTGGTGTAGGAAATATATATGCTAGTGAAGCATTATTTGATAGTAATATTCTACCTACAAGAGCTTCTAATACTATCACAAAAAAAGAGGCTGAAAAGCTTTTAACTTCAATTAAGAAAATACTTGATAAAGCAATTGCAGAAGGTGGTACAACACTCAAGGACTATAAAAATACAGAAGGTAAACCTGGCTACTTCACGCAACAACTCAATGTTTATGGTAGAGCCAATCAAAACTGTCATATCTGTAACACTAAAATTGAAAGTTTAGTGATAGCTCAAAGGAATACATTCTTTTGCAAAAAATGTCAAAAATAAGACTACATATTTAGAAAGTACTTATGCACAGAAGAATCCTCAGTCAACTCAGGATGAAAACTACTCACTAAAATATTATCTTGCCTAACTAATACAGGCGAATCATCAAATTTAGCCAATACCTCAACATTATTGCCTAGTCTAGTAAATTTTGGGGCTCTAATAAATACAGCTTTGATAGAATTACTCATAAAGCCCAAGTCTGTGGCAAAACTATCAACCTGACGACCATAGCCATTTCTCTCTACCTCCAAATCTATAAGACTTAAATACTCAGAGCCTTTTGATAGAATTATACTACCTGCACAAGTTCCAAAAACTGGTTTTCGTGAGCAAAAATCTTGTAATTCATCAAAAATTTGATGCTTATTCAAAAGATTTAGTAATGCTGTACTTTCTCCTCCGGGAATAATAAGCCTATCAATTTTATCAAAATCATTTGCAAATTTGACTAACTTAACCTCTGCCCCCAAAGATTCAAGCATCTCAGCATGCTTTTGGAACCCACCTTGAATAGCTAGTACGCCCACATTCACAGACATATTTTACCATCCTCTTTGTGAAAACTTCTCAAAATCACAATTAATACCCGTCATAGGCTCACCAAGATCTTCTGAAACTTCAGCTAATATTTTTGGATCATTAAAATATGTAACAGCACTAACTATAGCCTTAGCTCTCTTTAAAGGATCTGCTGACTTAAATATCCCAGAGCCTACAAATACTGACTCCGCTCCTAATTGCATCATAAGAGCTGCATCAGCTGGAGTTGCCACACCTCCTGCAGAAAAGTTTGGCACTGGTAACTTACCATTTTTATGTACATACTTAACCAAATCATACGGAGCCTGCATGTTTTTTGCTATAGCCATAAGTTCTGATTGATCAGCACCTTTAATGTAACTGATATCTTTATTAACTTGTCTTAACTGCCTAACAGCTTCAACAATATTACCAGTCCCAGCTTCACCTTTTGTTCTAATTAAGGCGGCCCCCTCACCAATCCTTCTTAGAGCTTCACCTAAATTTGTACAGCCACATACAAAAGGAACTTTAAAACTATCTTTGTCTATATGATTAAGATCATCTGCAGGACTTAAAACCTCACTTTCATCAATAAAATCAACACCCAAAGATTCAAGAATCTGCGCCTCAACAAAATGCCCTATACGAGCTTTTGCCATCACAGGTATAGAAGTTACTGACATAATTTCTTTAATCAACTTTGGATCTGACATTCTAGCGATACCACCATCTTTACGGATATCTGCCGGCACTCTTTCTAAAGCCATTACAGCCACTGCACCTGCCTGTTGAGCTATCTCTGCCTGCTCGGCATTGACAACATCCATGATAACACCGCCTTTTAACATTTCAGCTAAACCAATCTTCAAATTAATATCTGACATTTATAGACTCCATTAAGTTTGTCATTCTTCAAAATTCATGAAAGATTATAATTTTTTAAATTGCTGTAGATAAATTAATTTTTGTTAAGATTACTAAATTAAAGAAATATAAATCAATTTGGCAGAATAAATAGACTAACTACTCTTTAAAGGATTTCCATATTTTTTCAAATACAACTCACCAATTAGATTTGAGCCATATTCATTAAGATGTGCATTATTTAAATCATTATTATCAATCATTTTATTACTATCCATATATATAATATGATTATTCATCACATTAGGACATTTATTATGAGAACAAATTATTTCTTTAGGGTCAATAATTATCAAGTTATTATATTTTTCTTTCAATCTATTTATATATTCAACAGCACTACTTTGAGATCTTATAACATCTGATAATGGTCTAGAGCACTCCATACCCAATAATTGTTGAAGTCTTGTCATTCCACAAGTAGGCTTCATTCCCTTAAGTGATGGCCAATCTAACAATATCACTGGCTGAATATTATTTTTTTCAAGAATACTCATTATATCGTTTAAAAAATAAATTGTATTTCCATATTTTGGACCACCATTCTCCCCATAAGCATTCCACCATCCTACTAAAACAAAAATCTTAGGATGTGTTTTATGAATTATGGTTTCAACAATATCTTTATAGCTTTTGTCAGCAATAATTTTATATATAGCTCCCTGATCGCCTCCAATCAAAATAGAGCTATAACCAAGATCTTTGGTCCAGTTATTTATCATGGATTTAGCAACTTTAGAATGCGAATCACCAAAAATAACTACATCATATACTTTATCATTCCCAATTTGTTGAACTAATTTTTTTTCATTAAGATCTTTAGAATCATAATCCCAAATGTCATTAATGTTATATAATTTTTTTAGCCTTTCTTGCCAACCAGGATATTGATACTCATACACCCCATTACCATTTTTTCCAACAGCGACATAGTCTCCAACACTTTTATTAAAGCCGAAATTATTAATATATTTACTACCTAAAGCAAAACAACATGCGATGGCTATTGGAGTTATCCATAAGATTATAAGTGTCTTTTTAAATGATACCTTAAACTTATATCTAAATGGCTTCTCCACAAATAAATAAGTCAATGTAGCTAATACAACACTTGAAGCCAATACGATCAATTTAACTAGATGTGTCTTCTCTATACTTAAATAATTTAAATACGCAATAATTGGCCAATGCCATAAATATAATGAATATGAAATCAAACCTATAAATACAATTGGCTTAATCGATAAAAACTTATTAACTAAAGTATTATATTTTTCATTACAACCAGCATATATATACAATACCGCTCCAACACATGCAATAACTGTCCAATTACTTGGATAAGACACATCCTTAAACAATATTGGATACAACATAAGCAATATCGAAATAATTGATAGTAACTCAAGTATTAACTTGTTACTTGTTGGCTTATATTTTGTAACATAAATAGCAAGTGCACATCCAAACAAAAGCTCAAAGGCCCTTGTTAATGGAAAATAATAAAACCTCTCATGATTAAAGTAATCATATATCTCAAAATAACTAAAATATCTAAAACAAAATAAAGATAAAACTATAAGTATTAGACTTATAATCAAATACTTATCAAAACTACTCAACGCTTGTTTATCTTTCCAACCTATTCCTATATATACGTTAAAAGCAAATATTAAAAATAAAGGCCAAAATATATAAAACTGTTCCTCAATTCCTAAGGACCATGTATGTAATAAAGGTATTACCGTCGCATCTGTACTAAAGTAACCAAAACTTAATGTCTTAAAAAAATATAAATTTGAGAATGATCCCAATGCACTTACTAACGATTTAGAGTAACTCTTTAGATCTTGTGGTAACAATATCAACCATGCAAAAATCGTAGAAAATATTAATACCGTAATTAAGGCTGGAAGTATTCTTCGCATCCTTCTTAAATAAAAGTTCTTTAATGAAAAACTTTTATTCTCTAAATCTCTAATAATAATACTAGTAATTAGAAAGCCTGATATAACAAAAAATATATCAACTCCCAAAAATCCAGACTTAACTAAAGTTATATCAAGATGAAAAAATACTACCGATAATACCGCAACAGCTCTTAAACCATCTATGTGCTTATAATACTTCACCTAAAAATGTCAAATTATGTATATATAGTTAATAGAATTATAACGTAAATGCAATTAAAGTAATAGTAAACAACATATAAGGATATAAGGATCTAAACATCCAAATTAACAACATTAAGCGCATTAGATTCAATAAAATTCCTACGAGGTTCAACTTCATCACCCATAAGAGTAGTAAATAAAGCATCTGCCTCAACAGCATCTTTGATTGATACTTGAAGTAAGACTCTATTATCAGGATCCATAGTCGTCTCCCAAAGCTGGCCCGGGTTCATCTCACCTAGACCTTTGTAACGCTGTACATCATTACCGCGTCTTGCTTCTTTAAGTAACCAGTCAATTGCTGACTCAAAGTCATCAACATATTCTTTTTTAGCACCCCTTTCTACATAAGCACCTTTAAAAGAAATATCTGATAATACATCACCATAAGTAACAAGATCTTCATAATCTTTAGTAGTAAAGAAACTATTTCTAACAATATAATCCGTGTCATAACCATTTATATAGTGATTCACACCGTAAGAGATAGTTTCCTGACCATCTTCATCAACATCTTTAGTTTCTATAAGCTTAAATCTTTCATAAGATAATGCTTTTTGATTACATGCTTCAGCAATAGTCTCCCACCATTTCTTGATATCTGCATTCTCATCTACATACTTAGCGCTATAAGCCATTACTCTGAGCAGTTTTTCAGGATATGTCTTTGCGTACTTTTTAATTACCTTCTCAGATTTTTGATAAAGTTCATAATAGTTATTTAAAATTTGACCAGAAATAGCATTACCATCCTCAAGTAAGATATTAGCTCCTTCAAGACCAATATTACCTAGATATACTGCTAAAGCATCTTCATCTTTCAGGTATGTTTCCTGCTTACCTTTCTTGACCTTATATAAAGGCGGTTGTGCAATATATAAATACCCTCTTTCAACAAGCTCCGGCATTTGTCTATAAAAGAATGTTAAAAGAAGAGTTCTAATATGAGATCCATCAACATCAGCATCCGTCATCAAAATAATCTTATGATACCTAGTTTTATCAGGATTATAATCTTCTGCGCCTATACCACACCCTAGTGCTTTTATGAGAGTAGCAACTTCTTGAGAGCCAAGCATTTTGTCAAAGCGAGCTTTTTCTACATTTAGAATCTTACCTTTCAGGGGTAGAATCGCTTGCGTTTTACGATCACGAGCCTGTTTAGCTGAACCTCCTGCAGAATCCCCCTCCACAAGATATATCTCAGATAATGAAGGATCCTTTTCTTGGCAATCTGCAAGCTTACCTGGAAGACCAGCTATATCTAAAGCTCCTTTACGACGAGTCATATCACGAGCTTTACGAGCTGCTTCACGAGCCTTTGCTGAGTCTAGAATTTTTTCACAAACGATTTTAGCCTCTTTAGGGTTTTCTAGCAAGAATTCTTGAAGCTTTTCATTTACTAGTGACTCGACAGCTGATTTAACATCTGATGATACTAATTTATCTTTTGTTTGAGATGAGAATTTTGGATCTGGAACTTTCACAGATAAAACAGCAGCCAAACCTTCTCGAGTATCCTCCCCTGTTAGAGATACTTTTAGCTTTTTATTTAAACCTTCTGACTCAATATATGTATTCATTGTACGAGTAACAGCCGCTTTTAGCCCCGATAAATGAGTACCACCATCGCGTTGAGGAATATTGTTTGTAAAACAAAAAATTGATTCTTTGTAAGAGTCATTCCATTGTAATGCAAGCTCAACCTGAATATCATCTTTGATACCACTTACAGCTATAACATTTTCATGAATAGGCTTTTTACTATTGTTTAAATATTTAACGAATGCTGCGATACCGCCATCATACTTAAATACCTCAGACCTATTATTAATTTTATCGATAAGCTCAATTTTAACACCTGAATTTAAGAAAGATAATTCACGAATTCTTTTCATCAAAATATCATAATCAAAATCAACAAAAGAGAATGTATCTTTACTTGGTTTGAATGTAATTATTGAACCTGATTTATCTGTTGGCTCTAACTGTTTTAGCGGATAATCTGGTACACCATGCGTATACTCTTGGTAATACCTATAACCATTACGAGATATATCCAAAGTGAGCTTTTCTGACAGTGCGTTTACAACTGACACACCCACACCATGTAGACCGCCAGATACTTTGTATGAATTATCATCAAATTTACCACCAGCATGAAGAACTGTCATAATAACTTCAGCAGCTGAGCGACCTTCTTCCTTATGAATATCTGTAGGTATACCACGCCCGTTATCAGATACAGACACTGAACCATCCTTATTGATGATAACTTTAATATCATCACAATGGCCAGCTAAAGCCTCATCGATAGCATTATCAACAACCTCAAACACCATATGATGCAAGCCACTACCATCATCTGTATCACCGATATACATCCCTGGTCTTTTTCTAACTGCATCTAAACCCTTGAGTACTTTAATACTCGATGAGTCATAAGCTTTATTTTCAGACATTAACAAGCTCCAATATATATTTATATTTAAAATCCACAATCACATCACATTATAACACAAATAAAGATTTATATTAATTTAGATCAGTAACCTTGTAATAATCCTTCAGGGGTTTTCATTTGATATAGAAATGCTAATATAATCTTATACTTTAGATATAAGGCAAGTTTGAAAACCTTGAAAAAGAGAAATTTTTTAGTAGTAATATTGTTAGTTGCTGTAATTGCCTCTAGTTTTCTAATTGGGAAAAAATCAGGTATTAAAAAAGCAGAATCAATACACCAAAGTGAACTTAAAATACTTGAACAGAGTAAGTTATCACAAACACCAGAGAATAGCACAAACTGTCGCCCAAAAGTGAGCTCAAAAAGAAACAACTACGTTATTGGTTATGGAAGCTTAATGAACAAGGATTCTAGACAAATAACTGTTCCTGAAGCGACTTATGCTGCGCCAGTACTGGTTAGTGGCTTTGAAAGACTATGGGCATCAAGAGGAGAAAAGTCTCGCGCTACATTTTTACTAGCCGTCCCTAACAAAGGCTATGCTATGAATGCAATATACTACAAAGCTAGTGCTTCTGATATTTCTGCGACTGATTTGAGAGAAGCATCATACTGTCGTGTAAAAATACCTCGTAAAGATATAGTACCATTAGGTGTCAAAAGCTTACCTAAGGGTGATTACTGGATGTACGTGAAGGACTTTAAGGATGCCGACTTTCCAAATAAGAGCTATCCAATTCTACAAACTTATGCTGATGTTTTCATGACAGGGTGTTTACAAACTCAAGCAGAGTTTAATCTAACAGAATTTGGTAAACTCTGTTTCCAGACTACTTACGGATGGGACTTGGCTAACTGGTTATATGATAGATCAAACCCACAGTATAGTAGATACTCAAAAGATACAGTAAAATACCGTACACAAATAGATAGCATCATTCATCGCTTAACTTTTGACGATGATCCATTATAATTATCAGTAATTAATCTTTTGATCAGAATAATAAAAATGAAAGCTTCCAATAGAAAAATATGTATTGCTCCAATGCTAGATTGGACTGATAAACACTATCGCTACATGATGCGTCTAATAACAAAGCACACTATGCTGTATACAGAGATGATTACCTTGAATGCCATAATACATGGTAATAAAGATTTCTTATTAGAATATAATCCTGAAGAAAATCCTGTTACATTACAGCTTGGAGGGTGTGTACCAGAGGATTTCATAACATGTGGTAAACTTGCACAAAATCTTGGCTACAATGAAATAAATATAAATGTAGGCTGTCCTAGTGAAAGAGTGAAAAAAGGTAATTTTGGCTTATCTCTAATGGCAGAACCTGAGCTTGTAGCAGATTGTGTCAAGGCTATGAAAGATAATCTAGATATACCTATCTCTATAAAATGTCGTATTGGCTACGATCATAATGACAGTTATGAAGAGCTATATAATTTCGTTGATAAACAAGTACAAGCTGGAGCAGATTATCTTTGTATTCATGCTCGCAAAGGATGGCTTAGTGGCTTATCTCCAAAAGAAAATAGAACTATTCCTGAACTAAAATATAGTACTGTTTATAATATCAAAAAAGATTTCCCAAATCTTGAGTTAGGCATCAACGGTGGTATCACAACCATAGAAGACACCCAAGAACACTTAAAACATGTAGATAGCGTAATGATTGGACGCGAAGCCTATCATAACCCAATGTTATTTAAAAGTTTTGACAATCTATTCTACAACCAGCACATTAATGATATCTCCCCACTTGAGGTAGCCTACAAGATGGCTGAGTACATAAAAATCAAGCTAGACAATGATCCTAATATGAAACTTAATAATATAACAAAGCATACATTAAACTTATTCAATGGTTTACCTAATGCCAAAGTCTTCCGTCGCTATTTAAGTGAAAATGCAACCAAAAAAGATGCTAATGTAGATACTTTCCTGAAAGCTCTAGAAGTATTTGAGTAAACAACTCTTTAAGAATATGCTCCTATAGCTATATTCACTTGATCAAATGTCGACTCGTCATAATGCCTAGGATCAGGGGCTTGATAATATGGATACATTAAAGGCTCAATAAACTCGACATCCATTTTTAATACTCCACCGATATTAGTATAATATATTGCCGTTGAAAAAATATTTGAATTATACTGCGAGCCCGATATTTTTAAATGGCTTTCAGGTCTTAGATGAAAATCCTTATCTACTAAACTAACAAAATCAGGAACATCACCTAATATACTATCAGTGATACCTTCAGGTATTTTTGTGCCGATTTTAAACCAGTTATTATGACCAATAAATTGTTTATCTGCACTCCATCTTAAATCAGAGTTTGTTTGATGTATATCATTATTTGAATCATAAAGATTAAAGTAAAAGATTATGTTTATGCCATTTTTATTATAGACAATATTATTATCAAATTCTAAGCTACCTATACCAAACTTTAGCTGACCCACATAAGAACGACCCGCACCATCTGCTGGCGCAGTATTTATAAAAGTATTGTTTACGAAACGATAACGCCCAAAACTTGTACCATTTCTAGTTGGACCACCAGAACCACCATCTCCACCAATAGTCAAAGACTTTACCTTATTCTCATTAACTACAACATTGCCAACAAAATCCGTATCCTCTCGAACATAGTTCTCACCATAAGATTTATCAATCTTTCTTAATTCATCTTGTGTAGTATGGTTATCATCGGTGTAGCCAATAATTTCACCTTTATCATTATAAATAGGGTGTGTGCCAGGTCCCAAGTCTGCACCAAAAAAGTCTGCTTCTGAACTATAATTATTTTCAAACCAGTTGTAATACACTTCATTTCTTGATGTACGACTCTTTAAGCCAGCTCCTTGATAAGAATCATGAATGTAATTAAACCTGACTTTTGTAACTGCATCTGGATGTCTAACCCTGTCAGAAGCAATATAGATATTATGATCTCCTACAAATGCACCGTTGTGATATATATCACAATATTCTATAGTTAAGCTTCCACTGAAAAGATCGCTACCCATAATACCATTTGCAGAATCATGGACGCTACAGTGCCTAATTGTAATACCATCAGCAACCTGATACAAACCTCTTCTTGTAATAAGTTTAGGATCCGATGCTTCTTGCATATTACCTACTATTTCAAAGTTATCAAAAATATAGTTATCTCCAAAAAATGTAACAACTACATCTTTTGTTTCAGACTTTATAACAGGTTTTTGACCAGCTACTTTTACACCTATTATTCTTATCGGTTTTACTTTAGTTCCATGGTTTTCAAATTTCACACTCCCTGGATATTCGGCATTTCCTTCAACATACACAACATCTCCAGGTTGTAAAAGTTTGGCAACATCTTGTAATATTTTGTATTCTTTTGTTGGACCTACATTATATGTTGCAGCAATTACAGTTGATATACTTAAATAAAAAAAGAAGAAAATTATTACCTTTCTCACCTGTTAAATTAAAATTAATTATAATTAAAGGTATAATACATTTAATTAAAGTAGATGTAAATATTTGTATTAGTTATTACTAATGTGAAACTTATAATTAAAAGTTATTCTTTATACATCCTATACTAAACATGATTGTTTTTGCATGTGCATAATAATGTATTTTTATTTTACCAACATAAATCAAATAAATATGAATTTGTCATCATTAAGATAGTTGATATAGACATAAATCTTTTTCAACACCTTCACTCTTATGATCCATATTATCGTATTAATTACTCTAGCTTTTATGATATTATTCAACAAATGTAGAGGTTAACAATCAATAGCCATGAATTACATTTTTAAGACTTTATTTATAATCCTAGTATGTTTTTCATCTAGTTACCCAAACCTTAAAACACAAGCCAATAACACTTATGAAGTATCCTTTAACTCTCCAAAACAGGTAAATCTAAGCAAAAGTAAAATAGAGCTCATCCTAACAAACCCAAATGTAAAAATTAAAGATACCATAAGTAGTACTAATCTACCGTATTTTTGGAATGCTAAAGTCACTCAACGTTACGATAATGTGACAATATCCTTTCCTCGCAGAAGTATTGACAGAGGGTTATCTGCATTAGGCGAATCATATCAAACATCAAATAAAGACATAATTATCCCACCAGGCAACTACTCTTTTGATATTAAGTCGGATAGTTACATTAGTGTAAAAGCCACGGATAAAGATATATCTGAAGTTTCTAATTCTGATAAATTAGCTGATTTTGAGCTATCTTATTATAATGCTCCAAAGGGCTCAACATG
The DNA here is from genome assembly GCF_008711455.1 of Francisella sp. XLW-1. Taxonomy (NCBI): domain Bacteria; kingdom Pseudomonadati; phylum Pseudomonadota; class Gammaproteobacteria; order Thiotrichales; family Francisellaceae; genus Francisella; species Francisella sp. XLW-1. The sequence continues at coordinate 141,592 of NZ_VXKP01000002.1, read as the reverse complement.
TGTTGGCTATCTCAATATAGATGCATATGCTATCGATATGCAAATCAACAATCACCCATCATCAGTCGATATAATATCAGAAAATAATCATTCTCCTGTTATAGAAAAAAACATAGATGTTACTAATTCAAGCTCTAAAACAAATGCTCAAATAATAAAATTGCCTGCCAGTATTGAAGGAACTCCATACACACTTATAAGCTCACACTTTGAACATGGAAAGTATATCTATTATGCAGATAAGTTAAGAAAGTCTGTATATTTAAAATGCAATAAAATCACTAAAGTAAAAATTTTGTACCATAAAGAAAAGCCTAAGAGCAATATTTTAAGTGCCAAAGGCCTTTGATAAAAAATACTACAGCTATAGCTAACGTCTCAATCAATTCTCCCAAAAACCTAGAGAACAATTATTTGTAAGTTGAACACTTCTTTTAAACATATGGGCTACTTAGTGGAATTTTTTGATTTAATTAATTTTGATCCCAAACTGAGAAGCTATATTTTGAACATCTTTTTTATTGATCTTTTTGATGTCATTTGCATTTAAATCTTGGATAGACTTACCATTAATTTTAGTATTATTAATAACTTGTTGTGCTTTCTTATCTAAACCTGCTTGCTTAGCAACTTGACCAGCAACATTTTTGACTGTATCAACATTCAATAGACTCTTCAAAGAAGATGCATCAACACTAAAGTTGAGTTTATTCAAATCACCAGTGATAACACCATTTAATGTTAAGCTAGGTATTTTCTGAGTAAACTGGTTAAGGCTAACACTCACAATATCAAATTTTAGCTGCAAAGGAATATTGAACATTATATTTCTTACTCCACTAAACTGCCAAGTTCCCTGACCAGATACTGTTAAGCTATTAGCATTTATATTAACCCCTTGAATATTCAAACCTTTAATTGCATTTCCAGCTACATTTTGCAAATTGAACTTGACAGTATTATCAACATTTAGCTTATTTGAAACAACTACGCTAACATCAACATCACTATTATTCACAGATTTAACATTAATTGCTGTTGGCTGACCTAATAACACAGGGTTTGTTGATATATTAGTTATATTAGCATCGTATGTAGTACCGGCATTTTGATAACCTTTTATATCAATATTTTGAATTACAAAACTAGGATACTTATCACGAAGCATTTCATTTTTTACATTCGCGTAACCATATACTTTAGCTTGTTGCTTCGGTGTAACTGATCCTACCTGTTTAGCACCAGTTGTATCATCCTCACTACTAGAGCTAAAGTTTGATAAGAACTCTGCTGCTTGCTTAATACCATTAGCAACTTCTTTAGCTTGTTTTGTATTAGCTTCTAACTTTTGCAGATCTACTTGTTGTAAGTTTTGACTTGCCTTACCAATACTATCTATAGCTTTCTTTTTAAACTCTTCTGAATTTATGCTAGCATCATCTTTAGATGTTGCTTTAGTATTGATATATAAACTAGCTTTCTTAGCTCTTTGTTTATCTAAAGATACACCAGTAACCAAAACATTTCTTAATGTTAACTGCCTAGTAAGTAAATTTGAAATATTTAGACTCGCATTCACATTCTCAGCATAGAATCTATCCTTATCAAGATTTTTTGGATCTGCTACGCCTAAGCCTTTAATATCAAGGCTTGCATTTGTAAAATCTAAACTTAAAGATTGATAGTCAACTGTTGCTCCATTTGCTTTAGTCAACTGTTGCTTAATGATATTTGATACCATTGATGTTTCTAAAAGCTTAGGAGAATATATCAAAGCCGCAATAATTAAAGCTACAAGAACAATTCCTGTTAATCTAAACGGCTGTCTAAACTTACGATTCTGCATTTCAACCCAGTCAACTTTTGCAATATTCTTACCCAAGAAGATCCAACTAGCTATCTTAACAAAAAAATTCTTAGTGATTTTGTTATATAGTTCTGTACCTGACTGAATAGATGACATTTTTACAATTATCTTTTTGTATATCTTTGCGATAATAAGGCCAAATATAACACCTAAGATTATTGCTAGAACAAACCCTCCTGCGACGAGATAATAATCAAATCCAGCATAAGCTAAGACTGGCGTATTAACTATAGCCTTGAAAATAGGTTGTGTAAAACCATCTAGCAAGAATTGTCCGAATGAGAAACTAACAATCTCAAGCAAAAATGAAAGTGCTTTTGCAATAATCGCAATAAATACAAACACACCAATATTTATTCTAAGAATTATCACCAATGTTATTACTGCTACAAAGAGTAATGGTGAGTATGAGACTCCTGGAATAAAACCAAACACAAACGCTAATACTGATGTAATTAACAATTGTGCAGGCGTGAGTTTAGAAAAAATAGTCGATTTAATTTTATTAAATATGTAATCAAACATCCCCAATCACCTTATTTTATTTTTAAATTTACCAAATAATATTACTATAATTGCATTTTTTTAACGACTTTTTTAGGACTAATCTTTCAGCATTCGAGAGTTTTAGTAAATTATTATTTACTTTAAGTAAAATGTAACAACACCATGAACGCAATACTTATCACTAATAAAATCAATGATATTCAGCACTCCATAACATACACTACCTAAAGAGTTTTCATATATCCTATTCTTATAAGTTTAAATTATGTTTTTTATTAGAAAAAATAGCGTAAATGAGTTATTATTTGAGATGTTATTTAACAAAAATTTTCGTCAAACGATCAAATAAGGAAGAAAATCAATGAACTTACATGAATATCAAGCTAAAGATCTTTTAGAAAGCTATGGTCTAAAAGTTCAAAAAGGTATCGTAGCTCATAACCCAAATGAAGCTGCTCAGGCATTTGACCAACTTGGTGGTAAATTTGCTGTGGTTAAAGCTCAGGTACATGCTGGTGGTCGTGGTAAAGCTGGTGGTGTAAAAGTTGTTAAATCATCTCAAGAAGCTCGTGAAGTAGCAGAGAGCCTAATCGGCACAAATCTTGTTACTTTCCAAACTGATGCTGAAGGTCAGCCAGTTAATTCTGTAGGTGTATTTGAAGATGTATACCCGGTTACTCGTGAGTTATACCTTGGTGCGGTAGTTGATAGATCTAGCCGTAAAGTAACATTCATGGCTTCAACTGAAGGTGGTGTAGATATTGAAGAAGTAGCTCACAACACTCCAGAGAAAATCCTTAAAGTGGAAGTAGATCCATTAGTTGGTCTTCAACCATTCCAAGCTCGTGAAGTAGCTTTCAAACTTGGTCTTGAAGGTAAGCAAATTAATGATTTCGTTAAAACTATGCTAGGTGCTTACAAAGCATTTGTTGAGTGTGATTTTGCATTATTTGAAATCAACCCTCTTGCAGTTAGAGAAAACGGCGAAATCGTTTGTGTTGATGGTAAAATCAACCTTGATTCAAACGCTCTTTACAGACACCCTAAATTATTAGCTCTTAGAGACAAATCTCAAGAAAATGCTAAAGAACTTAAAGCTTCTGAACATGAACTAAACTATGTAGCTCTTGAAGGTAACATCGGCTGTATGGTAAACGGTGCTGGTCTAGCAATGGCTACAATGGATATTATCCAATTATACGGTGGTAAGCCTGCTAACTTCCTAGATGTTGGTGGTGGAGCAACTAAAGAAAGAGTAATCGAAGCTTTCAAACTAATCCTAGATGATGAAAATGTAAAAGCTGTTTTAATTAACATCTTCGGTGGTATCGTACGTTGTGATATGATCGCTGAGGCAATTATCGAAGCTGTTAAAGAAGTAAATGTAACTGTACCAGTAGTTGTTCGTCTAGAAGGTAACAATGCAGAAAAAGGTGCTAAGATCCTATCTGATTCAGGTTTAAAACTAATACCTGCTGATGGTTTAGCTGATGCTGCTGATAAAGTTGTAAAATCACTAGGTTAATAAATTAAAACAGTTAAAAGGATATTAAATAATGAGCGTATTAGTTGATAAAAATACAAAAGTTTTAGTACAAGGTTTTACTGGTAAAAACGGTACTTTTCACTCAGAGCAAGCTATTGCTTATGGTACAAACATCGTGGGCGGTGTGACTCCTGGTAAAGGTGGTCAAACTCACCTAGACAGACCAGTTTTCAATACTATGGAAGAAGCTGTAAAAGCTACTGGTGCTGATGCATCTGTAATCTATGTACCAGCTCCATTTGTAAAAGATTCTGCAATCGAAGCTATCGATTCTGGTGTTAAACTAGTTGTAATCATTACAGAAGGTGTACCAACTCTAGATATGCTAGTAGTTAAAGAATACTTAAAAGGTAAAGATGTACAAGTAGTTGGTCCTAACTGTCCTGGTGTGATCACTCCAGGTGAATGTAAAATTGGTATTATGCCTGGTCATATCCACCAACCTGGTAAAGTTGGTATCATTTCTCGTTCTGGTACTCTAACTTATGAAGCAGTTGCTCAAACTACTAAGTTAGGCTTTGGTCAATCTACTTGTATTGGTATAGGTGGAGATCCAATCCCAGGTATGAACCAAATCGAAGCTCTTAAACTTTTAGAGAATGATCCTCAAACAGAAGCTATAATCCTAATCGGTGAAATTGGTGGTACAGCTGAAGAAGAAGCTGCTGAATACATTAAACACAATGTTACTAAGCCAGTTATTGGATATATTGCTGGTGTTACAGCTCCTCCAGGTAAGCGTATGGGTCATGCTGGTGCTATCATCTCTGGTGGTAAAGGTACTGCTGATGAAAAATTCGCTGCATTTGAAGCTGCTGGTATTGCTTATACTAGATCACCTGCAGAGTTAGGTTCTAAACTTAAAGAAGTTACTGGTTGGTAATTTTTATTTTCTAAATATTTTTTCTTTATTTATATTTCAATTTCATAATTTTCAAAAATCTAATTTAAAGTGATAATATAACTTAATATAAGTTATTAACTTACTAATGAAATTATGTTTAAAAAAGTAATCTTATTTTTTAGTCTTACAACATTACTCCTAACTACCAGCATGGGATATTGTTTATCAGAAAATAAAAATATAAATTCTGTAGCACCAGGAACATTAAAAAGTGAAAGTTATAAACAAAACAAAGAATGTGGCACACTATCTACTATCCTTATGACACCTATCTCAGCAATAGGTATAGGAGTAGGAACTATTCTAATGGTACCTGTAGGTTTATTAGGAGGAATGGTTGGCGGAGCCATGATGTCTCCAATGATGTTTGATAGTGGTGGCTTAAGTAAAAACTCATTCATACAACCATTCCAAATAGGTGTGGCTGTTATTTTAGGAGCTATTTTAGGCGCAGGAGTAGGAGCTGTTGAACTACCTAAAAGTACCGCAAAGAGCTTAATTAGTGATGCCAAAACTAATTGTCATATAATATAAAACCAAATATATAAGTACTAAAATAATGCAAAAAAATATTTTAATTACGGGCGCAAATAGAGGAATTGGGCTAGGTTTCGTTGAACACTATTTAACAAAAAACTGTAATGTAATCGCAACTTGCCGTGATCCAGCTAAAGCAAATGACCTAAAAGAACTTTCTAAGAAATATCAAAAACTTATTATAGAAAAACTTGATGTTAGTAGTCCTAGAGACCAAGAGCAATTATTTCAAAAGTATAAAAGTATTGTTATTGATATATTAATAAACAATGCCGGTATTTACCCTGAGAACCATCAAAAATTTAGTATTTCTGAAACTAATCCAAACTGGATAAATAATGCTTTTCAAACGAACTGTTTAGGAGCTTTTTATCTTATTCATAATTTCAAAGAGAATCTGCTAAAATCTGCTAATCCAATAGTTATCAATATGGCTAGTCAAGCTGGCTCTATAGAGCAAACAAAAGCTGGTTTTGGTTATTCATACCGCATATCAAAAGCAGCTCTAAATATGTTAACAAAAACATTTGCTGCTGAGTGCCCAGAGATAATTACTATAAGTCTTCGACCTGGTTGGGTTAAGACTAAGATGGGTGGAGATAATGCTACTGTGGAAATTAGTGATAGCATCCAAGCGATGACTAATCTTATTGAAAATCTCCATCATAAAGATTCTGGAAAATTTTTAGATGCTCAAGGAAATATTGAGCAATGGTAAAACCTCTTGAAATGCTTCTAAACGTTCATAAATCAAGCTTGTTACACTTTAGAATCAACTTAAATAGTTATAAATTTTATGAATTAAGTTTATAGAGCAATTTATAAAACTTAAATATATTGCTATTCTTTATTCTAATTATTACTACAACTATAAACAAAATGTCACTACAAACTATTAAAAAACTATCTATCATTTGCATTATTGGTGCTTTAGTAATGTGGGTTTTATACCCTTTTGTTTACTCTATTCTTTTTGCAGGACTTTTGGCAATAATACTTGCTCCCCTTCAAGAGTACTTAGAGCAACATATTGGTAAACATAGAAGTAGTTTCCTATTAGTTATGGGAATTCTTCTGTGTGTATTTATTCCTATATTAATTGTTCTGTATTATGCTATCTCAGAGATTGTTTCATACTTACAGCATCCAGAAACACTTTCACAAACTTTTGCTACGCTTGGTGATTCTATAGGCAAAATTCCTTACACAGGAAGTATCCTTCAAGAACATTTTGATAAACTAATAAAAGCCATTAATGATGATAGTGACACCATAATCTCCAATTTAGGTCAAATATTACCTAAAGTTAGATACGTAGGCTCAACATCTATAAGCTTTATAACAGATTTTTTAATTACACTTTTGCTGGTATATCAATTCCTAGTTAGTAGCTCTACTTTAGAAAAATTTGCAAAAAAAGTAGTACTTAAGGACTTTGATGATAGCGATAGTTTCATATCTACAGCAATTATTACAACTCGTAGAGTAAGTTTAGCAATTTTTCTAACCGCATCACTTGTTGGTACTGTTATGGCTATAGTATTTTTACTAATAGGTATGCCAACACCAATTTTACTTGCATTTACTGTAGCTATAGCATCTATGATCCCATTTATGGTTGGTGTTGTTTATATACTCATCGGAGCTAGTGTATTTGTAGTATATGGTGCTACTAAAGCTATTATTATACTAGTAGTTGGTTTTGCTCTAAATATTTTCACAGACAATATTATGCAACCCAAAATTATTAATAAACAAGTACAACTTAGTTTTGCTGCCTCATTGATAGGTATACTAGGAGGAATCCAAGCTTTTGGTTTTATCGGAATATTTCTTGGACCTGTAATATTTAATGTTACATTCGTTGGTATAGAAAAACTTATGAAAAATAGTAAGTAATAATATTCTTTAAGGCATTGGAAAAGCATCAAAACTATGAGCTGATGCTAAATTTTCATCCCAATTAGCTTTACTAGCCATAAATATATTAGCTGTCGGCTTAATATCTACTTTATCATCTAGACTACCAGCAGGCACTACTACTAAATTAAATTCTGATTGCTCAAAAGGTAATGCTGAACCACATTCACTACAAAAACTTTTTGTATGATGTGATGCAGGTAGTTTATATTTTTTGACTAATTCTTGACCAGATTGCCAATTTAATTTTGCATTTGATGAAAACAAATTAGCTGCATGAGCCGAACCTGTATCTTTACGACAATGCTCACAATGACACAAAAAGAAATTTTCAAAACTACCATCAATTTCAAATTTAACAGAATTACAAAGACATGAACCTTTGAACGACATACTTATTTACCTTGGGTTATTAATTTATATAAGAGCGGAAATTATATTCAATATATATTAGATATCAATAGCTACTAAGGCTTTTAAGCTATTAAAAGTGCATTTAGCAATAGCTTATTAATGATTTATATTTAGTGTTTAGTTAAAATGAATTTACCCTATATTTTAATAAAATCAAAAATGGAACATCTTAGACATCCTCAAGGACTCAAATTCTTATTCTTTGCTGAAATGTGGGAACGCTTCAGCTTTTACGGATTATCAGCTATTTTAATTCTATACATGACTCAGCGATTAGATTTCACAGATGCTAATGCTGCTCTAGTTTTTGGTAGCTATGTAACATATCTATATATCACTACCGCTGTTGGTGGGATTTTAGCAGATAGAATTATTGGCTACAGGCGTTGTGTGCTGATTGGTGGTGTCTCAATTATGACTGGTCATATAATTATGGCACTATCTGGATCTAGTGATACTGCATTATTTTTAGGGTTAGGTTGTATTTCTGCTGGCACAGGTTTTTTCAAGTCAAATGTCTCTACAATGGTTGGTAGGCTCTATGATGATAGAGAGTCTCTACGAAATAGTGGCTTTGCATACTTTTACACAGGTATAAACTTTGGTTCTGTATTAGCAACTTTTATAGTTGGTTTTGTCGGTGAAAAAATTGGTTGGCATTATGGTTTTAGTTTAGCCGCTTTTGGAATGGCTCTCGGGTTAATATTTTTTGAATCAGGTAAAAAGCATTTCCCTAAAAGCTGTGATGCGCCGAACTATGAAGTTATGCAAAGAAAACTTTTATTGGGATTAAATGTTTGGCAAGCAATTATATTATTTGTGATTTTTTCAGCATGTATTTTTGCTTATTTAATAGCTCACCCTACTCAATCTATGATAATTATTTCATTATCTGGAATTGTTCTGTTGATTTATCTAATATCTCTTTGGAAATCTCTTGGAAGTAATCAAAAGACTAATATTGCTATTCTTTTAATACTATCAATATTTATGCTTTTCTACTGGTCACTTAGTAATCAAACTTCTATTAGTATCCCTCTATTTATCAAGCATAATATTGAGCTTAATATCTTAGGTTTTAATATGCCTGTTACTACTGTTATGGCAACACAACTGACTTTATTAGTTATAATTACCCCTTTCTTTGGTGGTGTAATTAGTTCACATATTGCTGTAGATAAAAACACTCCTGCAAATAGTTTTGCATCAGGATATTTTAAACTTTTTATTGCAGCAATTATTATGGCTGTTATATTATTTGCATTAACCCCAATATTAAAAAAACTTACTAAACTTAGGGTATAAAGATGATTCTAATTGCAAATGATGAAGGTCATGGTGGCGTACCTGAAGCTTTCAAAAGACTTAAAAATAAAGAAAATGGTCTCAGATCTATAATTGAAGGTATTAAACTCGTAGAGAATGATACTACTATCAAAACTGTAGGTAGAGGCTCTTGGCCTGATATTTTGGGCAATGTAACTCTAGATGCTTCTGTAATGGATGGTGATGATCTGCGTACAGGCTCTATCGGTGCTCTAAAAGGTTATGCTAATGCTGTCGAGGTTGCTTATGAAGTTATGCAAAGATTACATCATGAGATATTAGTTGCTGAAGGAGCAAATCGATTTGCTAATGAAATTAATGCGACTAAAATCGATAACCTATTACCAGAAATTAAAAAAGTTTGGTTAAAACATTTAGATAAACACTTAACTGCTGAGCAAAAAGCTAAGTTTCCAAATATTCCACTGATAGAACTAAGTAAATTTGCTGTTGATCCTGAGAAGATATTTGACACTACGGTCTATCTATCAAAAGACTATAATAACACTATCTCATCTGCTACAAGCACTTCTGGCTGGGGTTGGCGCTACCCTGGAAGATTAGGAGATAGTCCTATCATAGGTGCCGGCTCGTATGCTGATTCTAGGTATGGGGCTTGTGCATGTACACATACTGGTGAGATGGCTATTCGCTGTGGTACTGCTAGATCTGTAGTTTTATATATGAAAATGGGGATGTCTGTAAAAGATGCTGTATTAGAAGCAACTAAAGACTTACGCCATCTTAAAACTGGATATTTAGATGAGCTAACAATTCATGCTATTGATAGTCAAGACAATCACTATGTGGCTAGTTTTAAAGGTAGTGAACCAGTTTATTACTGGGTTTGGACTGATGGTATGAATGAACCTGTTAAAAAACAGGCTGAGTTGATTTTGTGATTTTTTCATAATCATAAAAGCACATTGGCGGTTAGTAGCTCATAAAATAAATGTCTAGAAAATAAAACTGTTTGAACAAAGTGAGTTTTTTATTTTCCATTTATTTTAAGCTACGATAGCGTAGTGCTAGGCAGTTTTGCATACTTTTTCTGCCATGAAAAAAGTATGTCGCTATAACTTACATAGTAAGTAGCGAAAAATTGTTTAATATCTTAATTTATAACTTCACTTCATATAAATTCAAATCAAAATTCATACCATCAATAACTCTATAATTTTTTATAGAACCTGTCATTATACCACCTGCTCTTGATATTACAGCTATGCCTGGCTTATTCTTATTAAGGCATGTAATTTTTATTGTTTTAATATTCTTATTCTTTAAATATTTTTTTATTGAAGTTATTGTTTTAGATACGACTCCAAAACCTTGGGCTGATTTAGCTAACCAGTAACCAATTTCAGCTTCAGATCTCTGATGACAAATATATTTTATATTAAATACTCCAACAATTTGACCATTTAATACAATCTTAAAACATTCAGTATTTAATGATGTTTTCTGTATCCTATTAGATATATATTCTCTTGCAGACTCAATACATCTAACATCATAAACCCAATGTAAATAATAAAGTGCTTCCCTATTCTCATTGAATAATTCCAAGATTTTTCTAGAATCACTAATTAATAACTTTTCAAGACAAATATTTTCTGAAACTCTAATCATCCAATCACCCTATATCCAAACCAATCAGGTTTTAAGTCATATTCCTCATCACTCGGAGTTAAATGAATATACTTAGCTCCAATAGAGCCAATCTCTAAACAATTATCGACTTCCATAAGATTATCTTTGTGCTGATGTAGAGAATTTTTTAGTAGACTTTGCTTTGCTTTTTCTTTTACTTCTGTTTTATCTGCAGCAACAAATAAAGCAAACTCATGTAGCTCATTTAGCTTAGATTCATCATAACCACCAAGATTGACAAAATATAATTTCTTATCAAAGTTTTGAGGTCTATCTTGGATAGATATTTGATAACCATCTGCACCTTTGAGAGCTTTATAACTATCCAAATGCAATCCTTTGACCGTGCCAAACCAATTTTGTCTAAGTTGCTCATAGGTATCTTCGATAGTATTACCAATTACAAACTGTACATCATGTAACTCGATATTTGCTTTGGGTGCGCTCCCGCCAAGATAAACGATAAATAGTTGACTCATAAAAATCTCATAAAATTAGTTTTGCTACAGGCGATTATACCAATTTTAAAATAAATTAAAGACAATAAACTGTGATTAATCGAGAGTAGCACATTAGCGAATAGTAGTTCGTAAAATAAATGATAAGAAAATAAAACTGTTTGAGTCAATTTTCAAATTGGAGAGTTTTTTATTTTCTATTTATTTTAAGCTACGATAGCGTAGTGCTAGGCAGTTTTGCATACTTTTTTTGCCATGCAAAAAGTATGTCGTTATGGCTTACACAGTAAGCAACGAAACCAATATAAACTTTTATAAAATATTTTTAAAATTTTTAAGCTATAATTACACTAAACAAGACACCTCCTACAATTCTTATGACAACTCTAGAAATCTGTATAGATAACTATCAATCAATACTCAATGCCCAAAAAGCTGGCGTTGATAGATTAGAACTATGCTCCGCTCTTGGAGTAGAAGGACTTACACCCTCGCCTAGTTTAGTCAAATTTGCCAAAGAGAATTTCATAGGTTCATTACAGACTATGGTTCGCCATCGTGCTGGTGATTTTTATTACGATAAGATAGACCAGCAAATTATGCTTACAGATTGTAAGCTGATGCTAGAGCTAGATGTTGATGGCATTGTCATTGGTGCTTTGACTAAAGAAAATAAGGTTGATAAAGAATTTCTAAAACCTTTTATTGAATTTACGAAACAAGCTGGCAAAGAACTAACCTTTCATAGAGCAATTGATTTAACAACAGATATATACACAGCTACGCAAGAAGTTATTGAACTAGGTTTTGATAGAATTTTAACATCTGGAGCTAAGCCAAATGTAATTAAAGGTTTAGAAATTATAAGAACTCTACAAGAAAAGTTTGGTAGCCAAATTCAAATAATGCCTGGTGGTGGAATTAACTCAAATAATATAAAAGAAATATTCGAAACTACAAAAGTAACAAATATCCACTGCTCCGCTTCTAAAAAAATTTTACGAGATACTGGCTCTATAGCATTCCCAGCTTCCGCCTTAGAAATTAAAATTAGTCAGACTGATGAGATGAACAAGATAAAATCACAAATTAATAAGTAAGAAAAAACATGATAAAAAATATATTCTTTGACTTAGACGGCACTCTTGTAAATACAGTTGGTGATCTAACAGTTGCAACAAATGCCATGCGTAAACATTTTGGACTTGAGCCGGTATCTGAAGATGTCTTAGCAAATATAATTGGTAAAGGTTACCCTACTACTGTTAGAAAAATTCTAGCATTAGATTTCAATGATAATGATCATATTGAATCTATCGCTGATACAGGTATTAAAATTGTCAGTCAAACATACAAAACTCTAAATAGTGCTAATAGTAAAGTATATCCCAATGTCATTGAAACTTTAGATTTCTTAAAGCAACAAGGTATAAAAATGGCTGTTGTAACAAACAAACATGAAGAGGATGCTATACAATCCCTAACCCATTTAGATTTAATTGACTATTTTGAAGTAATTATTGGTGGAGATACTACAACGAGCTACAAACCATACGCTGAACCCTTACTGTTTGCTATGGATAAGCTAAATGCTAAAGCCGAAGAGAGTTTGATGGTTGGCGACTCTATGAATGATTTTTTGTGTGCTAGAGAGGCAAATGTAAAAACTATAATGGTAAGTTACGGTTATCATAATGGTGTAGATCTAGAAGCTCTAGATAGCTTTGCATATATTGATAATTTCGCTGAGATTAAAAACATTGTCAAAGAAATAAATCCACATCAGCAATTAGTAGTTTCAAAATAAACCTCTTAAGAAGGTTATTTCAAAATTTCACTTGAACAAGCACTATGCTATAATTTCGCCATAATCGTATTTTGAAGAACTTTTTAAAAATGGCAAATCATCATAAATTAATAATCCTAGGATCTGGTCCTGCTGGATATACTGCAGCGATCTATGCGGCTCGTGCAAACTTAAACCCTGTAATAATCACAGGTATGCAACCCGGTGGACAACTTACAACTACTACAGATGTAGATAACTGGCCAGGTGAAGCTGATGGTATCATGGGCCCTGAGCTTATGGAAAAACTACAGAAACAAGCTGAGAGATTCGATACACAAATCACATATGACACAATTAACTCTGTAGATCTACAAACTAGACCTTTCAAATTAGTTGGAGAGATTGAAGAGTATACTTGTGATGCTCTAATTATAGCTACTGGTGCTACTGCTAGATACTTAGGTTTAGAATCAGAAGAAAAGTTCATGGGCAAAGGCGTATCTGCTTGTGCTACTTGTGATGGCTTCTTTTACAAAAACAAAGATGTCGCAGTTGTTGGTGGTGGTAACACAGCTGTTGAAGAGGCTCTTTTCTTATCAAACATTGCTAAATCTGTAACACTAATTCATCGTAGAGATTCTCTTAGATCTGAGAAAATCCTTATCGATAAACTAATGGAAAAAGCAGAAAATGGTAATGTAAACATTATCTGGGATACTACATTAGAGGAAGTTCTTGGTGATGATATGGGAGTTAATGCTCTACGCCTTAAAAATGTCAAAACTAACAAAGAATCTAAAATTGATGTTATGGGGGTATTTATTGCTATCGGTCATACTCCAAACACAGGTATCTTCAAAGATCAGCTTGAAATGGAAAATGGTTATATCAAGGTAAAATCTGGTCTAGCTGGCGATGCTACGCAAACAAATATCAAAGGCGTGTTTGCTGCTGGTGATGTAGCTGATCATGTTTACAAACAAGCAGTAACTTCTGCTGGTACAGGATGCATGGCTGCTCTTGATGCTGAGAAGTATTTGGATAATTTAGACAAATAATTTTACCCAATCTTACTTCTATTAGAAAATTCATTAAAATCTTTTATATGCCTCTTAAGTCGTCTTAATACATTTTCATCTTTTATTTGCATATCTTCACTAAATATACTATCAACATGTGTAATCATCATTTCATGACAAGTATGGATTTTAGCAAGAGTTGCATCTAAGACTAATTTTAATTGTGCCTGAGCCCGAGCACCACCAACAGGGCTTTGAGCTTGAGTAATTATTGTGACTGGTTTATTTTTCAAAACAGAATTATACGCGGGCCTTGATATCCAATCTACTGCGTTTTTCAATACAGCTGGAATACTATGATTATATTCAGGTGAACAAATAACTATACCCTTAGAGCCTTCAACTTGACTAATTAATTCCATAACCAAATCAGGTTTATTCTCAGAATAATCCTCTGAATAGAAAGGAAGCTTTGTTAGATCGGGAGTCATGATTTCACAACCATCAAAATAGCTCTCAAGGTTTTTTAATATAGCCAGACTTCTACTTTTGCTATGAAAACTGCCAGATAAAAACAAATATTTCATTTTATAAACTTCATAATTTCAATAAAAATGAGTATACCATAAAATGCATGATTATAACTTCAGCCAAATAGAAAAGACAGAACAATGTTCCGTCAATACAATAACAAACAAGTTATAGTTTGCATATTTAAGGTTAACGTCCCCTCAAAAAGAAATTATCTAACTGAGCGAAGCTTAACTTAACCCAAGTTGGTCGACCATGATTACATTGACCGGAATTTTCAACAGTTTCCATCTGTCTTAGTAGATGATTCATCTCCTGAATACTAAGCTTATCATTTGCTCGTACAGCAGCATGACAAGATACTGTAGCCAAAATATGGTTTAGATAAAACTCGACACTCTTTGTCTTACCAGAAGATGTAAGCTCTGTAGCTACATTTGATATTAGATTTTGTACATCTTTATCTTTGACATATATTGGCGTTGAACGAACTAATACTGCATCATCTGCTACTACTGATATTTGAAAGCCAAGCTTTTCAAAAACTTCTAGATTCTCATCAATCGTTGCGACTATATTACTTGATAATCTGCATGTTAAGGGCATTAATAGATTTTGCTTAAACTTAGCAGTATCAGCATGCCAAGTTTTTTTCATTTCTTCATAGAGTATTCTCTCATGTGCTGCATGCATATCAACAAGTACTACACCATCTTCAACCTGCGAGAGAATATAGATACCATGTATCTGACAAATAGCCTGCCCTAATCCACTAGACTTTGTTTTTTGTGATATATGAATTTCATTTTCTTGAGTAGTTTGATTATTTAAATATTTATCAAGTAGATTGGCACTTGAGTCAGTCTCTTCTTGCTCATCCCCTACACTAATATCCAAACTCATATTACCAATATTAAGAGGATTATTAGTACCTTTATATTCTTGATATATATTGCTTTCACTAGAGCTGGAAGTCTCAATTTCGATATCTGCACTTGTAGTTATAGCTTTATTGACTGTACCAAATAGAAAGTCATAGATGAACTTTTGATTTCTAAAACGCACTTCACTTTTAGCTGGGTGAACATTTACATCCACCTCTTTATAATCCATATCAAGATAAAGTAAAAATGCTGGATATCTATTACCATACATTACATCTTTATAAGCATTTTTGATCGCATGAGTTACAATCTTATCTTTGATAATACGCCCATTTATATAAAAACTCTGCATATCTGCTCTAGCTCTATTAAACCTAGGACTAGCTACCCACCCCCACAGATGAGCATCACCAACTTCCTTATCTATATAAATAGCATTCTCAATAAAGTCACGACTATACAAATCTAAGACACGATTATATTTAAGTTGCGCATCTTCTGCTGAAAGTAGATCTTTGACCTCTTTACCATTATGAATAAGTCTAAAGGCTATACCAAAATAGCAAAGCATATATCTCTTAAGTAAATCAGAAATATGTAAAAACTCAGTATTATCTTTTTTCAAAAATTTGCGTCGTGCTGGAGTATTATAAAAGAGTTCACTAACCTCAATAGTTGTTCCTGTTACATGAGCAGCCGGTATGATTTCTTTAGTTTGATTATTAATTTGCCAAGCATCATCTTGATTATAATGTTTAGATATAATCTTTAGCTTAGATACAGATGCAATACTCGCTAAAGCCTCACCACGAAACCCCATACTAGCCACAGATTCTAATTCTTCGAGAGTATAGACTTTACTTGTTGCATGAGGTACTAGTGCTAGTCGCAAATCATCACGAGTAATCCCTTTACCATTGTCTCTAATTCTGATTAATGACTTACCACCCTCTTGAACTTCTATGGTGATAGCGGTTGCTCCAGCATCTATAGAGTTCTCAATAAGTTCTTTGACTACAGACGAGGGTCTTTCTATAACTTCTCCAGCTGCTATTTGATTAGCTAAGCTTTCAGATAAGACCTTGATTTGACGATAATTCTGCTGAAAATGCATAAGTAATAGCTATTACAAAGGATCTTTTACGAAATCTCTTGTTGAACACTCCTTCCATAGTTTCTGATCAACTATATTTCCAGACTTATCTTGATATGGGTAGATATTTTCTTTGGTCAAACCGCATTCCCATTTTATCTTATTTGCTTGTGACTTAGGTATCCTTTGCCAATACTCATCTTTACCTAAATAACCCCAAAAAGCTCTAACATATACTTTGTCTCCATCCTCTATGGTTTGAGCTTTGACGTGATAATACTTACCATCATGTGGATTTAGTACCGAACCTTCCGTATAAACTGGTCCTTTACCATGTGGTTTATCGGCAGAACCTGATTTTTTAATATCCCATACAAACTCTAACCCTTGATATGTATCACTCCCACTAGAGTAATCATATTTATGCCCATAAGCATCTCCCTTGCCACAATTTTTACAATAAATCATAGGTGGATGAACCTTGCCACCATCTACATTTGCTAACGGCACAAACATTCTAGCATTCAAACTACCATGGTCATTAGTATAAGCATGAATCACTCCCACATTTGTGTTAGTTGCTTCATCCTTTTGTAACCAGTAGCCATTTGCATTTGTTTTATCAAATCTAGCATAGCCTGACATAACAATGGAAAGACCAAAAATTAGAAACGTAATTTTTTTAATCATTCTAGAAATTTATTATGACTTTTAAGATAAAGTATAAAGAAAATTTGCAATTATACAAACTAATTAGACAGGACTTTTAACACCAAATTGCTCAACAGGATAGTTAGTACAAGTAGCAGTAACTTTCTCATCTTTATTTACATATTGTCCATCAGCGGTTACACCACAATCTGCCTTAACCTTTTCGTAATCGACTTTTGTGATTCTCTGCCAATGAGCAGCTTTGCTACCCAATTCTTTGCCCCAGACAACATAAGCAGCTTTTGCATACATTGTTCTGCCAGCATCTTGAACTTGAACTTCTGAAACATATACATTTCCATCACTAGGATTTATAACACCTCCTCTGCTATACATAGAACCTTTAACAGGTAGCTGGCTTGTACCTTTTTGCTCTTTCATATTAGCTGCAAATACAAAACCCTGTAAAGGTGCATTTTGCCCTTTGTAGTGGAAGCCATTATAAGAACCATTTGAACAGTTATTACAAGTAGCTTTCGGTTGAGCGGGTTTACCTACAGAGTTAACAGACATTAAAGGAACAACAATCTCTGCTTGTAGAGTTCCTTTTTCACCGTAATCATCATTCTTAGCAAAGTAAGTATGAATAATCCCTTCAGGCATGCCACGACCAGCATCTGGATTTTCATCAAATTGCACCCAGTATCCTTCTGGTGAAAGCCTTTTATTATTAGCATAACAACTTGTGAAAAAAATCACTAAAACTATAAATATAATTTTTCGTAACACTATATATTTAAATTTGAAAAATTATTTTAGAAGAGAGTATAAAGAAAATTTGTAATTATACAAACTAATTAGACAGGACTTTTAACACCAAATTGCTCAACAGGATAGTTAGTACAAGTAGCAGTAACCTTCTCATCTTTATTTACATATTGTCCATCAGCGGTTACACCACAATCTGCTTTAACTTTTTCGTAATCAGCTTTTGTAATTCTCTGCCAATGAGCAGCTTTGCTACCTAGTTCTTTACCCCAAACAACATAAGCAGCTTTTGCATACATCGTTCTACCTGCATCTTGAACTTGTGCTTCAGATGCGTAAACTTTACCATCATTTGGATTTATTACACCACCATCTTTATATACATCACTACTTTGACCAGCAACACCTGTACCCGCTTGTGGCTGCATATTACCTGCGAATACTATTCCCTGTAATGGGGTGTTTTTACCTTTATAGTCAAATCCGTTATATGAACCATTTGAGCAGTTATTACAAGTTGCTCTAGGTTTAGTTGGCTTGCCAGATGAGTCTACATACATTAGAGGTACAACAATCTCCATCTGTAGAGTACCTTTTTTACCATAATCATTATTCTTTGCAAAGTATGTATGTACTATACCCTGAGGCATACCACGACCAGCATCTGGATCTTCATCAAATTGTACCCAGTATCCTTCTGGTGATAGATTAACTCCACCTGCATCATCTGCATAAGAAAAACTCGTCGCACCAAATGTTGCCAAAGCCATCAATGCCAAAAATTTAGTTTTCTTCATTACTTCTCCTTTAATTCTTCTTTAAGATTAAATATGAATTTTCTTTCTTAATCTCTCGATACTAGCAAAGATAATATTTTTATTCAAATATATACAAGACATTATTCGCATTTTCATAAATAATGCTTATAATTAACTTTAATAAAAAGATAATTCATAATATATCTTTGCAAGGAAAAATCATAACAAACTTTGGTGGCAATATTTCTGTCAAACTTACAAGTGGCGAGAAAGTTTCGGCACTATTACGAAGCCACTTAAAGGGCGAACTTACTGTTGGCGATAATGTAGAACTTGAATATACAAATTCCACTTATGTAATTGCTAAATTATTAGATCGAAAGAATTTAATCGCTCGCCCCAACCAATATCAGCGCAAAAATAAGAATATCGCTGCAAATATTGATAGTGCTGTAATAATTATTGCACACTCTCCGGCACCAGTTGAGCATTATATTGATAGATATCTAGCAGCATTACATAATAGTAATATTGAACCTATAATTGTTATCAATAAAATCGATGATCAAAAAAAGAAAGATAAGAAATATATTCAAGACTTAGCAAATGTTTACCAAGAAATCGGCTATAAAGTATTCTATACCTCTGCACAAAACAATATAGGGATTGACAAATTGCTTGAAGAACTTAAAGACAAAACATCAATATTCTTAGGTCAATCAGGTGTTGGCAAATCTGAAACATTAAATACAATACTAGGTGCTAAAATCACTGCAACAACTGCTGTATCGGATTCCACCAAAAAAGGGCGTCATACAACTACATGCTCTACCTTGTACGAGATAGATGATACTACTAGCATAATTGACTCTCCTGGCATTAGAGAATTTGGACTTTGGCATATTACAAAAGAAGAGCTTTTTGATGGTTTCTTAGATTTCAAAAAATATAAAGGGATGTGCCAATTCAGAAATTGCTCACATGAAGAGGGTTCTAAGGGTTGTGAAATAGTCGAACAAGTTAAACAAGGTCATATCAACCCCGTCAGGTTTAAGAATTATCATCGAATATTAGCAGAGATCAAAAACTAAGAATACATGCTAACCAATCACCTCTTTTAGAAGTACTCAATCCAAAAGGGCTTTAGACTAATTTTGGTTGGGCTTATAGTACTTAGGTGTAAATTCTATACCATATTTAACATTCATCCACATTCTACTAATAAAGCTCTGCATTTCTGCATCATGAATGTTAAGAACATACATCTTTTTGATCATCTCATCAGTAGGCCTGATATTAGTGTCACTAAATATATCATCTAAATATTTTTCATTTTGCGTAACTGCATTAGGCTGATATAAATAATTACTATTTTGAGCCGCTACATACGGATCTATAATATAATTCATAAGAGCATAAGCTTTATCAAGATCCTTGGCTCCTTTTGGAATCATAAGCATATCAAACCAAATATTAGTACCTTCTTTAGGTATCACATAAGCTAAAGTCACATCAGGATTAATAGTTTTCGCTCTTTCGACAGATCTAACTACATCGCCAGAGTATCCCATCACTAAACATAAGTTACCTGCTGTAAAATCATTTTGATATTTGTTACTATCAAAATACTTAATATATGGTCGTATGTTCTTGATAATATCCAAAGCTGCCTTCTCATATTCAGCTTTACTATTAGTATTAGGATCAATACCATGATAGTAGAAATAATTACCAAAAATCTGCTCAGGTTCATCAAGTAACGAGACTCCACATGGTGCTATTTGTTTGAGATACTTTTTATCAAATACATATTTCCAACTATTAGGAACAATACCCTTACCTAATCTTTGTTCTATTTCTTGTTTGTTATAAGCTAACCCAGTAGTACCATAGCTATAAACTACAGCATAATTATTCCCTGGATCATTAATTTGAGAAACCTTATCATAAATTACTTTATTACGATAATCTAAGTTTGGTAATTTTGACTTATCAAGTTTAATAAGTGCTTTTGATGCTATTTCACTATTTAGATATAGAGCACCTTGCTCAATCAAATCAAAACCTGAAGAGCCTGTCATTATTTTTGCCCTAGTCATATTATCGTCAGATGTATATATGTACTTAACTCTGGTATTAGATAAATCAGAAAAGCAAGGTACTATATCAGGAGATATATAGTCAGCCCAGTTTGTAAAATTCAACTGAGTTCTTGACTCTGTTGATATAATTGGATTTTTAAGAATTTTATTATCACAAACATACGAATTTTCTTCAGAATAAGCCACATTAAATAGGCTAACTAGCAGGCCTAAAACAAAAACTTTTTGTTTCATAAAACTAACACACGCTCTAGTTGTTATAAAATTCCTTTAAGTATATACTAAACCGTGGTATCGAAGAAATAGAAAAGTAGAATAATGGAACAAATTGTTAGTAGTAAAAAGTTTGGTCTAATCAGACTAATAATGATAAATATTATTGCTGTTGATAGCTTAAGAAACATATCAATTACCGCTCAAGCTGGCTGGATAGTTATTACTTTTTATATACTAGCAGGTATTTTCTTTTTAGTTCCATGCGCCCTACTTACTGCTGAAATGTCTACAGGATCCTCTCAAGAAACTGGTGGTATTTATATCTGGGTCAAAAAAGCTTTTGGTAAAAGATTGGGCTTCCTAGTGATATGGATACAGTGGGTTTATAACTTAGTTTGGTTTCCATCTATTTGTGGCTTTTTCGCTGGTATTATCGCTTATGTAATAGCTCCAACTATAGGTCAAAATGCCAACGAACTAGTAGCTAACCCTTGGTATATGATCTCTATGAGTTTGGTGATGTTTTGGAGTGCTACAGCTATCAACTTATTTGGTATCAAAACTTCAAGCACAGTTAGTACTCTTGGTGCTATTATAGGTACACTCCTACCTATGTTTATTATTATACTAATAGCTATTATTTGGTCATTTTCTCACAGCTCTGAAATAGTATTACCTAGTGTTACTGATTTTATCCCATCAGGTAATAACATAAGTAGCTGGGCTTTATTTATCACGGTGATGTTTAGTTTATTCGGTCTAGAAATGAGTGCAATCCACGCTGCTAATGTCAAAAATGCCAAAAAGAACTTTCCTAGAGCCCTACTAATTTCAGGTTCTGTAATATTAGGTTCTTTGATTTTGTCAAATATTGCAGTGATTTTAGTTAGTAGTCAGCTACAGATTGGCGATGTTGATATTGTTACAGGATTGATGGTTTCATTTCACTACTTCTTTAACCAAATCAATATGCCTTGGATGACATATATTATTGCTATTACATTAATATTTGGTGCATTTACTACAACCTCAGCTTGGATTATGGGATTATCTAGAGCATTTATGGTTGTCAGTAATGACAATATCCTACCTCAGATGTTTGGTAGAACCAACAAAAATGATGCTCCTGATACTATGCTAATTACTCAAGCACTCATTTTCACAGTATTTTGCTTCTCGTATATATTTATGCCATCAGTAAATGAAGCATATTGGTACCTAAGTGACTTAACTGCTCAGCTAGCTGTTATTGCATATATACTCATGTTTATTACAGCTGTGAAGCTTAAACTCAGCTCTCCTCTTCAAGAAGGTCAGTATGAAATATGTAAAGGCTCTCTAGGTACTATACTAATGGCTCTTTTAGGGTGTATTGGATGTGTTGTTGCAATTATAGTTGGATTCATACCTATAGATAGCATGGCAATGTCCGTTTTTAGTTTTGATATGATGCTTATTAGTGGAATTGTAATAACATTAATTATCCCAGCTGTTATAACTATTAAGAAATAATATTTTAAATTCTTTCCATTAATACCTTTATATATTCAATTTTTTTCAAAACTGATACAATATTATCAATTTAATAATAGCTTAATTAACAATGCTCTTACGAACTATAAAAAACTGGTATGGTAACAGATATCAAAACAATGAACCAATAGTGTTTTTTGGTTTAATGTTATTTTTCTATCTAGTTTTAACTTTCTTGGGTGACTATATAGCACCAATATTGGCTGCTCTAGTTATTGCTTACTTACTTGACACTCTTGTAAATATTCTACATAAAATTACAAAAATTAAGAGAATCATTCTAGTATATTTTGTATATGTACTATTCCTAATTTTACTTTTGTCATTGATATTTGTATTGCTACCGATTATCGTTAATCAGTTGATTGATTTTATTAAACAAGCGTCTCACACCCTATCAAGTTTGAAAGAAAGTCTAGAGCAGCTCTCTCTCAAATACCCTACAATTCTTACAGATGAAAGAATTAACTCTATTGTAAGTTGGTTTGACAGCATTGATTGGAAGAAAATCAGCTCCAGTATTGGCTCATTTATATTAGAGAACACAGCTACAACATTACCTGTTATTTTCTCTATATTAATATATCTTTTCTTAGTACCACTTATGGTTTTTTACTTCCTAAAAGACAAAGAAAAAATGATTAACTGGTTCAAATCATTCTTACCGGAGCAAGATGGAGCCCTATATTTTGTATGGAATGATTTAAAACCTAAGCTTGCTGACTATGTTAGGGGCAAAGCTATTGAGCTAATTATTGTTTCGATTGTAACATATATTGGTTTTGCGTATTTTAACTTGAACTATGCATTACTATTAGCAGTAGGTGTTGGCCTATCTGTTATTATTCCATATATTGGAATGATCATTATCACAATCCCTGTTGTTATGGTTGGTATCCTTCAGTTTGGACTAAATGGTACATTTGTATCAATGCTGATAGTATTTTTTATTATTCAAGCCTTAGATGGCAATTTACTGGTTCCCCTTCTATTTTCAGAAGTTTTAGATATACATCCAGTTGGAGTTGTATCATCTATTCTTATATTTGGAGGTATTTGGGGTTTATGGGGTATATTCTTTGCAATACCTCTAGGATTACTATTTATATCAGGTGTAAATATGTGTCGAAACCACCTCAGTGGTAAAAAAAATCTTTCTAATATAAATTTATGCTAATAAAACAAAAACAAATTAACCAAAAAGTTTTAGATACTTTGATATCAAAAGGTTACGATACATTCTTATCAAAAATAATCTCTTCTAGAGTAAATAATTTTGAGAATATTGATCTTATATTGAAAGGATCAATCAAAGATCTATCGTCCCCCTTTCTCTTCAAAGATATCGATAAAGCCGTAGATAGACTTTTTCAAGCAATACAAAATAATGAAATCATTGGATTAGAAACCGACCACGACTGTGATGGGCAAACATCTCATGCAATTTTATATGAAGCACTGACAAAGATATTTAATTACCCTCAAGAAAAGATTCGTTCATATATAGGTCACAGGATGCAGGAAGGATATGGTCTGTCTGAGTCTTTGATGAATAGAATATTAACAGATAGTATTAGACCAAATCTTATTATAACGGCTGATAATGGTTCAACAGATGAACCTAGGATTGCAGTTCTTAAACAAAATGGAATAGACACCATTGTAACAGATCACCATGGTATTCCACCAGAAGGCCCTCCGCAAAGTGCTATAGCGATACTTAATCCAACTCAGCATGATTGTAACTATCCAGACAAAGCTGTAGCTGGCTGTATGGTTGCTTGGCTTTTTATGGCAGCTCTTCGTAGAAAATATCTGCAAAATGGTAAATCATTATCTAAGTCTTACGGATTAAGTAATTTACTTGACTTTGTTGCAATTGGTACAGTTGCAGACTGTGTTAGCATGGCAAATAGTCACAATAACCGCATTGTTACAAAACTAGGTATAGAGCAACTAAAGAATAACGATCGTCTATGTTGGAACTTCTTAGATAAAGAGAAGCTATCAAGTGAGTATATTAGCTTTAGTATAGCCCCCTTGCTAAATAGTGATGGAAGAGTTTCTGATGCATTAGGATCTGTTAGCTTCTTACTTGAAAATGATGAACGCAAAATTGAAGAAACATACGAAAACCTAACCAAGCAAAATAACCAACGTAAAGAAATTCAAAAAAAGCTTACTCATGAAGCAATAATCAAAGCACATCAACTGAACGACGACAATTTCTCTCTGTGTATATTACTTGATGATGGCCATTCTGGAATTCATGGTATAACCGCAAGTAGAGTCAAAGAAATGTTTGGCAAACCTGTCATTATTTTTTCTGAAACACAAAATGATCCCAACTTAATATCAGGTTCTGCTAGAAGTATAGATAATATTAATATCAAAACCATCCTTGATACTATAGCACTTAAATCACCTACTTTGATGATAAAGTATGGTGGTCATAAAGGAGCTGCTGGCTTAACAATTAATAAATCTGATTTCGATACTTTTTATGATTTATTTGAAAGTGAAATTATCAATCTCTTTAAAAACAATAATATATCTTTAGAGCCTATTTTAGAGTATGATTTTGAGCTTGACGAAAATGATTTCAGACTACAAACTCTAGAAAAGATAGAATCTCTTGAACCATTTGGTAGAGAATTTGAAAAACCTCTATTTTACAATAGCTTCACTATAGAAAATCTACGTTTAGTTGGTAAAGATAAAAACCATGCTCAACTAGTTTTACGCTATAAAAACATTCCTTCAATCAAAGCAATATGGTTTAATGCTTCAGACAATAAAATAACTAAACATATAGCTATTGGCGATACTATAAGAGCCTGTTATGAGCTCCAAAAAGAAGAGTTTCTCGGACAGACAAACTTATCTCTCAATATTAAACTTATCAAAAAATGAAAAATCATAAATATATTAAGACAGCTCTCAATACAGTTATTGATGATATATGTGTTGAACATTTCTCTACAATAGGCTCAACTAATGACTATTTACTAGAAAGAGATTTATCACATAAATATCATTTTTGCTATGCAGATCAACAAACAAAAGGACGTGGACGTCGTGGTGATAAATGGATCTCTGATAACAGTGATAACATTTACTCAACATTGGCATTTCGCTGTAACTTTAGCATCGTAAAAGACTCTTTTATAAGTCTTAAAATAGCACTGGGAGTTTTAGAAACTATCAAGAAATATATTCCAGTTGATCAACAAGAAAAACTAAAAATAAAATTACCAAATGATATATATTTTGAAGATCATAAATTAGCAGGAATACTTATTGAAACTAAAAATATTAAAAAAGATAGTTTTGATATTGTTATTGGTATCGGTATAAACATAAATATGACAGATATTAACGAAGATATTGATAGGCAGTGGACATCACTATCCATAATTAATAATCATGAGATAGACTCATCCAAAGTTATAGTCGATTTAGTAAGATATGTTATTAATAATTTTGAGAAATCTTACTTAGATACTCTAGAAACTTTTTCAAAGTATGATTACACGCTAAACAAAAAGATCACATTTAACTATTCAAATAAGAATTTCCAAGGTATTGCCAAAGGTATTACTGATAATCTAATGCTAAAAATTTTAGATGGCAATAACAATCTTCATGAATTTGATCTAGTAAATATTAGCAAAATAAGAGTTATACAATGAGCCTAGAGAATATTAAAAAACGTGCGAAATATTTAGAAAAAATTCGTACTTATTTCAAAAACCTAGAAGTACTCGAAGTGGATACACCCTTAGCATATGAGTTTGGTGTAACGGACCCTTTTATAGATGTTTTTAGTATTGAGACAGTTTCTGGTAAAAGATACCTCCAAAGTTCTCCAGAGTATGCGATGAAAAGACTATTGGCTGCAGGTAGTGGTAGTATATACCAAATTTGTAAAGCATTTCGTGATGAGCCTTGTGGACAACTCCATAAGCATGAATTTACAATGATAGAATGGTATCGAACAGGTATAGATTATCTACAGCTAATGCAAGAAATGCAAAATTTATTCTTAGAGCTTAAACCAAGTTTAAACTTTGTATATTTAAGTTATCATGAAGCATTTGAAAAATATTATAATATTAATCCCCACGATATTTCTCTAGAGCATTTACAGGATATGGTCAAAGAAACAGTTGGAGATATTCAAGGACTATCAAATCCAACCATTGCAGATTGTTTAGATATACTTTTTAGTTATAAAATTGAAAGAAACCTTAACCAAAAAGATACTATTTATTTTATTTATGATTATACAATTCATCAATCCGCACTAGCTAGAAAAGTATATAATCCAAACAATCAATTAGTAGCTGCTAGGTTTGAAGTATTCAATAATGGTATTGAGCTAGCAAATGGATACTATGAACTTATTGATAAAGATGAACAACTGAAACGATTTAATAATGATTTAAAGATAAGAAAGCAACAAGATAAAATCACTTTAGATATAGATCACAAACTTCTAAACTGTATAGAAAATATACCAGAATGCTCAGGAGTAGCATTAGGTTTTGATAGACTCATTATGAGTTTAGAAAATATTGATAAGATACAAAATTTGACTATTTTAAACTAAAACGATTGCTAATTAATACTTAAGGTTGGTACTGCGACTTATTCAAAGTAATTGGATTAATTGCAAATTCAACATTTAAATTATTCAGCTCTTTTGCAATACTCAAAAATATCTCATCCTGAACTGTTATGAAGTCAACAAAAAATACTTTACTCACCATTGCATAGACCTGCAAATTCACGCCATTAGCTCCAAAACTCCCTTCTAATTTACCAGAGATATTACTTCCACTCGAAGCTAATGATACTGATACTGTTTTATTCTGATCAATATTAGGATGAGATTTAAGCACCGCAAGAATTTTTTCTTTAACAACTGGTATTTTATCGATATATCTATAATCAATAGTTATAAATTGTACTATACGTCTGTGAGTACGACGCGAAGTTGTTGTTATACAAGTATTCAAAAACACTGAATTTGGAATATGCATTGGCGCTGTTTCATAATTATCAACCTGTGTTGTAAGAGTGCCAATTTTTTTAATAGTTCCACTAAACTTTATCGATGAATTAATATCAGATGAAATCACATCCCCCTCAGAATACTTACGATTAAATACAACAAATAAACCACCAAAAAAATTCGTTATCAAAGTACTTTGAGAAAAAGTCAGTCCGGCAAAAGCAACTCCACTAAAGGCTCCCAAAGCTGTTAAAGGAACATTAAATGCCGCTAAAACCAATATAACAGAGATAGCCACTGCTCCTAATTCAAAAGCTTTATATATGGCATTAATATCTCTAAAATCACTATACGCATCTTTATTTTGTGCTTTTTTCTTTTCAATAGCTATACTTTTACTATTATACAAGAATTTGAATAAACTAATAATAATTGCCAAGTAGACGCAAAAATCAAAAATTTTGTCAGAATACAGAATTATAACTTCTTTATAATTTGGCAGATGGACTATTACGGGTAAATCGACACAAGTCTTAATAAAATAAGCCCATATTATTAGATATAAAGTTAACTTAAATGATTTAACAAATGTAAATCTAATTGTATTTTTATACCTAATTACTAAGATACTACCAAGAACTGAAATAATTACACTAAGTACGAAGCATAAAATAAAATCTATGAATAGAATATAAGAAACTGAGTAGTTCTCCACTCTAAGTAATACATTATTTAAAACATTCATTATAAAGAAACTATAGTTGAATATTATTTAGTAGTATCATCAATACTGTCATCAATAACAATATTATTCATATTAGCAGTTGCAGGTGGATGTGCCTTCATAGTTCTTTGATTAATAGTAGCATCAGGAGAATCATTCCCAGCCTTTGTTACTTCTGAAGAGCCACTATCCACTCCATTATTACTACTTGAGACATTTTGAGTAGCAGATATATCAGCGACAGGCTTATGCTCTACGGTCTGCTGTTGTTGATCAGGTTCATTTAAATCATAATTGATTGGTGTATAGATTATAGCTGATTTAGGACTCTCTTCTGATACTGATACATATACATCTTCTTTTAAGTGTTTAATCACTAAAACTATTATTACTACAGCTAGTATAAGAATTGCAAATCTATTTATATAATCAAACAGTTTTAACTTACCATAACGTGACTTTTTATAGTGCAACACATCTATTTTATTAAGTATCGATACTATCTTCTTTTCAGAAATTTCTAAATATTCACAGTATCTTCTCACTTGATTTTTAAGTACACTACTAGAATTTTGTAATAATGAATCATTATCAGCTTCTTCTATTATCTCAATTGTTTGTACTGATAAGTTTATAGCATCTGCAATTGTCTCTCTTTGAAGCTCTTTTGCTTCTCTTGTAGACTTTAGAAAAGTTTGAAAACTATGCATAATTTACAAATATGATATTATTTTAAATATTGATAAAAGTATATAAGAAAAAATTTAAAATTTAAATGAAGATATAGGTGAAAGAATAGATTTACTTAGGTTGTTTTTTCTTTTCTAACATTTTTTCCAAGAAATGAATATTAGTTCCACCCTTAATAAATTCGTCATGATTAAGGATTTCTTGATGTAGAGGTATATTGGTTTTGATACCATTAATTACCATTTCCTCAAGTGCAGCACGCATTTTTTGTAGTGCAGTCTCTCTATCATGTCCACGAACAATTACTTTTGCAATCATCGAATCATAATTTGGTGGCACTGTATAGCCAGAGTATATATGTGAGTCAACACGAACTCTTGGACCAGCAGGAGCATGATACATATCTATAGTACCTGGAGAAGGAATCATTTTCTCAGGATCTTCAGCATTAATCCTACATTCAATAGCATGTCCAACTATAGCGATATCTTCTTGCTTCCAGCTTAAGTTACTTCCACCTGCAACTTTAATTTGCTCTTTAATAAGATCTGTAGAAGTAATTGATTCTGTAACTGGATGCTCTACCTGAATCCTTGTATTCATTTCAATGAAATAGAACTCTCCATTCTCATATAAGAACTCAAAAGTACCCGCTCCACGATATTTAAGTATTTTACAAGCATTAACACATTGTTCACCAATACGCTTTCTTTGCTCATCAGTCAAACCAATTGCAGGAGCTTCTTCTATGACTTTTTGATGTCTTCTTTGAGTAGAGCAGTCCCTCTCAAATAGATACACAGCTTCTCCTCTACCATCACCAAATACCTGAATTTCAATATGACGAGGGTTTTCTAAGAACTTCTCCATGTATACCATATCATTATTAAAAGCAATTCTAGCCTCACTTTTTGTTAGAGAGATAGAACTAATTAAATCTTCTTTCTTTCTAACAATACTCATACCACGGCCACCGCCGCCGCCAGCTGCTTTGATAATAACTGGATAACCAATTTGCTCAGCAATCTCTAAATTTTTCTTTTCATCACTACCAAGTGGGCCACCAGATCCAGGAACACAAGGAACACCAGCTTTTTTCATCCACTTAATAGCTTCAACTTTGTCACCCATCACTTCGATACTTTCTGCACGTGGCCCTATAAAGATAAAACCACTCTCTTCAACAGCTTTTGCAAACTTTGCATTTTCTGATAAGAAACCATATCCTGGATGAATAGCATCGGCATTAGTTATTTCTGCAGCTGTGATGATTGCTTGAATATTAAGATAGCTAAGGTTAGGTGCAGCTGGACCTATACAAACTGCTTCATCAGCCAACTTAACATGCATCAGATTAGCATCAGCAGTTGAATAAACAGCTACTGTTTTAACCCCCAACTCTCTACATGCTCTTAATATTCTAAGAGCTATCTCACCTCTATTGGCAATTAATACTTTTTTAATCATTTTGTATTACCTTTAAAAGTTTATACTAGATTTATGAAGTCTTTACTTAAATTACTGATTGTTTATTATTCAATAATAAATAAAGGTTGATCGAATTGTACAGGATCACCATCTTTAGCGATAATTTTAACAATTTTACCAGCTTTCTCAGCTTCAATCTTGTTCATAATTTTCATTGCTTCAATTATACAAAGAACATCGCCTTTTTTAACTTCTTGACCTTCTTTAACATAAGGTGCCGCATCAGGAGAAGACGCACTATAAAAAGTACCAACCATTGGAGATTTAACTTCTTCACCGTTAATTTCTTCTGCTTCTACTTGCTTAGGAGCTGAAGTTGCAGTAGTTGGAGCACTAGCTGCTACTGGTGCTGCTGAAGCAACACTACTTACAGCAGGAGCTGATGATACAACCGTAGCAGTAGTATTATTTTTTGTCATAAAGATGCTTGAGCCACCATCTTTAACTCTAATTTCTTTGATATCACTCGAGTTAAGAATCTCTGCTACTCTATCTATCGCTTTTAATAAATCCATGTTTCTACTCTCCTTTCATATTAATATAGTTAATTGCTTCTATTAGCGCTAATGTATATCCGTTTGGCCCAAACCCAAATATGCATCCATGAGCAATATCTGATAGAAGCGACTTAGTCCTAAACTCTTCTCTATTATATATATTCGACAAATGTATTTCAATAAAAGGCTTATCTATAGCCAAAAAAGCATCGCGTATTGCAATGCTTGTATGAGTATATGCAGCTGCGTTTATAATTATTATTTTAGACGCTGATTGTTGAATTTTATCAACGATCTCTCCCTCATGATTACTCTGGAAAAAATCAATAGTTACATTATTATTTTGTGCTATTTTAAGTAACTCATTATTAATATCATCAATAGTCTTATTACCATAAATATGAGGTTGTCTCTTACCTAATAGATTAAGGTTTGGACCGTTAATGAGTAAAATATCCATATTAAACATCCTTATAGCTTTTCAAAGCTTTAACACTATAGTGCTTATGCGTTTCTATACAATAACAACTTAGTCGACCACCAAAAACACAACCTGTATCCAAAGCTATAGCACCTTTATCTTTTGTTTCTCCTCTGATAGCTGCCCAATGACCAAAAACTATCTTATACTTATTTTCAAATTTCTTATGTTTGATCTTAAACCATGGTTTAAAACTTTGTGGGATTTGATCAATTGTTGAGCTGAACTTAAGATTTAATCTTCCATTTTTATCTATTGTTCTCATTCTAGTAAAGTAATTAAGTATACACAACCATCTATCTATACCCTCTAACTCTTTATTCCACTTTTCCATTTCATTATTAAACAGATTAGCTAATAAAAGCCTTCTAGTCGTTATGTTTCTTAATACAAACTCTACTTCATTGGCTCTTTTAAGAGCTTTTTTAGGCGACCAAATATGTGGAATTCCCGCATGAACAACAAAAGTATCGTTTACTTTGATTAGAAGGCTTTGATTACATAACCACTCTTGAATTTCTTTTAAGTTATTAGCTTTAATAATATCATCGAAAGTATTTTTACTACTTGACGGCAAGTAGTTATAGCTAATAGCCAGAAATAATATCTCATGATTACCTAATACAACTTGCGCTGACTCTCCTAAAGACATTATGAAATCAACTGTATCAAGAGACTTAGGTCCTTTATTTAAAATATCTCCTGCAAAAATAAGTTTATCTTTATTTTTATTAAACTTTATATCTTGCAACAACAATTGCAACTCATCGTAACAGCCTTGTACGTCACCAATAACATATGTAGCCATTTATCTTACACCTTATTTCAAAAAGTTTGCTAAACTAACAAAATCCTCCACACTTAAATTTTCCGCTCTTAACTTTGTATTTACGGGCAAAGTACTAGGATCTACATTAAGTTCTTTTAATATACCTTTAAGATTATTATGCAGAGTTTTTCTGCGTTGCGCAAAGCTTTGTTTAACAATACTTTCAAAAAAGTGATAATCATTAATAATCAGTTTATTAGTTTTTGGTTTAAGACGTAAAATAGCCGAATCAACTTTAGGCTTAGGATAAAACACTTCAGGAGGAATTTTCATTATCATATTGCAATCAAAATGATACTGTAAAACCACTGATAGCCTCCCATAAGACTTGGAATTTGGTTGAGATATAATTCTCTCGACAACTTCTTTCTGAAGCATAAAATGAGCATCGATAATCTTGTCGCTTTGCTCAATCACTTTGAACAATATTGGTGATGAGATATTATAGGGCAAATTACCAAGAAGTTTTATTTTTTGCTGATGTTCGACTCTAAGGGTATCTAAGTTAAATTTCAAAAAGTCTTCATTAAAAATTTTTGGCTCGCCATATTTTTGACAGTTTTGTAACAAAGTATCAATGACACTAGCATCAAACTCAACTACACTTACATGGTTAGAGTATGTGAGTATATAGCGAGTCAATGCTCCTAAACCAGGGCCTATTTCAAGCACCATATCATTTTTTTTAATATTCGCTAATTGAACTATCTTTCTTATTATATTTTCATCTTGCAGAAAATTTTGACCTAATGATTTTTTAGCTTTTGTTTTATATTGCATTTTAATAAAGTTCTGGTGTCTTTAAATCACTTTCTAATATTTCAATATAAGCATCATCCTTCATAGAGGTTAACCATGTCTTATATACTTCTTGGGCTTTCTCAGAGAATATTGCTTCCAGTGCTTTCTGTTCTTTAAGCTCCTCTGCCGCATCATGTTCTTTTACTTTAGTATATTTGATAATCATCCAAGTCTTAGAATCTGCCTGAAAAGGTTCAGAAACCTCTCCTTTTTTCATTGATTCTAATTTTGAAAACGCTGCTGGTGGTATAGCAGGTGGACTATCTAACCTTGAAACCCATCTAAACCTACCATTCGCATGATCATAATCTTGATTATACTTTAAAGCAACCTTTGTAAAACTTTGACCACTCTCTATAGCAAGCCTAGCTCGATCTAAGGAGCTTTTAGCTCCCTCTTCTGTCATGCCACCATCTAGCTTTATTTCAATAGCATAAACATAATACTTAGCAACTTTTTTACTGAGCATCGGAGCTTTATCATCAATATTGTCTACATATATCATTTGTAGAGTATGGTTTATTATAAAAGGCTCAGATACTTGATGTTCTTTCAAATCTTTTACATACTCTTTATACATACTAGGTATTGAATCAAATTTTACCTGTTGGCTAACAATACCACCATAAGTAGCATTAGGGGCTTGAGAAAATTGCTTAACAACTTCAGAAAAGTCAATATAGCCTTTATTAACAGCAATTGCTAATTTCTTAAATAAATCTATTTTCTTTTGACGTGCTTTTTTTGAATCTGGTAGAGCCACAATCAGATTTTTTAAAGTATAAAGCTTAACAGGAGCCATTTCTTTATCGAATTGCTCTTGATGCTTTTTAATATATTTTTGGATTTCCTCCGGAGAAACATATACTTGTTGTGAAATGGCTTGTTGTTGTAATTGGCTCACCATAAGCTGCTCTCTGATTCTTTTCTTATAGCTATCAAAAGACATGCCTGATGCTTCAATATTTAATTTAAGAGAGTCAACAGAAACGCCATTTTTTGCAGCTATATCTTTTATTGCGGAGTCAAGCTGCTGATTAGAAACCACAATATTATTTCGCTCAGCCAATTGTAACAAAACGCTTTGAGCTATTAATTCTTGCAAAGCTTCTCTTCTAATTTGTAATGAATCAGAATTAAAATTTGCATTTGGGTTCATAGCTTCAAGCTTTGCCACCTCTCGATCCAGTTCAAAAGAAGTAATAGGCTTACTATTAACTATCGCTACTGTCTTATTAACCAAATGTCTTTTATCTTCAGACATTTCTGGTGAATCTGCTGGTGCACTTATACTAGAATTAAATGAATTCTGAAACAAACTAGACGAAATATCAGATACCCCTGTGGAAATAATTAACAGCATTATAATAATTGAAGCCAATAACCTCTTCATTATATGCCTTCTCCCCATTCGCCAATTTTATAACCGTTTATCTGTTGCAAGCGTGAAGATAAATCATTCGCTTGACCAATTCCACCAAGACCTTTAAGCTCAAACTCCAGCATATAAGTGCTCGTAAGGTCCGCCAAAGCATTAGGATTGTTAGGATTCTCATTAGTGTAAGCTGTTGCTTGCCACATGGCTCTAAGAGCCCAAGATTTAGCATTGTATTGAAAGCCTGCAAATACATTCGATATCTTCTTCTGTTTAAAATTATAGTTCCACAACGCTGTAACACCCCAATGATCTGTAATATTTAATATTGTTGATAACGTTATTGTCTCCTGAGGCTGTGGCGTTATTCCATTATTAATTTGCTCTTGTGTGATAGAATTCCAGTTGTTTTCAATACTGTTATAAGAGATATTGAAAATATTTTCATTCTCATCTTTATATGATAATTGGTAGACCTGATAGTCAAACTTCGATGTTTGTAACCTATAGTTAATTTGTGCTGACAAGTAAATATTCTTCATTACTTGAAACTCAAACGATGACATTACAGGTGAGAACATATCTTTTCCAAATTGATCTTCCATACCTGGATATGGACATTTAGCATCACCTTGGCACAAATTAACTTTTCTATCCTCAAAATATGCCATCTGGCCAATTTTAGCAGAAGCTAAAGTACTTCCATCATCTTGGCTCGTTGTATAAGTTTCTAATGCATAAGTTAACTGATTAGCATTATTGATTCTATCGTAGCCTGTAAACCTATTTACTTGGAACATCTGCATATATTGTTGATTCTGCATACTTGTATCAAATATTGGAATATCAGTTTGATCTTGATAAGGGATATATGTATAAAATAACCTCGGCTTAATTGTCTGCGTATAAGAACCACTTTCAGTTGTATAATCCCTGTCAAAATAAGCAGCTGCATCTATATTGAAGATAGGTAAGACACTTGTGACCGTACTATTATCAAACTTAATTGTATCAGATGATTTTCTATCAAGCTGGTAATAACGAATAGGCAGTTCTAAGGATGGATTAAAATACCCCCAACCATTGTTAAAGTTACCCTTGATCTTTGGAGCTTCATAAGATCTAAAACCACTCACATTAGTCCCTTTCTCGGGACCTTTAGCAGGATTTATTGCCCAAGGTGATTTATAGTAATATGTATTAAGAGTATCAGCACTAAGAGTTACATAATCAGGAGTGTAACCATCAGAAGTTACGTTAAACTTCACCTCTGGAAGTTTAGCATAAGGTATATTTGCAAGATCAATAGCCGGGTTAACAACCCCATAATCTAAAACTGTAATACCAGATGTTATATATTGCTTATAGCCATAATTAAGATTGAACTGCCTAGTTAGTAATGTTTTTGTCACTAAATCAACATTTCCCGACGAGAAGTCATCGTAATAATTCTCATCACTCACATACTCATATATTAGATTTGTAGATAGAGCCCCTGCATCGCCCAAGGAGTACTTACCTGAAGTAGTTAGATCAAAAGCTCCCCTCATTCTTCCTTCTTTGAAGTCCCAAGGAACTAGCGATCCCTCAAACTGTCCTTCAAAGTATTTAGTCATGTAACGGAAAGTACCATTCTCCATAATACCTCTTCCTGACCAAATAACGTTATTAAGAAGGAAATCATAGTTTGGTGCAAGATTAAAATAATAAGGTACTGAAATCCCAATACCAGAGTTTTCATTTTGAACAAACCCTGGAAATAAGAATCCAGATTTACGTTTATCATTTATCGGATGTGAGAAATATGGTATATACATCACCGGCACATCATCTATTTTGAAAAAGCCGTTTTTAACATACGCCATCTCAGTATTAGTATCAATATCAATATCACTACCAGTTATTTTCCAAGCATTATCATATGGCCCACCAGAAGTAATATAACCATCTGAAAGCATTATATTACCATCTTCCTCTTTCTTAAGAGTTTTCGCATAACCGCGCAAATAACCAGTAAAGTTCTCTTTATTATATATTCTAGTATCAGGTGTCTCACGTGCCATTCTAAAGTAAGCTTCACCAGTACTATAAGTACCATTAGTCATATCAGAGTCTAGCTCTTTAGTCCTAATTACGATCCCAGTAGATGGTTGCTTAGCAATAACATCACCTGTCATGACCATTGACCTAATTGCACTATTATCACTCGTCAGATTTACTATGGCATTATTCCCATATAATTCTTGATCACACTGAAGAACTTGAACATTACCAGAAGCAATTAATGTACCATCATTGTCAAATTCTGAATTTTCATAACTAAGATCAGTCTTCTTTGAAGCACATAGTGCTTGAGTAAACTGAGGGTCATTACTATAATAACCTCCTACAAAAGTTTCTGGTTTTTTAACCCACGCTAAATCATCAGCTAAAGCTTTCT
Source organism: Francisella sp. XLW-1 (assembly GCF_008711455.1). Lineage (NCBI taxonomy): Bacteria > Pseudomonadati > Pseudomonadota > Gammaproteobacteria > Thiotrichales > Francisellaceae > Francisella > Francisella sp. XLW-1. The sequence continues at coordinate 104,774 of NZ_VXKP01000002.1, read as the reverse complement.
CTTTTTCTGCTACACTAATTTCTTTATCAAAAACGTTCTTCGGCTTTTCTGCTCTTTTGCAGCTCCATTGACCATCTACAATTTCACACTTCCAATCTTCTTTGATAGGATTTTTACTAATAATTCGCGCAGCATGCGCTTGCACTGTAAACGCTACAGTACCTAAACATACTAGTAAATACCTGTGAATCCCCTTTAGCATATTTGACCTTTAAAAGCCTTAATTTTTATTGAGTTTTTAAAAATAACCGTGATATTATATCTACATTTACTTAATTTTTCCATTTTTAATTTTAAAGACGGTAACTTCTAAAACAAAGAACTGGACTATTTCAATGAATATAGAAAACTATTTATCAGACATATTCGCTCAAGCATTTGAAAAGCTAGGGTACTCTCAAACTTTTGCTAAAGTTGTAACATCCACTCGTGAAGGCGTGGGCCACTTTCAATGCAATGGCGCTATGCCACTAGCTAAATTTGCTAAGAAAGCTCCTCTAATAATAGCCCAAGAAATAATAGAGCAAATTGATAGAGAAGATATTTTCTCTAAACTTGAAGTAGCTAAGCCTGGATTTATAAACATATCATTATCAGATAAATTTCTGGCTAGTACAACTGACAAATTTCTCAACTCACCTAAATTTGGCGTACAAACTAATGCCCAATCAAAAAAAGTAGTTTTAGACTTTGGAGGTCCAAACGTAGCCAAGCCAATGCACGTTGGACATATTAGATCAGCACTTTTAGGGGACGCGCTACAAAGAATACACAGATTCTATAATGATAATGTAATATCAGATGTTCACCTTGGTGACTGGGGCACACAGATGGGCATGCTAATAGAAGAAATAAAATTAGAATCCCCAGAGCTTGTATATTTTGATGAGAACTATAGCGGTGAGTATCCAAAAAGCTCTCCTGTAACAGTTCATGAACTTGCGGAAATATATCCTAGAGCATCAAGAAGATGCAAATCAGATATAACTGAAATGGATAAAGCAAGACAAGCAACTTTTGAACTTCAACAAGGCCGTAAAGGCTACGTAGCTCTATGGCAGCATTTCGTGAAAATATCTATAGAAGCTATTAAAAAAGATTTTGATAGTTTAGATGTCCATTTTGACTTATGGCTTGGTGAAAGTGATGCGAACAAGTTCGTAGATGAAATGATTGACTATTTTAAAACGAATAATTTCATATATGAAGATGAAGGTGCATGGGTCATTGACACCAATAAGGAAGGAGTTCCTCCTCTTATAGTTATCAAAAAAGATGGTGGTGTGATGTACGGCACAACAGACCTTGCAACACTGTGGCAGCGTGCTAAAGATTTAAATCCCGATGAAATAATTTATGTGGTAGATAAAAGACAGTCCCTTCACTTTAAGCAAGTATTTAGTGTTGCTAAGAGAACAAAAGTCGTTAATGAAGAATGTAAACTTAAACACGTTGCATTTGGTACAGTAAATGGTAAGGATGGTCGTCCATTTAAAACACGTGAAGGTGGCGTAATGCACCTTTCAGATCTAATATCTCAAGCAAAAGAGTATGCTCGCAAAAGAATGCCTGAGGAGAAGGATGAAAATATTATTAATCAAGTAGCTATGGCAACCATTAAGTTTGGTGATTTGGTTAACAACTACTCTAATGACTATATTTTTGATTTAGAAAAATTCGCCCAATATGAAGGCAAAACAGGTCCATACTTACTATATACAACCGTTAGAGCAAAAGCTATTTTGAGAAAGATCTTCGGCGAGAGCTACAACATTAATACTTTAGCTAAAGAATATAGAATAGCAAAAGCAGCTAATGAACATGAAGAAAAACTGCAACTACAATTAATACAATTCCCTATTGCAATATCTCGTGCTTATGAAAACTCCCAACCTCATCATATTTGTGAATATGCATATTCTCTAGCCAATAGCTTTAATAAGTTTTACGTAAACTGCCCTATAATGAATATTGAAGATGAGCAATTAAAAAAATCAAGAATAGCATTATGTATGGCAACAATAAAAGCCATGACTACAGCAGCAGATTTGTTGGGAATCTCTATTCCTGAAAGAATGTAGAGATAAATATCACTTCATGCTCATTAACCCTAACCTCAATCTCTACTATCAAATTAATTAGAAATAATTGGAAACCAACTTATGTTAAAAATCTTTGAACAGCCTAAGGCTTTTTATACTATCTTTATGTTAGAGATATGGGAGCGATTTGGCTATCAGGCTTTAGTTGCCATTTTAGTTGTTTATTTACAACGTGGTAGCATTCAATTAAGTGAAAGTTCGGCTATTGCGACCTATGCTGCATTTGCAGCACTAGTATATGCTTTTATAGTATTAGGCGGCTATATTGGGGATGCAATTCTCGGGGCGAAAAGAACCATTGTTCTGGGACTTATTGTCTTGTTAAGTGGTTATGTACTTCTAACGATTGGGGATAAGGAGTCAACACTATGGGGGCTTTCTTTTATATGTGTTGGTACAGGTTTATTTAAGTCAAACCCTACAAGCCTGCTATCAAAATGTTATGAAAAAAGTGACTCCGGACAAATCAGCAATGCTTTCACTCTTTTTTATATGGCTATAAATTTAGGCTCACTACTTGGTAGCTTAGCAATTCCAACGATTGCAAAACATTATGGTTACTCTGCGAGTTTTGTAGTTATCTCTATAGCTTTAATTTTTGCTATAGCTACTTTTGTAGGCTTTGGTTTCACGATGAAGCATATCTCTACTCACGCAGGTGCCAAAAAGCTTAAATTAAGTTATTTATTTTGGGTAATAATAGGAATAATTGCTATGATATATATAGTCAAAGCTCTACTTGCGTATCTATTCTTAGCAAAATTAATAGTCATTTTGAGCTTTATTGCTTGTCTACTTATCTATATATCTAGCATTTTTATACAAAAAGGATGGATACTTCTATAAGATGATGCTTGCGCTGATACTAATGTGTGAGGCTATAGTATATAAGATATCATATATACAGATGGCATCATCTATAAACTTATTTACTATCAAAAATACAGATCATTCAATTTTAGGATTTATAATAGCTCCGGAGACATTCCAAGCACTTAATCCTTTCTGGATATTTGTTTTAAGTCCAACCTTAGCGATGTACTATGTACACTCTAATAACACGAAGTTTAGCTTAAATGTATATAGTAAATTCTCTACTGGGTTACTTGTAATAGGTCTATCTTTCATACTACTTTATATTTCTAAATTTACAGCTCATAGTGGTGTAATCTCATCATACTGGCTATTTGGTAGTTATGCACTTCAAGCACTAGGAGAATTGCTAATATCCGCGATTGGACTATCAATGTTTAGTAGACTTGCTCCAGCTAAAGTTAATGGCTTTATGATTGGAGTTTGGTGGGTATTCTTGGCATTTGCTTCGATTTTGGGTGGATTAGTTGCTCAATTAACTGCGATAAGTAAGCAACAAGTATCTTCAGAAACCCTCACTCTATCTCTAAATACCTATACCAGCCTTTTCTTAATGATTGGAATTGCTATAGTAATTGTTTCATTTATATCTTTTGGTCTTTCGCCATTTAAAAAGAAACTTATTAATCAATAAATTTCACAAACTTTAACCAAATAGCTCAAATAAACACTAATATTTATCTAATATTATTAGCTATAGATTTTCACTACAAAAGGCCTAATTTATCGAAGCCTATATTACTCAATGCTCCATACAAAATTACTGCCACAGAATTTGATAAGTTCAAACTACGACTGTTTTCATGCATTGGAATCTTGAGCTGAGTTTGTTCAAGCATTCTTAAAACTTCGGCTGGCAAACCTCTTGTTTCTGGACCAAAAAGTAAAATATCATCACTATCAAAATCTACTTGATGATAGTACTGCTTCGCTTTTGTTGTACACGCCCAAATCTTATTTTCTTTATTTTTCTGATAAAACTCATCAAAATTTTTATAAATCTTAAGATCTGCAAATTCATGATAGTCAAGACCAGCTCTTCTAAGTTGCTTATCTTCTAACTTAAATCCTAATGGCTCAATCAGGTGTAATTTAGCACCTACATTTGCACATAATCTAATTATATTGCCAGTGTTGGGTGGAATTTCAGGTTCATATAATGCAATATTTATCATTTCTATATATCTATATCATTGTTTAAAAAGTTATTGAATTCTTCTTGCTTAGCTTTTTTTGCTGCTTTTTTATTTAAATGATATTTTTCTGCTCGTGCTATAAAATCCTTGTTCATGATTTTTTTCAGATACTCAGGATCAAGCAAGAATGGTTTATTAGGTGTTTTTTGTCTTTTCATAGCTTCTGGAATTCTAACAGAATATAAGACCAAGATGTCATCATCATTTTCTATAACTACTAAATTAGCTTCAAGGTTATACTGTTGATTAACTAAATGATATTCCTTATGGTTATCAATATCTATCTGCTTCACAGGCCTAACTTCATAGTTTATCTTCACAGCTTTTTTAATAGATTTTTTATTTGTTTCCTTCATATACTTTAAAAGCTTTTGCTTATACTTTAAGATCTTATTCTCAGCGGTTATCATCTTAGGTAGCACATTATCAAGGAAATATTTTGTTTCATCTTCATCTAATGCAAAGCATGTTCCAGACTCTTCAGATTTGTAGAAACAGCCTTTAGTATCAACAAACATATATAAATTTTGAGTTTTATCATAGTATATGTGATATTCACTTAAAGACTTCGGATGACCTAAATAAACGAACTCGTCACTGGACATCGTTGAACACGAGTACAAAGCTAGACCCAGAATTACTATAAAAATCAAACTAATCTTTTTTTTCATTATCAAATAGATCCAGAAAAGACTTATAAATTAAATTTTATAGAATTTTTTAAAATATTTATAGTACTAAAAATAAGTTATTGAATTAAGTGAAGCCTATTAGGAATAGCTACTATTACTTTTTACCCTTATTAGGATTATGTCTATATAACACCAGGATATTCCCTATAATTTGCACAATCTCAGATTTTGTAGCTTTAACAATCTCCGCTGCAATTTCTTGCTTTTCTTCTTTCGGTAAACGTCCTGCCTTTACTTTAATTAACTCATGTGATGCTAGAGCCAAATCTATTTCTAACATTACATTCTCAGTAAGCCCCTTTTCCCCCATTAGGACAACGGGCTTTAATGAGTGTGCTTGAGCTTTTAATTTTTGTTGTTGTTTAACATCCATTTTATTTCACCTATTTTATAATTTCTAATATTAAATTTTCTATAACCAATTCTTTATCAACATTCTTGAAGTTTGCAAAATAACCTTTTGCTTCCAATGATTTATAATAAAGCTTATATATGTAATCATCTGTAAACTTAGCTGAGAGGTATTTTATAACTGCCAATTTATCGTAATTAGCAATACTAGCTTGCTCATCGAGATTATAATTATAAGCATCAATTATTACACTCGTTAACCAATATAAAACATCTCTAAAATGTGGATTAACCTCTTTCAAAAACACATTAAGGTTTGTTTGCTTAACCAAAACCTTCATTAGATTATTTCTAAGAGTCCAAAAATGTTGTTCAAGCTTGATTTTAGCTACAATATTCACATCATCACGAGCCATCAATAATGATTTCTCAACTGCTTCTTGAGACATATCAAATGTATACTTTAAATAGTTATATTTATCTTTTTGGCTAAATTTAATGTCATAAACTAAAGATCTACTTTTAACTGTAGGCAAAATATCAGTATAATTTTTGGTAAACATCAAAAAGAATGTGTCTATTGAAGGCTCTTCTAATGTTTTTAATAAAGCATTAGCTGCAGACTCATTTAAGAAGTCAAGTTCTTCGATTATAATTATTTTACATAAATTATTATGCGCAGTTAACTCACAGTTTTTGGTTATCTTTTTTATTTCTGAAACTTTAATTTCATCATTCTCTATAGCAGCTATACTTATATAAGGAGATTCTTTATAGTCTACAACCTTCTGACCCACCAATAGCTGGCACAAGGAACTTACAAAACCATCTAGTAACACAGCATCTTTAACTCTAAAAATAAAAGCATGATGAAACATTTTCTTAGTTTTTTGTTCAAAAAAACTATCAAGAAGTTGTTGATGAATATCTAAAGATAACACTTTCGTCCTATATTATTTTACGTGCATACAAAAAACTTGTAATAGTTTTTTTAATCATAGCAAGCTTAGATTTTATTAGTCCTTTATCCTTTTTCCTAACATAACTGACTTCAAAAACAGAATAATGATTGTTTAATAACTCAATCAAATAATCATCATAAGTTCTAATCTCATCAACTAGCCCTAAACCTAAAGCATCTTTACCAAACCAATACTCTCCAGTAGCTACTTCTTGTATATTCAAACTCGGACGATATGCCAAGATATGCTTTTTAAATAGTTCGTGAATATTTTCCAAATCTTGTTTAAATTTCTTACGCCCTTCCTCTGTATTTTCACCAACAGTTGTAAGCGTACGTTTGAACTCACCTGACGTGTGCATTTCAACATTAATACCATTTTTCTCAAGTAACTCTCTGACATTAGGAACTGTCCCAACAACACCAATTGAGCCCACTATTGCAAAAGGTGCAGCAATAATCTTATTAGCAACAGCTGACATCATATAGCCACCACTAGCAGCAACTTGATCAATACAAACTGTCAAAGTTATTCCTGCTTGTCTAATACGCTCCAACTGAGCCGCAGCAAAACCATAGCCATTAACAACACCACCAGGGCTGTCAATTCTTACCACAACCTCATCTTCAGGTTTCGCAACTGCCAAAATTGCTGTTACTTCGTTGCGTAAATTTTCAACCTGAGATGCGTGAACATCTCCCTTAAAACTGATAACAAACTTTCTTTGTTCTGGCTTTTCTTGCTTATCAATTTTCTTCTGCTCTTTAACAAACTTTTTATATTCTTTTTTATCAAGAATAGTTCCTAAAATCTGCTCTTTAGTAGATCTATACTCATCGCCTATTTTATTTATCTCAAGCTTGCCTTTGGCTAACTTTGCAACCTCTTGCTTTGCCTTGGCAAGTAAAGAAAAAAAGCTACCTACAACAAAAGTAATAGCTATTACAACCAAGATTGTACTCAAAGCAAAAAATACAAAATCTATAAAACCTTGATACCACATAATTATTATATCCTATCGATGAGCTCTTAGAGTCTTTAGCAAAGACTCTCCAGCCCCACCTTTTAAATTGGCTTTTTTGACAGAATCTCTTGCAAAAACACGCTTCTTATAATTAAAAATTGACCCATACTCTTCATCAATTACAAAACCCTCTGCTTCTAAACAAATAATTAAAGCAGCTATGTAACAGTCAGCAAGTGTAAAACCTGAGGATATGAAATAGTCAGAATCCGAAAAAGCTTTTTCCATAGCTAATAAACTCTCTTTAAGATCTTTAAAAATTGCTTTCAACTTAGCTTTATTTTCTTTATTTTTTCTGATTTCATCAAGTACTGGATACCACTCATTGTCAATTTTGTCTAAAGAAAGGCGTATCTTAATACGATCATTAACAACACTTGGCAGTAGACTTGGAGCCGGAAATCTCTCATCTATGTATATCAATAATGCTTTTCTATTATTTATACTATAGTCTTTTTCCATCAAAACAGGAAAAATACCATTTGGAGAAACTTTTTTCACAACCTTTGGTTCCAAATCTCCTGCCTCAACAATATCCATTGCCATTTTCTTTTCTGCTAGAGCTATTCTTGCTCTCAAAGAATATGGACAATATTTTGTAGTATATAATGTAACTTTCATCAAATATGCCTTTTTATGGATTAAAACAATTACTCTTGTTTGCTATAATTGTCAGATAATAAAAACTTAGTATGAAATTTTACCATATTTGTGGATAACTACAACATAGACAAGCAAGGCTTTTTATTAGACTTTGACAGTTGGGATGTCAATTTTTGCGCTAAAATGGCTAATGATGAAAACATATCATTAACAGATGAGCATATGCTAGTCATCAACTTCTTACGCGACTTTTATCAACAAAATAAGAAGTCTCCGGCTATAAGAGAACTTGTAAAGGCCCTAAAAGAAAAATATGGAGAAAAAATAGGCAATAGTTTGTACTTACAGATACTATTTCCTGTATCGCCTGCTGTACAAGCTGCAAAACTAGCAGGACTTCCAAAACCTAAAAGATGTATTTAAATATTCAAAGGAGTGAATAATGACAAAAATTTTATGCAAAAAATATAATGAAGAACTAGATGCCATCCCATTTCAACCACTACCTGGTGAACTTGGTAAAAAAATACATGCTGAGATTTCAAATAAAGCATGGCAGGCTTGGTTAGCTCATCAAACAATTTTGATCAACGAATATCGTTTAAACTTAATGGATTCAAAAGCTAAGGAATTTCTCAAAGACGAAATGCAAAAATTCTTATTTGAAAACAAAGAGGATAAGCCAGAACAATTTAGCGAAATTTAAAACATTTCTCTTCAAAAGAGAATATTATTAGTTGTTACAACTATTTTCTTACTTTCTTATATATATATTTTGGATTGATAGTATCCGCCAAGAGTTTGTTTTCAAAGTCAACCCTTACTAGAATACCAAGTGTGAAGCACATAATAAGTAAACTACTACCACCGTAGCTTATAAGCGGTAAAGTAAGACCCTTTGTTGGTAACAAGCCGGTATTAACACCAATATTAACAAAAACCTGAAAACCAATCCAAAAACTTATCCCATAAGATAGAAATGCTTGATAATATCTTTTTAGCTCAAAAGCCATTTTTGCAATATTCATAGCCCTAAATACTATAAATAAATATACCATGAGTAAAATCATCAACCCTATAACACCTATCTCTTCAGCTATCACAGATGTTATAAAATCCGTATGTGCTTCAGGTAAGAAAAATTGCTTTTGAACTCCATTACCTAATCCGTCACCAAACCAACCGCCTCGACCAAAGCCTATAAGAGCCTGCACAAGCTGATAACCTGAACCATTCGCGTTTTCCCACGGATGAAGAAATCCTGTAATCCTATGCATTCGATATGGCGATATAATCACAAGCATAGTCGCCATGATAAGCATCGCTCCTATAAGTAGACCATACCAACGCACCTTATTACCAGACACAAACAACATTCCCATAACACATATTGAAATAACTACAGTTGATCCAAAATCAGGCTGCATAAGCAGCAAAACTGCAATACATCCTAGTAATGTAATAGGCGTAAGAATACCTTCTTTAAAATTAGTCATTTTAGGTAAATTTTCAGCTATATACCCAGAGAAAAAAATAATTGCTAAAAGCTTAGCTAACTCAGCAACTTGGATATTGATAATAATAAGAGGTATCCAACGTCTAGCCCCATTTACACTTTTACCTACACCTGGAACCAAAACAGCTACCAATACTATAAGCATTATAAAGAAAAAAGCATTATAGTTTTTCTCATAATTCTTAGTAGGTACCAACAGTGCCAATAAGAAAAGAAATATTGCAATAACTGCAAAAAATCCTTGTCTAATAGAATAAAAATATGGATTATTGTAATCATCTAACGCAACAACCATAGAAGCAGATGTAACCATTACCCAACCAAAAATTAGCAATCCTAACATTACAAAAACTATTGAAATATCTATTTCTAGCTTTGCTCTAACACGCTCTTTTTTTGTATTTTGACCACTTAATAAAAGCTTTAATCTATATAGCACTACATTTTCCCATTTTTTTATTTTAGCTTAGCAACTAATCTTTCGAATACATCACCACGCTCCGCATATCCACTAAACTCATCAAAGCTTGCACACGCTGGTGATAGAAGAATAGTATCACCATCCTGAGCTTTTTGATTAGCTGAGTCAAATGCATCTTTCATATCATTACAAATCTGATACTGATATAGGTCTTTAATATAACTCTCAATATACTTCTTATCTTGACCATATACACAAATGTATTTAACATACTTGTCTAAAGATTTTTTCATTAGGTTAAAATCACCACCTTTAGCAACACCGCCTAATAACAATATAATATTCTTAGAATTAGTAATACTATTTAGTGCAGCTATAGTAGCTCCAACATTTGTACCTTTTGAGTCGTTAATATAAGTAATACCGTTTGTTTTTTTGACAACTTCGCAACGATGCTTAAGCCCCTTAAACTTTTTAACTGAATTTACTACCTTAAATGCATCTATACCAAATCTATCAAAAATATTGAGAACAACTATAATATTCTCCAAATTATGTTCTCCGAAAAGATTTGTCTCATCTATATCTAACAACTTAGTCGCATTTTTATAGATAGAGCCTCTTACTATCTGATATTCACCGGCATACTTAAGACCATTGTTATGCACATCATAAACAAAAAAATCATTACTAAATTTTGCTAAATTTAGCTTCGACTGTTTATATTCTTCATAGTTATTATATCTATCTAAGTGATCAGGTGATACATTAATCACACACCCTAAATCAAACTCTACACTATTAAACAAATCTATTTGAAAACTCGAAACCTCAACCACACAGTAATCAAATCTCTCACCAATCTTATTGAGGGGTGGCGTACCAATATTACCAACAAGGATACTTTTATAGCCTAAGTCTCTTAAAACAAAATCAAGCATTGTGACGATAGTACTTTTCCCATTCGATCCTGTAACAGCTATCATTTTTGCCTTAGTGTTTCTAATTGATTGATAAAACAGATCAATATCACTAACTATTTTTTGTTTAAATTTAGATAAAACTCTATACGGCGACTTATTAAGTGGAATACCTGGACTTACAGTTATTAAATCATATTGTTCTAAATCACAATTTATAAAATCATTATCGTTCTGTGAGATATCAACTGAAAGATCAATAAAGTTAGCTAAAAAATCGCAAACAGACCTACCTGTAGAGCCATAACCAACCATAAGTAGTTTAGATATTTTTTTATCATCAAAATAGAAATTGAACATTACCTAACCTTAATAGCTATCAAACCGATTAAGAAAAGTATCAAAGAGAATATCCAAAAACGTATTACAACTTTTGTCTCAGGCCAGCCCATTAGTTCAAAATGGTGGTGGATAGGTGCCATTTTAAAAATTCTTTTACCATTTCTAAGCTTGTATGAGCCTACTTGCAGCATCACAGATAATGCTTCTATAACGAATAACAAACCCATAATAAAAAATATCAATTCTTGGCGAATCATCACAGCAATCACACCCAAAACAGCGCCTAACGTCAATGAGCCTACATCACCCATGAAGACCTCTGCTGGGTGCGAATTAAACCATAAAAATGCTAAGCCCGACCCACATAAAGCCGCACAAAAAACTGCCACCTCAACAAGTCCTTTATTGTCGATGTACGGGAAAAGTAAATAGTTAGCTAATATACTATTTGTTTCAATATAAGCATAAATACCTAATCCTGCAGCAACAAGAACTACAGGAACTATCGCTAAACCATCTAATCCATCAGTTAAATTTACAGCATTACTACTTCCATTAATAATGAAAAAGGTCAATACCACAAACAGAAAGATCCCCATAGGAATATATAGGTTCTTAGAAAAAGGTATTGAAAGACTCATTTGTCCACTTTTAGACAAAAGATAAAACAAAACTATAGCCAATATAACTGAGAAAACAGATTGTAAAGCAAATTTGTGCTTAGCCCTTAGTCCCTTTGGATGCTTAAGAACTAGTTTTAAGTAGTCATCAAAAAAACCAATAGCTCCAAAGAAGATAACTACTAAAATTAAAATCCATAGATATATGCTAGACAAATTCCCCCAAAGTAAAGCCGATATAATAACAGAAGAAAGAATTAAAACTCCACCCATAGTTGGTGTATTTCTCTTAGAAAAATGACTTTGTGGTCCATCATCTCTTACAACTTGGCCAATTTGCATTTTCTGCAACCATCTAATCATTGGCCTACCGAGAAAAAGCGTTATAAACAATGAAGTTATGGAAATCATTATAATTCTTACAGATACATAACTGCTAAAAACTTCTAGACCTTTATAGTAATGACTTAACCAATTAAAAAGATAAATTAACATATAATAAAAAATTTCAGTGTATTGGCGCTATTATAATCGATATATTATGTTTTTTATAGAGAGAAAATTAGTATCTATATACTTGGTTCAAATTTCTTGTATTTAAGAGCGAAATCATCATCTTCAAACTGCTCATAGTTTTTGATAAAACTCTTAATTAGAGATTTATATTGTTTCTTGTATGAAGATTGATCTTCCCATATATTTTTTAAATGCATAATTTCATCATTATCATAAATAGAAGTCAAAGCTTTAAAGTTAAAATATTTTTGTCGTTCAAACTTAAAACTGACATTTTCTGGCTCCGTCAAAAGATAGTTTACAATCGTTTTTGTTTCTTCGACAGGCACTCGTCTACCTGTTTTATAATCACCATCAATCCAACCAACATTAATCATATATATTTTAGCATCACTATGCTTCAAACGTTGACGTAGGATATTGGCATAACGAGTTGGCTTAAGTAATAAAAATGGTTGCGCATAACAACAAGAAAATTCGGGCTTAGGTTCAGTAACTCCAGCTTCAATGCCTGTAGAAGTACATGTATAACCTGACAAGAAATAATAAATTGCCTGACCTTTACTTAGTTTAGCTACTCGAGGCAGAACTCCTTTAGCATCTTTTACAAGAAAAATTATTTTACTTGGATTATTTGTATTTACTATATTTTCAAAATTTTCTCTCGGGAAAGTTACGTATGTGTTACTTTGTGACTTTGATTTCTCTCCAAAAATAATATTTTGACTGTCATCAAAATTAGGATTTTCAATTAATAAGTTACCTTGAAGAGCTTTCTTTATACGTCCATCATTTTTCTTAAAACTTGCTGATTTGATAGTTAAGCCAGACTCTAAACTATATATTCCTCGCATTTCAGTCCATGCTATAGCTTCATTAGCTACTAGTTTTTTATTATTATCTAGTGCCAAAGTTGTCTTACCACTCCCTGATAATCCAAAAAACATAGAGCTATTAGCTTCGTCATCAACACCAACTGCACAATAAAAAACACCAATATTATTCAAGGACAAATAATAACTCATAACAGATAACAACACTTTGTTAATCTCTGCCAAATACAACGTCCCAACAAGTATGCTTTCACGTTGTTTCAGATTTGTAGCGATAATTTTAGGTGAGTTTAAACCTATCTCAACATAATCACTAATCTCTGTCTCTGGAGAGTGCATAATTACCCATTGAGGCTCAAACTCATCTAATTGTTGCTGATTAGGAGCTATTGATATTAACTTAAAGAAATATGCTGCAGATGCTTGAGTTGTTATCAAACGAACAGCAATTGTATTTTTTTCATCATGGTTGTAATAACCTTCTACAACAAAAATGTCTTTCGTTGAAACATCCTCGTGAAACTTCTGTTTTATTAACTTCCAGCTTTTTCTTTTTAATCTTTTATTATCAGATCCATTCTCGTTCCACCATATATTCTTTTTAGCATACTTGGTCTCAACGATATACTTATCATCAGGAAGTCTGCCCTTAACATCTCCACTGTCAACGACTAGAGTTTTGCCTTCGCAGCCAACAAAACCACTATTCTCTTTGGCATGTTGAGCTAGTTCATCTAGTGATAAATTTCTGTGTACTTCCTTGATTGTATATAAGTATTTATTATCGTCTATGGTTGAAGGATCCATAATGAAAGTTCCTATGTTGCGAAGCATTTAGATTTTAACTGCAAATTATATCCAGTATATACTTTTTTTTCAAAAAAATATGTTATTGTTTTTGTAATAAAGTAAACTATTACTTAAATTTACTAAGTAGATAATTTCTTTGACAAAATGAATAATGAAACTAAAGCAAATAAAACTAATTTTATCAAAAATATAATCAAAAAAGATATTGGAACAAAGAGAGTCTCTAGTGTTCTAACACGCTTTCCTCCTGAGCCAAATGGTTATCTACATATTGGACATGCAAAATCTATATGCTTGAACTTCGGTGTAGCTGAGGAGTTTGAAGGTAAATGTAACCTAAGATTTGATGATACTAATCCTGATAAAGAAGATATCGAATATATCAATGCGATAAGAGAAGATGTCGAATGGTTGGGTTTTAGATGGCAAAATGAGCCTCGTTTCGCTTCAGAATACTTCGATAGAATGTATGAATTAGCTGTGCTACTCATAAAAAAAGGTAAAGCATATATCTGCGACCTATCAGCAGAAGAAGTACGTGAATATCGAGGCACACTAAAAGAAGCTGGTAAAAATAGTCCATATAGAGAACGTAGTGTAGATGAGAATCTCAAGCTTTTTGAAGCAATGAAAAAAGGTGAGTTTGCTGAAGGAAGTAAAACACTGCGTGCTAAGATAGATATGGCTTCTGGTAATATCAATCTTAGAGACCCTGCTCTATATAGAATAAAATTCTCACACCATCCAAAAACTGGAAATAAATGGTGTATATATCCAATGTATGCGTTTGCTCACCCACTGGAAGATGCCATAGAAGGTATTACTCACTCTCTGTGTACTTTAGAGTTTCAAGATCAAAGACCTTTTTATGACTGGGTTATCGAAGAAACTGAATTTCAACAAAGGCCTCAGCAAATAGAATTTTCAAGGCTAAACTTAAACTACACTATAACAAGTAAGAGAAAACTAAAATATCTTGTGGATAGCAATCTTGTCAATGATTGGGATGATCCACGTATGCCAACAATCAAAGGTTTTAGACGCAGAGGTTATACTCCAGAATCTATCCGTAATTTTTGTGACATGATAGGGATATCTAAGCAAGATTCAATAATAGATATATCTGTTTTAGAAGAATCTATTAGAAATGACCTTAACAAAAATGCTCTAAGAAAAAATGCAGTTTTAGATCCTATAAAAGTGAGTATTCAAGGCATGCCTCTTCATGAGTTAAATGTACCAAACCATCCACAAGACCCTGAGTTTGGTCGTCGAGATATAACTATATCTTCTGATATTTATATCGAAAGAGAAGACTTTGTTTTTGAACTAGAAAAAGGTATGAAAAAACTTAGTCCAAACGGTAGGGTACGACTTCTAAATGCTTATGTAATTGAATGTAAGGAAGTTATAACTAATGATGAAGGTAAAGTTACAGAACTAGTATGTTCTTATTTACCTGAAACTTTAGGCGGTAAAAAACCTGATGATGGTGTAAAACCAAATGGTATTGTTCACTGGGTTGATGCAAACAATTGTATTGATGCTGAAGTCAGAGTATATGACAGACTATTTAATCACGAGAACCCTGCAAGCTTCGATAATGTTGAAGATGTACTAAACCCTGATTCTCTAAAGATTATTAAAAATGCTAAAGTAGAAAAATCTCTAGAAAATATAAAACCTGAGCAACACTTTCAATTTAACAGAATTGGCTACTTCATATCTGACTCAAAAGATTGTAGTCATGAAAATTTAGTATTTAACAGAACTGTTACTCTTAGAAATACTTGGGAAACTAAATAAACTTAAACCATTTCTTCTTAAACCATGCTATGTGGCGTTCCTATTAACATACTTTCTAACCAAAACAATAAACAAAGAAGTTAATACAGCAATTACAACAAAAGTATCTAATGCATCTGAAATATTTGCTTTAGCAAGAACTACATTATTCTCTGGAACATAGAAATAGCTAGATAAGAGCCCACCTAACTTACCTCCAATGCCTAATGTAATGAGCCATATCCCCATATATAAAGCAACAAAGCCTTTAGGTGCAATTTTAGTCACCAATGATAAACCTATCGCAGAAATACATAACTCAGATATTCCTATGAAAAAATAGCCAATAATAAATGCAAATGGAGATACTTTATCTACTCCTGGAGTAGCATAGATAAAAATTTCTATTATAAGAAAACTTAAAATCATTATCACAAATGCCATATTAAACTTATCTATATCATTAGTCATAAGGTTTCTACGACCAAGATATATCCAGAGTTTACCCATAACAACCGCAAATAACAAAATTGTTACCGAAACCACACTTAATATCTGACTAGAATTCAATAAGTATTGTTTAACCGTATACTCGGTAAATAGTAGTAAACTTATAAACATCTGGAAATATAAAGCCCAGTAAATAATAGACAATCCGAAGAATATCATTGCCACAAAGACCTTGGTAAAACTACTCTTACGAACAGATATAAATAAGATAATTAGAGAAACGAATAAGGATCCCAATACAGAAAAGTTTGCAACCTCAGGAAACTGAAATATAAAAAATAACAAAGTTATATATACAAATAAAATTACAGTAACTTTTAAAATAACTGTCAAATTAATTGTGACATCTAGTAAATGTTTATCTATTATTTTATAGCCTACTGATAATAAAATAAGCATTCCAAGACTTACCACTAAACTACTGTAGAATGCTGCATCATAACCAAAATGATCTTTAAGAGACATCGCTAAGACTAATCCTAAAAAACCACCTAGATTAATCCCCATATAAAATACATTAAAACCAAAATCCCTTCTGGTATGATCGTAAGATGAACGATCATAAAATCTTCCAATAAATGCCGCCATATTAGATTTTATTAAGCCACTACTTATACATACCAGACTTAATCCTAGATATAGTGCAGCCTGACTTACTGTTGATGCTAAAAGAAAGAATCCTACTAACATAAGAAAGGAGCCGAGTAACCCCGACCTATAATACCCCAACAAACTTTCTGCAATATAGCCACCAACAATAGCTGAAATATAAATCATAGCCAATGTTGTTCCTACTAATGAGGCAGAAACCTCTTGAGAGATATTAAATTTTTCAATAAGAAAAAATATTAATAATGATTGAACCACATAATAACCATACCTTTCAGCAAACTCTGCCAAAGCGGTCAATGTTAAAACTTTTTTTTCTTCTGCAGCGTCATGAATATCGCGCTTATAAGTCCTCATGAAGTATTTGTTCTAAAATTAGCTATAATATATATGATAGCATATCGAGTATCATTAAGTTAAAATTAGAAATCAAAATATGAGTAAATTAAGACTATAAAAGCTACTCTAGCTCTAAAAGCTCTTCCCATAAAAGATACTTTCCTTCAAGATCAGTATTTAAAGTATCAAGTTTTTGCTGAATTTCATTTTGCTGTGTTTGTGACTTTTGATAAAAATCCAACTCTCCCATTTCCTGTTGAATCAAAGCAATATTCGCTTCTAGTTTTTCTATTTGACTTGGTAAATTACGTAACTGTTTTTTTTGCTCATAAGTTAATTTATTTTTTGACTGTGGAGCTTTGTTTGTCTCTTTGACTGGCTGCACAAGTTGCTTTCGTTGTGCTACCCAACTATCATAGCCACCAATATATTCTTGCAAATTACCATTCTCAAAAACTATAGTACTAGTTGCAACATTATTTATAAACTCTCTATCATGACTGACAATAATTACAGTTCCTTGATAGCTTATAAGCATTTCTTCAAGAATTTCTAGAGTTTCAATATCTAAATCATTGGTTGGCTCATCAAGTATAATAACATTACTAGGCTTTGATAAAATCTTAGCTAACAATAATCTATTTTTTTCGCCGCCTGATAAGTGTGTAATGGGAGAGTGTAATCTCTCTGGAGTGAACAAAAACTTTTGTAAATATGTAATTACGTGAGTTTCCTTACCATCTATATTAATAAAATCAGAACCTTCTTTAACGTTGTCAATTATACTCAAAGACTCATCTAGCTGATCCCTTAACTGATCAAAATATGCAATTTTAATATTATCAGCTAAAGTTACTGTACCTTGCGTAGGTTTATCCAATCCGAGCAGCAAATTTAAGAGGGTTGTTTTACCACAACCATTTTGACCAATAATTGCAATCTTATCACCCTTTTGAATTTCAGTGGAGAAATCTTTAAATAAAAAGTCACCTTCATACTCAAAGCCAATATTGTCTGCTTGAATAACCTTCTTGGAAGATTTATTAGCTTGAGCAACTTTGATATCAGCTTTTCCAATACTTTCTCTACGCTGCTGTCTATCACGACGCATTTGTTCTAGTGCTCTAACACGCCCTTCATTTCTGGTACGTCTTGCTTTGATACCTTGACGAATCCAAGCCTCTTCTTGAGCTAACTTTTTATCAAACTCGCTATTTGCTTTTTCTTGTGCATCTAGAATCTGCTCTTTCTTTTCAAGAAACCTCGTATAGTTACCATCAAATGAATATAAATGTCCCCTATCAAGTTCTATAATACTTTTAGCAACATTATTTAGAAACTTCCTGTCATGCGTAATAAAAAGTATCGCACCAGTAAAGCTTGCTAAGAATTCTTCAAGCCAGCTGATTGAGTCAATATCCAAATGGTTTGTTGGCTCATCTAATAAAAGTAAGTCTGGTTTTTTTATCAAAGCTCTTGCTAGAATAACTCTTCTTTTCATCCCCCCAGATAGATCTTTAAAAGAGGCAGCTGAATCAAGATTAAGTTTAGAAGCCAAAACTTCAACATCATTTAAGTATGACCATCCATGTTTTTCATCAATATAGCTATGTAAATTTTCAAGTTTAGTAGATTCAGGATCTAACACTAAAGTCTGCTGATATGCTATCAGATGCTCACCGAGCTCTCCTAAACCTTGTAATATGACTTCTGAAACACTTCCTCTGATATCACTAGGAACTTCTTGTATCATACTAGCAACAATAGCATTATTATGAACTATTATCTCACCACCATCTGGAATAACATTACCTTCAATAATTTTAAGTAGTGATGATTTGCCTGTACCATTTCGTCCAATTAAACAGATTCTTTGTCCTTTTATAACTTCTAAATTAACCTTATCAAGGACTATTTGAGTGCCGAAGTTTAAACTTACATTTTTAAGAGAGATTAGCTGCATTTAAGAAAAATAATCAAATTTAATTAATGCTGATTATTGTACCCTTTCACGCAAGATTTTGATAGAAAAGACAAAGATAATAGCAGCAATAAAATACATAAAGCCAGCAAATGTAATAGGTGAGCTTGGCGATATTGAGGATAAGTGTCCCATCATAATATCATTTAAAAACCATGCAAGACCAAAACCTGCACCAGCTGCCCCCATAGCTTTACCTTGCTCTTTATCAGATACTGACCCTGAAATCATTGAGAGAAGAGCTGTATAACATATAAGTTGAGAAGCCGATAAAACTATTGTCAACATCCATTGTGCAATTTCATTAAAGATAATTGATACCAGAATGAATCCGATACCACAAATAACGGCAGCTCTCACAAAAGCTACTTGATTTGATACTTTTGCAAAAATTTTTGGCTGTATCAAAATACTCGCTAATGCTGTAGCTAACCCCATCACTGCATAAAATGCTCCTATCATAGAAACATTATAACCATATGTTAGATTTAAGAATAGAGCTACTCCCTGCGCATAAAAGCCCCAGGCACACTGAATAAGAAGATATACAACTCCAACTAATCTCACACGTTTATCTGATAGTAGAAAAGATATAGTTTTATAGATCGTACCCAGTTGAATAACCAAACCTGGATTTTTTGGTAGATCTCTCTTCATGATAATAACTATAAATGTGATATTTACTAATGCTAAGACAGCAGCAAATACAAATGGTATTGTATGGCTTACTTCCATCACTGATACAAAACTAGTAATTACTGGACCAACAACAAAGCCTAAAGATGCCGCCATAGTTATGTAACCCAGATTTCGTGATCTATCTTCCTCCGTGGATACATCAATAACCGCAGCTTGAGCGATTTCAAAAGCTCCACCAGCTAAGCCACAAACAAATCTACTAGCTACAAATAATAAGTAATCATGTGAATATATCGCATACGCTGATAAAAGATAAGAAACACAAGTTGTTGATAAAGCCACAACTAATATTATCTTACGCCCATACTTATCAGATAGCTCACCTATTATTGGGCAACCAATCATCAGTCCTAGTGGCCAACAAGCCAAAGCTATAGAGTAATACCAATTTTGAAAATTACCACCTGGATCACCAAATGTGACACAAGATTGGCCAAAGAATAGCGAAGGCATAATTGGAAAAACAAGTCCTGCTCCCATAATATCTATAATAATTGTCGTGATAAGTATGGGAATTAAAATATTTTTAGAGTGTAAGTTCATAACTTCTATAACCTCGTAACAAGTACAAATAAAAGATTTTTTAATAAGAAAATTTAAGCGTATATACTACCGTAACAAGCTTATTTTATCAATGTTTAGAGATTTGCAAAATATAGTTATATTCTAAAGAAAGCTTTTTCAACGCATTAAGGAACATCTTTATATAGAATATAAAACTCTCATCCTTATCGTTCAGAACTTTAACATCTTTTAATAAAGGTAAAATATGTCTTTCAAAACGCAATAACTCCTTATAACTTATGCGCTTACGTTTCTTAATATCTTCTGACACATCAGTTAATGATTTCATAATATAACTCTTAAATTCTATAAAAGCTGGCTCCTTATCAAGATCTGCAATTGTTTGAGGATCAAAAGAAAACTCTATGTATTCATACATAACGATCATATATCTGTATAGTCTACGAATATATAAACTCATCTTTTCAAACTCATGCACTTTTTTTGCAGATTTTTCATACTTCAGCTCTTTAATAAGAGTAAGGTGTTTTGCAAATTCATGAAATATACTAACTCTAAGCTTTTTGTGAGAATGATTACGCTCAATAAACAGAATATCAAAAAAATCATGAATCTCTGAAATTGTTTTAATATAGCTTTCTTTAAGCCTTGTTTCTGCTCTAATTGGAAATATAAACCTATTTACAAATAATGAGATCGCTATACCCAAAGATATTTCAATAGCTCTATAGATAGCTACTTGAACACCCGGCTGTTTATTTAGAATAATAATTATAAGAGTAATTCCTGCTAATGTACCAGCATAGCTATATTTAGAAGCTCCTGCAAAGTAAACAGCTAAAAATATAAATGGTAGAATTAACACTACTTGTAAAATATGATTTTGGACTAAAGCTATAATAACTAAAGCCACTAACGCTCCAGCAACTGTCCCCAAAAATCTCATTAAAGCCTTATCTAGAGCTCCTCCTAAGTTAGGCTGAGTAGACATCACAACTACTACTGTAATTGTCATCCAAAGATACATTTGCTCTATATTAAAAAAATTTCCTAACAGAAGACCAAGTGTATAAGCAATCGCAACAGCTATTGTAGCTTTAAGAGCGTTTATCGCTGCATACTTATTACTATTTAAAAAAGCAAATTGCATTTAAATACCTTTAGTTTATAAATTAACTACTCAGCACTAGCTCTAAAAGATAACAAATCTACCTGAAATAAATACTCCTTTGTACTGTTATCACAGGCTTCTTTGCCTTACTGCTTCATATAATGCCACACCTGTAGCAACAGAAACATTTAAGCTAGAAACTTCTCCTAACATTGGTAATTTAGCAAGAAAATCACAACTAGCCTTTGTACGCTGACGCATACCACTACCTTCTGCACCTGCAACTATTGCTACAGAATCTGCCAAGTTCATCGAATATAAGCTATCATCTGCCTCGCCTGCTAAACCAATAATCCACACTCCTAATTGTTTGAGTTTTTCGATTGCTCTAGCAAGGTTAGTAACAACTACAATCTTTGTATGCTCTGCAGCACCGCAAGCAACTTTTTTGACCGTTGCATTGACTGGTGCACTATTATCTTTGGGAATAATTATAAAATCAATACCTGCCGAATGTGCACTACGTATACACGCACCAAAATTATGAGGATCTTGGACATTATCTAATATTAAAATAAAAGCATTTTTATGCTGAGGAATTAGATTTTCAATATCATTCTCAGAATATGTTTTAAAATCATTTATCTCTATGGCAAAGATATTTTGATGATTTGCATCTTTTCTGATTCGTCTAGGAAGTTGCTTAAAACTATCAATAAAAGTAACTTTCAAGCCTTTTGACTCAGCTTTAGAGATAATACTTTCAATCTTTTGACTAGCATTTGACTTCTTAAATACCAATATTTCTTTTGCTTGATTAGCTTCTACTAAACTATCAACAGCATGAATACCATAAATTAAACAGCTCATTTAGTCTCCAAAAACTTAACTAACTTCTCTCTTAATCCATCAAACGAGCCATTACTCATCATCACAAGCTGGATATTCCTGTCTTGGTACTTAGTTAATTCACTTATACGATTAACAAAATCATCAACACTAACTATAAAATCAACATTACTACTATTTTTAAGAACTTCTTTCGCATCCCATTTTAGTAAACTATGATTATACAACAACACTCTATCAGCTTCTATAATTGACATCGGCAAATTATCTTTATTATCACCTTGACGCATTGTGTTTGAGCGAGGATCTATAAGAGCTATTAAATAAGCTTCTTTATCTTTATTACGCACAGCTTCTAAAGTTAGCTTAATAGAAGTTGGGTGATGGGCAAAATCATCATACAAAGTAACATCATTCTGATGAGATAATACTTCCAACCGTCTTTTAACTCCTCTAAAGCTTTCTAAAGCATTTTTTATCACTTCATCGGATATGTTTAGTTGTTTTGCTACAGCATAGGCACTCATAGCATTAAGAGCATTATGCTGACCAATTAAGTCCCAAGATATTTCGACATTATTATCATTGAAATCACATAATTCAAATCTTGAATAATCTGCTACATGTTTAGCTATTTTGATTCCATTATCAGAATTTACTCTAACTACTTCTGACCAACATCCCATTGATATTATCTTTTGAATATTCTCATCTTTGTCATTACAAATAATCTTTGCTGTTGATGGCATTTTTCTGAGTAATTGATGGAATTGCCAAAATATTGCATCAATATCTTTGAAAATATCAGCATGATCAAACTCAATATTATTAATCACAAAAATACTTGGATCATAATGAATCAATTTTGAGCGTTTATCAAAAAAAGCCGTATCATATTCATCAGCCTCGATAACAAAATATTCTGAGTCTGTATAACGCGATGAAACTCCAAAATCACTACTAACCCCTCCAACCAAAAAACTAGGATTTAAGCCAGCCTGCTCTAGTATTTTGATAGTCATTGTAGTAGTTGTAGTTTTACCATGTGTACCAGCTATTGCAATAACTTTTTTATACTTAAGAATATTCTGATATAGCCATTGTGGCCCTGAAAAATAATTTAGCTTTTCTGCGAGAATTTTTTCTACTATTGGCATACCTCTTTTCATAATATTACCAATAATAATTTCATCAGGATTTGTATCTAGTTGATCACAATCAAATCCTTGTAGTATCTCTATACCTTGAGATTCAAGATAAGTACTCATTGGTGGATATACATTAAGGTCCGAACCTGTTACTTTATACCCCTTTTGTTTAGCTAATACCGCTAAAGAGCCCATAAAAGTACCGCAGATACCTAAAATATGAATATGTTTTGACATTAATTTTTTTTGAAACTAACTAGTAAAGTAGTTAAATTATATCAGCTTATTAAGTTTAAATATATTAATAGATCTTTTATCTTAAACTATAATTACTTGGTATTCCCAAAGTTATTATCTATAATTTATAACAAGTTTGAATATGTTAGGACATAATTTATGTTTATAGAGTTTGCCCTTAAGAATCAGGTACTTAAATTTGGTGAATTCACCCTTAAATCAGGACGTATTAGTCCATACTTCTTCAATGCTGGATTATTTAACACAGGTGATCAACTTGCCACACTTGCTGATTATTACGCTCAATTGATTATCAAAAGCGATGTGAAGTACGATATCCTTTTTGGTCCAGCATATAAAGGAATCCCTCTAGTTGCAGCTATTTCTACTGTATTAGCGCTGAAATACAACATAGATATGCCTTACGCTTTTGATCGTAAAGAAGCGAAAGATCATGGCGAAGGTGGAGTATTTGTTGGTGCTAATATGACTAATAAAAAAGTATTGCTCATAGATGATGTGATGACTGCTGGCACAGCATTTTATGAATCATACAACAAGCTAAAAACTATTAATGCTGAAATATCTGGTGTTGTACTATCGATAGATCGACAAGAAAAAGCTAAAGATAGCGATATTTCAGCGACTAAGAAAATATCTCAAGATTTCAATATTCCTGTTCTAGCAGTAACTAACTTTGAAAGTATTTTTGAGTATGTCAAAGAAAATCTTGATGAAACAATAATCGAAAAATTTAAACAATACCGTCAAAAATATGGCTCATAACAAAGATATTTATCTAATTTCGGATCTTCATCTGAATGCTAATCATGCTGAGATGGCCGATCTTTTTAAAAAGTTTCTAGATAGTATTACATCTACACAAAACCAGCTATTTATTCTTGGTGACTTTTTTGATTATTGGATCGGTGATAATCACAGAGATGACTTTTATCATAAAATCACAAATTGGCTAAAAGAAGCTTCAGATCAAGGTTTAGAAATATTTTTCATGTATGGAAATCGTGATTTCTTGATTGGTAGAAAATTTGCTAAACAAAGTGGCGTGACTCTTATTAAAGATCCGTATTATATAGATATATCTAATCAAAAAATACTCTTCTCGCATGGAGATCTATTTTGTACAGACGATAAGAGTTACCAAACTTATAGAAAATGGATTGCATATAATCCTATTCTAAGATTTATTTTTAGAAGATTACCTTTATTCATAAGAGAATATACAGCAAGAAATGTGCGAAAAGCAAGCTATGTAAAAAATCGTAAAAATCCGAATGTTGATGTAACGACCAAAGGTATCGAAAAATATCGTAACAACTGTGATATTATCATTCATGGTCATACGCACAAAATGGCTATACATATAGCGGATAACTATACTAGATATGTACTTGGCGACTGGTTCAAAGATGGTAACTATATAAAAATCTCAAATAATGGTGAAATCATTCAAGTTACTACATTAAATGGATACTAATTTAACTTCCGTGCCGAATTAAAAAAGTTACTTTTATTCAAAAGCTTTTGTGTAAACCTCACAAAGCTCATCCATAGATTTATTTATTACTACTTTATATTGCTCTTTATCTAGTAGCTTCTGTAACGCCGGAGTAGCTGGGACTTGTATGTCTAATACTGGCTCAATTACACTTTCAAACTTAGCAGGGTGAGCTGTTGCTACAATTATATAACCTTTATTTGCATCTAGCTGATTTTTAGCTACAAAGCCTGTTGCAGTATGTGGACAGACTACTTCATTATACTGACGATACACTTGCTTAATTTCTTCTATGATTTCAAAATCAGAAACACATATAGCTTTAACATTTGCTTTGAAATTCTCATAACCGCCTAACAGATATAAAAGTCTTTCAAAATTACTAGGATTACCAACATCCATTGCATTAGCCAGTGTCTCAACACTTGCTCTTGGGTTAAATTCTCCAGTATTCAAGTAATCTATAACTGTATCATTTGCATTTAGACTCATAGATATCTCACCGATTGGGAAGCCCATTTGTTTAGCCCAAAATGCTGCTGTGATATTACCAATATTACCAGATGGAACTATGTAGTTTGCTTTCTCTCCAGTCTGTAAATAATGCTGCCACGATGTGTAAGCATAGTAAGTAGATTGTGGTAATAATCTACCAATATTAATACTATTAGATGTATTTAGTTTTGTTCTTTCTGTCCACCAAGGTGTCTTAAAAGCTTCTTTAACTAAACTTTGACAATCATCAAAAACTCCTTCAACTTCAACAGCTTGGATATTATCGCCCCAGCAAGTTATTTGTTTTTCTTGTCTTTTAGAGATTTTACCCTTAGGGAACATCACTATAACACGAATATTACCCTTACCGTGAAAAGCTGCAGCTACTGCAGAACCTGTATCGCCAGAAGTTGCTACTAAAATTGTAAATGGCTTCTCACTGTCGATAGAGCTTAGACAATTTGCTAAAAATCTCGCACCAAAATCCTTAAAAGATAAAGTTGGTCCATGAAAAAGCTCTAAAACAGATGTTGTTTTATCCAAGCGCTTAACTG
The DNA here is from genome assembly GCF_008711455.1 of Francisella sp. XLW-1. NCBI lineage: Bacteria > Pseudomonadati > Pseudomonadota > Gammaproteobacteria > Thiotrichales > Francisellaceae > Francisella > Francisella sp. XLW-1. The sequence continues at coordinate 78,632 of NZ_VXKP01000002.1, read as the reverse complement.
GCACATCAAAAGTAAAAGCATTATTACAAATCTTATCTAAAGAAGCTGCAAGCTGATCTCCTTTAAAGAACTCTCTCAAAGTATTTGCAGCAAATTCAGCATAGCTGATATCTTTGGTAAAACTCTGCCAATCAACCTTTGGAAATCTCTCAGGTACAAATAACCCTCCATCTGGAGCTAATCCAGACTGCATTGCCTCACTTAATGAAACTTTGATATTTTTATCTCTTGTACTAATAAAATTCATGTCTTACCTTTATTATTTTTTCTCTAATATGTATGCACCTTTACCGCTCATAGTACTTATCCAACTATCTGACTTAAGGTTAAATTCTTTAAACTTATCTTGCATTGTTTTAGCAACAACACTTGCATCATCTTGTTTTTTTACAAGTGCAAACATTGTTGGCCCAGATCCTGATATCCCACAAGCTATCGCACCTGCATCATAAGTGGCTTTCTGGACATCATAAAATCCTGTGATTAATTTAGATCTTCTTGGTTCAATCAATATATCTTTTAAGCTTTGACTCAACAGTTCAATATCTTGTGTATATAAAGCACTTATCGTAGCTGCTAAGCATGCACTATGCTCAACAATTGTAGTTAAATCATAAGGCTCTTCCAAAAGTTCACGTGCTTTTTTTGTCTCGATTGAAAGATCAGGGCAAATTATAACCACGTTGCAATCAACTATTGGTAAATCTATTTTTTTACACGGTTTTGAACTTTGTAATAATACCAGCCCACCAAACATACATGGCACTGCATTGTCACCATGAAATGATCCTGATATCAAACTCTCGCCATAGATAGCATAGTCAATTAAATCATCATAGTTATACGGTGTTTCAAAAAAAGCATTCATTGCGACTAGAGCAGCAACAGAAGAAGCTGCTGAACCACCCATACCAGAACCTAGAGTAATGCCTTTTTGTATATAAACATCAAAACCCATTTCAATGTCTTTATCAGCCAAAAACTTTTTAATTACAGCTGTAGCAACATTCTTATCACTGTCAAAAGGTAGTCTATCTGCGCCAGTAGCTCCACTAATTTGTTTGATAACCAACTCGGCATCATCTCTTTTGATAAGTTCGACAGTATCACCTACCCCATCGATAGCAAAACCCAGCAAATCATAACCAACTGCAAAATTTGCACTAGTTGCTGGAGCAAATGCCTTAGCTGATTTAATATTAGCTAATTTCATGACTACTTTTCTCTTATCACAGTTATAACATCGGCATATACACCCGCTGCTGTTACCTCAACACCAGCACCAGCGCCTTGGATAACCATAGGTTGAGTATATCTATCTGTATTTATCATCACGATATTATCAGTACCTTTCACATTTGCAAAAGGACTAGATTCATCGTAAGCTTGGATACCTACGTTTGCAACACCATTAACGATAGATCCAACATAATGTACTCCAGTAAGATTTTTCTTTTTGTCTGCAATCCGATGCATTATTTGATTGTTAAATGCTGGAAGTTTAGCAAAAAACTCCTCTACACTACATTCACGTAATTCTTCAGGTACTAAATTTTCGATAACCAAGTCATTCAGACCTATATTCAGACCTATTTCTCTAGCTAAGATCACTGTCTTTCTTGCGACATCCATACCTGATAAATCTTGTCTAGGATCTGGCTCTGTATACCCAGCATCATAGGCCATCTTCACTGCATCTGAGAAAATCACGCCATTATTTAACTGAGTAAACAAATAACTTAAAGTTCCTGAGAAAATACCATTTATAGATCTAACATGATCACCACTTTGAACCATATTTTGCAATGTAACTATGAGAGGAAGGCCAGCACAAACATTTGTTTCATATAAGAAACTAGTGCCATTCTGTTTAGCGACTTTTCTAAGCTCTTGATAGAATTCATAGTTTCCTGAATTTGCATACTTATTAGGAGTAATCACACTGATTCCATTGTTTAAAAAATTAGCATAACTTTTCGAAACATCTTCACTTGCTGTAGCATCAATCACAATTTTTTTGGTAGCCGAAGCATGAGACATAAATTCAGCCAAACTCTCTAAACTAACTTTTTCTGTAGCCTCATTAAGCAAATTATCTATATTTTCAAATAATAAATTTTCATAAGAGACACGCATTTGCTTTGAATTAGTAGCTCCTACCAATACTAAGTTAATACCTCTTGAATACCATTTTTCATAAGTTTGTTTAATTTGCTTAATAAAAGCCTTACCAATATTACCAGCACCAATTACAGCAATTGCAATATCATCACTTACAGAATTATAGTGACGATGCATAGCTTGAACACCTCTAGCTTCATCTTCAGCTTTTACTGCAAATGTAACACTTCTCTCTGAGGATCCTTGAGCAATAGCATGTATATTAATATTTGCTAACTTAAGTGAGTTTACCAACTTTGCTAACGATCCGGTCTTAGACTTCATACCTTCACCAACTGCTGTAATCAAAGCATGATGCTTATGAACAGCAATCTCTTCAATAAGATTATTCTTTATCTCATTAGCAAACTCATGTTTTAAAGTTTCAGTTGCCCTATCAGCATTGACACTATCTATAGCAAAACATATAGAATATTCAGAGCTCGCTTGAGATATCATCATTACAGATACACCAGCTTTCTCTAGTGCTCCAAAAACTTTGAACGATATACCAGAAACACCTATCATACCAGCACCTTGCACTCGCACTATCGCCACATCTGAGACACTTGTTAGGCCTTTAATAAGACCTTGGTCTTCATCCTTGTCAGCACTAATCTTAGTACCAACCTCATCTGGTGAATAACTACTTTTTATATAAATAGGTGTTCTCTCTAGAGCCATTGGAGCTATAGTTAAAGGATGTACAACAGATGCACCAAAATATGCAAGCTCAAGAGCCTCTTTATATGTTAATTGAGTTAGAGGTTTTGCCTCTGGAACTACTTGTGGATTAGCACTGTATACACCAGCCACATCTGTCCAAATATATAGCTTATCAGCTTGTAATAGCTTTGCAAAAATAGCTGCTGAATAGTCACTACAGTTTAAGCCTAATATTGTTCTCTTACCAAGCTTATTTTGAGCAATAAAACCTGTGATAACATATACATCAGCAGGATTTTCAGATTTTATAGCCTCGATTGACTCCAGGCTTTGTTGCCAATTAACTGTAACAGGATAATTACTATCATTGACAATCAAACATTCTGAAGCATCTATAAAATACGCATTCCTATCTCTTGATTGCAAATATAACGTAAGAATTTTAGCTGACCATATTTCCCCAAAGCCCAAAATAAAGAATCTCAAACTATCAGCGCAGAACCCTGTAATTACTATAGTACTGAGAATATGCTTAATATCTCTTAAATCTTTAAGAATCGTTTCTCTTAGGGTATTCTCAGCGGGAACTAAATCATGAAGTATAGAACTATGATGCTCAAAAATAGAATTAAGTGTTTCGCTATAATCTTGAGACTCAATTGCTTGATCTATAGCTTTTTGTAAATTACTAGTAGTTTTTGCTGATGCAGAAACTACCACAGCCTCATTGATACAACTAATTATATTCGAAACATTTTTTATCTTCTCTGATGTAGCTAAACTACTGCCTCCAAACTTATGTACTATCATATTCTATACTCTTACTCTTAACAAATATCAAATCGATTACTTTTGTATTATACTTAACCAATAAATTTTATCACTAATAATTATAGGGGTTTTATGCTTAAAGTTGGTTTTATTGGTTGGCGTGGTATGGTTGGCTCAGTTTTGATGTCTCGCATGGTTGAATCGAATGATTTTGATGATATATCACCAACGTTTTTTTCAACATCTCAAGCAGGACAACAGCCTTCAGGTTTTATGGAGAAATATGGCATACTGCAAGATGCTTACAATATCGAAGAATTAGCTAAAATGGATATACTTCTAAGCTGTCAAGGTGGTGAATATACCAAAGAAATTCACTCTAAGTTAAGAGAATATGGTTGGCAAGGTTTTTGGATAGATGCTGCATCTACACTACGTCTAGAGAATGAAAGTACCCTAGTACTAGATCCGTTAAATCATGGGCAAATAATCAACGCTATTGATAGTGGTAAAAAAGACTTTATTGGTAGTAATTGCACTGTTAGTTTAATGTCTCTAGCAATCGCTGGACTACTCAAGGAAGATCTTGTTGAATGGGTTAACTCTAGTACCTACCAAGCGATATCAGGCTCTGGTGCTGCAGCAATGCAAGAACTTCTCCAACAAGCTGACCTTTTGAGTAAAGCTGATGATATAAATGCAGATATCCTAACAAGAGAAAAAACTCTAAGAGAACTATCTAAAGATTCTTCAAAAATCCCTCAACAAAAAACTGTACAAACTTTGGCTTATAATCTATTGCCTTGGATAGATGTTGGTATGCCAAGTGGACAAACAAAAGAAGAGTACAAAGCAGCCACAGAACTAAACAAAATTTTAGATACTAAAAAAGCAATCCCTGTTGATGGCGTATGTGTTAGAGTTCCTAGCCTAAGATCACACTCTCAAGCTTTGACAATCAAACTTAGACAAAAATTAACAATTGATGAAATTAAGCAAATAATATCTCAAGGTAATGAGTGGGTTAAAGTAGTAGATAACAACAAAGAAGATACTCTCAAGCATCTAACACCTCAGGCGACTTCAGGAACTCTTGATATTGCTATAGGTCGTATTAGGTCATCCCTATTAGCTGATGATATATTTCATTGCTTCACTGTAGGAGATCAGCTACTATGGGGAGCTGCAGAACCACTAAGAAGAGTTCTTAACATCATTAAAGATAGAGCTTAAATAAACCACCTCAAATCAAGCTCTATGAATTTTCCTTAACAAATTTGACAACTTCTTCCATCTTAAAGCTTCTAGCTCCTTTAACAGTAAGTTTAGTATTTTGAGATTTATACCCATCAAGTACTTTTAATAGATCATTATTTAACTGTTGTTTATCATCATAATATTTAACATTTGAACCTTTATACTCTTCTAAAGTAAACTTTATTAAATTTTTTTCGCCAAATAAAAATATATTATCTAAGCCAGCCTTATTGAGCCATTGTCCCATTTTACGATGATAATTCTCGCCCTCATCACCTAATTCTCTCATTGAAGTAATTGCTATAACTTTTTTACCATCAAATTCAGCTAAATCTGCTATAGCAGCTTGGACAGCACCAGCACTAGCATTATATGTATCGTCTACAAGAGTTAACTTATCATTTAGTTTTTCGGTTGAGAATCTACCTTTATAGTTTTTGATATTTTGCGTATTTTGTAAAAAGCCGTTTGGCTCTAGTCCTGCAGCAACCACACTAGCTATCGCAAGCATACTATTAGACAAATTATGCTTACCAATATTCGGCAACTGATAGTTATATTGTTTGTCAAAGATTCTAATCCTAACATCATATAACTCTGGTGTAACCTGATAATCTAAAATGATGATATCTGCACCTTGATTACTCATTGAGCAAGTAATTTTGTTACAGTCTAATTTATCTGCATAAGCTGGTATTCTTTCATCATCAAGATTCACAATACAAACGCCGTCTTTGGGTAGAGCTTTAAGAAGCTCTCCTTTCTCTATCATTACACCATCTAGAGTTTTAAGATTCTCTAAGTGACTAGCACCAACATTTGTAATCATCGCAACATTAGGCTGGATAATTTCAGCAGCAGCTTTTATCTCACCCGCAACGCTTGTACCAGTTTCAATCACAGCAAAATCGACATCTTGTGGAGCTTCTAAAACTGTCATAGGCACACCAAGATAGTTGTTGAAATTACCTTGTGTAAAATGTACTTTTTTACCACCAAGTAGAGTTACAATCATTTCTTTAACCGTTGTTTTACCACAACTACCTGTTAAGGAGATAATAGGCATTTTCAGAGACTTACGATACTCTTTTGCCAATGCTCGTAATCCCTTAATAGTATTACCACAAACTACTTGTGGAATATTTATATCTTGTTTCTTTGATACTAACAAAGCTTTTGCACCATTACTAATAGCACTTGGAATAAACTCATGGCCATCACGATTAGCTACAATCGCGACAAATAAAGCATCTTGATTTACCTCATTAGAATTAATGCTAACTGTTTGAATTGATACATCTTCACCGATGTATTCTAAGCCTGCTTGTGTTGCTAATTGTTTTAGTGATTTGATCATTTTTTCTCCATAAGACTCATATCAAATTCCTCTTCCGATCACTGCGAAGTTTGAAGGGGAAATAGCTTTAAATAAACTATCATAGTGGTAGATCATTGATCTGTCACTACAAATATTTGCTTAAACAAGCCACCCTTTCTCTACAGCTAAATCAATCTGTCCTTTTACATATTGCCATAACTCCGGAGCAATGTCTTTTAATCCTAAGTTTCTACTGATAACTTTTTCTTTAGGCACTTTGCCATAAGCTACCCAACTACCACCATTATTCTGCATATTTTGTAAAACTGGAACTGCTCTTTCTATAGCTTTTGAGTATTTAGCTTCCGCTGTTTGACTATTTTCAAACTCAAGCCATAAAGCTTTATAATCATTAGCCTCATCTTCTGGTAACAATGAAAATATTTTCTCTAAAGCTTCTAGTTCTTTGGCGCTCTGGTCCTCAAGTACTGCATGATTATCAAAAGCATAAGTATCACCCGCATATATCTCAACAATATCATGGATCAATAGCATCTTAAGCACTTTTAGCATATCAAGCTCTTCACTTGCATATTCTTCTAATATAACGCCCATAAGAGTTACATGCCAACTATGTTCTGCTGTATTCTCTCTACGATTATTATCACATTTTAAATGCTCTACGATATACGCCTTTTAGCTTGTCTATCTCTTGGATAAAACTTATTTTCTTTTCTAAATTTGTCATTTTATCTTTTCTTAAAAATTATACTTAGCGATAATCTCTCGCTCATCAAAATACTCTTTAATACCATTTTTATCAAGATAGCACTCATGTCCTTTGCCAGCTAATAGAATAACGTCGTTAGCTTTCGAGTTTTCAATAGTATATTTGATAGCTTTTTCTCTACTATCAATAAAAGTATGCCTTTCAGGATGACTAAAACCTTTTTTGATATCATCAAAAATACTTTCAATATTTTCAAAACGGTTATTATCTTCTGTAACGACTATTTTATTAGCGTACTCTTCTGCTATCTGAGCCATTATAGGTCTTTTGGTAGTATCTCTATTGCCACCACAGCCAAAGATACACCATAGATTATTTGGACGGTAGTTTACTAGAGTTTGTAGAGCTTTTTCTAAAGCATCTGGAGTATGCGCATAATCAATTATAATCTTTGCACCATTTACTAGTGCAATTACTTCCATACGCCCTTTTACAGGTTTTAATTTAGAAATATTTTCTAGAAGTTGTTCTCTAGTAGAGCTATCATCTAATGCTGCTAAGCTCAAACCTAAATTCATTAGATTAAATTCGCCAACTAAAGATGTTTGATAAGTACCCATGTACTTTTGAGAAATATATAAATCAAAGCTTGTTTGCATATTCTCTATACTATTAGATTCTATATAAATATCTGCTTTTTTTGACTTTAGGCTGACTGTTATAATCTTAATACTATACTTTAAGTTAGTATCTATGGATTCCGTGGTCGGAGCCTGACGGAATGACGATTTATTGGTATTTTCCCAAAGTTTCAGACCATATTCATCATCTACATTTATTACAGCTTTTTTAAGGCTTTTAAACTGAAACAATTTTGCTTTAGCTTCAAAATAATTATCCATAGTCTTATGATAATCAAGATGATCATGACTAAGATTACTAAATACTGCAATATCAAAATCTAAACCTTCGGTACGCTTTTGATCCAATGAATGAGAAGATACTTCCATAACAAGATTTTGATAATTCTTATAATATAAAATAGTTTGATATAAAGATAATATATCTAATGTCGTATGGGTACTCTCTTGTAGATCTGGATAAATCCCATTGCCATTTGTACCTAGTAATAATGATTTTTGACCAATTAATTTTTGCAATTGTGCAATATAACTAGAAATAGATGTTTTACCATTTGTGCCTGTTATGCCAACTATATTTTGAGGTTTTTTATAATCATAAAACCATTTAGCAAGATTCGATAGCTTCTCTTTTAAATTTTCAACATAAAAAATATTAGGTAATTCCCCTTCAGCTATTGAAGAGGTGGCAATCGAAGATTGACGGGGTAGTTTATCACTCAAAATAAGTTTTGTACCCTTAGCTAAAACACTATCAATATATTTATTACCATCATTTGATAGACCTTTGAGAGCTATAAATGCTGATTTTGCGTCACATTTACGACTATCTAAAGATAGCGATTCAATTTCAAAATTATTTTGAGATAAGGTTTGAATATCTAGAAATTTTAATATTTGATTTATACTTTTCATTTTAATTTTCACCACATTAAAGCACTTTGTGGCAAGCTTATGTCAAAGTCATTGATCCAGTGACTACAACTGTCTGAGCTTGCGAGTTTTGTAGGCACCAATGACTTACATTAAAGCGCGAACATGTGCTAAGCAGTTTTGCATACTTTTTCTGCTATTGCAAAAAGTATGTCGCTAAAACTTACATCGTAAGTTAGCGAAAGCATTTAATCAATTGTCTTTCTTAAAAGCTGGAAAACCTAATTTTTCTCTTGCGCTATAATATTCTTTAGCTACTTCTAGAGCTAATTTTCTAACTCTTAGAATATAGCCTTGTCTTTCTGTAACAGATATTGCATGACGCGCATCTAATAAGTTAAAAGTATGTGAAGCTTTCAATACAAACTCATAAGCTGGTATTGGCAGATTTTTCCCTACTAGTCTATAACCTTCTTTTTCTAATAAATCAAACTGTTTAAAAAGCTCTTCAACATTAGCCTCTTCAAAGTTATAAGTCGACATTTCGATTTCATTTTGCATAAATACATCACGATAATATAAAGGACCATTTTGCGTATTAGCCCATAAGATATCATACATACTATCAACATTTTGGATATACATAGCTAATCGCTCAAGACCATAAGTAATCTCACCCATTACAGGCTTACACTCCAGTCCACCTACTTGTTGAAAATATGTGAACTGCGTAATCTCCATACCGTTTGACCATACTTCCCAACCAAGTCCCCAAGCACCTAGAGTTGGCGATTCCCAGTTATCTTCAACAAAGCGAATATCATTCTCTAATGGATCTATACCTAGCTCTCTAAGTGAACCAAGATATAATTCTTGGATATCATCAGGCGATGGCTTCATCACAACTTGGTATTGGTAGTAATGTTGCGTACGGTTAGGGTTCTCACCATAGCGACCATCTGTAGGTCTTCTTGATGGCTGTACATACGCAGCTGTCCATGGCTCTGGACCTATCGCTCTTAGAGTTGTTGCTGGATGGAATGTTCCAGCGCCGACTTCCATATCTAGTGGCTGAATAATAGCACAACCTTTAGATGCCCAGTAATGATGTAGTTTTAAAATAATTTCTTGAAATGTAAGCATACTAATTAAAATCTTTTACATAATTATAATTTTGTAAAAGATTTTATCATATTTAGATATCAATAAATATTATATAAAAGTATCAATTTTATATAATTAAGTAACTATCTTAAGTTTTTAATATACAGGTCTAATCGATTAATCTCTTGCTTGACAGAGCCTTCCTTCTAATATGTACTCTAAGGATATTCAATACTTATATCAGTTTTCTCAATATCTTTCTTGCATGTATTATAGGTATAGCACTCCAATCAATTACATAACACAAAATAGCCTAGAACATTTAAAAAATTCCAAACCACATCTGAGTAGCTTAACTGCGCAGATTGAATTAACTTGTTAGCATCGCGTTATTATCTAATTAATTCAGTAGCTGCACAAGCATATATCCATGCAATATTGCCTGATTTAAAGCTACCAGCAACACGCATATATTCTTCAACTTCATACTCGTCTGCTTAGTTCAGTTCTGATAGTGTGACCTCATAAACAGTACCTTCAACAATATCTGAAGCATTTCCCGTGAACTTTAAAATTGGATGAACATCTGTACCGCTAACTTTTATTACCGATTCATTTTTGATTTTTACTTTAGAAAGAGTATAGCCAATTAACGCATCTTTTTGGCCATTCAGCTTACGACCAAATGTTTCTTCCTGAACATGTTCCATTTGCAATGTGCCATATGAAAATAACCTTTCCATTTACTACCTCCCTATTTATAAATACATCCCAATAGATACTTAATCAATATAAATTAATGTAAACCATCAAAATCAACCAATTTCCACTGCCAATTTGGCTCGCCTACCGTACCTGGAGTATTTAGTCTAGCCTCACTACCTAATTCTAAAATATCTTGTACTGGCAGGATTACATATTCAGCATCACAATTTAGTAAATATTTAATAATCTTTCTAAAAATATTTCTATCATTAGCTTTAAAATAACGCTTTAAAAGCTTTCTTTGATATCTATTTAGCTCATCAAAATACCAACTTTTTAGCGTATTATTATCATGTGTTCCAGAGTAAGCAACGATATTTGCATCTTCAATAAAGCTACCTGTTTTCAGATCAAAATGAAATGGAAATACTTTCATACCTTTTAGCTTGTAGTGATCTCTCAACTCAAGCACTTCAGGGCGCAAATCTCCTAAATCTTCTGCAATAATATTAGCATCTGGAATACGCTTATAAACTGTATCAAAGAAATCATAACCAGGAGCCTCGATCCACTCACCATTTATAGCAGTATTTTCACCTGCTGGTATCTTCCAATATGTATCAAAAGCTCTAAAATGATCAATCCTAACGATATCAAATAGTTTGAAGTTACCATTTAATCGATCTATCCAAAAATCAAAATTTGTTTCTTTGAGCTTATCCCAATCATAAAGTGGGTTGCCCCACAACTGACCAGTTTCTGAGAAAAAGTCAGGTGGAACACCTGCAACGAAACTAGGATTTTGATTTTCATCTAATAGAAATATATCTTGATGCTCCCATACATCGGCAGAGTCAAAACCTAAATAAATAGGTAAATCGCCCATAATTTCAATATTGTTTTGATTAGCATATTCTCTTAGTTCAAACCACTGCTTATAAAAAATAAACTGCAAAAATATTTGATAATCTATCTCGTTTTGAAATTGATCAAGCTCTATAGCTTTATCTTTGATCCAGTTTTTATATTCTTGCGGCCAAAAATTCCAAGCTTGGTTATTATTAGCCTTTCTAAAAGCTTTAAAAATAGCATAATTTTTAACCCATGAGTTTTGAGCTATAAAATTATTATATTCTTGTTCAAACTTATCTTTTGAGCTTTGAAAATTGCTAAATGCTTCTTCGAGATACTTATCTTTGAAATTACGAACAAGTTCATATTCAACTTTGTCAGAGCTTACATTTAGACTTCTAAGAGAGGATCCCTCAAGCAAACCATAATCTGCTAGTTTTTCTAAGCTAATATAGATTTCATCACCTGCAAAAGAAGAGCTTGACTGATATGGAGAGTTGCCAAAACCTAGTGGTGTAAGTGGCAGCACCTGCCAAATTTTAGTATTTGCTTGTTTTAAAATATCAACAAATTCATAAGCACTTTTACCTAAATCACCAATACCAAACTGACTTGGTAAACTTGAGATAGCTAATAATAATCCAGATTTTTTCATATACTCTCTATACATCATAGTAATGCACCTTGCGGCAAGCTGTTGTAAATTAATGTTCTAACAGTTACAACTGTCTGAACTTAAGTGAGTTTTGTAACTGTCATTAGTTTACAACATAGCGAGAGCAGAGTGCTAGGCAGTTTTGCATACTTTTTCTGCCATGAAAAAAGTATGTCGCTATAACTTGCAAAGCAAGTAGCGAAATCACATTTTATACTAAATCTTCCAGATATCTCTGTTATAGTCAGCAATTGTTCTATCTGAACTGAAGAACCCAGCTTTTGCAATATTTACTAAAGCCATAGACATCCATTCTTTACGGTTTTCATAATCTTTGATCATTTGATCTTTGACTTGTGCATACTCTACAAGATCTATCAAAGTCATAAACCAGTCTTTATTAAGTAACTCGTTATACAACTCTTTTAAGTTAGATTTCTTACCAAGCTTAACAAGTTTTTTAGAAACTATAAAATCTACGATCGACTTGATCGCAGGCTGCTTGTAATAATCTTTGGAAATATAACCACTAGTCTTGTATAGATCTATGATAGTGTCACTATCCTTACCAAAAGTATAGATATTATCCTGTCCAACTAGCTCAGCAATCTCAACGTTAGCACCATCCATAGTTCCTAATGTGATAGCACCATTTAGCATAAACTTCATGTTACCTGTACCACTAGCTTCTTTTGATGCTAGAGATATTTGCTCAGAGATATCAGCAGCTGGAATTAACTTCTCAGCAACACTTACATTATAGTTCTCTACAAACAATACTCTCATGTACTTATTCACATCAGAATCATTATTGATAAGCTCTTGTAAGCATAAGATTAGATGAATAATATCCTTAGCTATAATATAAGCTGGAGCTGCCTTACCACCGAAAATAAAGTTAACAGCTCTTGCAGGCTTAAGCTTACCTGATTTAATCTGTAAATATCTATGGATTATATACAAAGCATTCATTTGTTGACGCTTATATTCATGGATACGCTTGATTTGTACATCAAATATTCCATCTCTGATAAGCTCCACACCATAATGCTCTTTTGCAAATTTAATAAATTGTGCTTTTTTAACCATTTTGATATCTTCAAGAGCTTTTAAAGTATCATCATTATCAAACTTCAGAAGTTTTTCTAAATCAGTAGCTTTAGTTTTAAAACTATCACCAATAACACTTTCTAAGTATTTTGTTAACTCAGGGTTAGATTGTAATAACCATCTTCTGAATGTTATACCATTAGTTTTATTATTAAATTTCTTCGGATAAATATCGTTAAAGTGCTTCAATTCATCATTTTTAAGAATCTCTGTATGAAGAGCTGCCACACCATTCACACTAAAACTATAATGAATACTCATATGAGCCATATGTACAATACTTTGATCATCAATGATAGATAATTTCTCATCGATATGCTCTAGCTTAACTTTAGCATCTAAATATCTAATAATATCGATTAACTCTTGAGTTAGTACTTTTTTAAGATATCTTAGAGGCCATTTCTCTAGCGCTTCAGCCAAGATAGTATGGTTAGTATACGCTACTGTTTTCTTAACTATCTCAATAGCTGCATCTATAGATAGCCCTCTAGTCATAAGCTGACGTACAAGCTCAGGAATCACTAAAGTTGGATGAGTATCATTAATTTGAATAGTTGCATGTTCATGAAGCTTCTCAATTGAGTAGCCTTTAGCATCCATATCAGCAAAAACTAAATGCACCGCATTACTTACCATGAAATACTGTTGGAAAATTCTTAATAAATGTCCTGCTTCATCGCTATCATCTGGATATAAGAAAAGCGTAACATTCTTTTCGATAGCTGTTTTATCAAAAGATATACCTTTTTTAACGATGCTAGAGTCAACGCTCTCAGCATCAAACAAGCATAGTTTATTAACAAAATTATTTTGATAACCAACCATCTCAATATCATACATCTGAGATTGTATACTAAAACCATTGAAATCAATCTTATAGGCAGCCTTTCTCTTATTAAGCCAGCCTTTATCCTCTACCCATGGATTAGGTGTTTCTTTTTGTAGATTCTTTTTGAATTTTTGCTTAAACAAACCATAATGATAGTTCAAACTAACACCTGTTGCAGGAATAGCTAATGATGCTATTGAATCTAAAAAGCACGCTGCTAATCTACCTAAACCACCATTACCTAGAGATGGTTCTGGCTCGCACTCTTCGATCAAAGCTATATCTTTACCATTAGCCTCAAATAGCTCTTTAACATCATTATAAATTCCAAAATTTATAAGATTATTTGCTAGCATTCTACCGATCAAAAATTCACTAGATATATAATATATTTTCTTTTTAAAATCAGGCGTTGGTAGTTTTTCTGTTTGCTCTTTAACATAAGATAATAGTGCATAATATAGATCTTGATCACTTGCTTTAGCTATATCACATCCTAAAGCATCTTGTAAAAAAAGCTTGACTTGATTTTTGTTGTCCATTTTTTTTAGAAACCTTTGATAATAATTTATTGATAAAAAGTAATTACATTAAAAATCATAATACCATTTAAGTATTTTTTTTGGTAAAAAAATATTGATTTTTTGAACTTTTTTGAAAGTCTATTAAACTAATTGAGAATAAATTTGATGTATTTTATCAGCAGCTGCATTCCAATCTACTTTTTGTTGCATTGCAGTTTTTCTTACCTTCTTCCAGTCTGCTTTACGATTATATAATGCGAATGCTCGGCGAATTGCTAAAGTGAGCGACTCCACACTGAACTCATCAAAAACAAACCCCGTAGCCATACCATCTGCCAAATTTTCCAATGAAGAATCTGTAACAGTATCTGCTAGACCACCAACTTTGTGTACTAGAGGCAAAGTTCCATAAGTCAGACCATATAGTTGTGTCAATCCACAAGGCTCAAAACGTGATGGTACCATTATCACATCAGAACCAGCAATTATACGATGCGCTTGGTTTTCATCATAGCCGATTTGTACAGCGATTGATTTAGGAGATTTCTTAGCCGCAGCTAAAAATGCTTCTTCTAAAGCTTTATCACCACTTCCCAATAAAACAACTTGACCACCTCTACTAGTGATTTCACCTATTGCTTCAATTAAAAGATTTAGGCCCTTTTGCTCAGTTAAGCGTGTTACAATTCCAAAAACTACTGCACCCTCTTTTTTCGCAAGTCCAGTCATTTTTTGTAGAGCTGCCTTACATTTTGCTTTACCAACATTAGCTGTAGTAATCGAGTAGTTAGCCTCTATAAGAGTATCTTTTTTAGGATTCCATACTTGAGGATCCACACCATTAAGTACTCCATATAGATCATTATGACGATCTGCGAGTAGCCCTTCTAATCCACATCCCTGCTCATAAGACTGAATCTCTTTAGCATATGTAGGACTTACAGTGGTGATCTTATCAGCGAAATATAGACCTGCCTTCATAAAAGATACTTGACCATAGAACTCTAAACCATTCATACTCAAGAATATACCTGGTAAATCTAATTCCGCAAAAACACTCATTGGGAAAAGACCTTGATAAGCAAGGTTATGCACAGTAAATACCGTTTTTACAGCTTTTTTGCCAGATGCTAGTTCACTTGCTTTAATATAAGCTGGTACTAATCCAGCATGCCAATCATGACTATGAACAACTTCTGGCTTCCACTTAGTATCCAAGCCTTCAGAAATTCTTGCTGCTACCCAACCTAATAAAGCAAATCTAAGATAATTATCTGCATAAGCTTGATTACTACTATCTGCGTATGGATTACCCGGACGAGCAAATAAACTAGGAGCATCTATTACATATATGTCGATTTTAGTATTAGGAATCTTAGCTAAAAATATGTTTATCTCTTCTGCACCAAAACGAGAAGGGATATTAATCAAAAGCTGCTTATCCTTAATAGCATTCATAAATGCCGGAAACCCTGGAACCAAAACCCTACTATCAACCCCAAAACTAGCTAATGCAGGTGGCAAAGCAGCTGTAACATCTGCAAGACCCCCTGTTTTTAGAATTGGATACAATTCACTACATACATGTAAAACGCGCATAAACTTCTCTTACTTTTCTTTTAGTTCATCTATCATCTTTTTAGTTACTAGTACCACACCCTTGTCGGTTCTAAAAAAGTTTTTAGCATCCTCTTTAGGATTTTCTCCAATCACCATACCAGCTGGGATATCACAACCTTTATCAATCACAACTTTTTTCAGACGGCAATTTTCACCTACTACTACCTCAGGCATTATCACGCACTGATCAATCTCACAACCTGCTGAGACTCTAACTTTCGAGAACATCAATGATTTAGAGATTTGCGAACCAAGCACTATACAACCACCTGAAGCAAGAGTATTTGTAATCACACCATGATTACCCTTTCTATCTGGCACAAACTTAGCCGGAGGAAGCTGCTCTTGAGCTGTCCACACAGGCCAGTCTTTATCGTAGATATTCAACTCAGGCATATTAGCTGCTAAATCAAGGTTAGCTTCCCAGAATGCATCTATAGTACCAACATCTCTCCAATATGGTTCAACACCCTCTCCTCTAGGAACACATGACATACTAAATGGGTGTGCTAAAGCTTGTTTTTCACTAACCACTCTTGGAATTATATCTTTACCAAAGTCATGGCTTGATTCTTTATTTGCAATATCTTCCTCAAGTAAATCATACAAATAATCAGAATTGAATATATATATACCCATACTTGCATAACATCTGTCAGATGTGCCAGGAATTGTTGGTGCATTATCTTTAGGCTTTTCGACGAAGCTTGTAATTTTACGATCTTCATCAATACCCATAATACCAAATGCAAATGCTTCTTCTTCAGCAATTTCAACACACCCTACAGTACACTTATAACCGCTTTGGGCATGATCTCTTAGCATTACTGAGTAGTCCATCTTATATATATGATCGCCAGCTAGAACTATGACATACTCAGGTCCATAAGAACGTAAAATATCAATATTTTGGTACACAGCATCAGCAGTACCGCGATACCAACTCTCTTCATCAACCCTTTGCTGTGCTGGTAGCAAATCTATAAACTCATTTAGCTCACCACGTAAGAAGCCCCAACCACGTTGGATATGACGAAGTAAAGAGTGTGACTTATATTGTGTAACTACACCTATTCTTCTGATACCAGAATTTAAGCAGTTTGATAAGGCAAAATCTACAATTCTAAACTTACCACCAAAATAAACAGCCGGCTTCGCTCTAGTGTCTGTTAGATTATATAAACGAGAACCACGCCCGCCTGCTAGCACTAATGCCATAGCCTTTTTATACAACTGATGCGATGAATTAGGATTATTCATAACAATTAACTCCTTGTGTTTATAATAGCAATTAAATCAAGTAACTACTGTTGGCTTAACCATGCCTGTTAAAGATTTAATATTGGTTAAATCTCCAGCAACATTTATCAAAGTAGCTAAAGCCTGTTGTGTTGGTGTATCAAATTTTGAAGAGTTAGATTCATACTTTTCTAAATATACACGTAAAGTAGCCCCCTGTGTTCCTGTACCTGATAACCTAAACACAATTCGAGAACCATCTTCAAAAATAATTCTTATTCCCTGATGGTTAGAAACTGAACCATCTATAGGATCCGTATAGCTAAAATCATCTGCTTTAGCCACTTTCTCACCATTTAATTGAGTCCCTGTAAGACTAGATAATTTATCTCTTAAAGAACTCATGATAGAGTTAGCAATCACAGTTTCTATAGCTTCATAATCATGTCTTGAATAGAAGTTACGACCAAATTTTTGCCAATGTTCCTCAACCAACTGATCAACATGTTTGCCTGTTGCAGCAACTAAATTCAACCAGAACAATACTGCCCAAACTCCATCTTTCTCACGAATGTGATCTGAACCTGTTCCATAACTCTCTTCACCACATAGTGTAATTTTCTGAGCATCTAATAAATTCCCAAAGAATTTCCATCCTGTTGGAGTCTCAAAACAAGGGAGACCTAATGACTCTGCCACCCTGTCAACTGCAGTTGATGTAGGCATTGATCTAGCAACACCTTTAATTCCTTTTGAATACGCTGGTATAAGATGCGCATTTGCAGCCATAATTGCTAGACTATCTGAAGGTGATACATCTATTTGTTTGCCTACAATCATATTTCTATCAGCATCACCATCTGAAGCTG
Source organism: Francisella sp. XLW-1 (assembly GCF_008711455.1). NCBI lineage: Bacteria > Pseudomonadati > Pseudomonadota > Gammaproteobacteria > Thiotrichales > Francisellaceae > Francisella > Francisella sp. XLW-1. The sequence continues at coordinate 60,706 of NZ_VXKP01000002.1, read as the reverse complement.
CACCGAAATCATACTTACCACTACGCATATGCTTAACTAAGTCTTCAGCATTTACAGGATTTGGATCCGGATGAAAACCTCCAAAATCCTCAAGTGGTTCAGCATTGACAACTGTACCAGCTGGAGCTTGCAAAAGAGTTTCAAAAATATACTTTGCATAAGGACCAGATACTGCACTCATAGAGTCAAAACGCACCTTAAAACCATTTGCAAATAGTTCACGAATTTTATCGAAATCAAATATTTGTTGCATTAATTCAGCATAATCAGTTACTGAGTTAATAACCTCAACGGTTGTATTTTCAATTTTGTATGTGCCTATCTTGTTTAAATTAACACTATCTTTAGGTGCATCACTTATCAAGTATTGGTCAATCTTTTTAGTTTCTGAAAAAATTCTATCTGTAATTTTCTCAGGTGCTGGACCACCATTAGAAACATTATATTTGATACCAAAGTCTCCTTTTGGACCACCTGGATTATGACTAGCCGATAAAACAATACCGCCAAAAGCTTGATACTTTCTAATAACACAACTAACAGCTGGCGTAGAAAAGATACCATTTTGACCAACTATAATTTTACCAAACCCATTAGCTGCAGCCATTCTAACAATAATTTGTACAGCTACATCATTATAGTACCTACCATCGCCACCAACAACTAGAGTCTTACCTCCTATATCATTCAAAGAATTAAATATAGATTGTACAAAATTCTCTAAATATCCTGCTTGCTGAAAAGCAGTGACTTTGTTACGCAGACCTGATGTTCCTGGTTTTTGATTTTCAAAAGGTTTGGTTAATACTCTTTGAATTGCCATTTTTCTACCCTAGTATTATGTTAACAGAATAAACACACTAATTTGGCGAACTACCTAGTCACCTTAATAGAGCATAGGTGAAAGCCCATATATTTCATCTTATCACTATCTCTATGAATTTAAAATAACCAATATCTGTATTGCTGGTAAAACTATTTTTTAAATTAATTATTCAGTTTACTAAGCTTATATAAACGATTAAGATTGTAATTATAGAGATTTTTAGTACTTATTAGCGTCTACGCTGAAAAACACACTGATTCTATACTTTTGACTAGGAGCTTTTATGAAAAACGTAAATTCAAAACAAAATAAACATTCCACTATTGGCGAGCAAGATATACATTACTTCCATGAAGGCAAGCACATATATGCATATGAATTTATGGGTGCTCATGCAGCCTGCGAAGGTGGTATTGATGGTATTAGATTTACAACCTGGGCTCCAAATGCAAAAAGTATTTGTGTCATAGGTGACTTTAGTCACTGGGAGATTCAAAGCAAAAATCAAATGAAACTCATTAGTAATTCAGGATTATGGAGTGTATTCATAGCTGGTGCCAAAAATGGACAAAAATATAAACTTGTTGTAACAAATAAAGATACTAATCATTACGTTTATAAAAGTGACCCTTATGCTTTTTTCTCAGAATTAAGACCGAATACAGCATCCATAATAAATACTCAGATGGAATATAAATGGCATGATGATAAATGGCTAAAAAAACGTGCTACTGCTGACTATTACAATAGTCCAATGAATATATATGAACTACATCTTGCTTCTTGGAAAACCAAAGATGGCGAATTTATGAGTTATGAAGAGATAGCCCAGATACTGCCTGAGTATATCAAAGATATGGGATACACACATGTAGAGTTTATGCCGTTACATGAACATCCACTAGATGCTTCGTGGGGTTATCAACCAACAGGTTTTTACTCAGTGAATAGTCGTCATGGCGATTTAGTCGGTTTGAAGCACCTAGTTGATAAACTTCATACACATGATATAGGTGTAATTTTAGATTGGGTACCAGGACACTTCTGCAAAGATCAACATGGATTAATCAGCTTTGATGGTAGTGCATGTTATGAATACCAAGAGCCTACCAAAGCTGTTAACGAGGGTTGGGGAACAAATAATTTTGATCTGGGTAGAAATGAAGTAAAATGTTTCTTGATTTCAAATGCAATGTATTGGATCAATGAGTTTCATATAGACGGACTTCGTGTAGATGCAGTATCAAATATCTTATATCTTAACTATGATAGAGAAGATGGACAGTGGATACCCAACATTCATGGTGGACATGAGAATTTGGAAGGTATTGCTTTCTTAAGAGAACTCAATGGCGTCCTAAAGCATACCTGCAAAGGAGTGATCACAATTGCTGAAGAATCATCATCTTGGCCAAATATCTCCACACCTGTTGAACAAGGTGGTTTAGGATTTGATTTTAAATGGAACATGGGTTGGATGAACGATACACTACGCTATATTTCATTAGACCCTGTCTATCGCAAATATCATCACAACTTAATTACTTTCTCTATGGTATACCACTATTCAGAGAAATTTATCTTATCTATTTCACATGATGAGGTAGTTCACGGCAAAAAATCTCTCATAAACAAAATGTGGGGAGACTTATGGAATAAATATGCTGGCCTACGACTATATATGTCATATATGATTGGTCACCCTGGTAAGAAACTTATTTTTATGGGAAGTGAATTTGGACAGTTTGTTGAATGGCGAGAATATGAGCAATTACAGTGGCAGGTTGTTGATGAATATCACACACATAAAGAAACACTACATTTCTTCAAAAAATTAAATGACTTCTATAAAGCTGAGACTGCATTGTGGGAGTGTGATTACGATCACCAAGGCTTCCAATGGATAGATGCCAACAACTCTGAACAGAGTATCTTATCTTTTGTCCGAGCTAGTAAAGATAACCAAGAAAAGCTAATATTTGTTTGTAACTTTACTCCTGTAACTTATTACGACTACAACATAGGTGTTCCTGATGCAGGATCATATATTGAGACTTTTAATTCTGACAGCCTTGAGTTTGGAGGTTCAGGCCAAGTTATTTCAGATGAAATACTATCAGTTCCAGAAGCACAGCATGGCTTTGACCAAAAGATTGCCATAAAAATCCCGCCTATGGCCACCCTTGTTCTCAAACTCAAAAAATAAGGCTATAATAGCTTAACTAATTTTTTTAAAAAATATATAAATTATTAAGCAAAAGTTGTAAATATGCAGTCATTAAATAATATATGGATAGAAAAAGACAGCATCTTCGAAAAGTTCGATGCTGAATACTCTCTAGACCAAGACCCAGATACAAACAGTATTAGATTTAGAATAAATGCACATGGCTTCTCATACGGTTATGTTACAGGGCAATTTAATCAATGGAAAAAAGAAGATAGATATAGGCTAATATGGGAAGCTGACCCTGATGATGGTAGCTTATGGCTGACAAAAAATATTCTTAAGATCTCTGGGCTTATCAATGGCTCAAATCAATATACTTTTATTTTGATAGATCTAGAGGGCAATGAAAGAAGACTTTCTGAAAGCAATAGAGTTTTTGAACCACTGACTTTCAACTGGCTTGTAAATCCTCAGATACTTTCAATAAAAGCATCAGAAGATTACATAGTTCCTGGATATAAAGTTGACCTGATAGCGATAACAGAGTCTTTAACAAAAAAAAGAAGTATTGTTGATGTTACATGGCGAGTAGAGCCAAAATCAAAGCTTATTGAAGTCAAAGATAATAAATTGAGTGTTGACCCTTCTGTAACAGATATAAGTGAAGTCAAAGTATATTGTAGTAGCAAAAACAATCCTAACCATAAAGCAGAAAGAATTTTTAGAGTAGCTAGGGAACCTCGTAAAGGTCAACTTATTCACTTTATAAAAAAAGATGAACAATATCTAGGGCAGGACTTTAGCTGGGATTTATGGACATATGATGAAAAAGGAAAAACACGCCCAAAATCACTTTCTAAAAAGAGCGACTTTGGACTATATGCTGATTGTGTAAATAAAAACATAATAGCACGCAAAAGAACATGGAGCACTTACTGGCAGAACGATTGGGCTGAACAAACAAGCTCATTCAAAATAGATGAAGATCATGATAACTATTATATAGTTTATGGAGATCATGATATTTATACTTCTCTAAGTGATGTTGTCAACAGAACTAATGCCAGAATAAATTATGCTGTACTTGATGAGCCAAATAAAATAGAGGCTTATTTATCAGATACTCCTCTGATAGGTACTATATTTGAACTATGGATAAATTCGAAAAAAGTTACAAACGCTGTAAATATCGTTAAGTATAAGTCTAAAAAAGTTATATTTACCAATTTGCCTTCTGAGCTTAAGCCAAGCGATTTAATAGAAATACGTGCAAATAATACCTTTATGCCAACGAAAGTATTATTCGGTAACTTTTTGGATAAATACTACTATCCAAATGATGATATGGGTGTTGTCTTCTCTAATGACACAGTATCATTTAGGATATGGGCTCCGACAGCAAAACACGTTGAGCTTTTGATATATCATGAAGATGATAATGACAAACACGAGATGCCTGATGATGCATTTAATTTAATTCCAGAATTAGAATATGGTACACATAGTGCCTGTATACCTAGAGATCTCTGTGAAAACAAATTCTATATATATCGACTTTACTTTGATGATATAGACTATCGTGGTAATAAGTATACAAAAATAACTTATGCTATAGATCCTTATGCAGTTGGACTTGGTGCCAATGGTAGAAAAGGATTCATACTAGACCTTAACTCAGATGAGCTATCTCCTGAAAGCTGGAAAAACAGCTACTTCCATACACCTCAAAACCCTCAGGATGCTGTTATCTATGAATTACATGTTAGAGATTTCTGTATCGGCTCCGATAGTGGAATACCAGAGAACATTAAAGGCAAGTTTTTAGGTACAGTATATGAAGGATCTGAAATAACTACTCCAAATAGTGAACTATCCGTTTCAACGGGTATAGATAGTCTTCATGAACTTGGTGTCACTCATGTACATCTATTACCCATATTTGATTTTTCATCAGTTGATGAGTCAAATGCCAATATCAAAGATAATAGAAACTGGGGATATGATCCACAAAACTACAATGCTCCAGATGGAAGCTACTCTATTAATCCTTTTGATCCAACTCAAAGAATCAAAGGTGCTAGAGAAATGATTGCCGGATTCCATAACAAAGGTATTGGTGTCGTTATGGATATGGTATATAACCATATGACTGATACATCGAACTTTGACAATATTGTGCCAAAATATTATTTCAGGACTGATATCCAAGGCCACTTTACCAATGGTTCTGGGTGTGGTAATGAACTTGATACCGAAAAACCAATGGTGCGCAAGTTTATCAAAGACTCCGTTCTGCACTGGGTCAAAAACTATAAAGTCAATGGTCTAAGATTTGACTTAATGGAACTAATCGATTTGGATACTATCAAAGAAATTACTGAAGAAGTAAAACAAATAGATCCAGGTATTATAGTCTATGGAGAACCATGGAAAGCTGGTGACTCACCTCTAAGAAATGGTACATATAGGGGCACTCAAAGAAACCAAGACTTCTGTGTATTTAATGATACATTTAGGGATGCGATTAGAGGCAATAATAGTCCAGGTAATGGTTACATCAATGGAGATGCTCATAATCCAGCCAATATCGGCAAGGTTATGGAAGGTCTTAGAGGCTCTATACATGATCTAACTGCTAACCCTAAAGAGACTATCAACTATGTAGATGCTCACGATAACTATACACTTTGGGATCAAATTGAAAAAAGCCTGCAAAGGAACATTCAAGCTGGAGATTATCGAAAAAATATTCCCGAAAATATCTTTGAAAGTCGTAGAGTTCGCCAAAACGGTTTAGCCCTTGGTATTTTATTAACATCTCAAGGGGTACCATTCTTGCATGGTGGTTGTGAGTTTTTGAGAACAAAGCAAGGTGATCATAACAGTTATAAGAGTGGTGATGATATTAATGCTTTTCACTGGCAAGATAAATTACAATACAAGCCTTTTTTTGATTATGTAAAAGGACTTATAAAGATAAGAAAAGAACACCCTGCTTTTAGAATGACTAGCCCTGAGGATATTAGTAAACACCTAATTGTTTCAGCAGCATACCATGATCTTCATTCTGGAGTTATCGTATCTCATCTCAAGGATAATGCCAATGGAGATATGTGGAAAAATATAGTTGTAGTGTATAATGCGACAGCTATAGAAAATTACGATATCAATGATATTGTCCCTATTACCGAAACTAATGAGTGGCATGTTGTCGCAAATCATGAAAGAGCTGGTACGGAGACTATAGAAAAAACAACTAAAGGCAAGCTCCCTCCTCTTAGAGCATACTCAATGTTAATTATTCATAGCTAAGGAAATAAGATGTCTGATAATTTTAAAGCTCCTCTTAATACTGAGACTAAGTTTTTATTTTCTACTTCTGGTAGTAACTCATCTGTATCAAGACATAATACTGCTATACAGAAGCTAGGCTTAAACCTTTGTTATTTTACATTTTCTGGTGATATAACTGCTAAGACTTATACTGATGCTATTAGAGCACCCTTTGTCAATGGTGGTACAGTAACGGCTCACAATGGCCTAAAATCAAAAGTAATACCATTTTTAGATTACATAGAACCACTAGCTAAAGAGACTTTAGCAGTTAATACAATTATCAATAAAGATGGCAAACTTTATGGTTACAATACAGACTGTCATGGCTTAAAAACAGCTCTTAAAAAAGGTATAAAGGCATCAAACAAAACTATAAAAACCGCAGTAATATACGGTAATGGTGGCGTATCTGGTGTGGCTTTTAAGGTACTACAAGATTTAGGAATAAAAGTAACTATCGTCGGTAGAGATGCTGAGAAAGTAGCTCAAAAAAGAAAAGAACTAGGTATAGAAAACATCCCTCATTTTGAAGGCCCGTATGACCTAGTAGTAGATGCTACACCAATATCATCATCACCAGAGCTAGAGCAAAATACTCAATTTATAGATTTAGTTAAGAATGCAAAAATTGTATTTTGTCACGCTATGCCTGAAAAAGATAATAAGAAAAACTATCTATTTGAGTATTGTAACAAAAATGATATTTTCTATATATCTGGTGAGGATATGTATATTAACCAGCTCATTAAACAATATATGATCTACTTTGAGAATCTCAATCAAAAGAAAATCACTGAGGAAGATATAATAAAAGCTTGGAATTTATAATTCTGCTATTTAATATCTTTAATAATATCCAACCAATTAGAATAAAAAGTCTTTCTATCATTTTGCCATGAATAATCAATATTATTTTGGCTGTCATAGTAGTTATATGGCTTAGCTATATTATCGATAGTTGCTTTATCCCTTAAATACTCTGCTTCTAGAGTATCTTGAGTATACTCAAGATGATTAAACATATAGGTAATATCATACTTTTTATCAGCTAAACAATCTAAGCCATCTATTGCAGATGCTAGGATAACGTCTGTATATTCCAATACTTTCTGATCTGTAATTTTTGTTTGTCGAGATATACAAGCTTTAAGTTCACCATCTATACCTTTTAATAGTGGATGATCATGTTTAATAGGTTTATGTTCATATACACCAAATAACTTATTTTCTAGACATTGTTTATTTATATCATATAAATAATTTAGACCAGCCTGAGCAGCCCAGCAAACTAACATCACAGATAATTCATACTCAAGACTTTTTGAAATTATCTCACAAACTTCTGGATAGAAATCAACGCTCTCAAACTCTAATAACTCAACAGGAGCCCCTGTGATAATAATTCCATCTAAATCAGCAAAATCATAATCCTGCCAATTAGCATAATTTTCTTGTAAGTAACTCTCGCTAACTCTTGTACTAGGACGTACTAATGAATGAAAAAACACTAACTCAACAATTGTAGAGTTATTATGAGAAAGTACATCTGCCCAGTGCTTTTCAGTTTCTTTGACAGTTGGCATTAAATTTACAATAGCAACTTTTAATCTTTTGATACTAGAGCTATTTTTGATACTAATTTCAGTTTGATAATTAAGCTGTAAGTCTCTAAAAAACTCAAATGGCTTTTTTGCATTGATCGTCATACTGCACCTCCGAATAATCCAAAGCCTGCTTTAAGTCCTCTATTAGATCATTAGCATCTTCTAAGCCTATTGATAATCTTACCAAACCATCAGATACTCCTGATTGTATGCGCTCTTGTTCTGTTAACTGTGAATGTGTGGTTGAAGCTGGATGTATAATCAAGCTTCTAGCATCACCGATATTAGCACAGTGTGTGAATAGCTTTGTTTGCTCAACCAAATTCTTACCAGCCTCAAATCCTTCATTTAACTCTATGGTTAGCAATCCAGCGACACCTTTTGGAAAATATTTATTAGCCAAAAGATTATATGGGGAATTAACAAGACCAGCATAATTAACTTTTCTAATTTTTGGATGAGCATTTAAAAATTTTGCTACTTTTTCAGCATTTTTGATATGCCTGTCTAACCTTGCTCCCAATGTTTCAAGACCTTGTATAGCCAAAAAAGCAGTATGTGGACTAAGAGTGGCACCTATATCTCGCAAACCAACTGCAAGCCCCCTAACGGTAAAAGCCAACTTGCCAAAAGTTTCATGAAATGAAATATTATTATAGGATCTATCAGGTTTTGCTAATAAAGGAAATTTATCATTCGCTGACCAATCAAAAGTTCCTCCATCGACAACTGCACCACCTACTATAGAACCATTACCACTTAAATATTTTGTCAAAGAATAAGAGACAATATCTGCGCCATGTTCTAATGGATTTAATAAATAAGGTGTTGCAACAGTATTATCAACTATCAATGGAATACCAGCTTCATGAGCAATTTTTGCAAGTGCTTTGATATCGGCAATAACTCCGGAAGGATTAGATTGAGACTCTATAAATAGTGCTTTGGTGTTCTCTTGAATAGCATTTTTGACCTCATCTAATTTATTTATATCAACTAGAGTTGACTGCCACCCAAATTGCCTTGGAAATGTATGTGTCAGTTGTGTTACTGAACCACCATACAAATATTTAGAAGCAACTATATGATCTCCACTTTGAAGTAGATTTAAGAAAATCAAAAGTTGTGCTGCATGTCCTGATGAGCAGGCAAATCCTCCAGCAGCTCCATGAAGATTAGCTAACCTAGAAGCATACTCATCTACTGTTGGGTTAGTTAATCGTGAATATATACTACCGAACTCTTTTAATGCAAAAAGATTTGCAGCATGCTCTGTACTTTCAAATACAAAACTAGAAGTTTGATGTATAGGTGTTTGTACCGACCCGCTCTTTTCTGGTATAGAGCGATGTACGGCTAATGTTTCTAAAGAATATTTACTCATAGTTTTCTCCTACTTATAAAACTCTTTAGCTTGGGAGAAATCTGAGAGGGAAAGATGGAATAATCCAAAACACCTTTTAGCAGATTATTTTTCGTGTCCGCAAGCTGAGTTATCAAATCAACACGTTTATAAGACTATGCTTATAATTCATATGGAACAAAGTCCATATCTTTCAGCATATTACTTAGAATTATCTTTGTCAAATAATTATTTAACAAAATTTTGAAAAATTACTATCATTTATCTCTTGTGACAGGCCTAACACCTAATTCTGAAAGTATATAATCATATAATGCCCTATGCACTTGATAGGTTGGATGAACATGATCCCAAAACGCATAATCTTGGGGATTATCACACATACTACCAGCATATCCTGCATCTATAACACTTTGCATTGATGGCTGATCTAATAGATCATTCATTTTGACTTTAGAGTCTGTTTTGGCGTTAGCCTCTAGGCTATTATATGCATTATCAATATTAGATTTCTCAGATAAAAGATACCCTCCCAACCAACAAGAATCTTTGATATGATCCAAGCTTATAGTTGCATTATATTTTTTATTAAAGCTCTTAGTATTATTTACCATTTCCTCAAATACTATAGCAATATCTATAAACTTCATTTTATGTTTATCTGCATATTCTCTTAAAATTTTATTATGCTGTTTGTATATTTTTTTGAGAATTTTTTCATTGCTAAGTGATTTAGATTCTCCTGTGATACTTAGATCCGGTAGTCCAACAATAACTGTCTGTTTTGCTGATACTTTTTCAATAGCATTGAAAATACCATCGGTCACTTGTTTGACTGCTCCATCAATATCAGTCATCTCTGGATTAGTAGTTAAATAGTCATTACCTCCGACAAAAAATATTGCTAAATTGTCTTTTATATCATCATTAGTTTCTAAGTCTAGATACAAGTTGACCTGATTATCTAAAACGTATGGAGTACTATTATCAGCCCATTCAGGAAAAACTATAACCGAACTACCGCCTACCGCATAATTACTCACAGGGATATTATTTAAATAAAGTCTATTTGCAAACTGTTCTGACCATACCTCTCCATTAGAAAACATTCCTCTATAGTATGGTGTTGATTTTGGTAAGAGCTGTAATGAGTACTTATATAGGTTGCCTTTATCACTTAAGCTATCACCAAATATCATTATTCTTTTGACACCAAATAATAAACTATCGAATATATCTAGCTCTTGATGGCATGCAGAAACTGTAAAAGTTGGTGTTATTAAACTGCCACTTATCAATGTTTTGAGGTTCACTGAATAGTTAGTCCAGTAGTACTCATAACCATCATTGTCAAACTGATGATTTATTTCTATATTACCTTTTGGATCTTTGAATAAAGCTCTATTTGCACCCTTTTTACCAAAATAAAAAAAGCCATTTGATAACTCGTATTCTACAGAACCTGATGAATCTTTAGATTTGAAGCCAATATCATAATACGATGTTGTTGAATCCATGAAGTTGTCATTTGCTAGCTCTTTCGTTATATAGTATTGGTGTGGTTTTAGTGTCATTGTAAAAGTTGATTTGTTATTTTTATCTTTGATGGTAAATACAGCATCTGTACTACAGTTATTCTCGAGCATTAGTTTGGTATGAGCATATCCAAAAGTATAATTTATAGATAAAGAGGCTAATAAAAGAATACTAGATATTTTTAATAAAATGATACGCATCTAATAGTTTGAAAGGATTAGCATATAACGAAAATTATACACTAATGAGCATAAAAACTTTAGCTCTAAAAATACACCCACAAAAATATTAAAATTGTCATATCTGCAAAAGTATGAGTAATGATAGGAGCAAGTAGCCCTTTGACTTTATATCTCACCACACCCAAAGCACAAGCATAGATAAAAGTCATCGCAAAACCAGTTAATCCATTAGGGAACCCTCCGGCATAATGAAATCCCGCAAATAAAAATGCTTGTATGAATATTGCTACGGAAATACTAAAAACTTTAGTCAATTCAGTTTGGATAATTCCTCTAAAAATAACCTCTTCAACAGTTGCATTTAATAATGCTCCAACAGGTATTAGCATTAAAATTACAATAGTACTAAGCTTCGCAAGCTCTTGAGAAGTTGCCTCTCCAACTCCAGTTAGCTCACTTGTTAATATCCCCCAAACTATCAAGCTGATTGAAGCTACTACAGATACAAGCGCTACTGCTAACCAGATTTTAATATCTTTTATTTCTCCAAAATCAAATAGCCCAAAAATCTGCTTTTTGTATACTAGTGCAGATATTAATAGTGTGATTAATAATGTTGCAAGCATTGGATTTTGATAAAGAGGTATTATCAAATAAATTGGCAAGGTCGATAAAAATAAAAATAGATTTGAATTGAAAATCTTCTTATCAAAAATCACACTTGTCATAAGTGATATAGCTGCACATAGTACTGCAAGATTACTAAATAATTCACTCTGAAAATAAAAAGATAAAGTTATAAAAACTATATTTATTACAAATATAGTTTTGACTAGATTAAGATTTGTAGGCATGTATATATTTTTTTGATAAATCTACAAGTATTATAAAGAAATTTGTACTAATTCCAATGCGAGTTAATACAAACAACTAGTGATTTAGTATATAGCTTACGAAGTAAGCAACGAAAAACAAAGTTTCATGTTTTAGTTTAGATAAAATTTTTATTTAGGCTGCCAAACAATATCAAGCTCTTTAGCTGCTTTGACATCATCAAGACGACGCGCTGGTAGATTATAAGGAGCTCCTTTTAGATACTGATGATCTTTCTTAGCAATATCTCTGATTTCTACCATTGCTTCGATAAACTGCTCCATACTATCAACATTTTCAGTTTCAGTAGGTTCTATCAGTAGACATTCTGGTACCAATAGTGGGAAATACATAGTAGGAGCATGTACACCTCTATCTATCAAGCACTTAGCAAAATCAGTAGCTGTTACACCATAATTTTGGAACTCAGGCTTCAAAGTTACAATGAACTCATGAGAGGCTCTTCTCTCAGGATATGCTATCGTGAAGCCTTCTTGTTTTAAGCGAGCCATCATATAGTTAGCGTTTAGAGTAGCTATTTCAGAGGCCTCTGTTAGACCATTGCCACCAAGCATTGCTCCATAGATATATGCTCTAATTAACACACCAACATTACCATTAAATGCTGATAATCTACCGATAGTATTTGGTACATCTTTTTCTTCTAGCCATACAAATCTATCATCTTTTTTACCAACCATCGGTACAGGTAAAAACTCTTTCAGTTTATCATTAACAGCTACGGGACCAGCACCTGGACCACCACCACCATGAGGAGTAGCAAAAGTCTTATGAAGATTCATGTGTAAAACATCAAATCCCATATCACCAGGACGAGCTTTACCCATGATTGCGTTTAAGTTCGCACCATCATAGTACAGTAAGCCACCAGCTTCATGAACTTTCTTGGCGATCACAGCAATACTTCTCTCAAACACACCAACTGTAGATGGATTAGTCAACATAATACCAGCAGTCTTGGGCCCGAGTACTTTATCTAGGGCTTCGATATCAATATCACCACATTTTTTAGTTGGAATCTCGATAACCTTCAGACCACAAACTTTTGCAGTAGCTGGATTAGTACCATGAGCAGCATCAGGTACAATAATCTCATTACGTTCAAAATCCCCTCGCTTGTGATGATATGCTTTAATCATAGAAACACCAGCAAATTCTCCTTGCGCACCAGCCATAGGAGCTAATGATACACCTGTCATACCAGTTAGCTCTTTGATTAGGTCTTGTAAATCATACAAGCACTCAAGAGTACCTTGAACACTCTGGACACTTGCATAAGGATGCCTTTCTAAAAATCCTGCTAATGAAGCATACTTATGCGCCGCTCGCGGATTGTATTTCATAGTACAAGAACCTAACGGATAGAAGTTCGTATCTATACAAAAGTTCTTGCGTGATAGTTGTGTATAGTGCCTGACAACATCAAGCTCAGCTTGCTCTGGAAGTATTGGTTTTTTAGAACGAAGCATATTTGCAGGGATATTTGAAACATCTCCTTTTTTGCTAGGCATTACAGATGGCGAGTTTTTACCTCTAGTTTTTTCAAAAATAACCATTTAAATTAACCTCCTATCCTAGCTAAAACTTTTTTGGTAGCTTCTATATACTCTTTGATATCTTCAGATGTATGAATCTCTGTAGCACAAACCATAATAGAGTTAGCTAAATCAGTATGATACTCACCTAAGAAATAACCAGCATCTATACCTTCTTCTTCCATCTCAGTTACAAAATCTTGCGCATTTACAGGTAAATCGATCACTGCTTCATTAAAGAATAAATCATTAAACCTAGCATTTACTCCATCTAGTTTAGATAATTCATTTGCTAGCTTAGTAGTATTTTCATGAGATACACTTGCTACTCTTTCTAAACCTTCGGCACCTAATAGACTCATGTAAATAGTTGCAGCTGTTACCATTAAGCCCTGATTAGTACAAATATTTGAAGTAGCTTTAGCACGACGTATGTGTTGCTCTCTAGCTTGTAGCGTCAAACAAAAACCTTCGTTACCATCTAAATCTACTGTTCTACCTACAATACGACCAGGCATTTGGCGAATATGAGGCATCTTACAAGTCATAAAACCAAAATATGGTCCGCCTGAAGCTAAAGGTACACCCATAGGTTGACCCTCACCACATACTATATCAGCACCATTATCACCCCATTCCGCAGGTGATTTTAATAGCGCAAGTGACATAGGATTAGTCACGGCAATTGCCAAAGCACCATGCTTATGTGCCCAGTTAGTCAAAGCATCAACATCTGCAAGCTGCCCTAAGAAGTTAGGACTCTGGATAACTACAGCAGCATATTGAGTATCGGCAAAACTATCTAATCTATCAACATCAGTCTTACCATTTTTAGAATCCAAATTTACAACATCAACTTCGATACCTTGATGCTTTGTAATAGTTTCAAGTACATTTAAATAAGTTGGATGTAGAGCTTCTGCTATTAAGACTTTTTGTGACTTGGCTTTTTTATTTGAACGAATCGCCATTAGTACTGACTCTGCCAAAGCAGTTGCCCCATCATACATCGAAGCATTTGAAGCATCCATGCCTGTTAAGCCAGCCATCATAGTTTGGAACTCGTATATAACTTGTAAGCCACCTTGAGACGCCTCTGCCTGATATGGAGTATATGCTGTATAGAACTCTCCTCGAGCTACTATATCCCATATAGCAGCAGGTATATGATGACTATAAGCACCAGCACCTATAAAATTTGTATTATGATGATTCTTATTTGCTCTTTTTCTAGCTACTCTAGCTAGCTCCATCTCATTGATTCCATCAGGAATTTGTAGAGTATCGGCTCTTAACTGAGCTGGAATTTCATCAAAGAGTTGATCTACGGAGTTAGCTCCAATAGTATCAAGCATTTTTTTGATTTGTTCTGGTTTATGTGGAATAAAAGACATATTTCCTCCATGTCTTTGCATATAGAATTTTATAAAGACTAAATAGAAATTCTAAAGGTTTATACTAATTAGTCTTCTAAAGTTTTTGCATAAGCATCAGCAGACAATAGATTTGCCAGTTGAGATTCATCAGAAATTCTGAGTTTAAATAACCATCCATCTCTATATGGTGCATGGTTTACTTGAGAAGGATCATCACTTAATGATTCATTCACATCAATAACCTCGCCATCAAGAGGAGCATACACATCAGAAGCTGCTTTCACAGATTCAACTACACAAGTATCATCTCCAGCTGAGAATTCTTCTCCAACATCTGGTAGCTCAACATATACTAAATCACCTAATAAAGATTGAGCATGTTCGGTAACACCTACTGTAACTTCCTCACCATCTACTTTAACCCACTCATGAGATTTTGTGTATTTTAATTCATTAGGAATATTCGACATTTTATACCTCCGTATTGACTACGATTAATTATTGTTGTGAAAATATTTATTTTAAATCAAAGATTGTCCATTTTTGACAAACTTTGCCTTAACTAATTCTACTTCTAATTGTTTACCACGTATATTTACGACTGGATTAGCGCCCTCTTTAGGTACATAAGCTAATGCTACTGCAACTTTAAGAGTAGGTGAAAAGCTACCACTTGTTATATAACCTTTCTCACCATTATCAAAATCAATTTCCTGACCTGCTCTAAGCACGCCTTTCGACTTCAAAACAACCCCTGTCCATTTGGTAGCTATACCCTGTGATTTTTTCGCAAGATATGCTTTTTTACCAATGAAATCTCTACTCTCATCAGAGAGATCAACACTCCAACCAAGCCCTCTCTCTAAAGGAGTTGTGGTTGTATTCATATCTGACCCATATAAGTGCATCCCTGCCTCTAAGCGTAAAGTATCTCGAGCACCTAAACCTACTGGTTCGGCACCATTTTCTAATAAATTATCCCAAAAATCTGCTACTTGATCTGCTGGCAGCATTATTTCAAAACCATCTTCACCAGTATAACCAGTTCGAGCGAACATCCAGTTACTAAAAAACTTAAATGTAAAAGGCTTCAATTTAGCTATTTCTTCTGCAATCTCAGTAGTCACAGTATGCTTAACAACCTCTACTGCTTTTGGACCTTGTACAGCAACGATAGCTAAACTTTGTTGTGGAGTTATAGCAACATCTAAGTCCTGAGAGTTTTCTTTAAACCATGCTACATCCGACTCTCTATTACCAGCATTGACAACAATTCTGAAATTTTCAGAATCTATTTTATAAGTAATAAGATCGTCAACGATACCTGCGTCATGATTTAACATACAGCCATACTGCGCTTTACCCGCTTCTAGTTTAGCAACATCATTAGCTAAGATATGACGTAAAAACTTTTCAGCATCTTTACCTTGGATATCAACTGCTAGCATATGTGATACATCAAATACACCACAGTTTTCTCTAACATTATTGTGCTCTTGAATTTGTGAACCATAATTAATTGGCATTGACCATCCAGAGAAGTCTACCATTTTAGCATTTGCTGCTATGTGCGATTCATAAAGAGGAGTTTTAAGCATTTTTCCACCTAAAATTAGACTCGATAAGCAACACTATACATTTTTTTTTAGCTGAATATAAGCGTTTTATTTCAAAAAAATCTAATATTATTCTTCAATCACTTTGATATATAATTTACCATCTTTTGCTCTCTCTGGACCATGTATATCTGTATCGAATCCTGGCAACATTGATCCTATCTTTTCTAACATCAATAAGAAGTCTAATATTACCTTAGAATCTTCTGTTACTTTTTCTCCAGGGAATATCACTGGTATACCTGGGGGATATGGTAATATCATCACAGCTGAAGTCTGTCCATATAGCTCTGCTAGAGGAACTTTTTTGACCATACCTTTTAGCAACTTCTGAAATGCCCTATGAGGATTAAGTCGCTGCTCTGGTAGTATATTAAAAGCATGATACATAAGATTAGGAAGATTAGCCTCTTTCATATACTGATGCAACCTTTCACTAACTTCTTGAACTCTCATATCTTCATAGAATTTAGGGTCTTCAGCATATAATGTTGGTAGCATTTTCTCAACTAATGTATTTTCATCATACATTTGTTTGAATTTATTAAGTACCGATATTAGCCTTACTGATTTTGCCTTTGTAGTGCCTAAACTAAAGATAAATAACAATGAATAAGGTCCAGACTTCTCAACTACAATATCATGCTCGTCTAAAAACTTAGCTACTATATCTGCTGGCACGCCCCAGTCCTCAACATTGTTATCTTTTATGCCTGGGGTTAAGATTGTTATCTTAATAGGATCTAGTGATAAAAAATCACCATCTATATTTTTAAATCCATGCCATTTATCAGCATTTCTTAGTAGCCAAGCCTCTTTATTAGCAATATTATCAGGTTGCCAAACATCAAAGAACCAATCACCAGCTTCTGATCTAAGCTTAACTAGCTCTCGTCTAAAATCTATCGCTAGATTGATAGTTTTGTCAATAAGATTATAGCCCTGCTCGCCCTCCATCATTGCTGCTGCTGTCTCAACACTAGCAACTATTGGATAAAAAGGAGATGTTGAAGTATGCATCATATATGCTTCATTCAAAACTTCATCGTTATAATCACCTTTTATGTGCAACATTGATGATTGGCTGAAAGCTGCTAGAAGTTTGTGAGTAGATTGTGTCTCAAAAATTATATGCTCTGGCTTTGGTTCAATCTGCATTGCAGACTTATGTTTATAGATTGGATGAAATATCGCATAAGGTATCCAAGCACTATCAAAATGTAATTTTTTAACATCTAGTTCATGATGAATAGTATCTGTATTATAGAGAATACCATCATAAGTTGAATTTGTGACAACAGCATATTCAGGCCATTTATCTGCAATGCTACTATTATCAATTTTTTCTTGGATAGTTTGGCGCTGAAATTCTTTTTTAGGTATACCTCCAATTATGCCATAAGCATTTCTTGTTGGTTTTAGATATATTGGATTAACATCTACCATCATCATTAGGTGTGTAACTGATTTATGGCAATTTCTATCTACAAGAATTGTATCGCCATCAGCAACACTATACATACCAACTATCTTATTAGCTGTTGATGTCCCATTGGTAACAATCAACGATCTATCAGCTTGGAAAACTTTTGCAATATACTCTTCTGCATCTTTGTGAGCTTCCGAATGATCTAATAAACTTCCTAGCTCTTTCATTGAAATAGATAAATCAGTCTTAAAAAGATTCTCACCATAAAAGTCATAGAATAAAGCGCCCACTGCCGAACGCTGAAAGCCATAACCTCCTTGATGTCCTGGTGTACAGAAAGATGAGTTAAAAGATTTGGAATATTTAAACAGCTCATAAGTTAAAGGTGGCAAAATATCATTGAAGTAGTTTGTGATAGTTCTATGGATAAAATCAGAATCCTCACCAGCTAAAGCATCATACTGTAAGAAGTTAATATTTAAATTAAAATCGCGTAAATTGAGTTTGATACTTTGGCTATAATCAGAAACCACAAATACTGGTAACTTAGTATTAAGATGGGCAATATTATGAAATGCTTCAATACTAAAACTAGTTCTATCAAGGACTATACAACATATTCTTGAATTATCTTCGAGAATCTCTACAACCTCAGATAAATCATCTACTGTTAAAGTATGATATTCATAACTTTGTAGATCTTTTTCAATCTTTAGTAAAAATTTTTCTTTATAGGATTTTAAAGAGTCTTTATATACAAATACAATTGTCTTCATTAGCTTTACCACTTATAGACTATATACTTATGCAGTATACTAAAAGTGAGTCAGATAAAAATATTTTTTGCTAATGAAAATCAGTAAATAATAAATTAGTTAGTATGTTCAACTAATTCTAATTCACCATCTACTAATCTATAGATTTTATTCATACGACTAGCTAGTCTCTCATCATGCGTAACAATTACAAAGCTAGTTCCAAAATCATCACTAAGCTGCTGCATCAAAGCAAATATACTTTCAGATCTTTGGCTATCTAAGTTTCCTGTAGGTTCATCTGCTAAGATACAGTTAGGATTGGTAACTAAAGCTCTCGCAATAGCAACTCTTTGGCGCTCACCACCAGAAAGCTCGGCAGGTTTGTGATGTGCCCTATGCTCTAAACCAACTTTTGTTAGAATTTCATTAGCAAGCTTTATTGACTCTTTTTTAGTATATTTTTTGGTAATAGCTAATGGAATCATTACATTCTCAATAGCTGTAAACTCTGGCAATAAATGATGTAACTGATAGATAAAGCCTAAATGCTTATTTCGCATCTTTGCACGCTTATTAACAGACTGATTATCAAATCTCTCGCCCATAAGCATTACTTCACCTGAGCTACATTTATCTAGTCCACCCAAAACATTTAGCAATGTTGTCTTACCTGATCCTGATAGACCCAATATAGCGACCTTTTCTCCTTTATTAATTTCAAGGTTTACATTTTTTAGTATAGCTATATCTGTCTTAAATTCTGTGTAGCTTTTTGAGACATTCTTACAACTTAAAACTACATTACTCATATCTAAGTGCCTCCACTGGTTGAACCTTAGAAGCACTCCAAGCAGGATAAAGTGTCGCTAAGAAACTTAAAAACATAGAAACTAAAGTAACCTTAAATACATCTGACCACATAAGTTCCGATGGGATATAATTAATCAGATATACGCTAGCACTCAAGAATTGTTTCCCTGTAACATGCTGGATGAAATTAACAATCTCTGTAGCATAAGTCGACAGTAAAATCCCCAATAGAACTCCTATAACTGTACCAATTAAACCAATTATAAATCCTTGGTAGATAAACACAGTTATAATTTGTCTTGATGACATACCCATTGTTCTAAGAATAGCTATATCACTTCGCTTATCAGTCACAACCATCACTAAAGATGATAATAAATTAAATACAGCAACTGTAATTATTAGCAACAGGATAAAGAACATCATTGTCTTTTCCATTTTTAAAGCATCAAAGAAAGATTTGTTTTCATCAGTCCAATCACGAGTGAAATAATACGGAGGTATAGCGCCATCATTAAGTTTATTTTTCACGAGAGGTGCATCGTAGATATTTTTTAGGCCTAATTGAAGAGATGATACTGAATTACCAGTCTCAAATACTTTTTGAGCATTTTTGATATTAATCATCGCATAATAAGCATCGTATTGATAGCTTACTGAGAATATACCAGATACTTTAAATTGCTTGATTCTAGGAATCATCCCTGCAGGTGTTAAGCTTACTTTAGGGACTATTAAAGTAACTTTATCTCCTACGGTAACACCTAAGCTATTTGCTAAAGCACTACCTAAAACGATATTATACCCCTCATTATCATCTAGTGATGATAACTTACCTTCTATGATATGATCACCAATTGGTAAAACCTTAGTTTGATATTTTGGTTCTATACCTTGTATCTGTACAAAAGCAGTTGTACTACCACCATTATTTGCACTTAACAATCCTTGAGACTCCACGATAGGAGCTGCTGCTGTAACACTTGGCGCACTTTTCTCAACATTTTTTGCTAATTTTGGCCAATCAGTAACTTGCCCACCCATCTGATATACTTTCAAAGGTGGTACCATCATCAAAATTCTATTTTTGATTTGCTGATCAAAACCATTCATTACAGACATTACTGTAATTAATACAGCGACTCCCAAAGATATACCCAAAAAAGATATAGCAGAAATAATAGATATAAACCGATTACGCTTCTTAGCACGGATATACCTTAACCCTATAAAAAGAGGAAGACTTCTAAACATTTAAGCTTTGTTTTGCAAATAAAATTACCATGTATAATAACATATTAAGGGGCTAAAAACATTTCAAATAAACTTAGCTGAATTTTTCAAAAAATATCTAATTATCAAAATTTGATTAGCCTTGTTAATTTTTACTAATTGTTGAAATATTTATATTGCTATATTATATGCCTCATTGACAAAAAGACATGTAAGTGGATAAATATGAGAAGAAATTTGAAATCTCAGTTTTGTGCTTTACCAATATATTTAGGTGGACTAACTATAGCTTACATAGTAACAGCATCAATAATATCTAATTTGTTGTTCTAAATATGGCTGGCTTAGTTAGGTTTTGATTTAGAAGGTTTATGTTGATCCGCCCCACACAACTGGACACATAAAGCTATATAACGAGTCTATACATAACTAACTTGAAAACTAACTTCGGTCAGCTATATTTAAACTTCCTTCGAAAAAAAACTTAAAATATTTTGAAAAAAAGATAAAAAGTTGAAAAAGATTTGACGATTACCTACTTTCACCTGGGCATTGCCAGACTATCATTGGCGTAAGACCGTTTCACTTCTGAGTTCGGAATGGGGTCAGGTGGTTCCAGACTGCTATTATCGTCAATGCGTGATATAATACTCTCATTAATTATTATGTCAACTCTATATTTAAGAGTTTTGTCAAAAAACAGGCACTTCCTAAATATCGTTACCGATAACATAATCATCTATGATCAATGGTATTTCATCACCACAGTCTTCATAAGCGTTGATTTCTCCGCTAGCAAATCTTGATTGAAGCTCTTCGTTATCCATATATTCAGTATCAAAATCAACATACACAGAACCAAGCAGATGATTGAACTCATGTTGAAATATTACTGCAGCTATGGAATCTAACTTACCTGTAATTTTCTTACTATGCTGGTTATATGCTTCATACTCAATCTCTTTATATGTTGCTAGCTTACCTCTTTTTTCTCCTAAAGCACTTAAACAGCCATGCCAAAAACTAACTCGTTCCTCAGACACTTTTGTAATTTTAGGATTTATAAAAACTTGAAAAGGTACACTATCAAAACTTAATGGATATCTTGCATTAGAACTATCAAACTCTATCATAAATATTTGATAAGGATAGCCAATTTGATTAGCTGCAAGTCCTATACCATTGCCTTGCATTTTTTCATACATTTCAGCTATGATATTTTGTATTTCAGAACTTTGAATATCATTTACAGGTTTGCACCTTTGATATAGCACCTCATTATTTGAGTCATTGTATTGTATAAATTGTGATTTCATACTAAAAACTACATTTCCTAACTTTACTTAATTATAGGCGCTAAAGGATTACCATACTTTTTAAGATACTCTTTAGCTATCTCTTGAGAACCTAAGTAATTTAGGTGGTGACCATCTAAATATACAGGTATACCATTTAGAGAGGTCTTACAATAACTATCATTACATAAGACCTTTTTAGGATTTATCAACACCATTTCAGGATACTTGGCTTTAAGCTTATAAATCAGTTTAATAAACCTTTCTTGTTGCTTTTGCACATACTCCAAAGGTAGTTCACAATGATGAGGATCAAACAATAAAATAAACTTAGCTGTTGAAACAATACAATAGTTATTAAAACCTTTTGGTAGTTTTGGTGTATCCAGTATTACTACTGGAACGGCATGATTTTTTATTATCAATTTTATAGATTCTTCAATGCCTGAGATGTAAGGTTGATTACTTTTCTCAGACCAATCACCACCCAAAACAACATATTTAAAAGACTGCTTTCTTATTAAGTCTTTCAACGCATTGTTTCTATCAATCATTGATACTCCTAATTCTGTATTAGGAAGATTTTCTATAAAAGGAGTACTTCTTTGAGATACTAAGTAGGCACTTTTATGAATATTTGATAACCATACCCCCAACATCGGAAACTCTGCACGAGCGTGAGAATCACCAATAAATAGTATATTTGTATCTTTATCTTGTGAAGCATCACCTATTAAACATTTACTTTCAGGAGGCAGCATTTTTGATGTAAACTCTGGAGATGAGTTTTGTAAAAAACATTTATTCTCATCAACTCTCTCAAAACCATAAATACCATTTAATTTACGAAGATCTACAATTGGTGGTGGAATATTAACAGCAAAGTTTTTGATATATCTAGTACATAAGGCAAATGAAGATGCTAGTAATACTGGGATTATCCATAATACAATTAATGTTTTAGAAAATGGCATCTTAAACTTATATCTAAAAGGTTTCTCTACTAAGAAATAAGTCAGTGTAGCTAAGCCAAAACTAGCGATAAGAATAATAGCCTTGATAAGGTAAGTACTATCAATACTCAGATAATTGACATAAGCAATTATCGGCCAATGCCATAAATATAATGAATATGATATTAAACCAATTGCAACCAATGGTTTAAGTGAGAAAATTCTATGTATGAAAGAGGTATTATTATTCAAGCCTACATATATAAATAAAGCAGCCCCAAGACAAGCTTCTATCATACCCAAACCTGGATAAAATACTTTTACAAAAAGTATAGGTACTAGCATCAATACAACAGATATTAATCCTAGGGCATTTGCTGTCAACTTGCTTAGAGTAATTTCTTTGTTAACTGAATATATCGCCAAAAAGCAGCCAAACAATAACTCAAAGGCTCTTGTGACCGGAAAGTAGTAATACGCTGAGCCATTTAAAAATATCAAAGAAACCAATGACAAAATGGTCAAAATTATACAACCATACAATAGTTTATGATGTATAGACATCTCAACTTGGTTTTTTAGCTTAACAGGAATACTAAAAGCGGCTATCAAAAACAATGGCCAAAAAATATAAAACTGCTCTTCAATCCCTAGTGACCAAGTATGCAATAGAGGTATCAATTCTGAGTCGGTACTAAAGTAGCCAAAACTTAGTGAATGAAAGAAATATAAATTTGAAAATGATCCTAAAGCACTAACTAACGACTTAGAATAATCTCTTAAATCTTGAGGTAATAAAATTAACCATGCAAAAATTGTCGAAAATATAAGCACCACAATTAATGCAGGCAAAATACGCCTCATTCTTCTTAGATAAAAGTTCTTGATAGAAAAAGTTTTATTTTCTAGATCACGAATAATAATACTAGTTATTAGAAACCCTGAAATAACAAAAAATATGTCAACTCCAAGAAAGCCTGACTTAATCCAACTAATATTTAAATGGAATAACACTACAGCTAACACTGCTAGTGCTCTAAGACCATCTATATGCTTATAATACTTCATTATAAAAATCTACTTTTAATCTTGCTAATAAGTATAGTACAAAAATCCAATCAAAGTAATAACTTTGAACCAACCCACTTGGAGAGTATTTTGCATTTTAGGACAAATTTACAATAGTCTATAAGATTATATTATCACGGTAGGTAGTATCTAATAAGCTTAACTAATTTGTGAATTTTTATTCAAGAAAATAATAAAAATCTCACTTCCATGATAAAAAATATTCCAAAAGAGATGTTTTTAAACTATCATATATGAATAATTATTCAAAATAATGAAATATGAAGCGGTTTATAGGTGTATTTTTGATTATTGGTTCGACTATAGGTGGTGGCATCATAGGTTTACCTATAGCTGCTGTTAACTTAGGATTTGTGGGAAGCTTATTGGCAATATGTTTAGTATGGCTAATAATGACATTTACAGGATTATGTATATTAAAAATATCTTATAACCTCCCAGTTAAGCACAATACATATTTCTCACTATCTACCAAATTCTTAAACTTTAAAGGAGCTAAGGTTACTGTTTTTGGAGGT
Organism: Francisella sp. XLW-1; assembly: GCF_008711455.1. Taxonomy (NCBI): domain Bacteria; kingdom Pseudomonadati; phylum Pseudomonadota; class Gammaproteobacteria; order Thiotrichales; family Francisellaceae; genus Francisella; species Francisella sp. XLW-1. The sequence continues at coordinate 36,183 of NZ_VXKP01000002.1, read as the reverse complement.
TATCTATTAATACTATATTTAACACTGACCACTTACATATCTGGCATTAGTTCATCCGTAAGCTTATACTTTGCACAAAACAGTAATTTAAGTTACTTATTGTCTGGTGTGATTCTAGTATTTATACTAGGTGGAATTACAACTTATAACTCTAGAATTATAATCAAGAGTAATGTTGTATTTGTCGCAGCTAAACTCTCGCTTATTATTATAGCTATATTTCTAATTTTTTATTCTACAAGCAAAATTAGTCTTAGCATTGATAACTATCCTATTCAATCAATAGGAGCATTTTCATTCTTATTTGTATTATTTAATGCTTTTGGTTATCACTTTATTATCCCAAGTTTAGTAAAGTTTTATGATAATCGTATTTCTTTTAAATCTTTTGTTGCGTTACTTATCTTTAGTACGACAGTCATAGCGCTGATTTATATAGCATGGATTTTGGCAATTTTTTTGACAATACCTGCTGACGGAAACCATGGAATGATGAGTATTTATAATAGTAAAAATCAGCTTATAGCTTTTAATAATAGTATTAGCTTTTTTACTCAGTCATACACTATTAACAATATGTTAAGCGCTTTTCAATTAATATCTATGATAGGCTCTTTCTGTTGTATCTCAATAGGTGTAATCGATGCGCTAAAAGATGCTTTTGGACAAAATGCTTACAGTAAGGTCTTAATATGCACTTATTTGCCACCACTAGTTTTAATGAGTCTTTCTCAAAATATGTTTTTAATTGCAATGTCATTAGCTGGAATATTAACATTCTATATTGAGGTATTTGTACCGATTTTAGGTGTTAGAAATTATTATAAAGCTTCTAGCAAAATAAAAGATAAATCTTTATTTAGTCATCAATACTCAAAGGCTTTTAGTTAGATTTTAAAGAATCACTATTCGCTTAGGTTTTCGGCTTTTAAAATCTTTTGAAGTTTTTCTTTTAATAACTCAACAAATCCCTTGTAACTAACATTATCTGCTAAATGTAGATCTATTGTTGATATTCTTAGCGTAAAATCAGGAAGCATTGTTTTAAGAGTTTTTAACTCACTATTTTCAATTTCTTTTTCAAATCGTGGATATAACAAAATACATCTATCAGCTTTATAATACTGACTATAGGCAAACATCTGATATACATCACTTTGAGAAACTTGCTTTTGAGATGAGTTATAGTCTGATCTAATACTCTCTATAAGCTTATACTTAGTATCTAGCACTATTATCGAACCATCTTTTTTCTTGATGTAAATATCTGGCTTCATTGTAAAGTTAGCCAAACAACCCTCATCAAAGATTTTCTTCTGTGGGCTTTGTGCTTTAATATTGGTTATGTCAAAATCACTTTTGTTACTATCTAAAATCTCAAAAATTGCTTCTTCAAATAATGCGTTCATATCAAACATTATTGAAAATGTATAATTATCGTTAGTTGTCAACTTTGGAGAATTTCCAAAAAGCAAAAGTTTAGCTAAGTTAAAAACATATTCATATTTTTGATTTAGACGAGTGAATTTAACTCTGTTACAAATATTAGGATTTGTAAATCTTTTATCATCAACATCTGTCAAAAGTTGATCGCATTTTTGCAATATTGCAAAGCTAGATTTTGTAGATGATATACATTTTTTGATAGTTGCTTTCAGGAGCTGATTTAAAAGAATATTTGACTCGTACTCATCATAGTTACAATAGAATTTTGATTTATCTATATAGTTATGGCGAAGATGTTTTGTAAAGTTGATTTTGCCTTTTACAAATTTAAGATTATCCTCTTGTGACACATAGTTTCTACGATAATCATTTTGCAGCAACTCTAATAAATTATCAGCAAAAAGCCTAATAAAAATTTCTAGCATGCTATCCGTATGCATACATAATTTAGCTAGCTCAACTTCATTAATCTTTAGCTTTTTAGTCAGTTTTAAAAGGTACATTAAGCCTGTGACATTATCATCTATAGAATTATTACTCGGAACTTCGACTCCGCTCAGTGACCTATCTGATGAAAAAACTTTTGGTAAAACTTGGACTAACTGACCACCTAGAGAAATAACTCCTACAAACTGCCTAGCCTTGATGCCTTTTGCAGTGTATTTAAATGGTTTGAAGTTTTGCTGTTTCTCTAACCATTCGAGAGTTTTTATAGCTTTAGATTTATTAGAAACCTTAGACCACTCTAACTCTTGATGTTCAAATATAGTTTTAGCATTTTTCAAACTCATAAACCATTACCAATTTTTACTATCTATATTCATCGTCATCCTCGTGCTTGACACTGGGATCTTATGGCTATCTGATATTCCCGCCTTCGCGGGAATGACAAAATTCTCATACATTCACATAAGCGGTTAGTAGTTCCAATCATTACCACTAAAAAGTCATCCTATGGCTTGACCATAGGATCCATTCGCAATCAAACAAAAATCTCTACAACTAAAGATGGATTCTACGATCAAGTCGTAGAATGACAAACAGTTTAACTTAGTCATCTTTAGTTTTACTTTCTTTTACATCTCCTAAATCGATATCAAAACTTTCTAAATTTGATTCTGAATCAAACCAATATTTATAGATTTCTTTTTCGTAGTCTCCAAGCTTTTTGACTTCTTTATTTATATTTTTAGAACCCAAAACCAACTGTATCTTCTCATAATCACCATAAAAATACTCTTCTAGCAAAGGCACTATTTCATTTTGCATAATTGTCGATATTTTATTATCTAAATTACTTTCGTTTTCTGAAATACCACAGAAAAAACTATGCCCTATTAGATGATCTTTATCTAAAAGTATTTCTATTCTTTGATTTAACTCTTCTAATAATTTTGCACAAGAATCATCTAATAAATTTTCTCCATTACCATCTTTAAGGTCATATTTTGGCAACATCTCAACAAAACCAAAACGACGTCGCAAAGCAATATCTAAATGAGCGATACTTTTATCAGATGTGTTCATTGTGCCAATAATATATAGATTTGGTGGTATACCAAACTCATCTTTTGAATATGGGAGTGTTGTAGTTAGCTCATTATCTTCACCAAGTCGTTTGCTGGATTCTAAAAGAGTAATTAGCTCACCAAAGATTTTTGAGATATTACCACGATTTATTTCATCGATAATTAGGTAGTAGTTTCTAAGCTTATTATCCTCTTTTGTCTCTGTAATATCTTTAAAACTTTTAGATTCTTTATCAAATTCTTTTAAAATATTTAAGATATAAGTATCTACTTGCCATTGAGTAGTCCTTTTAAAGATTTTTAAGGCATACTCTTTAGATGTCGATAATTTTTCTCTTTCTTCATAGCCTAAAGCTGTATAAAAATCATTTAACTTAATTTCTATTCGATGATTATTATATTTACTATCATCAGAATTAATAACTAAACTTTGACTATCTATAGATATTATTGTGAAAGTTTTATTTTTCTGTGTTTTAGAAAATTCTCTTTCATTTTCTATAGAGTCATTTACAAAAGATATAAACTTTTGCTTTATTTGTTGTTCATGGTTAACTTGTTGAGTACTTTTAAAACTATTTATATAGTTTTCTTTTGCTTTTTCACAAAGTTCTTTAAATATACCATTTTCAACCTTGTAAGAAATATTACCCTCAACTTCTTCGTTTAAATTTGGTTTTATCCCCTCGATAAAATCCTCATAAGCAAAAGATTGATGAAAAGTTACAAATTCTACTCTGCCTTGATCTTGTAGCTCTTTATATCTTTCATCTATTTTATCTTCATCTACATTATCAAAGGCATGATTCACAATAATATTTTTTGTATTATAAGTCTTACCTGTACCAGCTGGACCGTATAGGATTATTTGTTTTTTGTCAGTTAAAATTGTTTTAGCGTTTTCTAACATATCATTAAAGCCCTCATATATATTCTGTAAATCAGAAACTTTCATTTCATCTATATTTTGCTTTTTACCTTCAAAGATAAATCCTATATGCTCTCTATTATTTAATTCTGCTATTGTCTTACGATACGATACACCATATAAATCAATAGGTTTAAAATCATGTTCCCAAACAACAATAACTTTCTTATCTACTAAACTAAAATCATCTTGAGCAACTCCTCTAGCTTTTACTCTAAGAACTGAACAAAATTTGTTATTGTTTTCAAACGGAAGGTTATTTTTTTGAGTAAATGAAGATTTAATAGCAATTCTATCACCTTTCTTAATTTCCCTTAGTATAGCTTCATTTCTATTATCCCCAGAACTATAATATCCATCTGCCCAATACTTATTTTCCAAATAATCGTCGGTATTATCATATCCTAAGTCCGCACCAACCAACCAATACTTCATTTTTTATCTCATCCCATTATCAAACAAACTTACTAGAAAGTCTCTCTATCTTTAGATTCTACGATCATACTTCGACTCCACTCAGCAACCGATTGTAGAATGACAGCTTTTTTACTAAAACCTAACATATATCCACCAGTCGTCATACTACGACTTGACCGTAGTATCCAAAACTAAAATATAAAATCAAGCCTACTATTTTAAAATACTAGCACATTTTTAATACTTCACATATCAGCCAAAGAAAGTTTCAAAAATTACCCTACCCAATCCTCTACTACTTTCCAACCTAATGGTTGATACTGTTTATTCATCAAACTAACAAACTTATTTTTCGCCTCTTTGATATGCTCTTTTGATGAAGCTTCATTATCTGTAAGTTTTTGAACTTCTTTATATGCGATATTTGCCAGATGATTATCAGGATCTGTATTTATAACACCTAATCTAGGCAATACCTTAAATGTATATGCTTGCCTACTTAATTGCCTAGTTTTATCAAAATCTATTGTAACGGATGTTACTTTGGGTGGTTTAACTCTTAGTGTTATAGTTTTATCTTTAGCATCAATTTTGATATCAGATTCATCAATATTCGTTGATAAAGTAGCAGATGCTTTGTAGCTATATTTAGCAGTATTTTCTACTAATGTACCATTATCAGAGACATATAAAGAATTACCACTGACTATGACTCTTAATGTAGATAATTCACCGATTTTTTGAACGCTAACAACTGTCGGAACTATCTCATTATCTTTCTTACTTATAACAAATGACACTGTGATTATTAGTATTGCAATAATAAAGATATACTTTAAAAATTTAGACATCTATCTACTCCTCTACAAAAAAAGTAAAGCTAGAATAACCAATATTATCAGTATCACTACATATCGCATTTTTTACCTCTGTAATTTTTTATATTATTTGCCCAAGTGTTCCGCGCCCATGTAGCGTTCCATTACATTTACTCGCAAGAATATACACAAATGCCATTGCTAAACCTTTCTTTAGATTCTATGCTCAAGCCATAGAATGACTTTATATGTTTTAAAGCCCACTCAAACTAACAGTAGTACCCTCAGCTATTAACCTACTAATATCATTAACAAACTCATACACCGAGAATGGCTTTCGAAAATATTCAAACTTAGCATCAACATCATCTAGAGATACTTTTATCTCTAAGACATTTTCTCTTTGAATATCAGTAGTAGCTATATTTTTCTTGAGGTTATCTAATACTTTTTTTAGGTTTGTAGGGTTTACATTTTGACTTCTAAGATTCAGCTCAACTTTACTAAAATTCTCATCAATATACTGTGATATCGGTTGTACCTTATCAACACTTAGTTTATTGCACTCTCGTTGTTTATCATAGCTAACTTTACCCTCTACTACAACCACATCATCAACTTGGATATTATCCTTAACTGCAGCAAACACATCTTCACCAACTAGACAATCTGCTCTATCAAATTCATCATCAATATTAATAATATACAGAACTCTACCAGTCTTAGTTTTTCGTCTAGCTGGAGGTGTTATCATACTTGCGATTATTCTGACTGAATTACCATCCATATTTGGTTTTTGGATTTTCTCAAGATCACTAAAGCTAACATGATTACGCCAATGACTTTCACCATCAATAATATGCCCTGAGAAATACATTCCTAATGCTTTTTTCTCATTAATCAAAAGCTCTCTAAGATTCCACTCCTCTACAATACATTCTCTTTCAAGCTCTGTATCAGTATCACTCTCTTGTTCTGTGAAACCGAATAAATCATTTTGCCCAGCAGCAGCCATTTCATTCACATAACCAGCGTTTTTGATAGCTTTTTCGATAGAGTTAAAAGCTGTTGCTCTATTTTTAGATATATCCTTGATAGCTCCTGCAAAACATAAGGCTTCGAGTGCTTTTTTATTAACCTTACGCAAGTCCACTCTACGAGTTAAGTCAAAAATAGAACTAAACTCACCACCTACCTCACGCTCATTAAGTATACTTTTAATTGCTTCACCACCAAGACCTTTGATAGCACCTAGACCCAATAAGATTGTTCCTTTTGAAGCTGCAATACAGTCATAGACACTCTTATTTACATTTGGTGCTAAGACTGTTATACCCATATTCTTAGCATCTAAAATAAATTTAACCAACTGATCTGTATTACCCATATCTCCTGACATAAGAGCAGCCATATATTCATCAGGATAATGAGCTTTTAACCAAGCAGTTTGATAAGCAATTAACGCGTAAGCCGCAGCATGAGATTTGTTGAAACCATAACCAGCAAAGGCTTCCATTTGGTCAAATATTTCATCAGCAAGTCCAGCTTCGATATTATGATATTTAGCGGCACCCTCTTTGAAGATTTTACGCTGTTGCTCCATCTCTTCTGGCTTTTTCTTACCCATCGCACGACGCAACAAGTCTGCTCCACCAAGAGTGTAACCAGCTAGCTTCTGCGCCATTTGCATTACCTGCTCTTGATAAACTGGGATACCATAAGTCTCTCTAAGCACTTCTTCTAGTAATGGATGCAAGTAAGTAGTTTGCTTTCTGCCATGTTTGCGATCTACGAATGTTGGGATATTCTCCATCGGACCAGGACGATATAGTGCTACTAAGGCGATAATCTCCTCAAAGTTTGATGTACCTAGATCTTTGACAATCTGTTGCATACCTTGTGACTCTAGCTGAAATATACCGATAGTTTTACCAGCTTGAAGCAGTTTAAATGTCTTTCCATCATCAAGAGGAATATCAGAAATATCTAGAGGCGTTTCATTAGCTGATCTCTTAGCATTGATGCTTGCAATAGCATTTTTGATAATTGTTAAGTTTTTCAGACCCAAGAAGTCAAACTTAACAAGACCAACATCTTCCACATCGCCCTTATCAAATTGGGTAACTATATCTCCACCTTTATCTTCACAATATACAGGTGCAAAATCTGATATCACAGTTGGCGATATCACAATACCCGCGGCATGCTTACCCAAGCTTCGTGGTAAACCTTCTAATTTTTGAGCTTTTTCAACAATCTCTGCTACCTCTTCATCTGCTTGCATTTCATCATATAGAGGTTCACCTTCATGCAAGATTTTTTTAAATGTAGTACCTGGTGTTTCTGGTATTAGCTTAGCAATCCTATCTCCAAAACCAAAACTCTGCCCCATCACACGCACTACATCTCGCACCACACCTTTAGCAGCCATAGTGCCATAGGTGATAATTTGCCCAACACTTTGCTTACCATATTTCTGCTCTACATATTTGATAACTCTATCTCTACCTTGGATACAGAAATCAATATCAAAATCAGGCATAGATACCCTTTCAGGATTTAGAAATCTCTCAAAAAGTAAACCATACGGTAAAGGATCAATATCGGTAATAAGCAATGAATAAGCTACTAATGAGCCAGCACCAGAACCACGCCCTGGACCTACTGGTATATCATTCTCTTTTGACCATCTAATGAAATCTTCAACTATCAAGAAATAACCAGGAAAGCCCATATCGCAGATAATATCGATCTCGCGTTGTAGTCTATCTTTGTAAACTTTTATAATATGCTCATGCTTATCAGCTGGTCTATTTTCTAAAATTTTTGCTAAACGTTTATCTAAACCTTGATAGCATAGCTTTGAAAAGTACTCTCTTTCTGTCAAACCATCTGGAATATCTACCGTTGGCAAACATGGTTTACCCAAATCAAATGTTACATTACAGCGTTTTGCTATTGCTAAAGTATTCTCTAACAATACTGGTAACTCTGAGAAAGTTTGATACATTTCATCAGCTGATTTTAGATATTGTTCTCTTGTAAATTTAGATTTACGCGACTCATCAAGAATTGTTGTTTTTTCATTGATACAAGCTCTGATTTCATGGATATCATAATCATCTGACTCCATAAACACTGTCAAATTTGTCGCTACTGCTATGAGATTATGCTTACTTGCAAGTTCAAGCGCTTTCTCGTTATATAAGCCCTCATTTTCATATCCCAGCTTATGAATCTCTACGATATAGTTATCAGCACCAAATATTGCGATATTTTCAGCTATTACTTGCTCTGCTTTTTCAATATCTTTAGCCAATACAGCTTGTCCAAATTCGCCATATTGACCACCATTTAAACAAATAACATTATCTAATTTAGTATCTTTCAACCAACTTTTGGGAATTAGTGGAATTGAGCCAAACCTCTCAGCTTCTTGATATGCTTTTGAAACTAAATCAACAATATTTTGATAGCCTTGATTATTCTCTGCCAATAAAACCAGATCACAAACACCAAACTCAGTATCAATCTTTAGCTCTACACCAAAGATAGGCTTAACTCCATTTGACAAAGCTTGTTTATAAAACTTAACTGCAGCAAATAAATTACATACGTCCGTCAGTGCTACTGCAGGGATATTCTTATCTTTTGCTCTGGCAAAGAGATCACCCAAGCGAACAGTACTATCGACAACAGAAAATCCAGTATGGATACGAAGGTGAGAAAACATCTTAGTTACTTATCATTTATAAACTTAGCTACAAATATTACTATAAATAATATTTAAAATCATATCTCTTTACGTATGATAACTTAGTTAATATCTCCTACCCTTATCAATACACAAGGCTAAAAATAAATTGCATAGCTTTTTTCATTAATCTAAAATCACTTAGTTACTTATCTTAAAGTTTATAAAATATGAATAAAAAAAAGAATCTGTCTAAAGCCCTACTATTTTTAAAAATAGTTTTTCTCATCTTGTTTATATTATCCGCATATGCATATATTAAACCAATAACTAATGCTACATATTTATCAGAGACTCAGTATAAAGCTCTAGAAGATGGGGCATTCGGGTTCTTGAGTAAGAGTGAAATGGATAAATTCAATAATAAAACACCTCAAAATTTATTTACTAATTTCACATACAAAGCTTTGAGTCTATGGATGGGATACCATAATTACTATTATGATGTGATAAACACTATCTCTCCTGAACCTGTAAAAGTTAATGATTATACTAGCAGTGAAAAAGATATAGATATTGATACCATGCTAGTAGCCATACTAAAAACCGATTTTAAAATAAGTGATGTACCTATTAATACCACAGGAAATAAACTAGATTTAACGCTAGGTAAAGGTAATGACAAACAAACATTTTATTTAGCAAAAAATAGTCATGGAAATTGGTATTTTACAAAAGAAAATTTCACAGACACTAATACACTCAAGAAATTTGCCGACTTCAAAAAAGAAAAGAGCCTAGGCGAAGATAATATAAGAAATATATCAATGCCAGTATTATCATACATGCAGTTCATATTTGGAGCTAATGATGCATATAAGTTCAAAATGGCAGATGCTTTAAACATAATGGATACTAGCTGGATTAGTGAAAATATTAGAAAAGATTTTGCTTCATTTATAGCTTTCAGTATGGATAGAGTCTTCAAAACTGCTAAAATCACTATACGAAAGATACCTGGAGAAGTTCTTCCAGGTAGTAATTTAGTAATGGTCTACACCTCACCTATTTCAGGCAAAAGTATATATTTAGAAAATATTACAAATAAGGATAGCAAGACTAAAAACTGGATTTTCCCTAAAAATGCTCAGATAGATGGGGTAAGTATATTTTTAGATGATTTAGATAGCAATATAAGAGCTCCTTTTGGATCTAATCTACGTAACTCTATCTGGGAAAATATTCCTAGCCTTCTAAAAGAGTATGGACCAAATCTGTATATTAGTATTATATCAATAATCTCACTAATGATATTTTATGTAGTTTTTAAAGTATTATTTATAATTTTAAAACCTATATTTAGAATCACACGTAGTCTTTTTGAAAATAAAGATTATAAAACAGTGAGGAAATTAAATATTGCGACATCACTAATAGTATCAATGTATGCTGCATATTTTTTCTTTTTTAACTCATTAATCATATTCACAAATGCTTCCAACTATTTCAATATAATTTTTAAAATTGTATATAGAATTGTAATAATGTTCTTATGTACAGAGATTATGAATGTACTATGCTCATTCATAATCTCTTCTTACAAAAAAGTTAAGGACCAAAATAGATCTGCAAGATTTGCATTTGCCATAGTAATAGCTAATAAAGTAATTAATCTTATTATTATATTAATAATTGCCGGAATCATAATCGAAGAGCTAGGGGTTGATATGATTCACTTCTTAACAGCTCTTGGAATCGGTGGTGTTGCTATTGCATTAGCTGGTAAAGATACAATTGAAAATCTCTTTGGCTCAATAATCCTAGCTATGGAAAGACCTATAAAAATTGGGGACTGGGTAATCATAAAAGACAAAGAAGGTATAGTTGAAAAAATAGGACTAAGAAGTACAACTATTAGAACTTTCGAGGACTCTGTTCTTATTATACCGAACTATGCTTTTGCAACTTCACAAATTAATAATATGGGTGAGAGAATATATAGAAGATATATGACTACTCTTGAAATTGACGAATCAACACCTACCTCTAAACTTAGATCTTATGTTGATGGTATTAATGAACTAGTATTAAATACCCCTCATATGAGAAAAGAGGGATACTATATACGTGTAAATGATTTAAAACCTGCATCTATCAAAATATTGGTCTATGTTTTCTTTGTATCTACAAATTGGGGAGAAGAGCTAGAACAGAGGGAACAATTTATTATGAGCGTACTAGATTTGGCTGAAGAAATCGGTATCAAGTTGGCACCATCACAAAAAATTCAGTTTGATGCTAATTATTCAGAGTAACTCATACCCTAAAAACTTTATTGATAGGTATGAAAACAAAAAGCCTCTTATTTAGTATAATTCTTTTTTTGATAGCAAACCAAGCGTTAGCAAATACTGAACTTGATACTAATATTAAATCAGACTCCAGTAAGCTTGAAAAAGATACTAGAGGCCTTTATCAACCTACCTCCAAATTACTATAACATTAATGATCTTGACGATATAACTAAGAAAACATTTAAACCATCAATATATGTAGCAATTAATGGTGGTTGGGGACAACAAACCAACATGTCTAAAGGTGGTGGAACTGTAGTTGCTAACTTAGGATATAGATTTAGCGAATCTTATGCTGTAGAGTTTGTATACCAAAACTTTCTTGTTAGCCAATATAATACAACCCAAGTTAATAACTACTTTGCTGGGGCTGCAAAATACTATTACAAAATAAATAACTATATAACCGCCTATACTGCCGCTGGACTTGGAATAGGACATACTAATATTAACGGTATAGACAACCAACGTAACGCCCCTAGTGGCTATTTAGATACAAATAATACATGGGGAGGATTTGCAGTCTTCCCAGTAGGTGTAATGTTCCCTATCAAGTATATCGACAACCTTAGTCTAAAAGTAACATATACATATACCATTTCATTCTCTGGAGACTCTCAGAATTTTGTAACATCAGGCTTACAATATTCTTTCTAAAAAAGAATACCTAGCTAAATAAATTGCATATGAGATACTGTCAATTTGGAATCACCGGAAGAACACCTTTTATTGAGTACATAAGTATGTCAAAAAACTTAAAATACTCATTATTTCATGGGTTCTTGAAAATTGCTTTTATTTTGTTGTTCCTAATCTCAGAAGTTTTGAAAATTGGCAGTGATATGGGAATCAAGTTTGCTCCGACACAAAAAATTCAGCTTGAATCTAGTATTGATTAAGGCCAGAAATAAAATTTACGATTTTATTTTTGATTTCTATCCAAGATGAAAACTATAATAATCTTAAGCAATAGTGCTAAACTAAAACTAATCCACAAAGCCAATAGTATAAAATGATAATTTGACATATTAAAGTGTGCTTTTAGAAATCCCCATATTGACATACACAGTGCCACTGAGAATGTTATCATCGCTGCTGCTGTACCATGCCCTTTAGTAATATTACTCATAGCAGCACCTGTAGCCATTGGTATAAAAAAGCCTAAAAAATAACATATTAAATGCAAGGTTATCACAGTACTATATGATGATATTTCTAAAAAACTATATAGAGCTATAAAGATAAATATAATAGCCAAAATACCTAGATTATAGCGTTTCTTATGACTACTATCTGCCTTAATGCGATAACTAAATATCCCAAGAATATATAGTAAAGATGTTACCAAAAATACTATAGTAAAGACATCCATCGACATATTTAATTCATCAACTAACAAACCTTTAAATGAGCTCATCAAGACACCTAAATAAAAAGAAAAGAGTATCGCTACAATCATTACATTTAACAAATATCTAGGCTGAGATAGTGCATGAGCAAAGCCAGAGAATATTTTAGATGCTGGAATTACGATTTGTCTTTGAGCATCAGCAGTTAATATCTTTATTGAAAAAATAAATAATACCACTTCAATTGTTGCCATACAAAAATAAGCTGCTCGCCAAGAAATCGGAATCAATAATAAAGCTAAATATGTACTAACTATAGGTGCAACTATTATCATTACTGATAAAACCGAATATGCTTTTTTCATTTGGCTATTATTGTCAGCATTACGTGATATCAATGCTCTAGCGATAGACGAGTAACATCCTGTACCAAGCCCCAAACTCACAAAACCAATATATACAGTATAGATACTATCTGATAGTCCTATACAAACTAAACCAAATATAGAAAAGCTCTGTGAAAAAAATAGTACTCTCTTTGCTGTAAAAACATCTGATAAAGTCGCAAATAAAATCGCAGAAACACTAAACATAAAAAATGATAGACTCATAGCTATCTGAGTTACATAATTAGATAAATTCAAATTAGATGCTAACGATGGTGTTAAGGTCATTGAGATTGTTAGAGTCATATACCCAACGTATGTCAGAAAGTATGCTAATAAATTCTCTCTTTTAACACCACTTATTACACGCATTAGCTTTATACTGTAACGAAATAATTACCATTGATTATAATATACTATTTAGATTTTTAAGAGTTTATTTTCTAAAGCTCTGTTTATCAGATATTTTATAGTCCAAGAAATTACTAATATGATTCTTTTTGTCTTTAAATACAAAATTATTATATACAATCATATACATTAGAACCTTTCTAACATAATGACGAGTTTCACCAAATGGAATATTCTCTATCCAAATGGTTGCCGGAACTTCTTTGTTATTCAACCATTTAGCAACATTTCCTGGACCAGCATTATAAGCAGCTATTCCCAATACAGGATTTTTATCAAAGAGCTTTTCCAAGAAATATAAATTAGCTGTACCAAGCTTAATATTATTCTCCGGTATAAATATCTGGCTAGCCATGCCTTCAGATTTATTACCAACAAGAGGTAATTTATATTTCTTTGCAATAAATTTGGCTGTAGGCTCTGTTACTTGCATTAGCCCCTTTGCTCCTGCCCATGATCCGGCTTCAACATCAAATAATGACTCTTTACTCATTATTGATAATACAAGATCTTGGTCTATGCCAAATTTTTTAGCATTCTTCTCAACTGTAGCCAAAAATGCTTTTGGGAACAACATATCAATATTATTGTATTTACCAATTACAGCCATATTAAATATTGCAGCATAGTACATTTTATTATCTTCTGCTAATCTAGCTAGCTCTTTGATCTGTGTAATATCTTTATTCTTAAGTTTATTACGTATTGTCCATTTCCAAAGGCTTGTAGAATCCTTAAATTGCTCAATCTGATATAAATCTATCGCTTGTTGAATAGCTTCTTCTGATTCAAGCTTCTTGGCTTCGCGACTATCTAATTTATCAGCATTATCATTACCAAAGTTATATGGCTTACCAAGCTTGTCAGATGCTAGGAATGAATAGTAATCCAGAGGGGTCTTAGTTAAATTTTCAAACACTTCATTAGCTTTTGCTTTTTGCCCTGTTTGTTCGTAACTATATGCTAACCAATATCTCCATGCTTCATCCTGTTGAGACTTTTTAGGTAATTGATTATATGTTTTTATATAGTCTTTGAAACTTTGATTATATAAATCAACTCTCAATAACCATTCCCATGCAGTGGTATCAAGATATTTTTTATCAACCCTCGCTAGCCAATGTTTAGCTTGAGGTGATTGTGACCTAGCAAAACTAACTGCTATAGCTGAAATACACTGCTGCTTGGTCTGATTACTAAGATACCTTTTATTTCTTAAACTATCCCATATTTTTGCATATTTCTCAGGATTTTTTCTAACTAAATCTTTCGATATATCAACGAATATTTTGTCAAAATTTCTATAATTGTGAAATTTACTTATAAAATCGTCTAGATTATTAGGATTTTTTATCGCATTTCGCCATGCTGATATATAGTTCACATAATCTTTATTATCTTTAACATAAGTGTTTAGTAACCATAAACTATCATCAAACTTATTAGCAAAAGCTAGAGTATATGCCTTTGTAGTTAGATAGTCTCTTGACTTATCTTCAGAATTATCCCAATACTTTTGCATATCATTACACGCTGATGGCATATAGACACGATTTTGCCAAAGCTGTCCGTACTCATCTATAGCTTTAGACTTATTGCCTAACTCATATTCAGCCTGCATTGACCAACACTTCCCTGATATCCCTAAACCACCAGCGTAATACTTTTTAAAGTCTTGCCAATCTTTTTTATTAGCGTAATAACTAGCAAGATCTTCTTTGATTTGATTATTCCAATAGCTATCTTGATGTGTTCTTAAATAATCATCAATTGTCGCCGGCTCAAAAATAGCTGGATCTGCGATTATTTCTTTGTATTGAAGGTATGGATATATACTTGTTTCTTTCAGTTTTGATTTTAAGTAATAATAAGATTTATAATCTTCTTTATCTAAGGCTTTAATTGCTTGCTGAGAATATTTTTCTTGTTGGCTTGTGAGAGTATAGCCGGCACTGATAGACAAAAGTGCTAAACTACCTATAATAACTTTTTTCATTGAAATTTAATAATATAAGGAATCATTTAGATAGAAATACTAACATTATTAATGATAAAAGCCCAACACTACTATACGAAATCAGTTTTTAAAATTATATTTATTAGATACTTCTGTATTTAGTAGATTGCTCAACTTTATCTTTTTACTATCCTTCAAAATAACATTATTGTAAACAACCATATTAACTAATACTTTTCTCACATAGTGGCGAGTTTCTCCAAATGGTATATTCTCAATCCATTGTTTTACAGGCACTTGTTTATTTGTGAGCCACTTATTCACATTACCAGGTCCAGCATTATAAGCAGCAATAGCTAGAACTAAATTGTTCTTAAATAAACTATCTAAAAAATCTAAATTCGCTGAGCCAATTTTGATATTTATATAAGGATCAAATACTTCATCAGATGAGTTACTGATGTTATATCCTAATTTATACTTATTAGATATAAAATTAACTGTAGGTATCGTGACTTGCATCAAACCTTTTGCACCAATATATGACTTTGCTTCAATTTCAAATAATGACTCCTTTCTCATTATTGAATAAATTAACGATTGAGTTAAATCATATTTAGTTGATTGCTCTTGTACTATATCATCAAATGCATCTGGATATAATAAGTGCACATGACTATCAATGCCCATAATTTGCATACTAAATATTGCTTGATAATACATCTCATAAAGCCAAGCTAGTTGTGCCAAAAGAGGAATTTCATCTCTATGTCCACTCGAGAACTTGTTACGATTCAGCCACTTCCAAAGTTTTACGGAGTCTTCAAACTGACCTAGTTTGTGTAGTTCAATAGCATGTTTGACATCTGGATCTAATTCAAGTTTCTGGATTTCAGAATAGGATATAGCACTATAGTTATTATCACCGTAGTTATAACCTAGTCCCATAGCGTCTGCTGATAGGTATGCATAGTAGTTATAAGGAGCCTTAGCTAATTCAGTATATATTGGTCTAGCTTTTTTGAGCATACCAAGTTTTTGATAACTATAAGCTAACCAATACTTCCATATTACTCCTTGCTGTACTTGTTTCGAACTACCAAGATAATCTTCAACATAACCACTGTAGTTAGAATTATACAAGTCAATTCTTAAGATCCAGTGCTCTGCAATTCTAGAGATATGCTTTTTATCAATTTTTAATAGCCATTGTTTAGCATTACTATCATGCTTTTGTGCAAGAGCAATTGCTATTTTCTCATCTATTTGTTGTTGTATCTTATAGCTCAGAAACTTTCTATACTTTAACTTTTGCCAAACCTTAGCATATTTCAAAGCATCAGTTTTTACATTATCACTAGCAATATCTAAAATCACTTCTGTAAACTTTGGATACATATGATATATTCTTATGAATTTATCTAACGTACTAACACTAAGATTATAGTTAACATATTTCCATTGATTTATATACTCAGCATACTCTTGATCTTGTTTTACATACTTTGATAAAAGTTTAGAAGAATCGCCAAAATCATTACTCAACGCAAGGTTATATGCTTTATCTAATATACATTGCTTTTCTTTTTTAGTGTATTTTTTTACATCTTTATCTAGTCCAACACACTCAGGAGCATTAAACTTATTTTTTTGCCAATATTTTGCAAACTGCTTTATTGCTTTCTTTTTATTTATTTTATTCTGATTATCTGCAACCCAACACTGCCCTACGGTTTGCAAATCGCCATCATAGTATTTCTCAAACATCTTCCAATTTTTAGTTTTAGCATAGTATATTGCTAAATCATCACATAACTCAGATGCCCAATACTCATCTTTATGAGTTTTAAAAAAATCTTGGATTTGCTGTTGAGAGAATTTATCAGGATACAGAGATATCTCTTTGTACTTTAGGTAAGTTTTTGTTTTTTTATCAGAGATTTTACTTTCACTTTTAGCTATCAAATAATCTTGATAGTTTCTTTGCTGTAGCTGATCTATAGCCTGTTGAACATTTTTAATTTGCTTATCTGTCAAGCTATAACTATAGGTCGATACTAATACTAGCAACAATATTAAAAGTTTTTCCCCTAACTTAAAAACCATATTACTATCTTATTTTATCAACCAATTTCATTACAAACTCTGCTGATCGGTTTGCTGCCATTTTTGCAAACTCATCAAAATTATCAGGAGCATCGCCATCAGCCGTATCTGATATACTTCTTAATATAAGACTAGGAACATTCATCTCATTACAAATAAGGTTAACACTAGCTCCTTCCATCTCTATAGCTTTCGCATCAAACTCTTTTACTACAAACGCTTTTCTTTCAGCTGAATGAACAAACTGATCCCCAGTAGCAATCACACCCGTATGTAGATTCAGATCAAGCTCTTTTGCAGTAATTTTAGCTTGCTCTAATAGTTCTACTGATGTTTCAATCTCAACTTCAGAAATTGGAATCTTGCCATAAGGGTAACCAAAAGCTGTAATATCAACATCATGTTGAACTGTAGCAGTTGCAGCAATCATATCACCCACTTGTAAATCTTGAAGCCCTCCAGCAACACCTGTGAATAAAACTGCTTCAGCGCCAAAATGTTCTATCATTATTGTTGCAGTTAAACTTGAGAAAACTTTACCAATCTTGCTATAAGCTACAACAAGCTCTATACCATTATGGTTAGCAACATAATATTTATTATTTGCATATTCTACAGTTTCGTATTTTTCTAACTTTTGTAATATCGGCTGGATTTCTATCTCCATAGCCCCTAATATTGCTATTTTTTTCATTCTACACTCTCTATATCTATTTTTGTTATCTTTCTAAATCCTTGAGGTAATAATACACCTCCACCTGATGGCTTATCTGTATAGTATGTTTCAAAGTTTTTATTATCAATACGAATAAACCTCTTACCCGCACTAAGAGTAAGCTCTTGCTCTGGTTTGAATAATTCTATAAATTTAAGTTTATCTTTTTTATCTAGTTTAATTATAGCTTTACCTTTACCTTTTTTAAGTACTGCAAAACTTTCAAAATCACGAATAATAGTTCTACCTTGTGAGCTAACTGCAAGCATTTTCAAACCTTTATCATACGGTATAAACTTAAAGACATCATCAGCATCAAATATATTCTTACCTGTAACTTTATTTGCTATCAGATCTTCAGCTGGTATCACGAAACCTTTTCCGCTAGTACTAACAATTAAGAAATACGTAGAAACATTAACAAACTCCATACTGATAATTTCATCTTCTCTATCTAAAGGAATATATGTGGTTATATGCTCGCCATACCCTCTAGCTGATGGAAATTTATCAACATACATCGAATATGCTTTGCCAAGTTTAGTAAAGAAAATTAGCCTAATATTACTATTACCTGAAGTAGATAGGTATGGCTTATCTTCAGGCTTATAGCTTAGACCTTTAGGATCAATATTATCACCTTTAGCACATCTTACCCAGCCAGCTTTTGATAAGATAACCGTTACTCTCTCACTAGGCATAAGATCTTTCTCTTCTAGAGCTTGTGCTTTATCAGCTTGAATTATTTTAGAGCGTCTACTATCACCAAAGTCAGCAAGAATTTGCTTTAGTTCTTTTTTCATTAGGTTTCTAAACTTAACTTCACTGTTTAGATACCCTTCAAGCAACTCTTTCTCTTTTTGTAACTCTTTTTGCTCTTTTTTAATTTCAATTTCTTCAATTTTCGCTAATTTACGTAGTCTAATATTCAAAATTGCTTCAGCCTGAATTTCAGAAAGTGCAAATCTACTCTGGAGTTCTAAACTTGGATCATCATAATTTCTGATAATATCAATAACTTCATCAATATTTAAAAAAGCTATTAACAAACCTTCTAAGATATGTAGCCTATCTAAAACCTTATCCAAACTAGTTTGTATTCTTCTGCGTAATGTACGCTTACGATATTCTAACCATTCATTAAGTATATCTAAGAGATTTTTAACCTGAGGTCTATTATCCAGACCAATCATATTCATATTTACACGGAAACTTTTTTCAAGATCAGTAGTCGCTAATAGATGCCCCATAATTTTTTGGATATTTTTCTTTGTCGATGCTGAATACAGAACTATTTTGACAGGCTCTTTATCATCTGATTCATCTTGGATGTTTTTAATCCATGTGATCTTTTGTTGCTTAAGCTGATTAGCAATTTGCTCCATTACCGAAGCACTTGAAACTTGATGAGGTAATCGAGTAATTATCACGTTACCATGATTATCATACTCATATACAGCTTGCTGACGTATAGACCCATTACCAGACTTATATACTTCAGCAATCTCTTCTTTGCTACTGATAATATTAGCCCCACCGGGATAATCAGGAGCCTCAATTATTTCTAATACTTCTTCAATACTAGCTTTGGGATTAGACAACAAATGCAAGCAAGCATTTATTACTTCTGTAATATTATGAGGAGGTATATATGTTGACATCCCCACCGCAATTCCCACTGCTCCATTTAGGAGGATATTTGGTACTTGTGCTGGTAAAAGTTTTGGTTCATCCATTGTACCATCAAAGTTTTTGACCCAATCAACAGTACCTTTTTTCAACTCATCTAACAATAATACTGCATACTTAGATAAACGCGACTCAGTATACCTCATTGCAGCAAATGATTTTGGATCATCAATTGAGCCCCAGTTACCTTGCCCATCAATAAATGGATAGCGATATGAGAAATTCTGCGCCATCAACACCATTGCTTCATAACAAGCACTGTCACCATGTGGATGATACTTACCTAGTACATCACCAACAGTACGAGCAGATTTCTTATATTTTGACAAATGGCTTAAACCAATTTCACTCATCGCGTAAATAATGCGTCTTTGAACGGGCTTAAGCCCATCAGAAATATGAGGTAGTGCTCGATCTAATATTACATACATCGAATAATTTAAATATGCTTGTTCAGAAAACTCTCCTACAGACTGAGTACTTTCTAAGCTTGAGAATAAATCCATTTTTTACAGAAAAATATAAATATTTATCAATAAATTATATATCAACAAGACGTTCTATACTAGATAAGTAGATATTGGTATACAAAGAAATAGTTTCTTAGCTTTTTTGTCTTCTCAGATAAGCTATTGTTTCTAGCTCTTTTGAGAACACGAACTTATTTCTTTGTAAAAAATCCAATGTTTTAAGTATATCTTTAAATCCAGAAAGAACCCAAGCCTGAATATTATAGTCAAAGACAGTTTTTGCTTTTAAATATCTACTAACACCTGCTCGACATTCCTGTGTGAGAAAATCTGTAGCAGGGAATTTTATAACAATCACTCCCCTTTTGTCATAGACAGCTACTTTAGCATACGCACCAAGACTTGATAACTGCTCCTTAACTCCTTTAAAGTCTTCCCAAGCCAGCATCATCTTCTCACTAGCTTCTTTCTCCATATATTTTATAGACTTAGAGTTGTAGCTCTGTTTCAAACTATATGACTCTTCTTTTAATTCATTGTATTTCTCTAGTAACTCTTTATAGCACCTATCTAAAGTAAGATTTGCTATTTCTAAACTATCATTTTTATTAGATAGCTCTACTTGTTTTTGCTTTATTTTATTTATGCTTTTAGATATCTCTTTATCAATATACTGCTTTATATTGCTACGCAAAGCATAAGCGAGCTTATCTTCTTTAATATCTGACTCTTTAAGTGTGGATTTAATAGCTTCTAGTAACTCATCTTTAGCAACTGTATTTATTGTTAGTTCCTGCTCACAATCTCCAGTTGCAATAGCTTGTTTTCTATTGTCTTTGTATAAAGTAACCTTCTCAACCAAATCAATAATAGAAACACCCTCTCCAATAAGCTTTCTAACTTTATTGACTGTGATTTCTTCATTCTGCGAACGTAAAAGTTCACATTTCTGATTTACGAGCTTTTGAGTTACTTGTTTTGTCATTTTAGCTTCTTTCTTCTTCTCTTAATGTTAAGACCTCACAACCGTCTTTCGTAACTAAGATTGTATGCTCCCACTGAGCTGAAAGAGATCTATCTTTTGTTACAGCTGTCCAACCATCTTTTAAAACAGATACAGCTCTTTTACCAACATTTATCATCGGTTCAATTGTGAAAATCATACCCTCTTCAAACTTAGCACCCGTTCCAGCTTTACCATGATGCATAACATGCGGTGGCTCATGAAAGTTTGCGCCTATTCCATGACCGCAAAAAGCATCAACTATAGAGTATCCAAATTTCTTAGCATGTTTTTCTATTACTGCACCTATATCACCAAAATGATTACCCGGTTTTACTACTTCTATACCTTTCCAAAGACATTCATGAGTAACCTCAACTAATTTTTTAGCCATAACTGATGGTTCACCAATCATGAACATTTTACTAGTATCACCATGATAGCCATCCTTTTTTACAGTAACATCTATATTTAAGATATCGCCTTTCTTAAGTTTTTTATCGGCAGGTATTCCATGACAAACTACGTGATTTATAGATGTACAAATAGATTTTGGAAAACCATGATAATTCAATGGTGCTGGATAAGCATCTTGCTCCGTGACTATATAATCATGACACCTTTGATCTAGCTCTGCTGTTGTCACACCTTCTTTTACATAAGGAGTTATCATTTCTAAAACTTCTGCTGCTAATTTACCAGCTACTTTCATTTTCTTTATTTCTTCTGGAGTTTTTATTATTATTTCACTCATGTAATACAACTACTTTTATCAAAAAATTTAGATATACATTATAAACTATCAACAAGTGAATATATAGATACAGCAAAAGGATGTTAAAAAATTGTTTAACGCATAAGAAATTTAAATTTCAATGACACCCAAACTTTCAACAAGCTCCCAAAACATCTTCTTAACAGGCGATGATAAAGCTTCTTTTCTCATTACCACTCCAACAGATATACTTGGTAAACCTTGAGTTTTTATTATATTTACAGATTTAGATAGATGACTGTGTCTTAATATCACCTCTGGCACAATAGAAGTTCCAATACCTGATGATACCAGTGACAAGATAGCCTCATTACCATCCACATCACCATATATTTCAGGTTTTAAATCTTGCTTTTTAAACCACTCATCTAAATTACTACCACCAATATAATGGGCTGGCTTTATAAAAGGTATATTTTTAATTGCTTGCTTTAAATTATTAACTTTCTTTACAGCAGGAGCGATCATTACCATTTTTGTAGTCAACACTTCTTTAACACAAAGATTACTAGGAATATCTTTTGACAAAATAGCTATAATTACATCTGTTGCATCCTCTTCAAGCTGGCTAGTACAGTTTTTTATTGAACCTGTAGTTAGCTGTATTTTTATGCCTGGATAATTGATATGTAACTTTTTAATGATATTTGGTAAAACCACATATGATGCCGTTACGGTACAAGATAGCCTAATATCGCCTATTACCTGACCTTTTTTAGGGTGTAATATACAGTTTAGATCTTCATATTTTTGTAGCATATCTTTAGCAAATTGATAATAAATCTTACCAGCATCTGTTAGTCTAATATTTCTATTATCTCTCTCAAAAAGTACCACTTCCATCTCTTGTTCAATACGTTGGATAAGGCGGGTTAATGCTGACGGTGTTAAAAAACACTTCTCGCTTGCCTTACTAAAATGCAGAGTTTCAGCCAAAATTTTAAAGGCCTTTAATTCTTTTTTGTCAATCATACTTATGTTTTATTGCACTATCTGCAATAAATAGTTGCAAATTTTTCACTTTATTTCAAGCAAGTCTTTGTATAACTTTGTAGTTAGACTAATAATAAAAAAGCTTAATACTGGAGAATAAAATGAAGATTCAAAGCAATATTTTTGAAGTTAAAGAATATAACTTAGGTGGACAAAATGAGACTATCGTTGCTGGTGGTCGTCATCTATTTGAAAAACTTCCTCAAGCATTTGAGGGAATTAAGCAGATTGGTGTAATCGGTTGGGGATCTCAAGGTCCAGCTCAAGCACAGAATTTACGTGATTCTTTAGAGGGAACAGACATCAAAGTTAAGGTTGGCTTACGTGCTGGTTCAAACTCAGAAAAACAAGCTGAAGCTGTAGGTTTCACTAAAGAAAATGGTACCTTAGGCGAAATGTTTGATGTTATTAAAGAATCAGATATGGCTATTATCCTAATCTCTGATGCCGCTCAAGCTAAACTTTACGATAAGATTTTTGCAGCTGTTAAACCTGGAGCAACTCTAGGTTTCTCTCATGGTTTCTTAATTGGCTTTATTGAGAGCATTAACTACAAGGTTAGAGATGATATAAATATCGTTGCAATGTGTCCAAAGGGTATGGGGCCTTCCGTTCGCCGCCTATACGAGCAAGGTAAGATAGTAAATGGTGCCGGTATCAACAGCAGTATTGGTGTATATCAAGATGTTAACGGTAGAGCAACTGAACAGGCTCTAGCTTGGGCTATAGCTTGTGGTGCACCATTTGTATTCCCAACAACTATGGAAATGGAATATCGTTCTGATATCTTTGGTGAAAGAGGTGTTTTACTTGGTGGTGTACATGGCATCATCGAAGTGCTTTATCGCTACTTCACTGATAATGGTATGGACAAAGAAGAAGCTTTCAGACGTACTGCTGAAGCAATCACTGGACCTATTTCTAAGATTATCTCTACGCAAGGAATGAAAAAAGTGTATGAAAGCTTAGAATCTGCCGAAGACAAGCAAAAGTTTGAAAATGCTTACAATGCTGCTTACACTCCTCTATTTGATATCTTAATTGAGTGTTATGAAGATGTTGAAAGCGGTAATGAAATTCGCTCAGTTGTAATGGCTGGTGCTCGTCATGATCGTCTACCAATGGGCAAAATTGACAAAACTGAACTATGGAAAGTTGGTGAAAAGGTAAGAGCTGAACGTGACCAGCACACAACTCCTATTGATCCAATTACAGCAGGGGTATATATAGCTTGTATAATGGCTCAATCTGATGTTTTAGCTCAAAAAGGTCATGCATACTCTGAGATTGTCAATGAGTCTATCATTGAAGCTGTAGATTCACTAAATCCATATATGCACTTCAAAGGTGTTGCTCATATGGTTGATAACTGTTCAACTACAGCTAGACTTGGATCTCGTAAATGGGCGCCTAGATTTGACTACAACTTGATGCAACAGACTATCCCATGCATCAACACTAAGGCAGGCGCAAATGCTCCTTTTGAAAAGTTCGCTGATCATCCAGTACACGAAGCTTTAGCTGTTTGCTCAACTTTACGTCCTTCTGTAGACATAAGTGTTGTAGAATAAATAATAACAGAAATTAACTCTTAAAAAATCTCATGCAAATCAAAGAAGCTCAACAAATTATAGATAGGCTTTTTAAAGATATTTCTCACCCAAGATTAGCTAGCTTTATTGCTCTTACAGAAGAAGTTGGAGAGCTAGCTAATGAAATAATGCAGAAAGAAATCTACGAAGAAACTTTAGATAATGAAAAAATCAAATCAGAATTAACTGATGTTTTGGTATGTGTTCTTGAAATTGCTAATCTATACAATATAAATCTTGAGGCAGAATTTGATAAAAAAATCAAAAATCTAGAACCTCGAGTACAGCAATGGTCAAGTGCAAAAGATCTTCTGCAAGCTAAAAGGTCTAAGCTAGACTAAATACTACTTCAGATGTACTTAGTGAGTTTTAAATATTTTATTCTAAATTGTATCTTTTGGCACTATTTTATAATACAATCTATACAGTAAGGAACCAGGGAATCTTTATGAGTAAGTTTCTCTGAGTATTTAATTTCAGTTTTTGCTTAATCTCTTAAATTGTCATTTCATAAATCCATACAATAATTAGCAGTAATGTGCTAGAACTAACTAAACAAATAACTAAAGAGAATAAAAATGGATAATAAATCACAAGGTACAGTAAAGTTTTTCAACGATCAAAAAGGATTTGGCTTCATCACTCCTGAGAATGGTGGTAAAGATGTATTTGTACATATTTCAAAACTTAATGGTGAAACACTTGCTGAAGGTCAACAAGTTACTTTTGAAACTCAAGAAGGTAGAAAAGGCCCTGAAGCTATAAATATTGAGGTACTATAATGCCAAGTATTAGAGTAGACGAGCGCAAACCATTTGACATAAGCCTAAGAAACTTCAAACGTGCTTGCGAAAAAGCTGGTATCAAGCAAGAGCTTAGAGATAGACAGCACTACGTAAAGCCAACTGAAAAAAGAAAGATAGCAAAACGTCAAGCTATCAAAAGAGCTAGAATAGCTCAAAGAAGAGCTTACATCTAATCATTTCTTAAATTTTCCCAATCTTTTTTATTTAATATAAAAACTAGTCTTTCACGAGAAGTATCATTCTCACAAAGTTTAGCTCCTAATTTGGACACAGCTTTTTGCGAACGAATGTTTTTATACCAAACATCAAAAAGTACATTTTCGACTGATTCAAAGGCATAGTCTAACATTAGTTTTTTAACTTTTTTATTAAGCTCTGTACCCCAATATTTTTTAGCATAGAATGTATAACCTACTTTTATTGATTTTTTAATACAGTCATACTCATAGTATCTAGTAGAACCAACAAGTTCTTTATTATGAAAAATCAGATAACAATTTTGAGGATTTTTTAAACCATCATCAAAATACTTTTTAAACCCATCTACTTGACTACGTGATTTATCATTATGCTGAGCCCATATTTCAGGATCTTTAGCTATATTGTATAACCTATCAAAATCTCCTCTAGTCATTATTTCAAGTCTAATATTTTCAGATGACAAAGATTTATTAAAATCCATAATGAATACCTTTTATATAAAATAATTTAGGGAATGCTATCAGAATTTACAGCATCACTATTCTACAGTAACTGACTTAGCTAGGTTTCGAGGTTGATCGACATCTGTCCCTTTGATAATAGCTACATGATACGATAAAAGCTGGAGTGGTATTGTAAATACTATTGGCGCACTAAAATCATGTCCACCATCTAATTCCAAGACAATACTATTATCAAAGCTAACTTTATCTTTTATTGCCTTATCTACAAAAAGAATTAGCTTTCCTCCTCTAGCGTGAACTTCTTGAAGATTAGAAAGAGTTTTGTCTAATAAATCATCATTAGGTACCATAGCAACTATTGGCATATGTTTATCTACTAATGCTAGTGGTCCATGTTTTAACTCACCTGAAGGATAAGCTTCAGCATGAATATATGATATTTCTTTGAGCTTTAAAGCGCCCTCTACTGCTATTGGGTAATACAATCCTCTTCCTAAAAATATTGTATGCTCTTTATCAGAGAAGTATTCACTTATCTCGTCTATTTCAGGGTCTAATTTCAATGCACCCATAACTAATGCACGGATATTATTAAGTTCTTTAGTATATTTTACAATCTCACCATTTGATAAACTTTCCTTCAATCTAGACATTACAAGTGTAAATATTGCTAATGCTACTAACTGTGTTGTAAACGCCTTTGTTGATGCAACACCAATCTCAACACCTGCTTTTGTCATAAAAGCAATATCAGACTCTCGTACTAAAGAGCTATTTGGTACATTACAAATACACATACTACCAATATAGTTCTGCTTTTTACTTTTTCTTAGAGATTCTAAAGTATCCGCAGTTTCTCCAGATTGTGAGATACTAACAAATAATGAACCATCGACGACTATATTATCTCTGTATCTAATCTCACTAGCTATCTCAACACTACATGGAATTTTTACATACTTTTCTATCCAGTATTTAGCAGTCATACCAGCATTATAACTAGTACCACATGCAACTATACTTATATGTTTAGTTTTCTCAAATAGCTCTTGAGCTTTTGTATCAAAATTATCTAAACTAATTTCACCATCATTTAATGATGCCATGATAGTATTTGATATAGCTTCTGGTTGCTCATATATCTCTTTAAGCATATAGTGCTTATAACCATCTTTAGTAGCACTTGAAGATGAGTAGTTATATTCTTCAACTTCTAAATTTTTAGGTATTCCTTTACTATCAAAGACTTCAACATCCTGTTTAGATATAATAGCTATATCGCCCTCATCAAGATAAGAGAATCTATTAGTAACTGGCAATAACGATAATGTATCAGATGAAATAAAATTCTCATCAATACCCACTCCTATAACTAGAGGAGAGCCTGAGCGAACGGCAACGATCTTATCAGAAAACTTCTGTGAAATTATTGCTAGGGCATATGCTCCTTTTAAAAGCTTAGTTATAAGCTTGATATTCTCAATAATAGATTTAGAATCATCCCATTCTCTATCTAATAGATGAGCCACAACTTCAGTATCAGTGTCTGATTTAAAATGATAGCCCTCTTTAATTAATGATCTTTTTAATTCAGCAAAATTCTCAATTACACCATTATGTACTATGCAAAATTTCTCCGAAGCATGCGGATGAGAATTTTCTTTTGAAGGTTTACCATGAGTTGCCCACCTAGTATGGGCAATACCTATATTACCTTTGAAATCTGATAAGTCATCAACAGCATTTTCTAACTCAACAACCTTACCCACTTCTTTACACATATCTATTTGATTATAATCATTAACTACTGCTAAGCCAGCAGAATCATAACCACGATATTCAAGTTTTTTAAGTCCCTCAATCAAAATATTTGTAACATTTCTTGTAGAATTGGCACCTACTATCCCACACATAACATTATATACCTTACTTTTTACTTATCGTCTTTTTTTGACAGGTCTCTGCCAAGTATCAATATGACGCTGTCTTGCTCTTGAGATAGCAAGATTATCAGCTGGAACATCTTTTGCAATAGTTGATCCAGCACCAATAGTTGCACCAGGACCAATATTAACTGGAGCAATTAACTGTGAATCAGATCCGATAAACGCATAATCTCCTACTGTTGTTTTATGCTTATTAACTCCATCATAATTACAAGTTATTACACCTGCTCCAATATTACAATTAGCTCCGATTTCACTATCACCTAAATATGTCAAATGTGATGCTTTTGATCCCTTTCCTAAAATAGTTTTTTTTGTTTCAACAAAGTTTCCAATAACAGCACCTTCCTTGACATCACATTCTGGTCTAACTCTAGCGAAAGGCCCAACAATAGCTCCTTCACGAATAATGGATCCATCAACCATACTATTAGCTTTTATTTTAACATTATCTTCTATAGTACAGTTTTTTAGAATACAGTTCGCTCCAACTACAACATTATTGCCAAGCTTCACTTGCCCTTTAATGATTACATTAACATCTAACCAACAATCTTTGCCAACCTCAAGTTTACCGCGCACATCTATTCTATTAGGATCCGCAACACTAACACCTTTTGACATTATTACTTCAGCAATATGCTTCTGCCACTGTCTTTCAAGTTGTGCAAGTTGAACTCTATCATTAACACCTTGTATTTCAAATTCTTCAACAGGGTGAGTTACCGTTATAGAGATGTTATCCTCTCTTGCCATTGCTACTATATCTGTAAGATAATACTCACCTTGTGCATTAGTATTGCCTAGATTAGGCAGCCATTTTTCCAAGTGATCTCTAGATACACAATATATACCCGTATTTATCTCTTTGATCTGGCGCTGTCCATCTGTAGCATCCTTCTCTTCGACTATATGGCTTACTGCACCAAACTTATCTCTTACAATACGTCCGAGTCCCGTCGGATTATTTACAACAGCGGTAAGAACAGCTAGATCATTACTTGCTGATTTAATCAAATTAGCCAAGACTTCTGTAGATATTAAAGGCACATCACCATATAGAATTAAGACTTTATCCTCTTTAATCTGAGGTAAGGCCTGTAGTACTGCATGCCCTGTTCCTAACTGTTCTTTTTGCTCTACAAAGGTAACACCTTTATCTGTAAGTTCTTCTTCAACCATCTCTTTTAGATGACCTGTAACAACAATTATATTATTGGGCTTTAAAGGTTCAACTCTATTTATCACATGCCTAATTAAGGTTTCTCCTGCTAAAGTTTGTAAAACTTTTGGCTTATTAGAGTTCATTCTTGAACCCTTTCCTGCGGCTAAAATAACAACTGATAAACTCATAACAAAAAACTCCTTATATCCCTATACACCACACTCTTCTAGCAGAACTGTGATAATTTGATAATGATCTTCTAGCATTCTATCATACATACTATTTATAATTGAATCTATAGAAACCCACTGAACTTTATTAGCATCGTCTGCGGCATTTATTATTGGTAAACTCGGCCATTCTTCCAACACAAAAACACCAACATGACTAATAGTTCGACCTCTAACAGAACGATCAGGATAGTCAAAAACTTTTTCAAATCTTTTTGCTAAAGATAATTGTTCAATACTTAAATCTATATTTGTTTCTTCAAACAGCTCTCTTACTATCGCTTGAGATATGGTCTCTTCACACTCCAAGAATCCACCTGGCAATGCCCACAAACCCTTACCAGGAAAACCTTTCCTTTGGACTAGAAGAATATGATTATTTACTATAACTAGAGCATCCACTGTAACTAAGTTTGGTTTATACGGCGCATTTCTCCATGAATACTTATAGTCGACAACATAATTATTTTCAGCAACCAGATCTTGATATGTTACGCTTTGCATAAAAGCATTTAATAACTTAAATGTTCCCTGATTTAGTGTTCGACTACACATATACTCATCAAGGATTTCGCCTTTATAAAAATATTTTCTAAACTCTGTGGCATTATAATTTTTATAATTATCTACTGGTATATATCCCCACTCTGGAAAACTCTTAATATAATAGCTAGATTCATCCTTAATATGTCCAACAATAGCTATAGTTTCATCTAGCCTAGCGTACTTATAGACATTTTGACGTAAAGACTCTTCCCATTTTTGCTCTTGATAGAAATAATCTGCTAGTGGTTCAATTTCAATCAAACATAAATCAATACCAGCCAATTTTAAGTCCTCTATAATCATCTGCCTTCTAAATTCAAATGAAAATGGATTTTTTATATTTGGAGCGTTAAATGAACTTCCTACGTTTATAATAACTTTCTTACTATTTTCCAAAGCTACTAATATGTTATGCAGATGCCCCCTATGAAAAGGCTGAAATCTTCCGATAAAAACTGAAATATCATACATCTTCTATCACCTATGTATTTAACTCTTGTGCTTGTGCTTGACTATCGTAGACACTATTGTCGGATGGCGCAGTAATTTTAGTATAATCTTTCATCTGATTTTGAATCTGGTCTGTCTCATCTTGCTGTATAGATTTATCAATAGTTCTATCATATGAACCAAAACCGAACTTGCTCTTCTTAGCAGAACCTAACAATCCTCCTAAACTTGACTGCCCTTTACTCGCATTAGCTTCAGAAGCCGCCATATCCAACTCTGCTTTTTTAGCAATTTCTAGATTATTATCGCTTTTTAATTCGGTATTATTTAATTCTTTACGAATATCACTTAGTAATCTAACACCTTCTGAAATATGATCAGGTGCTTGAGACTGACCATCTCCAGTAAAGACAGCATTTATTTTAACCAAACTAGAGAGCTCATCAATTTTACGTGCCTTAATAACAAATATTCTATCTTTTTGAGCATCTTTAACTGTAATCAAATGTCCCGATAACACTTCATCCTTCTCAGATGTTACGGTATAACTATTAGGATGATCTTTGAAATAGTCATCTAGTAAATTTATGGTTATAGATAGTGGCTCTCTAAATACAAGTTTCAAAGATCCAGAATCATCATAAACAACACTTATGGAAACTTTTGATATCTGATCACTTATTATTTTAGCCATATCGAACTTGACTGTATAATTTGGAGGTAACATCTGCTGATATGCTTTAGGAACTTGTGACCTAGCGTACTTATCATCACCATCAGGAAGCTTTAAAGCTGGTTTGATTTTTTCACCATTTAAACCTGTAGGAATTATCAAAGAAGGCTCTTCTTTAACCTGAACTTTAGCATACTCATACTTCCTATTTCTAAATATATCCCAGCTAAAGCTCTCATTAGAAAGACTTTCAGCAGTGAAATCATTATCTACATCATTAGTTGCACAGTTTTGTAACAATAAACCAAGACTCACTAAAATGAAAATTTGGAAACTTTTTTTCATCTACAAATATATAGTAACTAGCTAATTAAATTAACTAAACATTATAACACAGTGCTATACTAATAATAATAAAAGCTTCAAGAGTAAAAGAACAATGAAAGATAAACTTTTTATATTTCTGCAATACATAATCCCTCATTCTTTAACATCGAGACTAGTTAGTAGATTAGCAGAATCAAAAAATAGACATCTAAAAAATTATCTAATAAATTTAGCCATAAAAAAGTTTAAAATCAATATAAATGAGGCTAAAGAGACTGATATAAATAAATACTCTTCTTTTAACAACTTCTTCATAAGAGAATTAAAAGATGGATTAAGACCTATATCTTCAGATAAAAAAGTTATCTCCTCTCCTGCAGATGGCGTTCTAAGTGAGTTTGGAAATATTACTAATGGCAGTTTAATTCAAGCTAAGGGAAAAACCTTTACACTAAAGGCTCTAATAGCTGATAGTTCAACAACCAATTTCACAAAATTTGCAACTATATACCTATCTCCCAAAGATTATCATAGAGTCCATATGCCTATCGATGGCAAGCTCACAAAAATGGTTTATATACCTGGTAAGCTTTTTTCTGTAAACCAAACCACTGCAAAAAATGTTGATAATTTATTTGCAAAAAATGAGAGATTAGTTTGTTACTTCAATACAGAAATTGGTGAAGTTGCAGTGATTTTTGTAGGTGCTTTACTTGTTGCCGGTATCGAAACAGTTTGGCACGGCAAAGTAGCCCCAAGCTACTATAGAGATGTACAAACTTGGGATTACAACAGTGACAACTTTAATATAGAATTCAAAAAAGGAGATACACTTGGCTGGTTTAACTTTGGCTCAACAGTTATCATTTTAACTCCTAATGACAGCATAACATTTTGCCAAAGCGAAAATAATACAGAAATTTCAGTTAATCAGGATTTAGCTTTGATTGCTGAATAGAGATTCATATTTATCCAACAACGACTAAAGATATTAGCCTTATTAATGTTATTTGACTTACACTCATTCACATAAGCAATCTCTTTGCTTTGACCAAAACGATCTTCATCAAATCTAAACCTAGCTGGCAACTTAATATCAAATCTCTTCGCCCACTTTCTAATAGTTACGTGCTTAAATCCCAGAACCTTTTCAGCTTCCTGATAACTTAAACCTTCTCTTTGACATTTTAACAAAACTTCTTTTGCTGAACAGTTGAATCTATTTTTTACAATTTGTTCAAAATTTCCCGAATATTGATTTGCCATATAACGAGTCTCCTATAAATAAAATGAAACACAAATCGACCCCCACAGGTAGGATATTACCTACTTTATTATCTGCAACAAGCCTTTTATACAGCAAATTTAGAAGTTTAATTTTATTGATAAAATCTTATAATTTATAGGACACACCTTTTTAAAGAAATCTTAAGAAAATACTGTCAAAAAATATTTAAGTATCAGCATTTTATGCCTCCAAGAATCTAACCTAACGGAATAAATCCTAGTAAATATGTATTTTGTGCACAGGCATTTCTGTCCATATACTTATTGCCATTTGCATCTAATTTAGTTGGACACTCATGCTTGACAACACAAGACATCAAAATCATTGAAAGTACTGTCATAACTGCTACTCTAAAAATATTTTTTCTCATAATAGTCTCCTCATTTTATTGTTGAGATTGTTTATCTGCTGGTACAGGCTCATATGTAGATACACATGAAGCTAGTACACAAGATACCAAAATTACAGTTATTATTTTTTTCATAGAAACACTCCTTACAAATTTAATAAAATCTAATTAAACTCAATATTAATTAAGCTACACTTAAATTTATACCACACTAAATATTAAATATTAAGTATTTATATGCACCATTGTAGATTTTTTTATTAATTTAATTATTTAGCTTTATATTTATACGTCTAGTAACTATAATTGCAAAATTAAAATTTCTAAAACATGTTGTATGGATCTTAACCATATTTTAATAACATCTCTAATGGCTATAATCCCATTAATATTTGCAATAACGATACATGAAGCTGCGCATGGTTATATTGCAAAATATAGAGGTGATAATACTGCATATAAATTGGGAAGAGTTAGTTTAAACCCAGTCTCTCATATAGATTTAATTGGCACTATCATAGTACCAGGGTTAATGCTGATAGGATCTTTAGCTTCCGGATTTCCTTTTATTTTTGGTTGGGCTAAACCAGTCCCAATAAATCACAGCAACTTAAAAAATCCTAGACTTGATATTGCTCTTGTAGCCATTGCTGGCCCTCTAGCGAATTTTTTAATGGCAATAATATGGGCAATAATAGCAAAATATATAACTTCATATCCCTATATACAAGGAATGGCTTTTTACGGCGTAATGATTAATATTGTGCTTATGATCCTAAATCTTCTACCAATCCCTCCTCTTGATGGTAGTAAAATAGTAGCTTCTTTTTTACCTAAAGCCATAGCATATAAGTATAGTAATTTACAAAAATATGGCTTTTATATTTTATTTGCTTTAGTTTTAATCCCATTTAACGGATCTAATTTATTGTTTACTATCATGAAGCCTTTTATCAATATAATAATCAACATTATTCAATTAATCATATTCTAATTTAATACAAAAATGTATTTAGTAATTAATATTGATCAAAATTTGGTTTGAATATACTAGTTTAGTAAAATATCTATAAAGAATAAAAACTAATTAGTAATCATGCTTAACAATAATCTTTTAAAATTATTTTTTTTGCTAGTTATATCTTTAGCTTATTATAAAAATATGTTCGGATATGGCAGCATTCCTCCACAAGAACCTACAATTGTAAAGACTTCTGCATTCATTACTGATATACAAAGCTTAGATGAAGTTAATGAGCAATTACAAATTGATGTTATTTTCAAATTCAGATGGAATGATCCAAGATTAAAGTTTAATGCAAATGAAGAAAAAACTCCTTACATTTTATATCAAGGAGACTTTCAATATGATGAAATTTTTGAAGGTTGGAAACCTCAAATATCAATAATAAATGAAGTTGGGTCTCCTCAAATAAAAGCAAGACAAATAAAAATTTATCCTGATGGAAATGTTGTATATACAGAACAACGAACACTACATCTTGAAACACCTATGCAACTTGAGAAATTCCCATTTGATAAGCAGACCTTAAAAGCATACATAATACCGTTTGGATACGACTCTAACGAAGTAAAATTGGTAGTAGAACCAAATCATAGGATTACTGTTAAAGATTACGTTAAAGACCATCCAAATGTAAATATAGCAGAATGGCACCTTACTAACTTTAATTTAGTAAATACAAATCCTACAAAATACTATTATGGAAAGTCAGAGAAAGTGTCAATGCTAGAGTTTAGTATTTCATTGGAAAGAAAGCCTACCAATATTCTCTTAAAAGTATTAATCCCATTGACACTATTAGTATTAGCAATGTGGGCCGTATTCTGGATGGACACTAAAGCATTATCAGACAGGTTAAATATAGCGTTTATAGGGATTTTATCCGTTATCGCATACCAGTTTTTGATTGAGGGGGAAATGCCAGATATTGACTATCTAACCTTCACAGACGGCTTCTTATTACTATCCTTTACTATTCTATTTTCAACAGTCCTAGAAAGTCTAATCGTATACTGGCTGATAAAACTAGATAAACAAAGCTTTGCAAAGAGACTAGATATATTCTCTAGATTTGCATTTCCAATTACTTACATTCTATTTATATTTTCATTATACTTAATATATCTTCACTAATACCAATTAGCTCTTGAATATTTTTTGGCAAGCAAAGAATAAAATTATACGTAGCAAAAACTATTAATGTACATATTATTGATATCATATTCTACCTACCTATATGCATCTCCTACTATTATTAATAAAGAAGGGCTATCCTAGATAACTAAGTTATGTTAGGATGGTTTTGATAAGAAAAAGTAGATTAAGTTCATACAAACAAGACAAATTAATAGAGTTATTTATAGCGGGAAGTACAGCACGAACTGCATCAGAATTAGTATCAGTAAATAAAACTACAGCCAGCTATT
This sequence comes from Francisella sp. XLW-1, assembly GCF_008711455.1. Lineage (NCBI taxonomy): Bacteria > Pseudomonadati > Pseudomonadota > Gammaproteobacteria > Thiotrichales > Francisellaceae > Francisella > Francisella sp. XLW-1. Next base: position 655 of record NZ_VXKP01000002.1, on the reverse strand, counting down.
ATTTTCATAGATTAAGATTACTTATTTATCAAAACAGTGAGCATTTAGAAATGTTTGCTGGAGAAATTGAAGTAGATGAAAGTTACTTTGGAGGAACTCTTAAAGGAAAACGAGGTAGAGGAGCTGGTGGTAAAGTCCCTGTATTTGGCTTACTTAAAAGGAATGGTAAGGTATATACTGTAATCGTTCCAGATGCTAAGAGTGATACTTTATTACCTATAATTAGAGAAAAAGTTAAGCCTGATAGTATCGTTTACACAGATACGTTTAGGAGCTATAATCCTTAGATGTTTCAGAATTTAAACACTATAGAATTAACCATAGTAAGTTATTCGCTAAGAAGCATAATCATATAAATGGTATCCCTAGGGAGCATTTTCACTTGTTTTTAAAGGAGTGTGAGTGGAGATTTAATCACAGTGATTCTAAAGAGCAACTAAAGCTAATTAGACACTGGGTTAGAGAGAGTCTAAAGTAAAGTTATCTAGGATAGCCCCTATTTTGTATATAAACAAATTGATAAGGATAATTTAAATTTGTTAGTTATAAAAACACAAAGCCCCATATATTTATGAGGCTTTTTGTATTGCTTATCACGATAAGTCTTTGATATTTGAATAAGATGGCGATTACCTACTTTCACCTGGCCGGAGCC